>NZ_CP089925.1:2642421-3251132 GCF_021284745.1 Lysobacter sp. KIS68-7 | reverse complement strand
GGTGAAGCTCTCGGGCTTCGGCAACTTCGACCTGCGACGCAAGAACCAGCGGCCCGGCCGCAACCCGAAGACGGGTGAAGAGATTCCGATTTCCGCGCGCACCGTGGTGACCTTCCGCCCGGGCCAGAAGCTGAAGGAACGCGTGGAGGCCTACACCGGCGCCAAGGCGAGCGAGGCACGCCATGCTTGATCCGGGCAGCAACAAGGAACTCCCGCCGATCCCGGCCAAGCGCTACTTCACCATCGGTGAGGTGAGCGAGCTGTGCGACGTGAAGCCGCACGTGCTGCGCTACTGGGAGACCGAATTCCCGAGCCTGAAGCCCGTGAAGCGCCGCGGCAACCGCCGCTACTACCAGCGCCACGACGTGCTGATGGTCCGCCAGATCCGCGGCCTGCTGTACGAACAGGGCTACACCATCGGCGGCGCCCGCCTGCGCCTGGAAGGCGAGGGCGCGAAGCAGGAAAGCGCGCTGAGCACCCAGATCATCAAGCAGGTGCGGATGGAGCTGGAAGAGATCCTGGTGTTGCTGCGCCGCTGAGGCGCAGGGCATGGGCTGATCCGCAACGATCAGGTAGAATCGCCGGCCTACCCGGGGTATAGCGCAGCCTGGTAGCGCACCAGTCTGGGGGACTGGTGGTCGTCGGTTCGAATCCGGCTACCCCGACCAAACTACTAAGAAAAAGTCTCGCCTTGCGGCGGGGCTTTTTTTTTGCTCGTTCTAATGACGCAAACTGTGTGCGGGAGGGGTTGCGATAAGCGTTGCACTTCGCAGCCTCACAGGGATCCGGAGCACCTAGGGGACGCGAATGACTTCTGCCGAGAACACGCCTGATGCCGTGCACATCGAAATCGTGGCAGATGAAGCTCTGACCACGTTCGATCGAATTGCGCAGCGAGCGGATCAGTTGCTCAAGGGGTCTCATGGAGCGACCGCGGATGCATTAGTCAATGTCAACACGCTCACAGGCGGAAGTGCAGTCAACAATCTTGAGCGCATCAACAAGGCCAATCAGGACGGCTATCGCCAACTCAAGGCAGAGCCTGCCATCGCACGCGTTGTAGTGGCCGATGATAAAGGCGAACACCAAACCTACTACGTTTGCAGAACGTCCTCAGTCTCGGGCGTCCAAAACCTTGCGAGCTATGGGTCACCTGTGGGGCGCCTGGCTGCCTTGGACATTGGTTCGGAGTTCATTTTTCCCGATGATCGTTCTGTGGTTGTGGTCGAGCAAGCGAAGCTCAAGCCGTTTCTGGATGACGCTAAGTGGGATGCGCGCGACACGGTTTTCGAGGGCGAAGACTTCGGTCCAATAACGGTCAAGTCACTCCGCGCCTTGCTAGCAAAGCTGGGCGACGTGTCCATCAACGAAGATCTCCTCGAAAGAATCCTGGCCGAAGCTGCAGAAGAAGAAAACATCGTCGAGGGCATCCGACGCAATGTCATCACAAAGATGGGCCTGCGAGATCAGCCTATTCTTGATATGTATCAGGACGAAATCTTTCGCCTGCCACTTGATAAGCGACTCTTGATTCTCGGTCCTCCCGGCACAGGGAAGACGACGACTCTGATCCGACGTCTGGGCCAAAAGCTGGATTCGAACTACCTCGATGAGAGCGAGCAGCGACTCACGGAGTCTGTTTCCGCTTCTCAGGGAATTGCGCACGCCAGCAGTTGGATGATGTTCACGCCAACCGAATTGCTGAAGCAATACCTCAAGGAGGCGTTTAACCGAGAGGGGGTTCCGGCACCGGAGCCTCAGTTAAAAACGTGGGATACGTTTCGCCATGACCTGGCGCGGAATGTGCTTGGCATTCTTAGCTCGGGATCAGGTGGTGGTACGTATGTGCTCAAGTCAGAATTGCCGAGTCTCGGAGCGCAAGCGCTTTCCGATCCTATTTCTTGGTTCGAGGATTTCAATCGGTGGCAGTACGGTGCCTACCTATTGGAACTTCAGGCTGCCGCGCAAGTGCTCGGCGCGTCTCCAATATCTGAGGGTAGGAGTGCGGGCGATCGGTTGCTCGCCGCGCTCACGAGGCAGCAGGGAAACCTAGTCGCACTCTTTGAGGCAATTGCTGTTGAAGTTCGAACCCTTCAAGCAGTTGTGAATGGTTTGAAGGACGCAAGTGACAAACGAATTCGCGGGGCTTTGGCGCTTCAGGTCAACGGTAATCCGACCTTCCTAATCGAACTGGCGCGTTTCCTTGATGGACTGCAGCAGTCCCCCGTGACTGACGATGACGATGCCGACGATCAGGATCCGGATGATGAAGAGGATGCCGCGGCAGTCACTACGCCAGTAGCAAAGGCGCAAGCAGCGTTTTATAGAGCGGTGAAGGCACAAGCCAAAGCCGCCGCCGGTAGGCGCGTCCCATCCAAGTTGAGCCGAAACGGCCGGGTCATTGAATGGCTGGAAGACCGGTCGCTGCCTGAAGGCGAGCGTCAGGACTTAGGTGCGAGCTTGATCGTTCAAACGGAGGCGCGTCGCTTCCTGAATCCGGTCAAGCGGTATTTGGGCGGCATCGCCAAGCGCTATCGCAGCTATCGCAGGGAGCAGCAGAGATCGGGTCGATGGTATGTTGAAGATTCCATCGACGCGAGACACATCCATCCGTTGGAGTTGGACGTGGTGGTCCTCACAGTGCTTCGCTCAGCAGGCGAAATGACTCGTCGCGCGAGCATCCTTCGCAATATCGATGAACCTATCTGGTCGGCGCTCTCGCCGATTGTCGGGCTATATCGCAATCAGATTCTGGTGGATGAGGCGACTGACTTCTCGCCGCTCCAGCTGGCAGCAATGGCCGCGCTCACCCAGCCTAGTATTCGTTCGTTTTTCGCGTGCGGCGATTTCAACCAGCGTCTGACGACCTGGGGCGCGCGCTCTGTCGACGAGATGAGATGGATATTCCCGGACATCGACGTCCGCGAGGTTTCGGTGGCCTACCGTCAGAGCCGACAACTCAATGACCTGGCGCGTGCCATCGTCCATTCGGTCGGAGGTACAGATCAAGCCGTAAGTCTGCCGCTACACGTGGACAGTGAAGGCGTTGCGCCAGTGCTTCTGGAAGGCACGCCCATCGGTTCGGTTTCGTCGTGGCTTGCTTCCCGCATTCGAGAGATCGAACGCTTTGTTGGACAGCAACTCCCCTCTACGGCCATCTTCGTCAACGCCGAGTCCGATGTGGAGCCGATCGCAAAGGCTTTGGGCGAGAAGCTTGCCGAACACAACCTCCGAGTGGTGCCATGTCGCGATGGTCAGGTCGTTGGTCAAGACAATGATATTCGTGTGTTCGACGTACAGCACATTAAGGGACTGGAGTTCGAGGCGGTGTTTTTTATCAGCATCGATGAGCTGGCGGAGCTTAAGCCTGACCTGTTCGATAGATATCTGTACGTGGGAGCGACTCGAGCTGCTACGTACTTAGGGCTCACCTGCGCAAAGAGGTTGCCGCGCGCAATTGAGACGTTGCGCCCTCACTTTGAGGTTAGTTGGGGCGCTGGCATCGGAGTGAGTGAATAGAACGTTTTCTTGGCGGCGTCAGCCCACGGATTTCAGGATCTCCATATGGCCCAGGTGAACTACACCGTCGACGAGTTGGTTGGCATGCAACGTCGCAGCGAGCTGCGCTTGCCTGAGATACAACGACGATATGTCTGGAAGGCGACTCGTGTTCGCGACCTGATGGATTCTCTTTATCGTGGCTATCCGAGCGGCTCGATTTTGATGTGGGAAACGGACGAGCCTGTCCCCACGCGTGAGTTCGCGATAAAACCAGCAACTGATAACTTCGCCGGGACCAAACTTTTGCTCGATGGCCAGCAACGCGTGACTTCCCTCGCCGCACTTATGAGTGGGGACAAGGTAAAAGTGCGCGGGCGTAAATACCCGATCGACATCTTGTTCAATTTGGAGCATCCGGAAGGATTGTCCGAGGTCACCGAGGTGGACGAGGACGAGGACGATCCATTGGAAGAGCCGGATGCCGAGTCGGACGTTGACACCGATGATGAGGACGAGGCCGAGGACACCTTTAGCGCGCGCTTCAACAAGCTAACATTTGTCGTCTCTAGCAAGCGGCTCGCAGCCAAACCGAACTGGGTTTCGGTCCGTGAAATCTTCAACGGCAAGAGTGATACGGAGCTGTTACGGGCAGCAGGCCTGAAGGGCTGGGACGACCCTCGTTATGAGCGCTATCAGAAGCGCATCGAACAAGTCCGCAAGATCAAAGACTATTCCTATGTTGTGCACGTCTTGCCGCGTGCTCTCGGCTATAACGAGGTGACCGAGATATTTGTTCGGGTCAACTCCTTGGGCGTGAAGCTAAGATCTTCCGACTTGGCTCTTGCGCAGATCTCATCCCGATGGCGGAACGTTCTGGCTGAGCTGGAGACCTTCCAGGAGGAGTGTGAGAAGTCGCAGTTCACCCTCGACACTGGCTTGCTAGTGCGAGCGATGGTCGTCTTTGCAACCCGACAAAGTTTGTTCCGTGCTGCAGCAAATTTGAGCGAGGCGCAACTAAAGGAAGGCTGGAAGCATGCTCAAGAAGCTCTGCGCTTTGCAGTCAACTTCCTTAGCAAGAATGCGGGCGTTGAAGACGAGTCGCTGCTGACTGCGCCCACGTTGATGATCCCCCTCGGAGTATTCAGTCAGTTGCGAAGCAATAAGCTCACAGCGGTGGAGTCTTCCGATCTTTTGCGGTGGTTTCATCTGGCTAATGTTCGAGGACGCTACAGCCGGGGCTCGTCCGAGACACTCCTGAATCAGGACTTGAACGAGTTGTTCTCTGGGCTAGGCCTCGTTGGCCTACACAAAAACCTTAAGCAGCAAGTCGGGCGCCTAGAGGTGACCAGCGATGACTTCAAAGGACGCGGCGTCGGTACTCCGGTGTTCAAGGCATCCTACTTGGCTCTACGCCAGGTCGGCGCCTGTGACTGGTACAGCGGGCTTAACCTGTCCATGGCGCATCAGGGAAAACTTCATTACATCCAGTATCACCACATCTTTCCGAAGTCCCTCCTCAAAGATTTGTACTCATCGCAGGACATAAACGAAGTTGCTAACTTCGCGTTTATCGGTGGGCAAACGAACCGGCGCATAAGTAATAAGCTGCCAGAAGCCTACTTAAGGGATATCGCCGGCGACATGGGAAGACAAGCTCCGCAAGCGAAATCTGATTGGCAATGTCGACTTGATTTTTACTAATCCGCCGTTTGGTTCAAAGATTCCTATCGATGAGCCTTCGATTCTTGAGCAGTTTGATCTTGGCCACTCGTGGACGTACAACGGGATAGAGGACCAATGGGTCATGGGGCGCGGCGTCCAGAAGAGTCAGCCGCCAGAGATCTTGTTCATCGAAAGGTGCATCAAGTTTTTAAAGCCGGGAACTGGTCGGGTAGCCATGGTGCTGCCTGATGGGATTTTGGGCTCCCCAGGCTTGGGATACGTTCGTCAATGGATCCTCCGGCATACGCGAGTGCTTGGCTCGATTGACCTGCACGCCGACACATTTCAACCAAATGTAAGCGTGCAGACGAGTGTTCTTGTTCTACAAAGAAAGACGGACGAAGAGGTCAACTTGGAGGCCGCCGCGGGGCGTTTGAATGACTATCCGGTGTTTATGGCGGTCGCGGATCACATCGGGCATGACAAGCGTGGCAATAAGACCTACGTCCGCGACAAGAAGGGAAACGAGATTGTTCAAGAAATTGAAGAGAAGGTCCGGGAGTACGTCGACGGAAAACCTGTGATTCGTAAACAGAAGACGCTCAAAAAGGTCGTCGACGACAACACCCTCCAAATTGCCCAGGCGTTCCAGAAATGGCTATCAGAGCAAAGCTAAGCGCCCCTCGCGGTGAACAAACGACGTGGCCATGGCATGAGCCAAAGTGGGCGGTTATTTCCACTTCCGAACTGGTTCGAGGCGGCCGACGAATGGAGGCCGAGAACTATCTGTCTGGGGGCTACGGACTTAGGCTGCAGTTTCAGAATCACAGCCAAGGCTCGCGTATCGGCCACATTGCAAGCGTTTGGCAGCCGCATCGTCTAAAGGGTATCCAGCTTGACAAGGAATTCGGAACGCCTTTCCTGGCAGCGACGCAAGTCTTCGACTTGCGACCCTCGCCCAGGAAATTCCTTTCACTTGATCGGACAGAGGATTCATCCGAGCGATTCATTGAGAACGGAACCATAGTCGTAACGTGCTCGGGGAGCGTGGGGCGCGCCACGTTGATTTATGCAGCGCATAAGGGAGTCTTGATCTCGCACGATCTGCTTCGCATTTCCCCGAAGAAGCAAAAGCACTGGGGCTGGCTATACGCATTTCTCCGCACTAAATCTGCTCATGAAATGATGATGTCGGAAAAGTATGGCCACATGATCAAACACTTGGAGCCCGGGCATATTGAGGGTGTCCCGGTGCCCATCCTGCGTGATGATCTCTTGCGCGTTTTTAATGACGATGTTCGGCGAGTTCTTGAACATAGAAACCAAGCATGGAGCCTTCAGAAGGAAGCGGAAGATGCTTTTGCTGCCGCTGTTGGCGGTGTTCCTTCAAAGGGGTCTGAAACTGGATTCACGGTTCGCGCAAGTGAGCTGTTGAAGACGCGTCGTCGGCTGGAAGCCTCATTTCATTCGCCAATGGCTACTGACCTTATTGAGCAGTTCAAAAGGCGCGGTCTTCAAATCGAGCTGCTCGCTGATGTATCTGATGGTGTGTGGTGGTTGACTCGCTTCAAGCGCATCTTCGGTGACGAGGGTGATCGCTACCTTAGCGCGGATGAGCTTTTCTCCATCAATCCCGGTGTTACAAAGCGTGTGCTAGTTGAGCAGGCGGACAATCCGGATTCTTATAGAGTCAAAGCCGGCTGGATCGTGATGGCATGTTCGGGTCAGACGTACGGGTTGAACGGAAGCGTTTCACTAATGACGAAAAAGCACGAGGATGCTTTTTTCTCTCACGACCTCATCCGAATCATTCCTAAAGAAGGGCATATCCGCCCTGGGTATTTGTTTACGGTCCTCGGCCATCCGGAGCTGGGGCGCCCCCTGGTCATCCGCAATGCGTACGGCACCTCGATTCCTCACCTTGATCCGGATGATGTCGCGAGAACGCCAGTTGTTCGACTGAAGCGGGAAATTGAACAGGAAATTGCAGCAAAAATGGAAAGGGCCATTGAGCTGAGGGTCAGCGCCGATGCGCTCGAAGACGATCTTGCCAACCGCGCTGAGCTCTTGATCCACGAGTTTCTGTCAGGCGATGTGACGTCATTTTGTCACTCTTGAAGTAGCCGCCATGGAGGTTCCGGGCTTCCTGAAGGATGTCCGGAACGTCGTTCGCGATGCTGCCGGCTTCCTGAAGGAGGCCCAAGGCCTCCTTCAAGAGCTCGCGAGATCCTGAAGTAGGTCCAGAACCTCCTGAAGAAGGTTGAGAGTCTCTTTAGCGACGTTCTGGGCTTCTTGAAGCAAGTCCAGAATCTCCCGAAGGGAGTCGCGGACCTTCTTGAGCAAGTTCAGAACCTCCTTAACGACGTCGCAGACCTCCTTAAGCAGGTAGATTTTTCTCACTCAACCTGAGTCTTTTCCACCGACGAACGCCACTGCGTTCACCCCGGACACCCACTCATTGCATTTGCCCTTCCGGCAGCCGAATCCTTTTGACGAACAAGATCGTTCGCAAGAGGTTCGCCGCAATGTCAGAGCAAAAAAACCGCATCTCCATGGTCATCACCGAGCAGGACGAGCGCGACGTGATCCATTCGATCCAACAGATCACCGAGCGCCTGAGGGGCCTGGTCTCGCTGCCCCCGAGTCAACGCCGCAACAAGCGCATGGGGCCCACCGAGGAGGGGCGTGCGCGCACCATCATCCGCACCTTGCAGCAGAACCCAACGATGGTGCCCGCCGACCTGGACGTCGCAGGTGCGGTCGCGGACATGGACGCGCTGGACCGCATTGTGCGCATCGACGACGAACTTCAGCGCGTGGCCCAGTTGGTCAAGGACACGCGCGCCGCGCTCGGCATGGACGTCATGGACGTCGTCAGCGTGGGCTATGCATTGTCGAAGACCTTCGGCGCCAAGCGGGGATTGGGCGCGCTCGTCCAGGAGCTCGGCGCGCGCTTCGGTCGTGGCAGGAAGAGGAAACCGCAGCCTGCGCCTGAATCCAACGAGTGAACAAGACGTGTCCGCGCGTTGACACGTTCTCGTCTGATATCGCAGCACCGGCACGCAACGGCACGATTCTCGACGGAGCCTGAAAGCTTCGGTTCGAGTCGCAATCCCCTTGTTGCGAGCCGCAGGTGTCACCTGCGTCGGGAGGGGACGAATACAACACCTCGCAAGAGGGAATTACTCCGCCGATCTCGAACCGGCTTTCAGCCTCCCGACACCTTGCGTCGCACCCGCGACGCAAGTTCTTCCCGCATCGAGGAGGTTCCCATGTCAGAGAAATCCGACGCGCCGCGCGCGCTCACCGTGTTCGCCATTCCGGAAGCCGCGCACGCCGACCTGGTCCAGCTGCGCAACCACCTGCACCTGATGATGCAGCTGACCGCCGTCGGCTCGAACGCGAGCCGCCACGACGCCCGCCTGCGCCCGGATGCACTCGCGTGGTGGTTCACGCGTCTCTTCAAGGAGATCGACGCCGTCATCGCCGTGACGACGTTTTCGACCGAGCTGGCGAAGGCGTATGACGTGGTGGAGAAGGGGCGGAAGGGGAAGGCGTGAGCGTTGGAGTGTGGCTGGCGTCCAGTGGTGGGCGCCAGCCAACGCCAGCTCGCTGGCGGAGCTACTCGATTCGCGCTCCTGTAGCGTGCATGCGAGTCGCCTGAGGGACATGCAGATCGAGCCAAGTCTGCGTTCCAGCTCTAATCTCAACTAGCCCTCGCTTTGGGTCGAGCTCAATGGCTCCGGGCATCGCCTTAGTGAGTGAGCGAATTTCGACGGCTGCATGCCCAGGGAGAACGTCGTCGTTGAACAGGAGCACATGAAAGATGGCTGCCCCCAGGGTGATTGGCCGATGGATGAGTCTGTCCCGAGGCAATCCGTAGCCAAGCCGCACGAAAAACGGGTTCACAACACCAGAGGTCCCCGAGATCGTGAGAAAGGCTTGAGGTGGCTCCGGGATCTTGCTGATCAGTTCCGGAGCGGCTAAGTACGCGACAACCGCAACTTTATATCTTGGCGGGTGTGGCGCATGCCCAAGAATAAATGGGATGTGCTCGTAAAAGCGGGAAGCATGGGCTCCGCCCATGCGCGAAGAGTTGAACGACATCTTCAACAGCCAGCGCAGTAGCAGAGAGTAGTTGTACCTGAGCGGCAGCAATACCCGTTCGTAGTTATGAACTAGAAGACCGGATTCGGTCAGAACTTGTTTCCCGTATGCGTCAAGCTGACCGAGGACGCCATTATTGCACTCGGCGCAGACATCCTTAATCGTGACTTCTCCATCGACCATTTTATTCGCGACTTCATTCCAGCCGACCACTGACTGCTCGAGTTGCTTTTGAAACGCATACAGGAATGCTGGGATCACGTGTTCCCGTGTTGTTTTCTGATCTTGGCCGCAATAAGCACAAATCGTCATGTCGGTGTTACACGAGTTGGATCCGCCAACTATAGGGTCGCAAGATAGCTAGCGCTTCTAGCATCAGGGACGGATCCGGTGACAGACGTGAGAAAAATTCTCAGACGCGGCGCAGCAACGTAGCTTGCGAGCGTATCGACGACCGGTGGTGGCAAACTAGCGTGCGAGCCGAAGTTGCTCAGCTCACGAGATCTCAGGGGGATCGTCCGTGCTAGTCAAAGTCATTGGTTTCTTGGTCGGGTTTGCCGTTGTCGCCGCTGGGGAAGTTGCACTCCTTGCTGCCCTGAATCTCAATCCGCGCGGCGCCGGCTGGATTGCTGCCCCAATCATGGTGGGAATCGCGTTTGCAGGAGCCGCTCCCGGACTCGTCGAGCGATTCTCGCGTTCAGGGGAGTCGTTGTGGCGGCAGTCGTCCAGCGTGCGGTTGGTGGCCGTACTTTGTGCGCTGTGGCTGGTGGGAGTGCCCGTCTACTGGTGGCTGTTCGAACCTTACGATTACGCCATGGGGTCCGATGATTGGGCGCTCATGTTTAAGACGATGTTTTTCCCCATCGCGTTGCTGATCGTAGGCTTCGTTGCCTACGTCAAGGTCGTAGTTCCACAACCGTCGTCGGGCTCGTCGGAGGGGCCCACGGAGAGGGCGCCAGCTGTCCAAATCAAAGGCGTGTCGGCTCCCGCCAGTTCGATGCCTCCCGACGCGTCGTCGTCTGTGCTGGCGATGGCGACAGACGATAGGGCGGCGCTTGCATCGTTGATCACCGTCATCCAGCGACGTCAGGCGACGATCGAGACCTACATGCAGGTCGCAAGCGGTTTTGGTGGCAGTTTGACGCCAAAGGGCTTCCTATTCGACTCCCACTACGTCATCGAAATCGATGGAGTCCGCAGTCGCGTCGATTCGTTTGAGGACCTGCGTCAATGGTTCCTGGACAACGTGGCCCCGCGCATTCGCGATCGCGATCTGTCGCGGGAAGCGTCCGAGGCGTGACTCAGGTCTTGAGAGGAAAGTGCCCGCACTGCCGTCGGTCGAAGTACTAGGACTGTCGATTGTCGCGATGTGCCCCTACGCTGCCGGCTTCTCACGCAGTTCACCCGGCACGCAACTATCTTCGCGCAAATGAAAACCCGCACCCTCGGCAACGCCAAACTCAAAGTCTCCGCCATCGGCCTGGGCTGCATGGGCCTCAGCCACGGCTACGGCCCCGCCGTGGAGAAGTCCGCCGGCATCGCCCTGATCCGCAACGCCTTCGAACGCGGCGTCACCTTTTTCGACACCGCCGAGGTCTACGCACAGGGCGCGAACGAACGCCTCCTCGGCGAAGCCCTCGAACCCGTCCGCGACCACGTCGTGATCGCCACCAAGTTCGGCTTCAGGAACGGCATCGCCTCCGAAGGCATGGACAGCCGCCCCGAGAACATCCGCGCCGTCGCCGAGGCCTCGCTCAAGCACCTGCGCACCGATCGCATCGACCTGTTCTACCAACATCGCACCGACCCGGACGTGCCCATCGAAGACGTCGCCGGCGCGGTCAAGGACCTGATCGCCCAAGGCAAGGTGAAGCACTTCGGTTTGTCGGAGGCGGGCGTGGAGTCGATCCGCCGCGCGCATGCCGTGCAACCGGTGACCGCGCTGCAAAGCGAGTACTCGCTGTGGTGGCGCGAGCCGGAAGAGAAGGTCTTCCCGACGCTGGAGGACCTCGGCATCGGCTTCGTGCCTTTCAGTCCGCTGGGCCGGGGCTTCCTGACCGGCAAGATCAGCGCCGATGCGACGTTCGGCAAGGACGATTTCCGCAGCATCGTGCCGCGGTTCTCGCCCGAGGCGCTGAAGGCGAATCAATCCTTGGTCGACCTGCTCGGCGAGATCGCAAACGACAAGGGCGCCACGCCGGCGCAGATCGCGATCGCATGGCTGCTCGCGCAACGCCCGTGGATCGTGCCGATTCCGGGGACGACCAAGCTGCATCGGCTCGAGGAGAACCTCGGCGCGGATGCGATGACGCTCTCCGCCGAAGACCTCGACCGGATCGCACACGCGCTGGCGCAGGTGAAGATCGAAGGCGATCGTTATCCGCCTGCGTTGCAGGCGAGGGTGGGGCGCTAGGAGCGATCTGAAGCGCTTGCGTTCGGTCCTTTGAACGAACTCGAGACACGTTTGACGATTGCATCAAACCTGGCGCGATCTCGCGAAGGGTAGGTGATCACCAGGTTCAGGCATCGATCCTTCGCGCGGATGGTCTTGACGTAGAAAACGGAACCGCCGTTGTAACCGGAGGCGACGGACGTCCCTCCATCGACGGACATATAGGTCGTCGTTCCCTGATCAAACACGCTGCTGGCGGTGCACGGGAACTCAGGCTCCATCAGCGAGCTGCCGTAGGCCCTGATTTCGGCCTTGTCGTCCTTGGACGAGAACGCCTGTCCGTCACCGTTGTCTGATTCACCCTGCGGCGCGAACACGTCAGTCGGGACTTCCAAGGTGAATCCGAACCTCGAGTTCCCGTAAAACGTGTAGTGGTCGGCCGCTTGGGTCGCAAGCGGCAAGAGGAAGACGAGGGGGAGGGCCTTCAAGGTCACGAGCGCGGACTCAGCTGTGGTGGTTGAACCCACCATACCGGGAATTTTTCTTGATCGCCGTTGCGACCGTCGACGTGGCACTCCTCCGTACATGTACCATCCCCGCGAAAGGGGAGCCCCACCATGCAAGACACCACCGCACCCGCGCAGCCCACGCTGCGTGCCGCAGGATTCTGGCGCCGCGTCGGCGCGTTCGTGATCGACGGCGTGTTCCTGGGGATCGTCGGCATGGTCCTGGGCATGGTGATGTTCGACACCCTCGCGCGCTGGGGCGTGTACGCGCGTGTCATCGGCTTCGCGATCTCGCTGGCGTATTTCGGCGTATTGAACAGCCGCATCACCGGTGGGCAGACGCTGGGCAAGATCCTCCTGGGGATCCGCACGCAGCGCCTGGACGGGACCTTCCTGTCGCTGCCGCGGTCCTTCGCGCGCTACGTCGTGCTCGGCGTGCCGTGGTTCCTCAACGGCGCGCCCTTGCCCATGGAAGCGCTGGCCGCGCCGTGGGTCTTCGTCGAGTCTCTGCTCATCTTCGGCGTGCTGTTCTCGATCGTTTACCTGTTCGTGTTCAATCGCTCGACGCGCCGCTCGCTGCATGACTATGCGGTCGGATCTTGGGTGGTGCCGGCGTCCGCGCCGCGCGACCCCGTCACGTTGCCGCGCTTGTGGCGGGGCCACGTGGTCGTCGTCGGCCTGTTGGTGGCGGCCGCGTTGGCGGCACCGGTGGCGGCGAACCAATTGATGTCGATGCCGCTATGGGCCCGGTTGCTGCCGGCCTACAACGCCGTGGCGGCGACGCCGGGCGTGCAGCATGCCGGCGTGCAGGACGTGTCGGCCTGGTCCAATGGCGTGGAGTCCCACTATCTCTTCGTGGTGGCGCAGTTGGAGAACGACGAAGTCCTCAAGGACAAGCGGTTTGCGAAGCGCCTCGCGGGGGCCGCGATCCAGGCGTCGCCGGCGCTGGCCGAGCGGGATTACGTCCGCGTGGTGCTGTCCTACGGGTACGACCTGGGCATTGCGAGCCAGTGGCGGAATTACGAGTTTCGGTTTGATCCGGCGAAGCTGGCGGAGCCGTCGTCAGCGCACTAGGCGCGCGATCTGAGTTGCCTGTACGAACTGGCAACCAGGTAGCCGCCTGCAACGATGCACGTCGCCATCAACACCCCGGCGAGGTCTCCGTCCAGTTCGGTGAACTTGACCCGGAAGAGCAGAGCGCCGGCGTCGATCGAATCGAGGAACGCCTGGCCGCCCAGGTAGAGGAAGAACAGGCCCATCGCGAAAGCGGAGCCTTGGCCGAGGGGCGCTCTGGTGTGGTCCTTCATGGGGGCCATTATTCCAGACGCGACTTGCGGAGCCAGACCCGCGCGTAGAAGCGGCGCATCCAGTTTGCAGAAAACGCGACGTGATCATGCGTCTCGTGCCAATGCCCTCGAATGGCTTGAACCTGCCATCGTCGTGCCCTTCCAAGCGCGGCGGTCGCCATGCACAGGCAAAAAAATACCCCGGGCGCGTGCATGAGCAGAGGCGGGGCCGGGGTCTACGCGGCGGACTCTACGGCACGGGTGCGCACTTGACAAGTTTCGCACCTGGCGACGTGTCCATCTTGGAGGACGCACTTTCTCTCGAACGCTTTGGGCGCTACCTGGCCTGGGCGGGCGGCGACCGGAGCGCGGCCATCGAGCTCTACACGCTCAACACCCGAATCTCGGAAAGCCTGTACACGCCGCTCCAGATGCTCGAGGTTGCATTGCGGAATCGCATCCACCGTGTCCTCGCGGAGATGCGCGGGGAGGATTGGATGCTGCATGCCTGCAATCTGTTCGGAGACCACCAGCCACGCCAGGTCGCGGAAGCGATCGATCACATTGCGCGCGCCGGTCGGGATCCCATCGCGTCGAGGGTCGTCGCGGCGCTTTCATTGGGCTTCTGGACCGCCATGTTCGGTCGCGCCTACGAGGAAACGTGGCGCGAAGGCCTGTACAGAATCGCCCGCCGGGAAGACGGCAAACACCTGCGCCGGAAGGACCTCTCCACGCCCCTGATGCGCATTCGTGAACTCAGGAATCGAATCGCGCACCACGAGCCCGTCATTCATTGGGACTTGTACAAGACGAACAACCAGCTCATGCAAATTCTGCATTGGCTATCGCCGCCGGCAGCCCGATGGTGCGAGGCACACAGTCGATTCGCCCATGTGTGCCCCGTCGCGCTCCACGACTATCTCACTCCAACCCCAACTTCCGCACCAACACCCCAAACCGCGGATCTGTCCGCAACGGCGCCAGCCACAAATCCAGCTTGACATCCGACAGCCCGCCATCGCGCTGCGCATACGCACGATCCAGCCACTCGAACGCCTTGTCCTTCTCCCCGCGCCAGCTGTAAACCTCCGCAATCTGCACAGCGGCGTCCTGCGCATACGCGGCAATCAGCGCATCCAGCGCCTGCTGCGATTCCCTGGGATGCCCCAGCGTGTGTTCGGCCAGCGCCACGCCGAAGTCGCGGAGATAGTCGTCGTCGCTCTTCTTGAACATGGCCAGCGCTTGTTTCGCGTTGCCGTCCAGCAGTTCCAGTTGCGCGAGGTTGGAATGCGACAGCGCGCTCTCCGGATTGAGCTGCAGCGCGCGCTTCAAAGCCTGCCTGGCTTCGTCCATCTGCCCGGCGGCGGTGAGGTAATACCCGAGATTGCCCCAGGCCGGCGACGACAGCGGATCCAGCGCCACCGCCTTGCGCACGGCCGCAATGGCTTCGGGCATGTGCCCCTGGCTGGCCAGCAACTGCCCGTAGCGTCGCTGCACGGTGCTGTCGCTCGGATCGATCTCCAGCGCACGGTGCAGGTCGGCCGTCGCGCCGCTCCAATCCCAGGCGAAGTTGGCGCGCATCCAACCGCGCGCGGCGTAGCCGTCGGCCAGGTCGGGGGCGAGTGCAATCGCTTTGTCCGCTGCGTCCAACGCGCGTTGCTTGGCCGCGGCGTTCTCCGTTTCGGAGTCTGCCGTATCCGCCGCGAACACCTCGGCTACCGCCAATGCCGCATACGCCGCTGCGTAGTGGGGGTCGAGCGCGATGGCCTGCCGGTAGGCGTCGACCGCCTGGTGCGTCCCTTCGGGCGTGGAGCGGCCGAAGTACTGCTTGCCCAGCAGGTATTGGTCGTACGCCTGGGAATTGGTCGTGCGATGCGGATTGGTCACGCGTTGTTGCGGCAGCAGTTTGACCTTCAGCGCTTCCACGACAGCGCCCGCGATTTCATCCTGCACCTTGAAGACGTCCGTGACTTCGCGGTCGTAGTTCGCCGACCACAACTGTGAACCATCGGATGCGCGCACCAGTTGCGCGGTGATGCGCATCGTCGCGCCCGACTTGCGCACGCTGCCTTCCAGCACGGTGGCCACGTTGAGCGCGCGTGCGATCGTCGGCACGTCGACACGCTTGTCCTTGAACGAGAACGACGAGGTACGCGCGATCACCCGCAACTGCGGGACCTGCCCGAGCATGTTGAGCAGTTCGTCCGAGAGCCCGTCGGAGAAGTAATCCTGCTCGCGGTCCGGGCTCATGTTGACGAAGGGGAGCACGGCGATCGAATGGGGATCGGCCGCGACGGGTGCCGGGGAAGGCGGCGCGGCCTGGAACGCCGGCTGGCCCTGGAAGTACCAGCCCAACGCGACCACCACCAGCAGCAACGCGATGCTTGCGAAGCGTTTGTTGCCGCGCGTGGCCGGGTCGAGCTTCAGGCCCTCCGGCGTCAGCTCGACGACCCACGCGAGCGCGAGCGTCAGCGGAAAGCCCAGCGCGGCGAACAGGATGCACAGCCGCAGCATGCGGGGCGACATGTCGAATGCAGGGAACCCGATCGACGCGGCCTGCACCGCGAGCCACGCGACGACCAGGTAGGCGCCGCCGACTTTGAAGACCTTGCGCCGTTTGAGTTCGGCGAACAGTGCCATCGCGTTCCCCGTGCGATCCCCCAGTAGTAGGAAGACGTTTTGAGGGGGCGGTGGCGGACATCGGTGGGGGCGATTCGGCCACCACGCCGCGAGCTTTCGCGTCTCGCCGGCCGCTGTCCCTGCATAGCGTTGCGCCTTCGGCCGTGACGGCCGGCTAGGGGCGAAGGATGGGAGCACTACGCAACGGATGGCGGAAGGTCACCGCGACCTTCTTGTGTGCCCTCGGGCTGGTCACGGCCGTACCGGCGCATGCGCGCTTCGTCAGTGTCGACCCGGTCCAGGCTGACCCGAACAGCGGCGCGAACTTCAATCGCTACGCGTACGCCAGCAACAACCCGTATCGATATGTCGATCCGGATGGGCGCTTGCCAGTCGCGATTCCGATCGTCATTGGCGTTGGCTGGCTGCTCACGAGCGGGGATGCGAATGCCCCCGCACCGGGCGAAGCCACGCGTTCGATGTCGGCGGGCGACGCGGCCGGGACCTTCCTGGATGCGGTGCCCGCGGGACGAGCGACGAGAGCGATTTCGTTCGGCGTCGCACCGGTCTTCGGGAATCCACAGGTGACCAGGTCGGGTGGGAAGGAAACGATGCATGCGCCAACCATCAAGCGCGTTGGCGACGAGAAGGCCGATCAGGCAAACGCATCCAGCGTGCATTTGAATCAAACGCTGAGGGTTGTCACCAATGGCGAGGTGAACTCGTCATTGCGCGGCGATGTGACGACCAGGCGAACCGATGGAAAGATCGATGTCACCGAAGTGCTGTCGCCAAGGCAGGACCCGGCCGCCACCATCAAGAAGTACCAGGACGCCCTTGGCGAGCGCGCCGGAACGATCACCTGCATCCAGCCAGACAAGTGTTGAGGGAAGACAGATGCAATTGGATGAAGACCTCGCGTTCGACGAAGCGCATCCCATTCCAAACCTGGAGGTCATCGATGTCTGGACTGTCCTGAAGACCGGTGGATCCGACATGCACATCATCATTGCGTCGCCCCTCCATGAAGACCGGCGCTCCCTTGAGCGGCTCATGTGCAAGCTGGAGCGCTACCTGGCGTACCTCAGGACTGCCGAGTGCATTGAGAAATGCGGTGAGGCGACGGCGGAGAACACGCAGATCATCGTCAAGATCCACCCGGATTCTTCCCCGGTTGCGTTCGAACTCCTGGATCGAAACAGGATCTGGGTGCGAAACAATGACGCCACGTTGGTCATCGAAACGCACGGCATCGTCGAATGACGCGCGGACAGTCCCTCATCGTCGCGCTCTTTCTCTCAGCGTTCGCCACCGTCGCCTTCGCAAAGGACACTCTCGCACCCCTGCGCGCCCAGTTCGCCCTCCCAGAAGCCCGCATCGACTACGCCGACGCCAAACTCACCGTCGACCGCCTGATCGATCCCACCACGGACGTGCCCGCAGTCCGCCGCCAACTCGCGCACTGGGAGCGCGCCGTCCGCACCAACATCCCCGCAGGCGCGACCCCGCGCCAGTCCTTCGACGCATTGATCAAAACCCTCTACGAAGCCGGCCCCTGGAACGACGGCAAGCCTTTCGCCTACGACCTGGACGACCCGCTCGGCAAGAACCCGCGCAACAAACAACTGGCCACTTACCTCGCTACGCGCAGAGGCAACTGCATCTCCATGCCCCTCCTCGTGGTCATCCTCGGCCAGCGCCTCGGCTTGCCCGCGGCGCTCGCGACAGCGCCGCAGCACGTGCTCGTGAAGTTCGGAGACGATGCACAACAGGCGTGGATCAACTTCGAAGCCACCGCCGGCGGATTCAAGTCCGACAGCAGTTACGAACGGGAAACCGGCATCACGCAGCTCGCCATCGACAACGCACTCTACCTGCGGCCGCTTTCACCGAAGGAAAGCCTCGGCGTCATCGCCACCTCGCTGATGGAGCACCACAGCGCCCGCAAGGACGGCGACACGCTGATGGAAGTCGCCGACCTGGCGCTGTCGGTCAATCCCAGGGACGTCACGGCGATGATCTGGAAGGCCAACGCCTTCTTCCTGCAACTGCAGTCGCGCTACGTGCAGAAGTATCCGGAGGCCAAGGACATCCCGCCCGCCTTGCAAGACGACTTCCGACTTCGGAGCCGCGAAAACCTGGCGTGGTTCGAGAAGGCCGAACGTTTGGGTTGGACGCAACCGACGCCGGAGCAGGAAGCGGCTTACCTGCAATCCATCGAGCGCGAAAAGCGTCGCAGGTAGTTGTCCATCCCCCGGTGGGTGGATACCTGTCACTCCTTCGGGTCACTTAGCCTCGACGATCCCCCGCGCCTCAAAAGGTCCCGCCATGTCGATCGTGCCCGATGCCAATCTCGCTTCCCCACTGGGTGCCAAGAACGTCGTCCTCGTGCACGGCGGTTTCGTCGATGGCTCGGGTTGGCAGAAGGTCTACAACGTCCTGAAGGACGACGGTTACAACGTCACCATCGTGCAGAACCCGACGACGACGCTCGCCGACGATGTCGCGTTCACCAAGCGCGCGATCGCGCAGCAGGATGGTCCCGTGGTGCTGGTGGGACATTCCTACGGTGGCGTGGTGATTTCGGAAGCAGGCACGGACGACAAGGTGCAGAGCCTCGTCTATATCGCCGCGTTCGCGCCCGACAAGGGCGAGTCGGTGCAGTCGCTCATCGCGAATCCGCCGCCGGGCGCGCCGGTGCCGCCGATCCTGCCGCCGCAGGATGGCTTCCTGTTCCTGGATCGCGAGAAGTTCGCAGCATCGTTCGCGGGCGACGTGCCGGCGGAGGAAGCGGCGTTCATGGCCGCCTCGCAGGTGCCCTGGGGCGTTGAAGCGCTTGCTGGCGCGGTGACGACGCCGGCGTGGGCGTCGAAGCCGAGCTGGTACCTGGTTGCCACCGACGATCACATGATCCCGCCGCCGGCGCAGCAGATGATGGCCAAGCGCGCAGGCGCCACAATCCAGGAGGTGCAGGGCAGCCATGCGATCTATGTGTCGCAGCCCGAAGCGGTGGCGAAGTTCATCGAGCAGGCGGCGCAGCGCAAGCACTGACCCCAGCGCCCGGCATCGCGAACGACGAAGAAGCCCCGCCCTGCGGGGCTTCTTCACAGTTGCGCGACAACACAGTGTCCTGTCGGACCGGTGCCACCTTCGGTTAGTGTTGCCCGCTCGTCCGGGTGCAGGAAGCGAACATGGACCTACGGAAGTGCGCTGTCGCAGGAATCGTGGCCGCGGGACTGCTGCGTTGCGCAACTGCGCAGGCGCAATCGTCGGCGCCCGTCGATCCTTATCCGATCCCTGCCGCAGGCTGGGGCGGTGAAGCAGGCAAGGGCATGTACGCGACGCGCTGGGTCGAGGATTGGACCGCCCTGCGCGCCGCAGGCAAGGCGCCACGGTTCAAGGCCATGCCGCTGTGGGGCAACGCGACGCTCACGCTGAGCGCCGAAGCGCGACTGCGCTACGTCAACAACGACAACGCGCAACTCGTGCCGCACAACGACTTCGACCAGGGCCTGCTGCGCGGCATCCTCGGCGCGGGCCTGCGCTTCAACGACAACGCGCGCGTGTACGGCGAGATCGGCCGGGGCGAAGTGTGGGGCAATCGCGACGTCGCGACCGCGAGTTTCAAGAACGTGGGTTCGTTGCAGCAGTTGTTCCTCGACGTGCGCGGACATGCGGGCGACACACTCATCGGCGCGATCGTCGGGCGCCAGGAATTCACGGACGGTCCGAAGCAACTGCTCAGCATCGGCGACGGCTCCACGCTGCATCGCACCTGGAACGGCGTGCGCGTGTATGTGCACGGTCCGCGGTGGCGCTTGGGCGCGTACGACTTCCGACTGACGCGCCTGGGTCGCGGTGGGTTCGATGATGAAGAAGTCGACCACGGCGAGCGCCTGCGCGGCCTCAACGCGAGTTGGCTCGTGTCACCCGACACCTACTTCGATCCCTTCTGGATCCACACCGAAAAGCCGGGCTTCCGCAGCGGCGGGCTGAGCGGCCTGGACGACCGCGACACCTTCGGTGCGCGCCTGTGGGGCAAGCGCGACAAGATCCGCGTCGACTGGACGGTGGCGCACCAGTCCGGCCGCTATCGCGACACGCAACCCATCGATACCTGGGCGTTGTTCGCGGTGCAGAGCGTGGATCTGTCGTCGAAGGCTTGGAAGCCGCGCCTGATCTCGCACATCGACATCGCTTCGGGCGGCGGCGCCTACGGCAGCGGCACGCTTCGAAGCTTCAATCCGCTCTACGCAAGTTCCGGTTACCTCGGCGAAGCGCAGTTCCTCACGCTCAGCAACCTGCTGATGATCGCGCCCGGCATTTCGGTCGCGCCGTCGGCGAAGTGGAGCGGATTCGTCGAATACGGATTTGCGCGACGTCTGGAAGAGAACGACGCGGTGTACGCAGGCGGCATGCGCGCCTATCCCAACACGCAGCGCGTGCCGGGACACGAGATCGGCGGCCTGTTCCGTCTGGCGGCGACCTGGGCCCCGACGCCCAACTTCGCGCTGACCTTCAACTACGAACACCTCGATGCCGGCGATGTCCTCCAGCGAGCGGGGCAAGCGTCCGGCAGCCAGGGCTTCATCAGCGCGACGTATCGCTACTGATACATTGCGTGGCCCCGACGAGGTGGAGTCTGCAACCATGGCCACTGTCCTCATCACCGGCGCGAACCGCGGCATCGGACTCGCGCTGACGCAGCAGTTCGCGTCGCGCGGCGACAAGGTCATCGCGGTCTGCCGCAAGGCGAGCGACGCGCTCGCCGCGACGGGCGCGCAAGTGGAAGCCGGCATCGACGTCACCGACGAAGCGGCCGTGACCGCGCTCGCCAAGCGCCTGGCCAACGCGCGCATCGACATCCTCATCCCCAACGCCGGCATCCTCGAGCGCGACTCCCTCGAATCGCTGGGCTTGGACAGCGTCCAGCGACAGCTCTCCGTCAACGCCATGGGCCCGCTGCTCGTCGTGCACGCCTTGCGCGATCGGCTCGCCGACGGCGCGAAGATCGGCCTGATCACCAGCCGCATGGGCTCGGTGGAGGACAACACCTCGGGCGGCTATTACGGCTACCGCGCATCGAAGGCCGCCCTGAACGCGATCGGCAAGTCATTGGCGCTGGATCTCGCACCGCGCGGCATCTCGGTGGTGTTGTTGCATCCGGGCTACGTCGGCACCGACATGGTCGGCGGCCACGGCGACGTCACGCCCGAACAGGCCGCCACGCAGCTGATCGCGCGCATCGATGGACTGACGCCGAAGCAATCCGGCACCTTCCAGCACGCCAACGGCACTTCGCTGCCCTGGTGAGCTACTGCTTTCCCTTCACGAAGCGATCCACCAGGCCCATCTTCTGCTTCATCGGCGGCTCGTACGCCGGAATGCTCGCCGTGCCCGTCATCGAATGCGACGGCGCCACCATCGGCCGCTTCTCGATCACCAGCACGCTGTCGTAGTAGTGCATCGAGTAGGCGCTGCGGCTGAAGTCGTCGACGGCGAATTTCTTCGGCTCCATCGAATGCCACGCGTTGAGCTTGTCCACCAGCGCCTTGGTGTATTCGACGAACGAACCCGACTTGCGATACCCGCCGCCCCAGCCGGGCCAGTACGAGGTGTGCATGTCTTCGCACAGGTACACGCCGTGCCCGTCGATGCGCGGGAAGAGTTCTTCGAACGTCGCGATCTGCTGGCCCATCGTGTGGCCGCCATCGTCGATCAGGATGTCGATCTTCGGCACGCGCTGCGCGATCTCGCGCAGGAAGCCGCGGCTCTCCTGGTCGCCGATGAAGATCTCGACGCCGTTTTCCTCGAATTGCTTGCAATGCGGGTTGATGTCGACGCCGTAAATTTTCGCGCCTGCGCCGAAGTATTCCTTCCACATGCGCATCGAACCGCCCTGCGACACGCCGAACTCCACGACGTGCGGCGCCTTCCCGCGGAATCGCGAGAAGTGTCGATCGTAGATTTCGAAATAGTGCCGCCACTTGTGGATCAGGCGATCGGTGTTGCCTTCGAAGAATCGTTCAAGGTCGTTCATGGCCCGAGGATCGCCTTCACGTGAGCGCGGCGTCAAGGCGAAGACGGAACAACGCCGCCCCATGCGCTCTGCGGACACGTTCCGTTGGCGTAATGATGGGTTAGCCCGCCGTTTGTCGGAAACCACCCGCGAACTGCCGGCAGCCAACCAAAGTCATTTGTCCTTGGGCACGCGCGCGCCAATCATGCGGATGCAGTCCCCCCACTGCACAAGGAGAGGCAAATGCGTACCCCCCACGTTGTCGCGCTTTCCCTCGTCGTCTTCGGAGTCGGCATCGCGGCCGCGCAGGACATGTCGCTGAAGACCGTCGAGGTCACTGCCGAGGAAGGCAAGCACGCGCTCACGATGGCGTGCGTCAACCCGGAGGAGCCGAGCCTGCAGGACGTGCAGGATGTCTTGAACGTCAGTGATCCGGCCCAGGCCCCCGGCCTGCGTACCAAGCTGATGGGTGCCGCGGCCGAAGCCTGCGCCGCGAAAGAGCCGAAGATCATGGTCATGCGCAGCGCGAGCGGCGGCCTGACCTGGAAGCCGATGAAAGACAAGGCGATGTAAATCGCCAACGCGTGGCCGCGCGCAATGCGCGGCCGCGCGTCGTGTACGTCAACCTGCTGCGGACTTCGCCGTCGGCGAAGCGGACGCTTGCGGCCAGCGCGCAAGGACGGCGGCGCGAATCCCCGCTACATCCAATCCCGCTTCCGCGAGCAGATCTTCGCGGCTCGCATGGTGCTGGAAGCTGTCCGGCAAGCCGAGGTGCAGCATCGGCACCTGCACGTTCTCCGACGCGAAGAGTTCGGCGACGCCGGAACCCGCACCGCCCATCACCACGTTGTCTTCGATCGTCACGAAGCCTTCGTGCGTCTTCGCCAGTTCGAGCAACAGCGCGCGATCCAGCGGCTTCACGAAACGCATGTTGACGACGGTGAGGCCGAGTTCTTCGCCGACTTTCTCTGCGGCCGGAACGACGGCGCCGAACGCGAGCAACGCAATGCGCGTGCCCTTGCGACGTACATCCGCCTTGCCGATCGGCAGCGTGTCGAGCGCCTGCTCGATCGCAACGCCCGGGCCGGTACCGCGCGGATAACGCACCGCCGCCGGGCCCACGTGCCTGAAGCCCGTGGTGAGCATCTGCCGGCATTCGTTCTCGTCGGCCGGCGCCATCACCACCATGTTCGGCACGCAGCGCAGGTAGCTCAGGTCCAGGTTGCCCGCGTGCGTCGCGCCGTCGGGCCCGACCACGCCGCCGCGATCGATCGCGAACAGCACATCGAGGTCCTGGATGGCGACGTCGTGCACGAGCTGGTCGTAACCGCGCTGCAGGAACGTCGAATAGATCGCGACGACGGGCTTCGCCCCTTCGCAGGCCATGCCGGCCGCGAGCGTCACCGCGTGCTGCTCGGCGATGGCGACGTCGAAGTAACGCTCCGGGTATTCCTTGCTGAAGCGCACCAGGCCCGAGCCTTCGCGCATCGCCGGGGTGATGCCCAGCAGCGTCTCGTCGGCGGCGGCCATGTCGCACAGCCAGTCGCTGAAGATGTCGGTGTAGGTCGGCTTCTTCGCGCCCGGCTTGCTCACCAGGCCCTGCGCGGGATCGAAGGGCCCGACCGCGTGGTAACCGATCTGGTCGCCTTCGGCGAGCTCGTAGCCCTTGCCCTTGGTGGTGATGATGTGGAGCAGCTGCGGACCCTTGAGGGTCTTGAGCGTCTTCATCGTGCCGACGAGCGCATCCACGTCGTGGCCGTCGATCGGGCCCGTGTAATGGAAGCCCATTTCCTCGAACAGCGTGGACGGCACGAACATGCCCTTCCAGTGTTCTTCCCAGCGCTTCACGAAACGCGCGGTCGGGTTGTTCTTGTCGCCGAGGAGCTTCTTGCCGCCTTCGCGGATCGCGTTGAGCGTCTTCGAACCCGTCATGCGGCCGAGCATCTTGGTCACGCCGCCGACGTTCTCGGAGATCGACATGCGGTTGTCGTTGAGGATCACGAGCAGGTTGGGCTCGGGGTCCATGCCGCCGGCGTGGTTCAGCGCTTCGTAGGCCATGCCTGCGGTCATCGCGCCGTCGCCGATGATCGCGACGACACGGCGGTCGTTGCCGGCGCGCGCGTTTGCGATCGCCATGCCGAGCGCGGCGGAGATCGAGGTCGACGAATGGCCGACGCCGAAGGTGTCGTACTCGGATTCCTCGCGCTTCGGGAACGGCGCGACGCCGTCCTTCTGCTTCACCGTGTGGATGGTGTCGCGGCGGCCGGTCAGGATCTTGTGCGGGTAGGTCTGGTGGCCGACGTCCCACACCAGGCGGTCGTGCGGCGTGTCGTAGAGGTAGTGCAGGGCGACCGTCAGCTCGATGACGCCGAGGCCGGCACCGAAATGCCCGCCACTGCGGCCGACGGATTCGATCAGGTAGGCGCGAAGTTCCTCGGCGATCGCCGGGAGTTCGTCTTCGCCGAAGGAGCGCAGGTCGGCCGGATAGGAAATCCGGGACAGGCGCGGGTAGCGCGTGGAATCGATCATCGAGGGGGGTCGCGACGACAAGGCCGCGATTGTAGCCCGCGCGCCCCCCAAAGGCCGCTGAAAGGCGGCTCGGGTCGGCCTTACTTGCCGCGCAAACGCCCGAACAGGCCGCCCTTCTGCGATTCGTTCGGGTCGGTCGGCGCGTCGGAGACCATTTCGGCGAAGCCGGTGGCGAGGTTCGCGTTCACGAAGTCGACGACTTCCTCATGGCCCACGCCGCTGGCGGCCGCGAGTTCGTCGAGCGTCGCCGGGGCCTTCATCATCGCGGTGGCGATGCGGAAGTGCTTCGGGAATTCGCGTTCGGTCTGCGGCCACTTGCCGAGCTTGTACTTCGCGGCCGGGTCGAAGCCCGGCAGCAGCTTGCCGCCGCCGGCCAGCAGCCCGCCGTACCACTGCAGGCGCACCAGCGGCTGCGCGGCGCCGAGCGGCGCGGCTTCTCGGGCGAAGGTCGCATCGTCGACGTTGCCGAACGCGGCGCGATCGACCGGACCTTCGAAATACGCCGCCAGCGGCTTGAGCGCCGCGGGGCCGTGGTAGGTGCGTGCGCTGGCGTCGAGCAGCAACGCCGGGCCGGTGCCCTTTTGGTAGCGCAGTTTGCCCTGCAGCGCGCCGTCGGCCAGCCAGTCGGCCAGGCCATGCACGCGCGGTGCGGCGGGCGCGGCCGCGACGGGTGCAGGCGCGGCGGGCGCCGGCGCCACGGGCGGCGGAGCGATGCTGGTCGGCGCGAGCGTGCCGGCCTCGACCGAATCCGGCAGTTTGGGCGCCTGCACACCGCGTGCGCGGAGGTCTTCCGGCACGGGCTTCGGCATTTCTTCCGGCAGCTGGTCCTGGCGCACCGGCGAAGCGCTCATGCCCGAGGGCACGGCGACCGGCGCGGGGGCTGCGTCGGCGGGCGGCGTGGGGGCGACGAAGCCGCCACCGGCGATCTGGTCGAGCAGCAGGCCCACGCCGGCGGCGCTGATCGGACGCTCGAGGCGGAAGTCGGTCTGGGTGCGGGCGGCGGAGGTGAGCCCGATGACGTGCTTGCCGGCGGCGTGCAGGCGGAGCCAGCTCATGGGGCCGTACATGCTGTCCATGTCGACGACGACGTAATCGGCCTGGCCTTCTTCGACCAGTTGCCAGCGTCCGCCGCGGGTGGCGTTGGATTGCTGGAAGGCCGCGCGCAGTTCCGCCTCGGTGGCGGAATCCATGCCGGTGGTGCCGAGCGTCAATGCCATGTTGTTGCGGTCCGCGGACTCTTCAGGAGGTGCGAGTGTAGCGTGAGGGCGGGGGCGCACAAGACGGGCGTTCCGCCGCGAGCCGTCGTGTGCTCCTCGCCGCTCGCATACGGCAAGCTCCCGTCGAGGAGCACACGACGTCTCACGTCGGCCCGCTCGCGATTTGATGCCCTCGCGGAGCGTCTGGTGTGAAGGGCCGCCGCAATCCGAATGCCTCGCGCCTACACCCGGCTCCGGAAAGACGGCACATCGCCCCCTCGCTCGCTGCATCGGCATGCTGCGTCCCGCTTCGAAGGGCGACGTGCCTCACCACGTTTGCCAGATCCGCGCCTTCGGCAAAAGCGAAAACGCTCCCTCCATCCGAAGGAGCGCCTCCCAACTTTGTCGCTAGGCACCTTGCCCTCCGAAGCGGGACGCAGCATGCCGATGCAGCGAGCGAGGGGGCAAAGTGCCGACCCTCCGCAGCCGGAAGTTGGCGCACGCGTTCGCATCGCGGTGGCACGCGGCTCCCAGACGCTCCGCGCAAACATCAAGTGGCGAGCGGGCCGACGTGAGATGCCGTGTGCTCCTCGACGGGAGCTTGCTGTATGTGAGCGGCGAGGAGCACACGGCAGCTCGCGGCGGACCGCCCGTCTAGTGGAGCGTTAGGCAATCGCCCGAGGATGCTTCGGCAGGTGCGAGCGCAAAAACGCCATCTGATCCGCGAGGATGTGGCGATTGGACAGGATCAGATGCTCGATCCAGCTCGGCCGATACGGCACCGCCAACAACGGCATGCTTGCCTGCTGTGGCGTCCGCCCACCCTTGCGCGAATTGCAGTGGAAGCACGCCGAGACCACGTTCTCCCACTGATCCCGACCACCCCGCGACAACGGCACCACGTGGTCGCGCGTCAGGTGCGGGCGCGGGAATTCGTGGCCGCAATACAGGCACAGATGCTGGTCGCGCGCGAAAAGCGCGGCGTTGGTCAGCGCCGGCGTCGGATCCAACGCATGCGGGCGCGCGTGGCCCTTGGCCGCGACGATCGGATGCAGGTCGATGGTGCTCTGCGCACCGGTCGCGCGGCAGATGCCACCGTGGACGGTGAGGCAGGGATCGCCGAGGGTCCAGGCAACGGCGCCGCGTGCATACAGGCATGCGGCGTCCTGCCAGCTCATCCAGTCCAGGACCCGGCCATGGGCGTCGAGCGAGAGGAAACGAACCGAATGAAGTCGCGGTGCCTCGAAGGCAGTCGCCTCGGGTTCGACGAGTCGGAGCTGTGCCCTATGGGTCTCCATCGTGTCCCGAGCTTATACCCCTTCAGTGTCGAATTGGGTACCCATCAGTGAGCCGGCCCCCGCGCGGATGGCCTGTGCGTGCGAAAGCGTGCGCGGGAGTACGCGTTCGAAGTAGAAGCGCGCCGTTTCGCGCTTGGCGTTCTTGAATGCGGCCGAGCGGGTCGACGCATCGGCCGCGGCGACGCTGCGCGCCCACCAGTAGGCCAGCGCGACGTAGCCGGAATGGAAGAGGTAGTCCCACGCCGCCGCGCCGATTTCCTCGGGATTGGACGCCGCGCGCTTGCCGACTTCGATCGCCAGCGCCTGAGATTCCGCCGCCGCCGCACGCAGCGGGCCGACGAATTCAGCGAAGGCTTCGTCGTTCGCATGCGCCGAGCAGAACGCATCGACCATGCCGAGGAAGACGCGGAGCCCCGCGCCCTGCTGCTGCATGATCTTGCGGCCCATCAGGTCGAGCGCCTGGATGCCGGTGGTGCCTTCGTACAGCGTGGTGATGCGCGCGTCGCGCGCGAGCTGTTCCATGCCGTGTTCGGCGATGTAGCCGTGGCCGCCATAGCACTGCAGTGCGTGGTAGGTGCACTCCACGCCCCATTCGGTGAGGCAGGCCTTGACGATCGGCGTGACGAAACCGAGCAGCGCATCGGCCTGCTCGCGTTCGTTCGCATCGGTCGAATGATTGGCGATGTCGACGAGCGACGCCGCGTGGTAACCGAGTACGCGGCCGCCTTCGATCAGCGATTTGCACGTGAGCAGCATGCGGCGCACGTCGGGGTGCACGATGATCGGGTCGGCGGGCTTCGACGGCTGCTTCGGTCCCGACAGCGAACGCATCTGCAAACGCTCCTGCGCGTAACGCAGGGCGTTCTGGTACGCGCGATCCGACAAGCCCAGGCCTTGCAGGCCGACGGCGAGGCGCGCGGTGTTCATCATGGTGAACATCGCCATCAGGCCTTTGTTCGGCTGGCCGATGAGATACCCCTGCGCATCGTCGAAGTTGATGACGCACGTCGCCGAAGCGTGGATGCCCATCTTGTGTTCGAGCGCGCCGCAACGCACCGCGTTGCGTTCGCCCATCGCACCGTCGCGCGACACGCGCATCTTCGGGACGATGAACAAGGAAATGCCTTTCACGCCCGCAGGCGCATCCGGCAATCGCGCGAGCACCAGATGAACGATGTTCTCGGTGAAGTCGTGCTCGCCGGCGGTGATGAAGATCTTGGTGCCGGTGATCGAATACGTGCCGTCGGCCTGCGGTTCGGCGCGCGTCTTCAGCAGGCCGAGGTCGGTGCCGCAGTGCGGCTCGGTGAGGCACATCGTGCCGGTCCAGCGCCCTTCGACGATCGGCTTGAGGAAGGCGTCCTGCTGCCAGCTTTCGCCGTGGTGGATCAGCGCTTCGGTCGCGCCGTGCGAGAGCAGGGGGAAGTTGCCCCAGGCCAGGTTCGCGGCGTCGATCATTTCCTTCAGCGGCACGCCCGCCAGGTGCGGCAGGCCCTGGCCGCCGAATTCGACGGGCGACACCAGGCCCGGCCAGCCGCCTTCGACGAATTGCAGGTAGGCCTCGCGGAAACCCGGCGGCGTGCGCACTTCGCCCGTCGCCTTGTCGTAGGTGCAACCAATGCGGTCGCCGATTTCGTTCAGGGGCGCGAGCACGGTTTCGTTGAAGCGCGCGGCTTCGTCGAGCACGGCGTCGAGCACGTCGCGGGTGGCGTCGGTGAAACCGAGCTTGGCGAACAAGGCTTCTGCACCGAGCACGTCGTACAACGCGAAGCGCATGTCGTTGAGGGGAGCGCGATAGGAACTGCCCATGGCGACCTCAGCGCAGCACGCCCGGCAAGCCGGGGGCGGGGTCGAGGGAATTGGTCGCGTCGATCTCGAAGTTGCGCTGGCCCGCGTCCTGGAAGGTGGCGTTCATCGTGCCCTTCAGCGCATAGGCCACGGTCTTGCGACCGGCGAGTGCGTCGGCGACGGTGATCTTCGCGGCGGAGGTCGGCGAAAGCTTGAAGGTTTCCACGTCGGCCGACTCGGGGCCGATGCTGAAGTCGCCACCGGCGCGCGAGAGCGTGCCGGCGGATTCACCGGCGACGGTGAGCGCGAGCGAGACCTCCTGCACGTGCATCTCGACACTGCTGTAGTTGTCGATGCGCACGTCGACATCCCAACCGCCATCGGCGCGCACGGTGAGTTGCTGGATGCTCGCCGCGGGCTTGGACACGCGCTTGACGGGGCCGCCGCCGCAGCCGGCGAGGGAGGCGAGCAGTGCCGCCGCGATCAGCCAACGAAATCCCTTCGATTGCATGCAACGCCTCGTTCACGGGGTGATGCGGGCGAGCATACACCGGCGTACGGGATCGTCGCCGGGGCGGGGTGTGTCACTGCGCCGCGTCGGCGCGCAACGCGGGCGGCAATGCAGCGACGAACGCGGCATGCGCGGCGTCCGCGCGCGCCTTCGCCGCCGACGCATCCGCCGGCGTGGCCGCGGCCTGCGCGCCGAGGCGATGCAGGGCTTCGGCGCGCGCGTAGTCGCCGGCACGCAGCCAGGTCAGCACTTCCCGATACAGCGCAGCTGCGTCGGCCTTGTGGCGGGCAGCGAGGGTGGCACGCATCGCGTGTTCCAGCCAACGCAGGCGCAACCCGGCATTGCCGAGCGTGGCGGTGCGGGCATCCAGGCGCGGATCCAGGGCTTGGCCTGCATCGGCTTGCGCGAGCAGCACCTGCAGCTCGAGCGAGGGCACGCCGGATTTCGCCGCGGCCTGCTTCGCGTCGCGGAAGGCGAGCGACGCGGCGGCGTCCTTGCGATCGTGCGTGGCGATCGCGGCCGTGGCCAGGTCCGCCTGCAGGGTTTGTTCGAACGAGGCGTCCTTGAGCACGGGGCCCAGGGTGGTGAGCACGCGACGCGCTTCGGGCACGGCGTCGGCGGCGAGTAGCGCGCGGACGTGCACCAAACCGGCATCGGCCTGCCCGCGGCGGTCTTCGTGGTCGGCGAATACCTTGCCCGCGGCGGTCGCCTGGTCGATCGCGGCGGCGGTGTGGCCTTGCTGCAGTTCGAGTTCGGCGAGGCGCAATCGGCCCGTCGCGATGGCGTCCGGCAGCTTCGCCGCTTCGGCGCGTGCGAGTGCAGGTTCGAGCAGCGTGCGTGCCTGCTTCCATCGGCCGCGCGCGGTCGCGAGCATGCCCAGGTGCTGCTGCGCGCGGATGTGGCCCGCGTCGTCCTCGATGGCTTCGAACACGTTCGACGCCTGTTGCCACTGCGTCTGCGCGTCGTCGTAGGCGCCGAGCTGGAACTGGGCGAAGCCGATGTTGTCGAGCGCCTCCGCGGTGCCATGCGCATCTTCGGCCTGGCGCCAGGCTTGCAGTGCATGGCGGAACGCGATGAGCGCAGCGGGATAGTCGCCGCGGGCCTGCGCGAGCAGGCCGAGCGCGTTGTCGGTGGCGGCCAGGCCTGCGCGGTCGTCGAGTGATTCGTGGATCGCGCGCGCTTCCTTCAAACGCTTTTCGGCGTCGGCGTAATGGCCGGATTGCGACAGCGCGCCGGCGAGGTCGCGCAGGTTCGCCGCGACGCTGCGCTGGTTGCCGAGCGTGCGTTGCAGTTCGACGGCCTTGCCGTATTGCGTGGCCGCGTCCTTGTTCTCGCCCAGACGCGCATGGGCGTCGCCGAGTGCGTTCACGGTCTCCGCCTCGCCGTACGCGTTGCGCCCTTCCTGGTACAGGGATTGCGCCCGTGCGAGGTCTTCATCGGCGGCGCGCCTCGCCTCGCCGTTTTGCATTGCGACCTTGCCGAGTTCAAGCCACGCGCGCGGATCGCCGGGGTCGCGCGCAGTGAGTGCGTGCAGCGCCGTCGTGGCCGCGTTGAAATCGCCGTCGGCCGCGAGCGCGCGTGCGAGCTGGAGTTGCGCCTGCGTGTCGTCGGGGGATTTTGCGAGCACGGCGCGCCAGAGTGTCGCCGCATCGGGCGCTTCGTCGTCGAGCAGGTCCTGCGCACTCGCCAGCCGTGTGCGCAAACGCATCGCCGTGGTGGAGGGCGACTTGACGATGGCGGGCGTGCGCGAGCCGCGTTCGAGCGCATCGTCGGCGTCGTCGCGCGCGCCGGTCGCGAGTGCGGCTTCTGCTTGTGCAAGCCAGGCAGCGGGATCGCCGGGTGTCGCCTTCGTCGCGAGGCGCAGTTGTTCGAGCGCGGGCGTGAGGCGTCCGCTGCGCAGCGCATCGATGCCGGCGCCGTAGGCGTCGAGCGCCTTGTCGTCGTCGGGCATCGCAAGGACGGGCGATGCGGTGGCGTGCAAGCCGTCGCGCAAGGCGGGGGTGCGCAGCCATTCGCGCACCGCATCGGGTGCGGTGCGCGCAACGGGGCCATCGATCGCAACGGGCGACGCGTCGAGCGTGTGCAGCATGGCCTGCACGCGCCAGCCATCGGGTGCTTGCTGCAAGGTGGGTTGCAGCACGCGCGAAGCGGCAGCGAGGCGGTGCAAGGTCGGGATGTCGTAACGGCCTGCCTGCATCGCGGTGCGCTGCCGCAACGCCTGCTCGGCGCGTTCGCCATCGACGATGGCCAGCCCGGGTGTCGCCGCCAACGCGTCCAGCAGGTGCGCATCAAAGGCGAACGCACGCGCGTCGGGAATCGCCTTGTCGTGCACGATGGGCAGCACGAGCACGCGTTGCAGCGGCGGTGTCGTGGCGACCGGAACCGGCACCGGCGCCTTGCGATGCGACCACCACCACCCGCCGCCGACGGCCAACCCCAGCAGCACGAGCAGGGCGACGATCGCGGCGACCCGGCCGGGGTGCGCGCGAGGTTCTCGTTGGGGCACCGCGGGCGAATCGGTCATGCCGCGAATGGTAGCGCCGGCGGCCGTCAAGCCGGGTCAGGAGGTCATATTTGTGAGGGTCGGATGAACGGTCGAACGAAATGGACCGGAACGCCCCTCCAATGCGTTGACGGTAATACAGAGCGCGCAAGCTCTGCCTTTCAGGCCACGGGAGCGTGGTTGCAACGATTCGGGGACGCGTTGTGGGATGCGGCCCTGGGGAGAATGGAAATGAAGCTGTCGGTGTATGCGCAGGGCGGGACCGTGGCGTTCCTGCCTGCGTGCTGCCTCCCGCCACGGGAAATGGACAGCCAGATGCCCGAGTCGCGCCTGTGCGGAACAGTCGAGATCCCCGAGCCCGGCCCCGGTGACTGGCGACACATCCTGGATGGCGTCGACCACAGCCTGTTCGTGTTCCTGCCGCTGGAGAAGGCGATCCTGCTGCTGGCCAGCGGCAAGATTCCCCACGCGACCCTGACGCGTTTCCCTTCGGGGCAATAGTCGCCCCGCGCGGGGCTGCGCAGACTGGCGCCCTGTTCACCACAGGGAGCGTCGCGCCATGTCTGCCAGGATCCTCCGGTCCATGCTGTTTGCCGCCTGCCTCGCCGGCTGCGCGACGCACTCGGACGCGCAACCGCCCGCCGCGCCGCAGGCGCAACCAGAAGCACAACCGCTGGCGCAGCCACAAGCGCAGACCACCGCGCCTGCCAAGACGGTGGAGCAGACCATCGAATCGGTCGCCACCGTCACCGCCATCGACATGGCCACGCGCGAGGTGACGCTCAAGAACGAGAAGGGCGAAACCAGCACCGTGAAGGTGCCAGACGACATGACGCGCCTGAACGAAGTTGCGGTCGGGGACCACGTGCGCGCGCGTTACACGGTCAGCATGACCGCCGAACTGCGCGCGCCGACCGAAGAAGAAAAGGCGGACCCCTTCGTCGCCGTCGAAGGCGGCGGCAAGGCCGACGCCAACGAAGCGCCCGCGGCCGGCGGCGCGCGCATGTTCCGCATCGTCGCCACCATCGAGGCGATCGACAGGACAGCGAACACGGCGACGCTGAAGGGCCCGAACGGCAACACCGTCACGGTGGAAGTGCAGGACCCCACGCTGCTCGACAAGGCGAAGGTGGGCGACACCGTGGTCGTCACGGCGGCCGAGTCGGTCGTGCTTTCGCTGGAGAAGGTCGAGGCGAAAGCGAAGAAGAAGTGATCGAAAAAACCCTCCCCCGCGATGTGGGGGAGGGCTTTGCACTGTGCGCGCGGCGTTTCGCGCCGTAGAGTGCGCGCATGCATCCATGGCTCTCGGCATTGTTCGGCGGCATCCTGATCGGCCTCGCATCGACGTGGCTGTTGTGGTCGAACGGACGCATCGCCGGCATCAGCGGCATCGTCGACGGATTGGTGAAGCGCACGAGCGCCGCGGAATGGGGATGGCGCGCAGCGTTCATCGCGGGCTTGATGAGCGCAGGGGGCATCGCGATGCATGTCGTCGGGCAGCGCGGTGTTTCCCCCGCGTCCTTGCCCGTGCTCATCGGCGCGGGCTTGCTCGTCGGCTACGGGACCACGATGGGGGGCGGTTGCACGAGCGGGCACGGCGTGTGCGGCATCGGGCGCTTGTCGAAGCGTTCGCTCGTCGCGGTGATCGTGTTCTGCGGTGTGGCGATCGCGACGGTGTTCGTCGTGCGTCATGTCATCGGGGCTTCGCCATGAAGCGGATCCTCGCCGCCTTCCTCGCAGGCGCGGTGTTCGGCATCGGCCTGGTGCTCGGCGGCATGAGCGATCCGAACGTCGTGCTCGGATTCCTCGACGTCACCGGCGACTTCAATCCGGCCCTGCTGTTCGTGATGATCGGTGTGATGGCCACCACGCTGATCGCGTTCCGCTTCGTGCTGCGCCGCGATCGTCCCTTGTTCGACGGCGACTTCCACCTCCCGACCGCAACGGTCATCGACAAGCGCCTCGTGCTCGGTGCCGCGTTGTTCGGCGTGGGCTGGGGACTGTCCGGCTATTGCCCCGGTCCCTTGCTCGTCGGCGTCGCCGGCGGCATTCCGACGGCGTGGTGGTTCCTGCCCGCGATGTTGGCGGGGGCGTTGTTGCAGCGGTGGGTGGCGTCGCGTCGGGCCGTGTAGCGGCTCTGCAATCCCCTGCTTGGGTGCTTCCCCCGATGCGGCGTTGACGACCGCTCACGCCCGGTTGCACCGTGCGCCGCATGAATCGCGGACCCGCATGTGCATGCGCGTGGTTCCTGCTTGCGATCCCGGTGTCGCATGCGTTTGCGACGACGCATGACTTCGACGGCGACGGACGCGACGACGTGTTCTGGCGCAACACACGCACGGGGGCGAATGCACTGTGGCCCTCGGGCAACTCGGCTGCGCAGGCCGCGATGCCAGGTGTCGCGAACGGGCGCTGGACCGTCGCCGGCGTCGGCGACTTCGATGGCGATGGCCATGCGGATCTTCTGTGGCGCAATCGCGCGAATGGCGCGAACACGATCTGGCGATCGGGCAATCCAACGACGCAGCAACCCGTCGCAACCGTCGCGGACCTGGATTGGCGGGTCGCTGGCGTGGGCGACTTCAATGGGGACGGACATTCCGATGTGCTGTGGCACAACGCGCGCACGGGAAGGAGCGTGTATTGGCGTTCCGCCAGTTCCGGCGCGCAGCATGCGGTCGCCACGGTATCGCCCGCGATGGAGCTTGCGGGCATCGGCGACTTCGACGGCAATGGCGCCGACGACCTGGTGTGGCGGAACCGCGACACGGGGGCGAACGTCCTGTGGCCGTCCGGCGAGTGGGCGTACGCGGAGGCACTGAAGACAGTTCCGATCGATGGCGCCTCGTGGCAAGTGGTGGGCGTCGGCGATTTCGATGGCGACGGCCACGCGGACCTGCTCTGGCGCAATGCCTACGGCGTCGACCTTGTATGGCGCTCCGGGCGCTCCACCACGTGGACACGACTGGCGGAGGCCTCGACCGACTGGCAGGTGGCGGCCGTCGGCGACTTCGATGGGGACGGGCGCAGCGATCTGTTCTGGCGCAATTACTACGACGGCAGGAACGTCGTGTGGCGTTCCGGCAACGCATCCACCGGCCTGCGCCGCGCATCGGCGTCGAACATGGACTGGAGCATCGAACCCTTCGATGCACAGCCGACGATGCCGGTCCTCGAGTACCGCGTGCCAGCGTCGATCATGGAGGGCAACAGCGGCACGCAATCGTTCACCTTCCGCGTCCACGCGTCGCATCCGGCGGACCGCCCGGTGCATTTCACCGTCTTCGTTGAAGGCGAGCCCGATGCGACCCTGGCGACCCCAGGCGTCGATTTCCTTGCGCCGTCGGAAAGCGCACTCACGATCGCGCCGGGCGAGACGACGCTCGACGTGACCGTCACCGTGGTGGGCGACGCCGAGGCGGAGGCGAACGAGCGCATCGTGCTCGCCTCGTACGGTACGGACGACGGGATGGTGTTCGGCAACCTGGGGGAAGTGATCATCCTCAACGACGACGCGAACACGCTGTGGATCACGGGCGCTGCCACGTGGGAAGGCAACAGCGGCGTGCATCCATTGAACTTCACGCTGGACCTGTCGCGACCGCAGGCGACGGCGGCAACCTGCCTCGCCTCGACGACCGCAGCACGCAACGTGCCCATCGCCCCGCCGCTGGGAGGCGGCAACGCAACTGCGGGCACGGATTTCGTGCCGAAGGCCGATGCCCGCGTCACCATTCCAGCGGGAGCGGTCGAGGCCACCCTTGCCGTGGACGTCATCGGCGACACGATTCCCGAGTCCCTCTCCGGCGAATGGCTCGGGGTTCAATTGCGGAATTGCATGGGCGCCGTGGTCGTGGGGGACTTCGCCAATGGCTTCATCCGGGACGACGAGATTCCCTAGGGGCGTACATCACGCACGCAATTCCCGAATCTCCTCCAACTGCCGCTCCACGTCCCGCAGCGCGCCGTCCATCGACATGCGCGCGAACCACGCCGGCTTCAGCGTCATCGCCAACGCTGCGACGAGCGCGAGGACCACGCCGACACCGAGGTTCATCCACACCCACGCCGGGCTGCGCAGCCACACATCGAAGCCAATCGCAGACAGCGCCATCATCAGCAAGGGCACCCACGCGACCGCGCCCATCAGCCACAGGATGCGTTCGGTGACGATGCGCGTGCGTCGCAGGTCGAGTAGCGCCTGCTGCACGTCGGCGACCGGCGCGGCGTAGTCGACGCGCGCCAGGCGCACGATCAGCGAGATCGCCGCACCAAGCAGCGCGATGCCGTACAGGTGCACGCCCAGGCCATAGGCGACCAGGTGCGGCGTGCCGAGATGATCGAACCAATACCCGCCGCCCCATACCGCGAACAGCAGGCCGATGCCGATCTGCACCACCTGGCCGAGCGTGGCCAGGTGCAGGCGCCAACGGGAACGCAAGCCGCGCGTTTCGACGCGCAGGCGCGCGAGATCTTCGTCCTGTCGCGCCACGCGCTGGTCCAGGGTCTTCCACGCGGATTCGAGTTCGTGCAGTTCCATGGTGTGCTCCGTCATGCGTCCGCGCCGACCTGGCGGCGGAGTTGGGTCTTGATGCGGTTCAGGCGCGTGGCGACGTTGCCTTCGGTCGTGCCGAGCACGTCCGCGCTTTCGCGATGGCTGCAACCGTCCAGGTGCAGGACGAGCAGGGCGCGGTCGATCGGGCTCAGCGCCTGCATCGCGCGTTGCAGGTGTTCGAGTTGCTCGCGCGCTTCGGCGTCGACGTCCTGCGCGCCGACCAGCGTGTCGTGCGCGTCGTCGAGCGGTGCGTGGCGGCGATGGCGTTCGCGGCGCTGGTGCGAGATCGCGACGTTGAGCGCGACGCGATACAGCCACGTCGAAAACGTCCGCGCGGAATCGTAAGAGCCCCGCGCCTGCCACACCTGCATCGCGATGTCCTGCGCCAGGTCGGCGCGGTCTTCGGCCGATCGCGCATAGCTCGCGGCGATCTTGAGCACGATGCCGCGGTGGGCCGCGAGCAGGGTCATGACGTCGGCGGGCTGGGCGGTCACGTCGGCTGTGGGGGTCACGGTCGCTGTCACGGGGTCACGAGGCTCGCGGCGGGGCTTGCCGGGTGATACGCATGGGGCCGCCAAATATCACGCCGGCGGGGGAATCTCCCTCCGCAGCCAGTCCAGCGCTTCGGCCCGGGTCTCGAACACGTCCATGACCAGGCCGAAATTGGCGGCGGCCACGACGGAAAACTTGTCGGGATCGATGAACTCCGGTCGAACCACCAGGCCCAGCCGCACCCGGCTCCTGGCCGCCTCGGCCCATTGGCGCACGATGGCATGGCGCGCGCCGAGGTCCGGCGGGTCGATGCCCTCGATATCGCGAAGATCGACCACCATGGCCTTGGCACCGTCGCCCGCGGCCCCGTCGATCGCGGTCGCAACGCGCGCCACCGACGCTTGCAACACCTGCGGGCCCGCCACCTGCAGCACCGCGATGCGATGCGCGTCGAGCCAGTGCATTCCATCGTCCATGTCACTTCACACGTAACGCGGCGCGAAGACTGGTCAGGCGGCGGATTCCCTCACCTGGAAGATGTTGCCTTCCGGATCGCGTCCATCGCAGGCGCGGAAGCCGCGCGCTTCCCATTCCTTTTCCGCAGCCCAGAGCTCGCCGCCGAGCGCCGGTGCGCGCGCGCGGATGTCGGCGATCGCGTCGACCGGGAAGCACAGCTTCACGCAGGTATCGAATCGTGGTGCGCCGTCCGACGCGGGTTCGCCGCGCAGGGCGTGGATCGTCAGTTGCAGTCCGTCGCGCTCGAGGACCACGTGGTCCGGTGCGTCATGCAACACCTGCATCGAGAACAGTTCGCGATGGAAGCGCGCCATGCGCGGTACGTCTGCGACGAAGACCACGGCGGCGGGAGCAGGGCGCATGCGACGGATTCCAATTGCGCGAATGCGGGGCGCCATGCACTCTACGCCCCCCTCACCCCCCAGGCGAACATGCAGCCGGACACCCGAAAACGCGTCATCGTCGGCGTGTTGGCCTTCATTCCCGGCGCGCTCGGTGGCGTCGTCGCCGCGTATGCGTGGGCCATGTTCATCATGGGATGCAGTCCGCTGCCTGGCACGGCATGCGAGGGCGGGGCGTTGTTGTTCGCCGGTTACGCGATGTTGTTCGCGCCCCTGTTCGGCCTGTTGTCGTCGCTGCTTGCCCTGTTCGTCCTGCGCATGCGCCAGCGCTGATCGTCAGTGCGGTCGCTTGGCCGCGCGCTGCGGCAGGAACAGCACGCACGCCAGGATCGCGGCACCGAGCCAGGCCGAAGCCGCAAAGCGGCTCATGTTCAGCCCGCCCTTGGCGATGGGCTTGTCGAGGAAATCGCCGACCACCGCGCCGAGCGGACGCGTGAGGATGAAAGCGGCCCAGAACAGCGCGACATTCGACACGCGCGTCCTGAAGTGCAGGAACGCCACGATCGCCAGCGCCACGCAGAAGATGACGATGCCCCCGACGTACCCGAGGCCCGCCGTGTCGGCGACCCAATCGCCCAAGGCCGTGCCGAGCGTCTGCGAGAAGGTGATCGTGGTCCAGTAGAACCACTCCGACTTCGGATCGCCGACGCTGTCCACCGCCACCGTGCCCAGCGTGCGTCGCCATAGCCACAGCGTGACCAGGACCGCCGACAACAGCAGCGTGGTGCCGCCGGTGTAACCGATGCCGAGCGATCGATCCACCAGGTCGGCGAGCGTGGTGCCCACCGTGGTGCTGGCGACGATCGTGGTCCAGTACACGAGCGGGTGGAATTCCTTCGCGCGGATCTGCAGCAGCACGCAGGCGGTGAACAGCGTTGCGAAGATGGCCGTCCCGGCGAAGTAGCCGAGGTTCATCGACATCGTCACCGCGTCGCCGCCGGTTTCGCCGAGCGTGGTGGCCAGGATCTTGGTGATCCAGAAGCCGAGCGTGATCGCCGGGACCTTGGCGACGGCGGCGCGCTGCGAGGGCGTCATTTCACGGCTTCCGTGTCGTGGAACTTGAGGAGGGCGACATTCACCGCGACCGCGACGAGCAGTCCGGCGCATGCAGCGGCCAGGACATCGGTGGGCCAGTGCACGCCGAGCACGAGGCGCGACATCCCGACCATCGCGACCCACGCGCAGGCCACGACGAACGCCGGTTTCCGCCAGTCAGGACGCAGCCGCACCGCGCAGAAGTACGCCGCGGTGGCGACCGCGGCGGTGCTGAGCGTGTGACCGCTCGGGAAGCTCGAGCCCCAATACCAGTTCGTCGTCCACAACTCGGGGCGGTCACGGCCGACGGCGGTCTTCGCCAGGTAGACGACGAGCGAAGCGACGCCGGTCGTCAGCGCCAGGGCCAGCGCATCGAAGGGATGTCGCCGCCACGCAAGGCCGATGCAGGCGATCGCGACCGCGGGAATGAGGAACGCGGCCGAACCGCTCCGCGTGGCCGCGCTGAACACCGGCACGAGGAAGGCAGGCACATCGCGATGGATGGACAGCAGCACGACGCGGTCGATCGCGGTGCTCTCGTGGTCCAGCACCTGCGCAGTGACTTCGATGAGCACCACGACCGCGGCGATGAGCAGCATCGCCGCGAACTTCCGGCGCGAAAACCCTTCGGCCCAGCGCACGTTGCGCCGGATCAGCAAGGAGATCGCGAGATAGATCCCGACGACGACGGCAAGCAGTTCGGCGCCTTCGTCGAGCCATTCGATCATGGCGCGGCGTCGAGCCTCGCCGTGGTGGCGATCGACCCTTCTTCCGGTGCCGGAATGACGCGCCCCATCTCGCCATGCTGGAACGCATGCGCGGCCGTCTCGTAGGCACTGATGGCCTGCAGCGTCATGTGCGGATCCTCGGCGATCTCCGCCTGCGCCACGTCCTGCACCATCGCCGGTTGCAGCGTCGCGACGTGGCGATGCGGCGAGAGCTGCACGAGGCGATCTGCGGTGAGGTAACCGAGCAACTGATAGGTGCCGACGAACGCGCGCTCGGGCGCATGCTCGAACACGTCCACGCCGTAGAAGCGCGAGTCGTAGTCGAAGCCGAGCAGGCCGAGCAGCGTCGGCGCGACGTCGATCTGGCCCATCAGGCCGTCGAAGTGCCCGGGTGCGATGTTGCCCGGCGAATACACCCACATCGGGATGTGGTAGCGGAACACCGGCAACGCGGCCTTGCCCGCGCTCTGCGCGCAATGGTCGGCGGTGATGATGAACACCGTGTCGGCGAACCAGGGCTTGCTGCGCGCGCGCTTGAGGAAGTCGGCGATCGCCCAGTCCGTGTACAGCACCGCGCTCTGGCGCACTTTCTGCGGCCACGGCCCACGCCCTTCGGGGAAGGTGTAGGGACGGTGGTTGGACGTGGTCATCACGTGCGCGAAGAAGGGCTTGTGCGCCGCATACGCGTCGTCGAAGCGCTTCAGCGACAGCGTGTACAGGTCCTCGTCGGCCACGCCCCACACGTTCTCGTGGTGGATCGCCTCCGACGGGATCTCCATGCGGTCGTGCACCTGGTAGCCGTTGCCGCCGAAGAACGCGTTCATGTTGTCGAAGGCGCCGTAGCCGCCGTACAGGAACTGCGACTCGTAACCCTTCGAATTGAACACCTCGGCGAGCGAGAACAGGCCGGTGTTGTTCGGACGCTTGACGATCGATTCGCCCGGCGTCGGCGGCACCGACAGCGCGAGCGCTTCCAGGCCGCGCACCGTGCGCGTGCCGGACGCATAGAGGTTGTTGAACACCAGGCTCTGGCTGGCGAGCGCATCGAGGTTCGGCGTCAGCGACGGCTTCGCGCCGTACAGGCCCGAGTAGTCCGCCGACAGGCTTTCGACGCTGATCAGCACGACGTTGAGGCGGCGCTCGGGCCGCGCGTTGTGGATGTGGCGATCGATGCCGGCCGCGTGCAGGAACGTGGCGTCGGGCGTGGACACCGATGCGCGCACCTGCGCGACGGCATCGGCTTCCGGCACGATGCGGTAGAAGCGGTCGTAGTCCAGCGAGGCCTGCCGGTAGGACGCGAAGAACTGGTAGATGCCGTTGCCGGCGAGTTCGTCGGCGTAGGCGTTCTTGCCGCCGTCCTTCATCTCGGCATCGATGGTCCAGGTGCCGGCGACGGTGACCAGCAGCCACACCGCGACGAACGCCGAACGCTGGCCGAAGGTTGACGCATCGCCGTCCATGCGGCGCTTGCGCGTCGTGAGCGCGAACACGCTGGTGGCGAACACCGCCAGGCCGGCGAGGATCTTCCCGACCGGATAGGACTCGCGGATGTTGCCCAGCACCTCGGTCGTGTAGACGAGGTAGTCCACCGCGATGAAGTTGAAGCGGTTCTGGAATTCGTCCCAGAAGGTCCATTCGGCCACGGCGACGAAGCCGATCACGCACAGCAGCGCGAAGCACAGCGCCGCCACGGGCCAGCGGCCGCGGCGCAGCGTCGACCAGCGCTGCGGCAGCAGCCACAGCAACAGCACCAGCGGCCAGGCGAAATAGACGAAGGTCAGCACGTCATAGCCGAAGCCCGTCGCGAACACGCGCAGGTCCGTCCACGGGGTGGCCTGGGTCGCGGCCCCGGTGGCCAGGCGCAGGGCGAGGCGGGTCAGGGTCGACATCGACATGAAGACCGCGAACAGCCAGGCGAGGGGGCGGAGGCGGGGGTAGCGGGCCAACAAGGACAAGACGGACTCCGGGAACAGCGGGCAAGGGCGACCGCGCGGATGGCACGCGATTGCCCGGCAGCCTGCGGAGGGGCCTGTAAACCGTCCTCAGGACAAACTCAGCCATTCGTTAATCCGGGACGCCGCGCACGTGGCACCCTGTCCTCATGTCGCCCTCATCGCCCGACGGCCTCAAGGTCCTGCTCGTCGAGGACCAGGCGGACATCGCCGCCAACATCTGGGATTTCCTTGAGCGTCGTGGCCACGAGGTCGACCACTGCGCGGACGGCGCGTCGGGTCTGGAGCGCGCGCGCAACGGCGATTTCGACGTGATCGTGCTCGACCTTGGCCTGCCGCGCCTGGACGGCCTGGACCTGTGCAAGACCCTGCGCGACGCCGGCCTTGGCGTGCCGGTGCTGATGCTCACGGCACGCGACACGCTCGACGACAAACTCCGCGGCTACGCGCACGGCGCCGACGACTACATGGTCAAGCCTTTCGCGATGCGCGAACTCGAAGCGCGCATCCGCGTGATCCACCGCGGCATCGCGGGCCCGTCGCGCAAGGCCGCGACCGACGCGCCGCTCACCTACGACGCAACGACCATGACGGCCACGCGCGAAGGCAAACGCGTCCCCCTCACGCGCCTGCAGGGAAGGCTGCTCGACCTGTTGCTTGCAGAAGCGCCGAAGATCGTCGCGCACGAACGACTGCTGCGCGCAGCCTGGGGCGCGGAGGCCGGCGACATGGCCGCGCTGCACACGCAGATGTACGAACTGCGCGCATTGCTCGACAAACCGTTCGACACGCCCCTGATCCGATCGGTGCGTGGGGTCGGCTACCGGATCCTGCCGCCATGACGTCGCCCGTGTCCCTGCGCAAGCGCGTCGCGTGGGCGTCCGCCGCACTCGGCCTGGTGATGTGCGTGCTGTTCGGACTCGGCGTGGTGGCCGTCGCCGAGGATTACGAACACATCCTCGCCAAGGAAATCCTGCGCGGCCAGGCGGAGGACTACGGCCTGCGCATCGCCAACGGGCTGCCCGCGCACTTGCCGCGCACGCAGCGGCTGAGTGGTTACCTCCTTCGCCCGCCGCCGCAGTACGCGGGGTTCGCGCCGGGCGTGCATGAGGACCCGGACCACGAAGGCATCCACGTCGGCGTGTTCGACACGCGCGCGGGCCGCCTGTACTTCGTGATCGACCTGGGCGACATCGAAGCCACCGAGCAGCACCTCAACATCTTCCTGATCCTGATGACGCTGCTGGGTGTCGCGGTCGGGGGCTGGCTGGGCTGGTTGTTCGCGGGGCGCGCGCTCGCGCCGGTGGGAGCGCTCGCCGACGAAGTCGATCGCCTGCCGCAGACGCCGGTCAAGACGGACCTCGAGGGGCGGGTGTCGTCCGACGAACTCGGCCGCCTCGCGCGCGCGATCGACGATTACCAGGCACGCCTGGTCGATGCGGATGCGCGCCAGCTTGCCTTCTTCGCCGATGCGAGCCACGCGCTGCGCACGCCCATCGCGGTGGTGCAGGGCGTGGCGGAAGTGATGCTGGACGAACCGACGACCGACGCTGCTTCCACGTCGCGCCTGCAGCGCCTGGAGCGCGGCGTCGAGGAACTCGCGGACCTGCTCGAACTGCTGCTCGCGCTCGCACGCCGCACGCCGGTGGAACACGAAGTGGTCGAACTCGATGGGCTGGTGCGCGAAGCCTTCGCGCGCTGGTTGCAGGATCCGCAGGCGGGCCCGGTGCTCGACGTGAGCGGGACCGCCTACGTCGCGCGCCGCGAATCGGTGTTGTTGTTGCGCATGCTGGCGCGCAAGCAGTTCGCGGCGTCGAAGGGACTGCGCGTGCAAGGCAGCGCCGGCAGGTTGGAGCTGAGCGAGCCGGGCTTGGCGCCGCCTCCCGCGACGACGGCGCAACGCGCCGACAGCGGCGCAATTCCCGCACTCATGTCGCGTGCCGCCGAACGCGCGGGCTGGCGCCTGCGGTGGGTGCCGGGGCGCGTGTCAATGGAAGTCGAGTAGCGTTGCGTCAGTGCGACGGCGGCAGGCTGCGCGCCTGTTCCTCGATCGCGTCGTCGGTCATGCCCAGCGGCGCGAACACCGCGGTGCCTTCGGTCAACGTCAGGTTCCAGCGGCGCACGTAGAGCACCGTGCGCTCGCCCGCGCGCGCCGGGATCAGGTCGGGCGGATCGGCGCGGCGCGTGAACGTGCCGTGCAGCGGTCCGCCGATGAACGTGATCAGGACCTCGGATGTCGCAGGGTTTTCCATGCGATGTCGGAGGCCTGCATCGGCGCGCGCGGTTCAAGCAACGTCGTATTCACGATCTCTTGCTGAGCTTGCATGCATGCTGCCGCAATCGCGCTGTCGCAATCGCCACGCATCCTGCGCGCCGCCCCCTCCGTACGGATCCCCCATGTCCTATTCGATTGCCTTGTTGCCGGAACCCGCCGTGATCCAGGTGACCTTCGCCGGCGTGGTCACGCCGCACGAGCGTTCCGCAGCGCTGGATGGCCTCATCCGCGAACAGGCGCGTTCCTCGTATGAGCGCCTGCTTGTCGACTTCACGCAGGCCGACGTCGCCGAAGCCTCGAACGCGGAAACGATCGACCACGCCACGCGCATGGCGCGGGGACCGGCGGTGAAGCGCATGCGCATCGCCTGCGTCGGCGACGTGGCGATCTCTGCGAGTGTGGAAGCGCTGGCTGCGCTGCGGGGTTACTACTACCAACGATTCGGTGCGACCGTGCCCGCGATACGCTGGTTGGCGCGCGCCGCCTGAGGCCTCAGCACCAACCGCGCGAGGCGAGCAGGTCGTTGGCCTGCCATTGCACGTAATCGCGATCGTCGGGGTGCGCCTGTTCGACGAGGCGCGAAAGCAGTTCGTCGTAATGCCGGCGCAGGTCGGCGTCGGATTCGATCTCATGCCGCCACAAGGGCAGCGCGGCGTGCAATTGATACAGCGCTGCGTCGAGGTGTGAGCGTTGCGGGGTCATGCGCTCGGTTCCATCGGTTGCTGTCGAGGTGAAGGATAGGCGGGCCACGCGCGCCGGGTGTAAGGAATTCGTTCGTTTCGCCCGTCTGTCATGCCCTTGTTGCGCCGCTGTCATGCCGTTGCCGCATCGCGTGCACACAGTGCCGCCCAATGCCGAAGCAGACCTCCACGATGCCCGGAATCGAGCACCGTCTGGCCGAGCGCATGCCGCGCCTGTTCCGCGGCCGCCGCGCCCGATTCACGCTTCCCTTGTTGCGCACGCTGGCGAAATGGTCCCGCCTGGACCAGGTCGACGCCTTCCTTCGCAACCATTCCTCCTTGCGTGGCCTGGCCTTCGTGCGCGCGGCCCTCGACTACCTGCAAGCGGACTACCACGTGGCGCCGACGGACCTGGCGCGCATTCCCGCGCGCGGCGGGCTGGTGATCGTCGCCAACCATCCGTCGGGCGCACTGGATGCGCTGGCCCTGCTCGATGCGGTGGGTCGCGTGCGCAAGGACGTGCGCATCGTCGCCAACGACGTGCTGATGGAACTGGAACCGCTGGCGGAGTTGTTGTTGCCCGTGCGCGTGTTCGGCGGGCGTTCGCCGTCGGAAAGCGTGCGCGCGATCGAAGAGGCGGTGCGCGCCGGCCAGTGCGTGATCCTGTTCCCCGCGGGCGAGGTGTCGCGCTTCGGGCCTGGGGGCGTGCGCGATGGTCGCTGGCGTCGCGGCTTCCTCCGATTTGCGCGCGCGTGCGACGCGCCGGTGTTGCCGGTGCGGATCTTCGCGCGCAATTCGGCCTTGTTCTATGGCGCCTCGACGGTGTTCAAACCAGCGGGCACCGCGTTGCTGGCGCGCGAGATGTTCGAGCGCCGCAAGCGCCGCATCGCGCTGCGCGTCGGCGAGCCGATGCAACTGCAAGCCGCTGCCGACGCGCAGGAAGTGCGCCGCGTGCGCACCGCGCTGTATGCCTTGAAGCCGACGCCGGGCGCACCGCGTCCGCTCGCCGCACCCGTGGACCCCGCGCTCGTCGAGCGCGCGATCGCAGGGATGGAATGCCTGGGCGAAACCGCTGACGGCAAGAAGATCTGCACCGGTCGGCTGCCCATCGATTCGCCCGTGCTGCGCGAACTGGGTCGCCTGCGAGAACGCACGTTCCGCGCGGTGGGCGAGGGCACCGGGCGCGCGGTGGACCTGGATGTCCACGATGGTTGGTACGAGCACATCGTGTTGTGGGATGCACCGGAGCGTCGCATCGTGGGTGCGTATCGCGTCGCCCGCGGCGCACGCGTGCTGGCGGAGCATGGCTTGCGCGGCCTCTACACTGCGTCGCTGTTCGACTATCCGGACGCCATGCTGCCGCGCATCGCCGAAGGGCTGGAGCTCGGACGCAGCTTCGTCGTGCCCGAAGCCTGGGGCAGTCGCAGCATCGACTGGTTGTGGCAAGGCATCGGCGCCTACCTGCGACGCCATCCGCGCGTGCGCTACCTGTTCGGCGCGGTCTCGATCAGTGCAGCGCTGCCGGTGGCGGCGCGGGAGCAGATCGTCGCGTTCTACACGCGCTTCCACGGCGGCCCGGACGCGGAAGTCATCTCGCGGCGTCCCTTCGCCTACCGCGCGGCCGCGCCGGAGTTCGCCGACATCGACGCGGACACCGCGTTTCGCGTGCTGAAGGACAACCTCGACGGCCTCGGTGCAACCGTGCCAATGCTCTACAAGCAGTACACCGAACTGTGCGAACCAGGCGGCGCGCGCTTCCTGGCCTTCGGCGTGGACCCGGACTTCGGCGACAGCGTGGACGGGCTGATCGAAGTCGACATCCAGCGCATGGCCCCGCGCAAGCGCCGCCGTTACCTCGCCGGACCGCCGCAATAAAACCGTCATCGCCGGCTCACGTGCGCCGGCGAAGCATCCGGGGCAGGGGACACGCCCGCGGAGGGGACATGGACGCACGCGTTGCGGATCGGCCGGCCGCCTTCCCCGAACTCGTGGAACTGGAATCGCTGATCGAACTCGGCCAGCGGAGTGCGCGCCAGCTGGGTTTCGACGCGCGTTGCATCGCGCGTGTATCGGCCGGCGGCGAGTCCCTGCCGATCTGGGCGATCGGGCTGGGCAACCCCGATGTGCGCAATGCCGCGCTTGGTGTGATCGGCGGCGTGCACGGCCTCGAACGCATCGGCGCCTCGGTGGTGATGGCGTGGTTGCGCACCCTGCTGGCGCGCGCGACGTGGGACGGCGCCTTGCACGAAATGCTGTCGCACGCGCGCATCGTGCTGGTGCCCATCGTCAATCCTGGCGGCATGCATTTGCATACGCGCGCCAATCCACGCGGCGTGGACCTGATGCGCAACGCACCGGTCGATGCCGATGCGCGCGTGCCGTGGTTGATGGGCGGGCATCGCATCGGGCCGCGGTGGCCGTGGTTCCGCGGCCCCTCCAACGCGGCGATGGAACCGGAAGCCGCTGCGCTGTGTGCGCTCGTCGAAGGCGCCTTCGCCGAACGTCCCTTGTCGCTGGCGATCGATTGCCACTCGGGGTTCGGCGTGCTCGACCGCATCTGGTTCCCGCATGCGTGCACGCGCACGCCAACGCGCGTGCTGCCGGAGTTCGCCGCGCTGACGGACCTGTTCGAACGCAGCCATCCGCATCATCCGTATCGCTTCGAACCACAGAGCGCGCAGTACCTGGCGCACGGCGACCTGTGGGATTACCTGCACGCGCGCATGGACCGCCCGGCGAATCCCTTCCTGCCGATGACGCTGGAGATGGGCTCCTGGGCATGGGTGCGCAAGAACCTGCGCCAGGGATTCACGCGCGAAGGGATCTTCAATCCGCGACGCGCGCATCGCGTGCATCGCGTGCTGCGGCGGCACCTGCCCTTGTTCGATTTCCTGTTGCATGCGACGGCCAGCCACGCGGCGTGGATGCCCGGCGGCGCCATGCGCGAGAAGTGGCTGCGGGATGCGATGGCGCGTTGGTATCCCGACGCGCGATGAGCGCTGCGATGCCGCGGCACTGGCTCTTCCTGCGCGGCCTGTCGCGCGATGCGCGCCATTGGAACGGATTGCCGGAGCGTTTCGCGCAGCGACTCCAGGTGACGGTGCAATGCATCGACCTGCCGGGCAACGGATCGCGCGTGGGCGAGCGCAGTCCGTCGACCATGGCAGGCCTCGTGGAAGCGTGTCGCGAACGATGCCGCGCTGCGGAGCCCGCGCCGCCGTTCGGCTTCGTCGCGCTCTCCCTCGGCGCAATGGTCGCCGTGGAATGGGCGCGCCGCCATCCGGATGAAGTGGGCGCTTGCGTGCTGATGAACACCAGCGCGCGCGAAGGCAGCCCGTGGTATCGACGCCTGCGTCCCAATCACTACTTTGCGATGGCGAGCGCCTTCCTGGCAGGGAACGCGGAGCAACGCGAGCGCACGATCCTGCAGGCGACGAGTCGCGCCGATCCGGATTCGCCAGAAGGCCGCGAAATCCTCGCGCGCTGGACGACGTGGGATCGCGAAGCGCCCGTGACGCGAGCCAATGCGTTGCGACAATTGCTGGCCGCCTCACGCTTCACTCCACCGGAGCAGATGAGGGCCCCGACCTTGCTGCTGGCGAGCCAGCTGGACGCATTGGTCGACGTGCGTTGCTCGGAAGCGCTGGCGGAACGCTGGCACTGCGAACTCTGCATCCACCCGCAAGCCGGCCATGACCTGGCGCTCGATGCACCCGAGTGGGTCGTGGAACGCGTGGCCGCGTGGCACGCCGCCTAGGGCGCGCCCGTCGCGGGCCAGAACACCGCCCAGGCCGCGAACCCTTCGCTGAAACGCTCGAACCGATGCGGCGCATGCGCCGGCACGAAGAACATATCGCCCGGGGCGAAGGGATGCGCGACCCCGTCGATCGACAGCACGCCGGTCCCGGCGACGATGAAGTACAGCTCGTCTTCCGCGTGCGGTGTCTGGGGGTCGTGCCCGACCGGCGCGTATAGTTCGACCGACACCGCGCCACGGGCGAAGGCGTGCACGAAGCGCTCCCCCTCCGGCCAGCGGTCGGTGGCGGGGCCGGGCAGGCGCTCGAGCCAGTCGCGGGGTGTCCAACGCATGTCGCTGCCTTCCAGGGGACGGAACCAGAGGACGGACCGATGATCGCAAGACTATGGCACGGCCGTACGCCGTCGCACCTGGCGGACGCCTACTTCGAATTCCTGAAGGTGCGCGCCATCCCCGACTACGAAAGCATCCCGGGCAACCGTGGCGTGTACCTGCTGCGCCGGGACGACGGCGACGTCACCCATTTCCAGACGCTGACCTTCTGGGATTCGGAGGAGGCCGTGAAGGCCTTCGCCGGCCAGGACGTGCTGCGGGCGAAGTACTACGAGGAGGACAACGACTTCCTCCTCGAGTTCGAAACCCTGGTCCAGCACTACACCGTGTTCCCGCCCACGCTGACGCCGCTTTAATCGCCAAGCGGCCATACTCGACCCATGCTCCTGCGCCCCGCCCAACTCGATGCCGCGGACGTGCGCGCCGTGCCGTTCCCGTTGTTGATCGCGCACGAGGTCCTCGACCCGTCGTCGGTGCAGGTCCTCGACACCGATTTCCCGCGCTATGCAGGCGCCGGGTATTTCCCGCACGAAGCCGGGGACTGCGGACAGACGGTCAACGCCCTGGTCGCCGAACTCACCTCGCCGGAATTCGCCGATGCCCTGGGCGCACGGCTGGGCATCGAACGCATGTCGCAGTACCCGCCGCTCGTCACCATCTGCCGTTCGCTCAACCTGCGGCATGGCTCGATCCATACCGACAGCGCCTCCAAAGTGGCCAGTGCGTTGCTCTACCTCAACGCACGATGGCCGGAAGGCGAACACGCCGGATGCCTGCGCTTCCTCACCGCGGCGAACGACATCGACGCGATCCTCGTGCCCGAAATTCCGCCGGTGTACGGCACGCTCACCGCATTCAAGCGCACCGAGTGTTCCTTCCACGGGCACCTGCCGTTCGAAGGCGAGCGCCATGTGATCCAGGTGGCGTGGCTCGTGGATGAGGCTGCGCGCGATCGCAAGACGCGGCGCGGGCGCTTCTCGCGCTTCATCAAATGGCTCGGCGGTGGCGTGGATCGCCGCGTGGGAAAGGGGCGCGACCGCAACGCGGCACACCTGGACTAGCCACTTCTTCCCCGCTTCACACAAGCGCCATCGCGGCCTCACCTGCGCGCGGGAGCCTGCGCCGACTTCGAACGCACAGGGAGACGGCAGATGGCTGACACGAACCGCTGGCGCATCGCGATCTGGGGCATGGCCGGGGGCCTGCTTGCGCTGCCGATGGTGGCGATGCAGTTCACGCGCGAAGTGCAGTGGACGGCGCTCGATTTCACCACCTTCGGCACGATGCTCCTCGTCGCCTGCGGAAGCTATGAGCTGGCGACGCGGAAGTCCGGCAGTGTCGCGTATCGCGCCGCGGCGGCGTTGGCGATCGCCACTGCGTTCTGCATGGTCTGGATCAACCTCGCCGTCGGCATCATCGGGGATGAACGCAATCCCGCGAACCTGGTGTTCGCCGGCGTGCTCGTCGCGGGGATCGTCGGTGCCGTCGTCGCGCGCTTCCAGGCCGGGGCGATGGTGCGCGCGATGGTGGCGACGGCGGTCGTGCAGGCGCTCGTGGGCGGGATCGCGCTGTTCGCAGGATCGATGGAGGGCGCTGTGCTCTCGGGTCTGTTCGTCGGCGCGTGGCTCGTGTCCGCCTGGTTGTTCGCGCGGGCAGCGAAGGCAGGCTAGAACTCCTTCTGGTATCCCAGCATCACCCCGCCATCCGGCAACAGGCCCAGGATCAGGGGCGAGTGGCGGCGATGCGCGTAGATGCCCCACGCGACCCCGATCCCTGCGCCCACCAGCACGTCGCTCTGCCAATGCCCGTGCACTTTCACGCGCGCGACGGCGTCGTACACGGGCAGCAAGGCCAGCGCATAGACCGCAGGGTGGTCGTGTCCGTATTCGAGGATGAAGGGCGTGACGATCGAACTGACCTCCGCGACCTCGCCGCTGGGGAAGCTCTGGTGGCCCGAGCCGTCGAAGAAATCGCACGGGTCGGCGTTCTGGCTGGGGCGTTCGCGCGAGAACACGTACTTCATCACCGTGGTCGTGCCCGCGGTGAGCACCATCGAATCGAAGGTCTTGTCGAAGGTCTGCCCCATCCGTGAGTTGTTGTCGGTGAACAACGCGCCTCCGATCACCGTCAGCGCCATCCCGAGGGCGAGTTGTTTCTGGTGGTCGCGGTTCCAGATGCCCGAGTTGTCGTAAGTGACGACGTGGTCGATCCAGTCGAAGGGCGGGCAGCCCGCGAGCGCCGGCATCGGAAGCACCAGCATCGCCGCGAGAGGGAGGCAATGGCGCATGCGCATGGGGCGTCACCCGAAGGGATTTCGCGCATTTGTGCGCCGGGGTGTGTTCAATTTCGCTCGGCCGAGACTCAGCCGTTCGTTATCCGGGGCGTTGGCCCAAGGGCCAATTCAGGGGGCGGGCTGCCGGTGGGATCATCCATGACCCTTGCACCCATGGAGCTCCGCGGACGTGCAGGCAGACTACGAAACGCTGCGCAAGCTGGTGACGCGGGACTTGGCGGAGACCTTGCTCCGCGTCGTGCTCATCGTGTTGCTCGTACTCGTGTGCGTGCGGGTGTTCACCCCGTTCTCGCACCTGGTCATCGTGGCCATGATCCTGGCCGTCGCGCTCTATCCGCTGTACGTGCGCGTGGTGCGATGGTTCGGCGGCAGGCGCGGCTGGTCCGCCACGGCGCTGGTGCTCTCCGCCCTGTTGTTGCTCGGCACGCCGATCGCGATGCTGGGCGTGGCGGTGACCGGCGAGTTGAGCGACGTGTACCACGGCGTCGATGCGAACGAGATCGGCCTGAAGGCGCCTGATCCCAAGGTCGCCGAGTGGCCGATCGTCGGCCCGCGCGTGTACGCGACATGGAGTGCAGCGGCGACGAACCTGCCCCGCTTGCTGCAACAGAACCGCGAGGTCGTGAAGCAATACGCGAAGAAGATCCTCGCGATGGCGGCCAGCGCGCTCGCGGGGGCCGCGTTGTTCGTGCTCGCCATCGTGGTCGCCGGCATCCTGATGGTCTACGCCGATGAGGAAAAGCGCGTGGCCGAGCGCATCCTCACGCGCCTGACGAACCGGGAGCAGGGACCGGAGTTGCTGGAGCTTTCCATCGCGACCATCCGCTCGGTCGCCACCGGTGTCGTCGGCGTCGCCGTGATCCAGGCGATCCTGCTGGGCGTCGGCTTCCTCCTGGCCGGCATTCCGGGCGCCGCGGTGCTCGCGTTCGCGGTGATGTTCCTCGGCATCCTCCAGTTGCCGGCGGTGATCGTGTCGATTCCGGCCATCGCGTATCTGTGGATGGCCGACGACAGCAGCTCGACCGTGGCGAAGGTCCTGTTCACCGTGTGGTTCGTCGTGGGCGGGCTGGCGGACAACGTGCTCAAGCCCTTGCTGCTCGGACGCGGCGTGGAAGCGCCGATGCTGGTGATCCTGGTCGGCGCCATCGGCGGCATGGTCGCCGGCGGCATGACCGGCTTGTTCATGGGCGCGGTGCTGCTGGCCGTGGGCTACCAGATCTTCATGCAGTGGGTCGATCGCGGCCCGCCCGCGTCCGCCGACCCGCCGGGGTAAGCGCGTCGTGCGACGCATCGTCACCGGATGCATCGCCAACGCACTGGTCGTGGCATCGGCCTTGCTGCTGGAAGGCTGCGTGACGCTCGGCCCGGACTACCAGGAGCCGGAAGTCGCGTGGCTCAAGACCTGGCACTCCGATCTCTACGGACAGATCGACAACGTCGATGCGCAGAAGCGAGTCGACCTGCGCTTTTGGTGGCAGGCCTTCAACGACCCGGTGTTGAACACGCTGATCGACACCGCGCGTCGCGAGAATCCATCGCTGCGCATCGCAGGCCTGCGGATCCTCGAGAGCCGCGCCGTGCTCGGCATCGCCGGCAGCAACCAGTACCCGCAGGTGCAGCAGCTCAGCGGCGCGGCCACCTATATCGACAATCGCGAAAGCGGGGGCGCGGGCCCCGACAAGCACCAGCATTTCGCTGCGTACGGGGCGAACTTCGACCTGGCGTGGGAACTGGATTTCTGGGGCCGGTTCAAGCGCGGCATCGAATCCGCGGAAGCGGGGTTCTTCGCGTCGGTCGCCAACCAGCAGGACGTGCAGGTGCTGCTGAGCGCGCAGGTGGCCACGCTGTACTACGGCTATCGCACGACGCTGCTGCGCATCGAAATCGCGAAGAACAACGCCGCCATCCAGAAGCGAAGCCTGGACATTACCGAGCGGCTTTACCTGGAAGGCGAGGAATCGGAGCTGGACCTGCAGCAGGCGAAAGCGCAATACCTCGGCACCTTCGCCACCATCCCGGAACAGGAGGCCGACCTGGTGAAGCTGCGCAACGCGCTGTGCGTGGTGCTGGGGCGGCCGCCCGGTGACTTGCCCGAACTCGCCTCGGTCGGTGGCCCATTGCCGAACGTCGAATCCGCCGTGATCACCGAAGTGCCTGCGAACCTGCTGTTGCGCCGCAGTGACGTGCGCGCGGCGGCGTGGCAGGTCGCGGCGCAATCGGCGCAGATCGGCATCGCGAAAGCGGATTACTTTCCGGCCATCACGCTGCTGGGCAGCATCGGTTGGTCCTCCGATACGATCGGTGGCACGCCAAGCGTCACCCGCATCACCGGCGGCCCCGCGCTCACCTGGAACCTCTTCGACCATGGACGCATCCGCAACAACGTGCGGCTGCAGGATGTGCGGCTGCAGGAAACGATCGAACTGTTCCAGAACAGCGCCCTGGTCGCGGCGCAGGAGATGGACGACGCCGCGATCAGCGTGGTCAAGACGGGCGAGCAACAGGTGCCGTTGCACGATGCGGCGCGCGCGGCGGAACGTTCGCTCGAACTCGCGAACACGCTATATCGCGAAGGCTATGCAGGATTCGACCGCGTGCTGGATGCGCAACGCGTCCTGTTCGCGCAGGCCGAACGCGAACTGCTCAACGACAGCGCACACATCGTCGCAGTGATCACCATGTACAAGGCGGTCGGCGGCGGATGGGTCGACATGCCGCCTCCGGAGGAATCCGAGGCGCAGGGGAGGGTGTCGAAATGAGCGCCGATGCCAAGGCGAGCGTCAGGAAAGGCGGCCGCACCGTGGCGATCGTGATCGCGGTCAGCCTCGTGCTGTACCTGCTCGCGGATCGCTATACGCCCTACACTTCGCAGGCGCGGATCGAAGGCTATGTCGTCGGCGTCGCACCAAAGGTGGCCGGTGCGGTGACGAAGATCGCCGTCGCCAACAACCAGGCAGTGAAAGCGGGGCAGGTGTTGTTCGAAGTCGATCCTGCGCAGTACCGCATCGCCGTGGCCAAGGCCCGTTCGGACCTCGCGAATGCGCACAAGCAGGTCGGCGCCGGCAGCGCGACGGTGGAAGCCGCGCGCGCCAACCTCCGCGCGGCACGCGCCGCCGAACTGGCGGCGCGCCAGGACGCGATGCGATTGCGCCGCTTGCGCGAAGAAGACGAAGGCACGATCTCCGTGCGCCGCCAGGAAATCGCCGATGCCGGCCTGCAACAAGCCACGGCGCAGGTGGCCGCGGCGGAAGCCGACATCCGTCGCGCGATCGAACAGATGGGCGGCGACGACGTCGACCAGAACACGGTGCTCGAAACCGCACTCACCGCGGTCGACAAGGCGGAACTGGATCTGTCGAACACCGTGGTCAAGGCGCCGTCGGCCGGCGTCATCACCGATCTGCGCACCGACGTCGGCCTGTACGCGGGCACCGGCAGCCCGGTGCTCACCTTGGTCGCCATCGGTGACGTCTGGATCAACGCCGAGTTCACCGAGAACAACCTGGGCCACATGCAGGTGGGAACGCCGGTCGACATCGTGTTCGACGCGCTCCCGGGGCGCGTGTTCAAGGGCCGCGTGCGCAGCATCGGGCTGGGCGTCAGCGCCGCTAACGCGCCACCGCCGGGCACGCTGCCCTCGATCGACAACAGTCGCGACTGGCTGCGGCAATCGCAGCGCTTCCCCGTGATCGTCGGATTCGACGCGCGGCAGGATCCCGCGTTGCGCGATGCGTTGCGCGTCGGCGGACAGGCCTCGGTGATCGCGTATGGCGAAGGCAGCGGCATCCTGCGCCTGCTTGGCAAGCTCTACATCCGCGCGGCAAGTTGGCTGACGTACGCGTATTGACGACCGTGATGCCCTTGGCTGCCAGGCGGACGTTCCGGCTCGCTGCGGTGATGGCGCTCTCGCTGGCGCTGGCCTATGGCTTCGCGATGCCGTTGCCGTTCCTCGCGCCGCTGTTCGCGATTTTCCTGACGTCGACGCCCGCGCCCCCCATGGGACCCAAAAGCTTGTTGGGCCTGTTGCTCGTCGTGACCATCACCCTGGGCACAGGCTTGGTGCTGACCCCGATCCTCCGGAATTACCCGTGGACGGGCGTGATGCTGGTGGCGACCGGCCTGTTCGTCAGTACCTACTTGTCGGTGGGCATGGGACAAGGCCTTGTCTCGACGCTGCTCACGATCGGCCTGACGATGATTCCGGCCGCGGCGCTGGTCGAACACGCGGTGGCGCGATCCGTGGTGCAGGCGTTGTTGATCGGCATCGCCATGGCGATTGCCTGCCAATGGGTGGTTTATCCATTCGTCCCCGAAGACGCGCGCGCGGCCGCGCCCGCCAAGGCGCCGAAGGCCGACGCGCCCCAGGCCGCATGGCTCGCGTTGCGCACGATGCTCATCGTGTTGCCGCCGGTGCTGATGGCGTTCACCAACCCGTCGATGTACATGGCGATCATCATGAAGGCGGTCATGCTCGGGCAGCAGGGTTCTGCGATCAGTGCGCGCGCCGCCGGCAAGGAGTTGCTCGGATCCACCTTCCTGGCCGGCGTCTTCGCGATGGCGCTCTGGTTCGCGCTGCAGGCCTGGCCGAGCCTGTGGATGTTCTTCCTGTGGATGCTGTTGTTCGGCCTGTATCTCGGCGCGAAGTTGTATGGCGTTTCATCGACGCGCTTCCCGCCGTCGTTCTGGGTCAACGTGGGCGCGACGATGCTGATCCTGATCGGCCCCGCCGTGCAGGACAGCACGGGCGGCGATGTCCGCTCGGCCTTCGCCGTGCGTTTCGTCCTGTTCGTCGCGGTCACGGTGTATGCGTGGGTGGCGATCCTGGTGCTGGAGCGGTGGCGCGAAGGGCGCGTTGCGCGGGTTGCGACAAGGACCTAGTGGAGGACATGCCATGAAAGCATCGGTCTTCGTCGGCACCAGCCTCGACGGTTTCATCGCGCGCCCCGGCGGCGCGCTCGATTTCCTGCCGCCGGGAGGAGGCGAGCCCCATGGCTACGATGAGTTCATGGCGACGGTGGATGCGCTCGTCATCGGGCGCAACACGTTCGAGACCGTGCTCGCCTTCGATGTGTGGCCTTACGGAAAGAAGCCCGTGTTCGTGCTCAGCACGCGCACGCTGCCGCCGGTTCCGCCAGGGGCCGTCGTGGAGCACATGTCGGGTGCGCCGGCGGAAATCGCGTCGGTGCTCGCCGCACGCGGCATCCGGCACATCTACGTGGACGGGGGCATCACCATCCAGCGCTTCCTGCAGGCCGGGCTGATCCAGCGCCTGGTCGTCACGCGCGTGCCGGTGCTGATCGGTGCGGGCATTCCGCTGTTCGGCCCGCTGCAGAAGGACATCCGCCTGGTGCATGTTCGAACGCAGGCCTATCGCAGCGGCCTGGTCCAGAGCGAATACACGGTCGTGTAGCCTGTCGGGATGGATTCCCTGATCGCCGCCGCCGGGCGCGCGCTGGCCGCCGGCGACGCACTCGGTGCCCTCAAGCGCGTCGCGCTGCGCGAGGATCCGCCGTCGCTCGCACTGCGCGGCATCGCGATGGCGCAACTCGGCGAGTATCCGCGCGCGCGTGAACTGCTGCGTCGCGCTGCCCGAGCGTTCGGTGCGCGCGAGGAACTGGCGCGCGCCCGATGCATCGTCGCGGAAGCGGAGGTGGCGTTGGCGATGCGCGATTTCGGCGGTTCGCCACGCGTGCTGATGGACGCGGCGGATGCGCTGGAGGCGCGCGCCGATCGCGCGAATGCGTTGCACGCGCGCTTGATCGCGGTGCGTCGCTGGTTGCTGCTCGGTCGTCTGGATCACGCTGCGAGTTCGTTGGCGAGCTTGGAGCAGGCCGGTGCACCGCCGTCGCTGGCGACCGTTGCGGCGTTGGCGGCGGCCGAAGTTGAAATGCGCTCGCTGCGCACGACCGATGCACGCGCCGCGCTCGATCGCGCGTTCGAAGCCGCACAACGCGCCCGCGTGCCTGCGCTGCTCGCCGAGACGACCGAAGCGCGTGCCGCCTTGGATCGCTTCGCGGCGCGCAGCCTCGACGCCGGCCATGCGCAGTCCTTGCGCCTGGACGAAGTCGAAGCGCTGTTGCGTTCCGGTGCGCTGGTCGTCGACGCCTGTCGCCGCGGATTGCGCGCCGGCGACCGCTGGCAATCGTTGGCGCGGCGGCCCGTGTTGTTCGCACTGCTGCGCACGCTCGCGGAAGGATGGCCCGGCGACGTGGAGCGCAATGCACTGATCGCCGAGGTGTTTCGCACGCGCCGCCCGGACGATACGCATCGCGCAAGACTGCGCGTGGAGATCGGCCGCCTGCGCGCACTGATCGCGCCGCTGGCGGACATCGAGGCCAGCGCGCGGGGATTTGCGCTCGCCCCCCGCGATGGGCGCAAGGTCGTGGTGCTGCTGCCGCCCATCGATGGCGAACAAGCGTCGTTGCTCGCGCTGCTGGGCGATGGCGCGCCCTGGTCCACCTCTGCGCTCGCGCTGGCGCTTGGCGACAGCCAGCGCACGGTCCAGCGCGCACTCGTCGACCTGGAAGCGGCCGGGCAGGTGCGTTCGATCGGACGCGCCCGCGCACAGCGCTGGCTGGCGCCGTCGCTGGCGGGATTCACGACGATCTTGTTACTCCCTGCCGCGCTGCCACCTGAGTAGATTCGTTCCCACGGCGCCGCCACGCGCGCCCAATGGAGACACACGATGAACAACTCGGTCCAAACGAAAGAAGCGCCGCAGGCCCCGGCGCGCGCCGCGGAGATCGTCCGCGAGTACGGCCCCTTCGGCGACACGCCGAACGTCGCCGGCGTCACCTACGACGGCACGCGCGTCTGGGCGGCCACGGGCGCGAACGTGATTGCGTTCGATCCGACCAGCGGCGAGGTCGTGCAGACGCTCGCGCATGCCGCGGACGCCGGCACGGCCTTCGACGGCAAGCACCTGTACCAGATCGCCGAAGCGCGCATCGACAAGATCGATCCAGTCAGCGGGCGCGTCCTCGCTTCGATTCCCGCGCCGGCGCAAGGCGGCGATTCGGGCATGGCCTGGGCCGAGGGCAGCCTGTGGGTCGGCGCCTATCGCGATCGCAAGATCCATCAGATCGATCCGGCGACGGGCGCCATCCTGCGCACCATCGAGTCCAACCGCTTCGTCACCGGCGTGACCTGGGTCGACGGCGAGTTGTGGCACGGCACCTGGGAAGGCGACGACAGCGAGTTGCGCCACGTCGATCCGGACAACGGCCGCGTGCTCGAACGCATCGAACTGCCGCAGGGCATCAACGTCAGCGGGCTCGAATCCGATGGCGGCGATCTGTTCTATTGCGGTGGCGGGAAGACGGGCAAGGTGCGCGCCGTGCGACGTCCCGCGCGCGTGGGAGCGAAGGCATGAGCGAGGCGTACACCGGCGGATGCGCCTGCGGTGCGATCCGCTATGCGATCGCCGGCGAACCGCTGCTCATGAACGATTGCCAGTGCCGCGATTGCCAACGCAAGAGCGGCACCGGGCACGGGTCCTACCTGAGCTTTTCGCGCGCAGCGGGCGTGACGCTGGAAGGCGAGGCGACGCATTGGGACATCGTCGCCGACAGCGGCAACACCAAGACGCGCGCCTTCTGTCCCGCTTGCGGCTCCCCGGTGTACATGACCTTCGCGGCGATGCCGGACATCTTCACGGTGCACGCCGCGAGCCTGGACGATCCGGGCCGCTACACACCGCAGATGGTCACGTACGCGGTGCGCGGCCATGCCTGGGATCACCTGGATCCCGCCTTGCCGAAGTTCGACAAGATGGCGTCGATGTGATGCATTGAGGGCCCCCTCGAAGGACACATCGCGCCATGTCCGCACCGCATCGTCGCCCCCAGGTCTGTGTCCTCGGCAGTGCAGAACCGGGCTCGCCCGCGTATGCCCTTGCAGGCGAAGCGGGCGCATTGATGGCACGACTGCGGATCACGGTGGTCAGTGGTTGCGGCAGTCCCGCGACGCGCGTGGCGGCCGAGCGCGCCCTCCAGGCGGGCGGCGAGGTGGTCAGCATCATTCCGCCCGACGCGATGCCGGCGGCGGATTGGCCCGCCACCGTCGTGATTCCCTGTGGCATGGGCGATGCGCGCAACCTGCTGATGGCGCTTGCAGGCGATGCGTGCATCGTCATCGGTGGGCGCGCGGGCACGATCTCCGAAGTGTGCCTGGCGTGGTTGCACAAGCGTCCGCTGTTGCCACTCGTGGGTTGCGGTGGTTGGTCCGACGCATTGCCGTCGAATCCGCCGGACGAGCGGAAGAACTCGGAGATCCTGCCGTGGGATTCAGTCGCGCAACTGGAGTCCCAGCTTCGAGGACTCGGCTTGGTGCGCTGACAAGCGCGCCTTCCGCTTGCGACGCAGCACGCGCACCAACTCGAACAAGCCCACGCCCGCAACGACGAGCACAGGCACGTTCAGCACGCCCGAACCACGCATCGCATCCGGAAAGAACTTCGCCTGCCCGAGGAACAGCGACGCCGTCGCGATCCACATCCCCGTGCACATGCGCCAGAGATGTCGCACGAGACGCTGTGCACCTTCGATGCGGCGCACGACCAGCAATCGCCAGTCGAGCAAGGTCCCCGACAGGCTGACGAAGCCGAAGGCGAAGAACACGCCCGCGGGGAAGTGGTCGACGCCGCCTTCGCGGACCGCGACCATGCCGAGCCACGCAGCACGCGCCGTGGCCAACGCACCCAGGATCATCAGTGCGACATACCAACCGCGCGCAGCGGCCACATCGCGCTTCACGGTCAGGAAGCCGCTCGTCACCAGGTAGAGCGTCACCAGCGCCGCGACCACGTTGCCGCGATTGGGATGGATGAACGAAGCGGCGTACAAAGCGGTGCCCGTGAGCGTGACCATCGCGAAGACGAACACATCGCCCGCACGCAAGTGCAGTGGCGATCCCGTCTTCGCGAACAACGCAGTGAAGCCCGCCACGATGGCGACCAGTCCGGCAGCGATGTGCACCCAGCGCACCATGTCGAGCTCCTGTTCCGTCCGATGCGGAGGGACTCTGGAAGCGCGCGGATGGGGCGTCCAGACGGTTTGCGACGAACGACGGTCCGACGGGCATGAGTGACGGTCCGCGCCGACGATGCTTGCCGGGCGGGCTGCTATCGTCGCGCCATGGTCGACGGCCGCCCTTCGCCTGCACCGGTCCCCGGACCCTGGTTCGGTTGGCGTCGGCTGCGCGTGGTCGGCATCACCGCCTTCGTCGCCAGCCTGCCCATGTCGGCGAACTGGACGGCGTCGTATTGGTTGTTGCTGTTGCGCCTGGTGTTGGTGGGGTTGGCCGCGTTGTTCTTCTTCGGACTGTTCGAACGCTGGCCGCGCCGCCTGCCGGATTGGTTTCCGCGTTGGGCCTTGCAGGTCGCCAGTGTCGCGGCGGTGATGCCGATCGCCGCGGCCCTGTCGTATGCGTTCACCACGCCGCACGACGTGCACTGGTGGTCGGTCAAGTCGCGCATGGAAGGCTTCAGCTTCATCGCCTTCGTCGGATTGCTGGTCGGGCCCTGGGTCGCGATGTCCGCGCTGTATCGTCACATCAGCGGGCAGGCGCGCAGCCAGGCGCTGGCCTTCGAGCTGGAGCGCAGCCAGTACGAGCGCAACGCACTCGATGCGCGCCTGCGTTTGTTGCAGGCGCAGGTGGAGCCGCATTTCCTGTTCAACACGCTCGCGAACGTGCGCGAGCTGGTCGATGCGGGATCGCCGCAGGCCTCCAGCGTGCTCGGCAGCCTGATCGCGTACTTGCGCGCCGCCGTGCCACGCCTGCACGAACCCGGCGGCACCGTGGCGCAGGAGCTGGACCTGGTGCGCGCCTACCTCGATGTCATGCACATGCGCATGCCGGATCGCCTCGAGTGGTCCGTGGATGCCGAGCCCGGTGCGCTGCAGGCGGCTTGCCCGCCGACCAGCGTGCTGACGCTGGTGGAGAACGCTGTGCGCCACGGCATCGATCCTGCGGAGGAGGGCGGGCGCATTGACGTGCGCGCCACCTTGCGCGGCAACGAATGCCGCGTCGCAGTGGTCGACACCGGCGTGGGCTTGTCGGGCTCCACGCTCGAAGGCACCGGCTTGTCGAACCTGCGAGAACGCCTGCAACTCGCATTCGGCGATGCGGCGCGCGTGGCCCTGGTGGCCGTGCATCCGCATGGGACGAGCGCCGAGCTGGTGCTTCCCGTGCAGACGGCGGCGACATGAGCGCGAATGCACCGACGGCGCTGATCGCGGACGACGAGCCGCTGTTGCGTCGCGCCCTCGCGCGGCAGTTGAACGAAGCCTGGCCCGAGCTCGACATCGTCGCGCAGGCCCGCAACGGTCGCGAAGCGGTGGATCGATTCGAAGCCTTGCAACCGGATGTTTGCTTCCTCGACGTGCACATGCCCGGCCTCGACGGCATCGACGCCGCGCGCGCGATCGGTCGTCGCGCGCAGGTGGTCTTCGTCACCGCCTACGACCGCTATGCAGTGCAGGCCTTCGAACAGGGCGCGATCGACTACCTCGTCAAACCCGTGGAGCCCGCGCGCCTGGCCGACACCGTGGCGCGCGTACAAGCGCGATTGCGCGCGGACACGCCGATGGCGGACCTCGCCCCGCTGCTGCAGCACCTCGCGCGCCAGCACCTGCGCTGGCTGCGTGCGTCGGTGGGCAACGATGTGCGCCTGATCGCGGTTGAAGACATCGACTACCTGCGGTCGGACGAGAAGTACACGCGCGTGGCATGGCGCGGGGAAGGGGGCCGTGGCGGCGAGGCGCTGGTGCGCACGCCCCTGAAGGATCTGCTCGTACAACTGGATCCCACACAATTCGTGCAGGTCCATCGCGCGGTGGTGGTGAACCTGCGCGCGGTGAGCCACGTGGTGCGGGGAGAGAACGAAACGGCGCGCCTACACCTGCGCTCGCGCACCGACGTGCTGCCGGTGAGCCGCCGATACCTGCACCACTTCCGGCCGGGGTGAATTTTCAGCGACGCACCACGATCGTCTGGAATGGCTTCACCACGTTCGGCACCAGCGGTTCGAGCGTGCGTTCGCGCCCGCCGCGCGCCAGCCAGTTGTAGGGCGCGCGCGGCAGCGAGCCGTATCGGCCGATCTCCACGCTTTCGAACCCGGCCTGCTCAGCGGCGCGGCGCAGCCCGCCCGGCGTGAGTCGCCAGATGCCGCGTTCGGCCTTCCACTTCATGCCCGGCGTGAGCGCGATCTGCACGGCGAACAGCGCGTGGTAAGGGTTGGGCTCGACGAACACCATGCGGCCACCCGGGCGCAACGCGGCATATGCGCTGCGGAAGTAGCGCTCCAGTTCCGGCAGGTGGTGGAGCATGAAGTAACCGACGATCGCATCGAACCTGTGCGTGCCCGCATCGAGCACCTCGGCGATGTCGCCGCAGTGCACGGTCAGCTCGCGCTCGTCGGCGAGCGCTGCGCGCGCTTCCGCCGATTGCTGCGGCGAGAGTTCGATCGCATCCACCTTCAGCCCATCGGCCAACAGCAGTCGCGAGAACCGGCCGAGGCCCGATCCCCATTCGCAGATCGATTCGCCGGCGACCAGCCCCGCCGCGCGCGTGAGTTCCGCGTGGTGGCGCCGCACGTAGGGCGTGTCCATCGCGAGCATGCGGATGGGGCGGCGGGTGGCGAAGTAGGCGATCTGGAAATCGCGTTCGTCGGCGTGCGTGTCGGCGGGGACCAGGATGTCGTTCATGGTGGGTGTCGTGTCAGAGCGGAAGGTTGAGGCGGCGGGCGGCGAACATTTCCCACAGCGAGCGCGCGGCCTTGGCGCTGCGCGCGAAGCTGCTGTAGGCGGATTCGCCGACCAGCCGCGGCGAGCGGACGATGTCCACGCTCGTGCAGCGCAGGCGCGATGCGGCGATGAGGGCGAGCAAGGTGGTGCGCGATCCGCGCGCGGCGTTGATGCGGTCCACCAGTCCGCGCGAGAGCAGCACGTACAGGCATGCGCCGCGCGGCAGGCCGCCGATGCGTTCGATCGCGGCGCGATACAGGCGCGAAGTGCGCTTCCGCCCGGGCGTGCTGTAGTCGCCGGTGCGGTGCGCGAACACCGCACCCAGGCTGGGTGTGCGGCGCGGCCACAATGTTTCCACGGCTTCCGGCGGGTCCTGCAGGTCGGCATCGAGGATCACGACCCAGTCGCCACGACTGCAGGCGAGACCGGCGCGCAGCGCAGCATCCTGGCCGCGATTGCGGGGCAGGCGCAGCACGCGCAGGCGGTGGTCGGAGGCGGCCAGGCGCTCGGCGATCTCGCCGCTGCGTTCGGGGCAGGCATCGTCGACGAGGAGGATTTCGTGCGCGATGCCCAGCCGCGCGGAGACGGCCGAAGCGCGCGCGACCAATTCTTCCAGTTGCATCGCGGTCCGGTACAGCGGGAAGACCCAGCTCAGCTGGATCGCTGCATCGGCGCTCATGCGGTCGCATCCGAGAGCAGGTAGTCGCGGCCTTCGCGCGTCGTGGCCCATTCCCACGCATGCGCGAGGCCTTCGGCCAACGTGTGCCGCGGCGACCAGTCCAGGCCTTCGCTCGGGTCCGGGCGCACGCCGGGTTCGACATCGCCGTATGCGTCCGCGACCTCGTAAGGTGCGTCGGCGATCAACGAACGACCGACGATGTCTTCCAGCATCGTCGCGACCGTCCGTGTATCGGCGAGCGTGCCGGAGCACGCGTTGAAGATGCGCGCCGGCCCGTGCGGCGGCAACGCGGCCGTGGCGAGGCACGCGCGCGCAATGTCGTCGTAGTGGATCCAATCGCGTCGTGCAGGCTGCGGCGCGAGGCGCACGCGGCCGTCGGTGAGCGCCGCGCGCAGCAGGCTGGCGACGAAGCGGTCGCGTTGTTCGTACGGACCGTAACCCGTGAACACGCGGACCTCGCGCAGGGCGATGCCGGCCTCCGACGCGAGTTGCGCGACCAGCAGGCTCTCCGCCGCCTTCACCGCACCGCGGAACGTTTGCGGACGCAGCGGCGCCTGCGTGTGTCGCGGCGCACCACCCACGCCGTAGGTCATCGCACTGCCGATCCAGGTCAGCGTGCCCTCGAACCCGTGCATGCGCGCCGCCGGGAGCACCGACAAGACGCCGTCGCACATGTCGTGCAGGAAGGCGCGACGTTGTGCCTCCTGCGCCGGATGGCCGGCGGGAAGCGCGGCCATCACCAGCCAATCGGGGCGCACCATGGCGAGCGTGTGCCCAACGGACGCGGTATCGCGCACGTCGGTGTCGTGGCATCGGATCGCCGGATGCAGGGCGAGTCGCGCGCGCGAGGCGCCGCGGCGCAGGCCGACATGCACTTCAAGACCGGTCGCGTCGGCATGGCGCGCGATCGCCGACCCGATCGCTCCGCCGCCGCCGAGGATCAGGGCACGCATGCGAGGTCGTGCTCGACGAAACCAGGCTCCGCGTGCCGCGCCGCGCGCGGCTGCGCGGGTTCCATCGCGAGGATCACGTTGCGCAGCACGCGATGGTCGTCCTCCACCAGCATCGGCAGGCGCGCGTGCAGCGCGGCGACTTCCGCGCCGATGTCGGCCACGGCCTCGTCGATGCGCTCCGGCGCCACGTCGGCACGGAAGGCACGCCTTGCGATGCCGAAGTCGCAGCGAAGGCGCACCATCGCCGCCAGCAGCAGGCGCTGCGGAATGGGGTGGCCGCGCTCGGGTCGCGTGATTCCCGCGACGCCGATGGCGCCCGGATAGTCTTCGCGGAAGCGATCCAGCGTGCCGTCGACGATCGGCGCGAACATGTTCGCGTTGCCGGTGTCGATGCGATAGTCGTGCAGGCCGACATACAGGCGCGACAGGGGCAGCGTCGCGAATTCGCGGCCCAGGCGCATGGCCTCGCGCGTTTCGACCATGAGGCCAAGACGGGCCTGGCCGTCGATGCAACGCAGGCACTGCTCCACTTCGGCGACGCTGCGCACCATCGGCAGCCAGATCTCGGAGGCGCCATGCGAGATCGCCGACAGGCATTCGGCATCGCGATGTTCGCTGTTGTTGATCCTGCAGACCACGCGCTCGCCGGCGATCGCGCGCATCGCCACGAGATCCTCCGGCGTGCCGCGGTTGATCTGCGTGTCGTGTCCGCTCTGGCGTTCGGTCTTGCCGCGCCACTCCCAATCGACCACGACGCCGGCCACGCCGCCCGCGAGCGCCGCGGCCGCGTAATCGCGATCATGCGAGAACAACAGGAGGTCCATCGTCAGCGCGCCCCTTCGCTGGCAGGTGGCATGGCCGTGCGCCGCGCGACCAGGACCAGGCTCGATCCCGTCGGAGGCCGCACGAGACGGCCCGCACGCACCTCGAAACGATTCAGTGCGCGCAACAAGCCGTTGGCCAGGCGGCCAGGCCTGTCTTCGCCATCGGTGTCGACGATGCCGCGCGCGTTGGCCCACCAGCGCGCCGCGGCCAGCATCGGCAACAACAGCCACTGGTAGCCGAACAGGCGTTCGACCGAAAACCCGGCCGCCTCGACACGCTTGCGCAGCATGGCGCGCGTGTAGCGGCGCCGATGCCCGGCGCGTTCGTCGCGCGCGCTCCACAGCCATGCATGCGCCGGCACGCTGACGAAGAGCCGTCCGCCCGGGACCAGGATTCGATGCATCTCGGCCAGCGCGCGCGCATCGTCCACGTGCTCGAGCACGTCGAAGGCGCAGGCGGCGGCCATGCTCCCGTCGGCGCACGGCAAGGCTTCGGCCTGCCCGGTGGCGATGCGTCGCGGGTCCAGCCCACGCGCGCCCGCGAAGGGATCGATGCCGCGCGCATCGAACCCGCGCGCGACGAGGGCCGATACGAACGCACCGGTCCCGCAACCGATGTCGACGATGGACGCGCCGTCGGCCAGGCCCGCATGGCACACCAGGTCCAACAACAAGGCGTGCCGCGGCGCGTGCCAGAAATGATCCGCCTGTACGTCGGCGATGATGTCGAGCCGTTGCGCAGGAAAGGTGACAGGCGAAGAGTCGGACATCGAGGGCAGGGCCACCGGCGGATGGATTGATCGCGGCACGCCGGATCTGTGACCATGCTAACGAAAATTTCTCGCCGGTCAGGACAGTCGCATGGCGTTCGCAAGCGTGTCGGGGTGCGCGTTGATCGCGGTGGCCTGCGTGCTGCCCATGCTGCTCTCGCGCATCCGGGCACCGCTGGGGGCGGACGAGGGGTACCTGTGGTTCGGCGTGCAGCAACTGCTGCGGGGTCGGCTGCCGCATCGGGACTTCCGGTCCTACGAGCCGGGGCGTTATGCATGGTGCGGTGCGTTCGCGCTGGTGCTGGGACGCGACCTCGTCGTGCTGCGGGTCGCGACGCATGTCTTCTTCGCATGCGCGCTGTGCGCGGCGCTCTTCGTGCTGCAAGGCATGGGCGTGGGTTGGGCGGGCCTGTGCGCCGCATCGATCGCGCTCACCGTGCTCGCCCATCCCCAGCACAAGCAGTTCGAGCATGGCTGGATGCTGGTGGCGTGGGCCTGCAATACCGCATGGTTGCTGCAGCCCTCGCTGGCGAACCTGGCGATGGCATCGGGCGCGACCGGGCTCGCCTTGTTCTTCGGGTTCAATCTGTTCCTCTATTTCGGTGCGGCACTGGCGACGACCTTGGTGCTCGGGTTCGCTTCGGGCAGGGCCTTGCTCGACCTCGATGCGGTGCGCATTGCGGCCATCGCGGGGGTCGTGGGCATGGGGCCGTTCCTGTTGTTGCTGGCCTCGCCGGGATTCGCGCGCCAATTCCTGCGCCGTCGCGTGTCCGGCGTGGTGGCGCGCGGAGAAGCCAATCTTTCGTTGCCTTTGCCCTGGCCGTGGCGGGCAGTGCCGGCGCAGTTGCGCAATCTCGATCCTGCGCGGCAGCAGGCGTTCGCATGGATCTTTGCCGCGCTGTTCGCCGTGCCCGTGGTCGCCGGCCTGTGGGCGTGGTTCGCGCCGCAGGCGTTCGATGGCATGGCCGCGGGCGTGCTCGCCGCCGCCGCGCTGGCGCCCTGGGTGGGCCACCACGCCGCGAGTCGCGCCGACCCGCCGCATCTCACGCAGGCGATGGGGCCGCTGTGCCTGGTGGCGTTGCTGGTGGCGGCAGCCTTCGCGCCGATGGCGATGTGGCTGGTCGCGGCGTTCGCCGCGTGGCTCGCGTGGCCGCTGCAACACATGGCGCACCAGCGGCGCTTTCCGGGCGACTACACACGCATCGCGGCCGGCCGCATCGACATCGATTGCCCGCATGCCCAGGCGCGCATCTTCCACGCGGCGTCGCAGCTCGCCGAAGGCGCGGCACGCGACGCGCTGTACGTGGCACCTGCGTATCCGGCGCTCTACGCGCACCTCTCGCGCGATACACCGGTCTACGACACCTTCCCGCTGTATCCCGCCGATGCGCCGGCGCAACGCGAGGTGATCGAGGCGATGGAGCGGGTCGCCGTGCGGGCCGCCCTGATCAGCGACGCCCCCATCGATGGCCGCGACGCGCTGCGCTTCTCGAACACGCATCCCGCGGTCTGGGCGCACCTGCACGCGCATTTCGATGCGTCCCGACGCACGGACCTGGGCGAGGATGTCTACGTCTTCACGCGAGCCGTCGAGGCCTGAGGCGCCCGTGGGGCGTGTGGATGACCTCCGGGCGTTGAAAGCGCGCAACCCCGTCCGTTACCCTCGGGAAGTGATCAAGGTCCGCCGCCTCCGCCGTTTGCTTCGCACCAGCCTGCTCGCGCTGCTGGTGCTGGGGCTGCTCGTGCGGCCGGTGCTGTTGTCCATCGGGGACGGGCATGAGGCCGAGGCGTCGCTGGTCGCCTCCACCGACGGCCATGTCGTGCACGACCACATCGACCACGACGACAACGGCAAACCCTGCCCGGACCAGGCGCAGGGCGACCACGGCGCACGCAGCACGGGCGGCGGCACGGTGTTCGCCACCGTCGCACCGCTTGCGGTCGCGATCCTCCAGCTCCCGCCCGTCGCATTGCCACCGCCCGACGTCACCAAAGTCGTCGCGCACGTGTCCGCCTCTCCCTTCCGACCTCCGATCGCCTGAAGCACATCGGCTGCGGTGCGCAGCCCTTTCTGTTTCTTTTTTCGATCGGAGGTTCTCCAGTGAATCCGTATTGCCTGTCGGCGCGCGCGCCTGTCGCCGCCCGATTCAGGCGCACGCTGCTCGCGTGCGCCGTTGTCGCCGTGCTTTCTCCCACGCTCGCCTTCGCGCAGGATGCGTCGAAGTCGGAAGCTGCCAAGGTCGAAGCCCTCGAAGCCCGCATCAAGGCGCTCGAGGACAGCGCGGCCGCGACGCAACAAGCGTTGCAGGAAGCGCGCGCTGAAATCGAGGAACTCAAAACCGCGCAAACCGCGTCGCAGCAACCCGAAGCTGCGCAGCCTGAAGCCGCCGTGGCGCAGGAGGAACCTGCGCCCCCGGCGGAAGAGCCCGCATCCGGCGCTTCCAATCCCAACGCCTTCAATCCCGCGATGGGCGTGATCCTCAACGGGATGTATGCCGCGCACTCGCTCAACCCGGACAACTACGTCCGCGCCGGCTTCCCCCTGGCGGGCGAGGCGGGGCCCGGTCCGCGGGGTTTCTCGCTGGGCGAAAGCGAAATCGCGCTGTCGTCCAACGTCGACGACAAGTTCTACGCCCAGGCAACGCTCTCCGTCGGGACCGAAGATGGCGAAGACCATGTCGGCCTCGAAGAGGCGTACATCGACACCACGGCGCTGCCGGATGGCTTCTCGCTGCGCGCGGGCCGGTTCTTCTCCAACATCGGTTACCTGAACAGCCACCACGCGCACACCGATTCGTTCTCCGATCGGCCGCTCGCGTACCAGGCCTTCCTCGGCAACCAGTACGGCGACGACGGCGTGCAGTTGCGCTGGGTGGCACCGACGGATGTCTACCTCGAATTCGGCGGCGAAATGTTCCGCGGCGATCGCTTCCCGAGCGGTGGCGCAGGCCACGCGGGCGCGGGCGTCAAGACGCTGTTCGCGCACGTGGGTGGCGATGTCGGCGTGGACAACGAATGGTTGGCCGGCGTGTCGACGCTGCGCTCGCAGACCGATGGCGGCGAAGACGGTTTCCGCGGCGACGAGACGCTGTACCTCGCCGACTTCACCTGGAAGTGGGCGCCGGGCGGCAACACGAAGGACGGCGGCGTCACCTTCCGCAGCGAGTATTTCTGGGAAAACCGCGACGGCATCTACGCCGATCCGAACGATCCTGCACTCGACCAACCGTGGTCGGGCCAACGCACCGGCGTGTATGGCGAAGCGGTATGGCGCATCAACCGCCAGTGGGAAGCGGGTTATCGCTACGACCGCCTCTGGGCCGACGACAACGGGCCGTATGCCAGCGCGTTCGATCCCTTCCGCCACAGCCTGATGCTCGCCTGGCACAACAGCGAATTCAGCATGGTGCGCCTGCAATTCGGCCGCGACCGACCCAATGCGGACGACACCGACAACGTCATCAGCCTGCAATACCAGGCCGTCTTCGGCGCCCACGGCGCCCACAAATTCTGAAGGTCCACGCACATGAAACGTCAAATTGCCCTGTTCCTCATGCTCGGCCTCGCCGCCGTGCCCGCCTTCGCCAAGCCGAAGATCTTTGCCTGCGAACCCGAATGGGGCGCGCTGGTCACCGAACTTGCCGGCGACAAGGTCGACCTCAGCGTCGGCACGAACGCACTGCAGGACGTGCACCAGATCGAAGCCAAGCCCAGCCTGATCGCCAAGGTGCGCCAGGCCGACATGATCGTCTGCACCGGCAGCGAACTCGAAGTGGGTTGGTTGCCCCAGTTGCTGAAGCAATCGGGTAACTCGCGCGTCTCCAGCGGCAACGGGTATTTCATGGCGAGCGAGCAGGTCCCGACGCTCGAACGCCCGACTGCGCTCGATCGCGCCAACGGCGACATCCACCCGCGCGGCAATCCCCACGTGCAGCTCGATCCGTATCGCGTGCTGAAGATCGCGAAGGCGCTCGAACCGCGCCTGGCCACGCTCGATCCGGCGAATGCCGCCACGTACCAGCAGCGCCTCAACGATTTCACCACGCGCTGGCAGGCCGCCATCAAGCGTTGGGAAGCGAAGGCCGCGCCGCTGAAGGGCAAGAAGATCGTCGTGCACCACATCAGCTGGGTGTACCTCAACACCTGGCTCGGCCTGCAGCAGATCGGCGCGCTCGAACCCAAGCCCGGCGTGCCGCCGACCAGCGGACACCTGTCCAGCCTGATCGCCACGACGAAGTCCGCGGGCACCTACGCGATCATCACCGCGGCGTACCAGGACTCGAAGCCCGCGAACTGGTTGTCCGAACGCACCGGCGTGCCCGTCGTCGTGCTGCCGTACACGGTGGGCGGCGATGCGCAGTCGAAGGACCTCTTCGGCCTGTACGACTCCACGATCGACAAGCTGCTGGGTGCCGCCAAATGAACCTCGATGGATTGGATGTCAGCATCCTCGGACCCGCGTGCGTCGCGGGCCTCATCGTGCTGTCCACGCACGTGCCGCTCGGCCGCCAGGTGCTCTCGCGCGGCATCATCTTCATCGACCTGGCGATCGCGCAGGTCGCCGCGCTCGGTGTGATCCTCGCGCAATACCTGGGCGTGGACGAACACGGGTTCGGCGTGCAGATCGCCGCGGCGGTGGCGGCGTTCGCCGGTGCCGCACTCCTCGCGTGGACCGACAAGCGCTGGCCGAAACTGCAGGAGCCCCTGATCGGTACGTTGTTCGTGCTCGCTGCAACGGGTGGGTTGTTGCTGCTCGCGAACAACCCGCAAGGTGGCGAACACCTCAAGGACCTGCTCGTCGGGCAGATCCTGTGGGTCAGCTACGACCAGCTGTGGCCTGCGGCCTTGTTGTCCGCTGCCTTGCTCGCCTTCATCTGGTGGCGTCGCAAGAACCTGACGGGCCTGGCGTTCTACGGTGCGTTCGCGCTCGCGATCACCATCTCGGTGCAACTCGTCGGCGTGTACCTCGTGTTCGCGAGCCTGATCGTGCCGGCGCTGGCGACGGTCGGTCGCAACGGCAACGGGGGCGGCAATCCGCGCCGTCAGCTGACCGCGGCGTACATCATCGGCATCGCGGGTTACGTGCTCGGCCTTGCACTGTCGGCGGTGTTCGATCTTCCCAGCGGCGCGCTGATCGTCTGGTTGCTCGCGGCGTGCGGATTGGTGGCACAACTGGTTCCGGGCGTGCGCCGGATGCATCCGGCGGCGTGAATCCAGCGTGGGCCCGCAGTGCATGCGGGCCCTTCCGGTCGTCGTGCTGAATCGTGAGAGTTCGGGTGGGAGCCCCACCCATTTGGGGGGGGTGCCGCTTCCAGGCGCAGTACTCGCTGCATCCTCGACGTGCCCCCATGCACACCACCGAGGAATATCCGCCATGCGTCTTTTGCCCAGTGTCTTCGCCGCCATTGCGGCGTGCTCGTTTTTTCCCGCAGCCCATGCGGCCTGCACGCCTGCCTCTATTGCCGGATGGTTTGCTGGTGGAGGCGCCGGAGCGTATTACGCCGATCCGGATCCGGTCGTCGGCGTTGTACGCATCGGCTTCGACGGCGTGAACGGCGTTTCCGTCCAAAACTACAGGGAAGGGCAGACGGGGGCCGTCACGACGTTCACTGGCACCGGGACCTATTCGCTCGACAGCTGGTGCCGCGGTTCGGCCACCATTTCGCTCAAGCAAGGAACAGTCGCGGCCGGGACTGTCACGGTCTCGTTCGTGGTGGCCGGCACGCAGGCGAACCCTTTGATCACCGGGATAGTCAGCAACCCCGCCGCAGGCTCCACGGGAGCGCTTTACCTCGCAAAGATTGGCCTGTGAGTAGGGAGCCGTCCTGGATCAACAAGCTCCGCCTATGCGGGGCTTGTTGACAGACTTCATCGGGCCAAGCGTGCGCTTGAACGAATGTCTGCTTCTGGCCGCAAGCGGACATTCAGCCACCGTGAGAATCGAGACTCAAAGGCGCACGTCGACCGGCTCGCTCTCCAACGCCAGCACGCCGAACACGCACTCGTGCACCCGGTACAGCGGCTCGCGTTCCACGAAACGCTGAAGACCCTCAAGGCCGAGCGCGAACTCACGGATCGCCAGGGACTGCTTCGTGCGCAGTCCACGCTGGCGCAGGCGGTCGAGGTTCTGCGGCTCGGTGTACTCGGGCCCGTAGATGATCCGGAGGTACTCGCGACCGCGGCACTTGATCGCCGGCTGCACGAGGCCGCGCTTGCCGCGCGCGAGGCCTTCGACCGGCTTGATGACCATGCCCTCGCCACCTTCGGCCGTGAGCGCTTCCCACCACTGCACGGCGGCGGCGACGCTTGCCTCGTCGGTGAGATCGACGAACAGGTGGCGCGTCAGGCGGAACAACGCGGCGTCGGCGTCGGCGATGCGGCCAGCGATCGACAGGTGCCAGCGGTGGTCGCGTTCGAGGCCCATCACGCCTTCGCAGCCGAGGACGTGGAACGGCGCGACCTTGAGGTCATCGAGGCTGTCGACCGGCCAGCAGTAACGACGGTACGCATCAACAAAGCGCGTGGCGTCGGCATGGCGCGACTCGGTCTGCGCCTGCCAACCCTGGACCTCGACGCCGCGCGCAGCGGCCGCCGAGAGCCACGCACTCGCGGTGCCGAGGGCCGACGTCGCCGCGGCCCCGGTCGGCGCGTACTGCTCGCGCAGGAGCTCTTGCGCCTTCGCCGACCACGGCAACAGCTCCGTGTCCAGGACGATCCAGTCGGATTGGAGTTCTTCCCACAGACCCGCGCGCTGCATGGCGAGGTCAAGGCGATCGAGCAGGGCGTTTTCGAGAGCGCGGTCGTTGAAGAAGCGGCGGCCCGTGCGCGTGTAGATCACGCCGCGCCCGTCATCGCCGATGCCGAAGCGCTTCCTGGCGACGTCCGCATCGCGGCACAGCACGATGACCGCGCGCGAGCCCATGTGCTTCTCCTCGCACACGAGGGACGTGATGCCCTCTTGGCGGTAGAAGTCCATGGCTTCCTGCGGGCGTTCGAGCAGATCGCCGCTCTTCGCAGTCTCCGGCGGCGCCATTGTCGGCGGCAGGTACACCAGCCAGCGCGGGTCGATCGCGAAGCGGCTCATGACTTCGAGCGCGGCGACGCTGTTCTCCTCGCGGATCGTGACCGTGCGGAAGGCGCGCGTTTCGATCACGCGCTTGCCCGAGACGTCTTCGAGGTCGAGCAGGGTCGCTTCGCGCGCTTGGGTCGTCGTCGTGTCTTCGGCCGGGAACAACGGCTTGATCGGCGCGTAATACTCACGCGCCGCCGGCACCGACACGAGTTCCTTCTCCGGGTAGCGCAACGCGGTGAGCTTGCCGCCAAAGACGCAGCCGGTGTCGATGCAGATCGTGCGGTTCACCCACTCCGGTTCCGGCACCGGCGTGTGCCCGTAGACGACCATCGCCGGGCCGCGATAGTCGCGCGCCCAGTCGTAGCGCACGGGCAGCCCGAACTCGTCGGTCTCGCCCGTCGTCTCGCCGTACAGCGCGAACTCGCGGACGCGGCCCGAGGTGCGGCCTTGCAGCTCCTGCTTCAGGCCCGCATGCGCGACGACCAGCTTGCCGTCGTCGAGCACGTAGTGGCTGACCAGGTCGTCGACGAACTTCGCGACCTCGCGCTTGAACTCCTCGGGCTCGGCTTGCAGTTGTTCAAGGGTCTCGGCCAAACCGTGCGTCACGCGAACGTCGCGACCGGCGAGCTTCCGCTGCAACTTCACGTCGTGGTTGCCCGGCACGCACATCGCCGTGCCGTTGCCGACCATGTGCATGACCAGGCGCAACACGCCCGGCGAATCCGGGCCGCGGTCGACGAGGTCGCCAACGAAGAAAGCCTTGCGGCCCTCCGGTGCGGTCACTTCCGGCGCTTCGCGCGTGCCGCCGACGACATAGCCGAGGCGTTCGAGCAGCACCACGAGTTCGTCGCGGCAGCCGTGCACGTCGCCGATCAAGTCGAACGGGCCGTGTTCCTCGCGGCGATCGTTCCAGACTTTCGTGCGCTCGATGGTGGCCGTTTCGACGTCCTCCACCGACTTGAGGACGGTGAAGTTGCGGAAGCCTTCGCGTTCCAGCCCGCGCAGGCTCTTGCGCATCGCCTGCTGCTGGTTGCGGATGACGTGCGGGCCGAAGTTGCGATCGGGGCGCGAGACGTTGCGGTCCTGGCATACGCGCTCCGGCAAATCGAAGACGATCGCCGACGGCAGGACGTGGTACTCGCGGGCGAGTTCGACGAGACGCTTGCGGTCCTCCGGACGCACGTTCGTCGCGTCGACGACGGTCAGGCGACCCGCGGCGAGACGCTTGCGCGCAATGAAGTACAGGACGTCGAAGGCGTCGCCGGTCGCCGTTTGATCGTTCTCGTCGTCGGCCACGAGCGCGCGGCACGCATCGGACGAGATCACCTCCGACGGCAGGAAGTGCTTGCGGGCGAAGGTGGACTTGCCGCTGCCGGACGGGCCGATCAAAGCGACCAGGCTGAGCTGGGGAATACGGATGGTCATCGGAATGTCTGAAGAGTTTCAGGCTGCGTCGCGGGTGAAGATCGCCATCTGGGTCGGCGGGCCGACCTCGGGATCGTCAACGCCGATCGGCGCGTATTGCACGGAGTAGCCGTTGCGCTCGGCGACGCCGTTGGCCCAGGAATGGAACTCGGCCCGCGTCCACTCGAAGCGGTGGTCCGGGTGGCGGAACTTGCCGGCGGGCAGGGTCGGGAAGCGCACGTTGTATTCGCTGTTCGGCGTGGTGATCACGACCGACGGCGGCTTCGCGAAACCGAACAGCGCGCGCTCGAACGCCGGTAAGCGCGGCGCATCCATGTGCTCGATCACCTCGATGGCGCACGCGACGTCGAAGCCTTCGATGCGGCGGTCGCGGTACGTCAGTGCGCCGTGCGCGAGGGCGATGCGTTCGCGTTGCATCGGCGGCATGCGGTCGAAGTGCAGGCGCTGCGCGGCGTAGTCGAGCGAACGCAGCGAAACGTCGATGCCGAGCAGGTGTTCGAACTGCTTGTCCTTCAGCAAGCGGGCGAGCAGGCGTCCTTCGCCGCACCCGAGGTCGACGACCCGGCGAGCACCCAGCTCGCGCAGGGTCTCCACCACGGCGTCCATGCGCTGATCGTTGAGGCTGAGCGGCTTCTCGATTGCGTCCTCGAGGGCCTCCTTCTTCGCCTCCTGCGCCTCGATCTCCTCTTCGTCGTCGTCGAGCAGGCGCGCGAGCGCTGCCCGTACCAGCGGCTTGTGGCGGCGCAGGTAGCGTCCGACGATCGCTTCGCGTTGCGGGTGCGCGGAGAGCCAGGCGCCGCCCTTTTCGAGAAGCTTGTCGATCTCGTCGTTGCCGACGTAGTAGTGCTTGTCGCCGTCGATGGCGGGCAGCAGCACGTACAAATGCGTGAGCAGGTCGCGCAGGCGCACGTTGCCCGACAGGCGCAGGCGCACGTAGTAGCTGTCGCCCCATTCGGGGAAGCGTGCATCGAGCGGAAGGCGTTCGACGTCGACGGTGTAGCCCAGCGGCTCGAACCAGTTGCGCACTAGCTCCTCGCCACCGCGGCAGCGAAGGACCGGAATCTCGGCCTCCAACGGGATCGTCGAGTCGGCGACCTCCTGGCGGCCCTTGCTGGTCCCGGCCATCGCCGTGCCGAACACGCGCTTGAGCGCCACCGAGAGGAAGGAACTCGCAACGTATGGACGATCGTTGACGTACTGCGAGAGCGAACCCTCACCATCGCCCCGACCGCGCACGAGACCGACGGGGTCGATGTCGAGCATCAAGACTGCGGTGCAGCGGTTCTCGTCGGCCTGCGGGTAGAAGACGCGCGCGGTGCCGAAGGGCAGCTCGACCTCATGCGCCCGATCGGGATGCTTGACGAGGAGGTAGCCGAGATCGGTGGCGGGGTGAGCGGTGGTGGACAAGGACAACAGCACGACAGAGGTCCGAGATGAAATTAAGGCGCCAGTCTACTGGCTGTGTTGGGATGTCGCAGTCTGAGGGTCCGCTTTCGACCCAAAGCGGACAGTTGCAACAAGTGGAGGCACAATCGCGGTTCAAGCCTGTGGAACAGAGTGTCAGCCTTGAATATCTCGATGAATTGGAAAAAGCGCTTGATACCAGCCGCAGTGTTTCTCGCCCTATGGGCGTATTTCTTCCTCTGGTTTTTGATAGGTCACGCCCCCCAGTTTTCCATTGCGAACGTGTTGTTGGGAGCCGCCTTGCTCTCGGCCTTTGTCACGACCGTGGCCTTTACGGGATATTTCTTGCTGCGATGGTCAATCACTCGCTGCGAGGGAAAAAATACGAACTCGTGAGTGTCCGCTTCTGGCCGAAAGCGGACAAATGCCAGATGGAAAATCAACGCTTGAGAAGCCGCCGACTCAGAAAGAAGCTGCACGTCGGAGAGTTTCAGCAACTCGGATTCGCGGTCGCCTTCAAGTTAGTTGGCGACCTCACCGTCGACCAGAGCCAACTATTCTGGGAGGCGTTCATCGCTGACGCGATAGAAGCAAACCGACTCACCTACGGCGGCGCCGAGAATGGTTTTGTGGTCCCCGAAGGTCGCGAGTCAGCAACCGAACCTCACCGGGAAGTCATCAAGTCGTGGCTTTCCAGCAGGGCAGAAGTCTCGAGTGCCGACGTTGGCCCCTTGATGGACGCATGGCACGGCCCCGGCCTTGGTGAGTGACCGCTTTTGGCCGAAAGCGGACACTCGACTCTCCGGCGCGTTCCGCGCTCTTAGGCAACCTCTCCGCGTATGCGGAGACGACGACGCCGACGATCGCAGCAAGAACCGCCACCAACACGGCGGCAAGTTCGCACGGGTTTTCAACGCGCTTCCGGTGCAACCCCAAGCGAGCGGAGGCGGAAAACGAAAACGCCCCGCATGGGCTGAAACCCAAGCGGGGCGCGAGATTCGCATGGTGGCCGGGGAGGGAATCGAACCCCCGACACGGGGATTTTCAATCCTAGTTGCCGCTCATCGGTAGTCTACGGCGATTTACGATTTAACCCCTTACATCAAGCATTTAGACGCGATAGCCTACGGGCGAATACCGGCAGTAGCGGCCTCTCCTGCTACCCCGGTGCTACCCGAGGATGTCGTCATGGCCATCGTCGTCCGGTTCACCGAAGCGCGGGTCAAAGAGTTGCGGGCGAAGGCGCGCCCCGGCAAACGCGACGAATACCAGGACGCCGACGTGTCCGCGCTGCGCCTGCGCGTGAGCACGAAGTCGGCGAGTTGGAGCGTCCTCAAGCGCATCCCCGGCGGTGACATGAAGCGCGTCGGCATCGGCAAGGCCGACGACATCGTGGCCAGCGAGGCGCGCAAGCGTGCGCTCGTCCTCGTCGGCGACATGCAGAAGGGTATCGACCCGAACGCCGAGAAGCGCCAGCGCAAGAAGGAGGACCTGCGGCACGGGCTGACGCTCGGCGAAGGGCTGGACATCTACCTGGCCGAGAAGGACCTGCGGGAGGCCACGCGCCGCACCTACGAGCGCGACCTGCGCACCACGTTCGGCGATTACTGGGATCGCCCGCTGGTCGACCTGACGCCCGACGTCGTGCGCAACCGTCACCGTGATCGGAAGAACCGAGCGCTGCGCTCACAGGCGCGTGTACAGAGCGCGTCGGCGCGCAAGCGCATCACCGCCAGCCCGAGCCGCGCCGACGGCGCTGTGCGGGCGCTGCGGGCCGTGGTGAACTACCTCAAGGTGACGCGGAGCATCGACTTGCCGGACGTGGCGGCGCAGATCACCGCGACCGGCGCGTGGGGCAACGTGCGACGCCGCAAGCGTGCGCTGGGCGACCGACTCGACGACTTCGTTCGTGCCGTGAGGGCGTTGCCTCATGACCTGCCGCCGGACCTCACCGGCACGCAACGTGACCTGACGCTCTTCCTGTTGTGCACCGCGCTGCGATGGTCGAGCGGCGCCGGGCTGCGGTGGGACGAAGTCGACTTCAAATCGAAGACGGTGACCATCTGCGCCGACCGCATGAAGGGCAAGGCTGAGCATTCGTTGCCCCTCGGGCCCGAGTTGTTGGCGATGCTTCGGGCGCGCTTCGCCGTGCGACGGTCCAACGAGTACGTGTTCCCGGGCCTGCCGAAGACCGCCGACGAGCCGGACAACCTGCGGCCCTTCGGCAGGATCACGAAACACTTCACGGCCAAGATCGTGGACGGCGACGGCGACGGCTTCGTGTGGTCGCCGCACGACCTCCGCCGCACAGCACTCAACGTGCTGGAATCGATGGACGTGTCGGCCTACGCGCTCAAGCGCATCGCAGCGCACAGCGAAGGCGATGACGTGACGGCTGGGTACCTGACCGACGACGTGAGCCGCCTGCGTGCGCCGATGGAGCGCTTGGAGGCCAGGGTGTTCGGCCGTCGGGGCAAGGTCGTCGAGTTGAAGAAGCCCGTTGACCGGCGGCGTTAGCGCACATGGAGGCGAACATGCAGGACCGGCAGGGCGAGCTCGAATGGCAGAAACGCGCGATCGACAGGGCCAACGCCGGTGACGAGGCGAGCGCCTGGATCGTCGTGCGCGCGATCTTGGTGGAGCTCGACGTGCGTTACAGCGAAGTTTCGACGCTCAAGGGTATGACGGACTTCGCCGAGGCGCTGCTGGACCTGAAGGATGCGTCCGGGCACCGTAGCCCCGCGCGTGATCAACTCGGCGTCGTTCTCGGTCCACTGCGGATCACGCGAGCACGCGGCGAGCGCAAGGTCGCCGAGAGCGCATGGAACGAGCTCGGTGTCGCGCTCGACGTCTTGCAGACCGACGAGGCCCCGGTGTTGCGAAAAGCTGCGGCCTTCATCGAGCGGCTGCTTGCGATCAAGGGAATAGCGCCGAACGCTGCGCCCACGCGGGACGATCTCGTCGACGCCTTCGCCGTGCTCAACGTGCTGCCGAATCCGCACCGCGCGGCAACCAGCGACTACGAGCTTCTCGGGCGTCTCGCCGCTGAGGACCTCGAAGTGCGCTTCAATGATCGTAGCGTCGCGCAGGCGCGCGCTCGCTTGCAGACCGGCAAGTACGGGCTCGGTGAACTGCGTCAGCGCGACATCCGAACGAAGCGGCCCGACTTGGTCGACCTGATCGACGACGTGGGCCGGGAGGAGCTCGAAGGGTTCATCGAGAACTTGGAGCCGAAGAAGTAATCGCCCCCCTTTTCGCTGACTTCGACCCCCGGGGTCAGGGCCGAAGATCGCGCCGTCCCGCCGCACTAGGCGTAGCGAAACGGTGAAGCAGATGGCTGTGAACCTCCACGAACCCCGCCGCCTGAGCGAGCGCGAGGCGGCCGCGTACTTGGGCGTGGTGACGGTCCGCACCATGCAGGACTGGCGCACCAAAGGCGTCGGGCCGGCGTACTCGAAGCTCGGGCGCCGGGTTTGCTACGCGATCGAGGACCTGGATGCCTTCGTCGCCCTGACGCGCGTCGAGCCGAAGGCGACGGCGGCGCAGGTCGCTGTCGCGGAGGGTTGAAGATGAGCGACATGGGCGAAGGTGTCGTCGACGACATGCCCCCGCTGATCCCGCCGGGCAAGTACCAGATGCGCTGCACCGGCTGGGAGACGAGGTTGATGTTCGGCAAGCAGGCGAAGGTCGGCGTGCACTTGGAAGTTTGCGCATACGGACCGTTCTTCGGCACGAAGTTCACGCGCTGGTACAACGCGCGCGAGCTGAAGGGCCGACCGGGGCGCAACGGAAAGTTCAAGGCCGGTTGGTCGGGTGACCTTGTGCGCGAATACGCCGCGATCGTCGATATGCCCGAGCGGAGTGACCGGATCGCCCTCACGCGCCTGCGGGAGGTGCTCCTGATCGGCCACGTCGCGACGGTTACGCACGACCGCCGGCAGCGTGCATTGCCGCCCGCCCTCCATTACAGCAGCGTCAACTGCTTGGAGAAGGCCATCGTCTGACCTCGTCCTTTCCTGCTCCTGTACCTGTTCCTACTCCTACCCGTCATGGGCTGGGAACCGCATTGCAACTGAGTTTCGGCGTAAGCATTTGGCAACGGATTCGCTTTCAAGCCCTTGGCCCGGTAGAGGCTTGAACTCCTGCCTGTCTGTCCATCTACCGCCCCGGCCGTCGCGCATTAAATCGTTCGACGGTCGGGGTCCAAGTCAATCCGTCATATCGAACTCCTTGTGCGTGCGCGCGCGCGAATGACTTAGGTGAAGCCGTCATGGTTGTGAAGTCCAATGAGCGATGCGGCGCGAAGACGCGGGTTGGTGGGAATTGCAACGCCAGGCCAGTGCGCGAAGGCGGTCGCTGCAAGTGGCACGGCGGGTGCTCGACCGGACCGCGCACGTCGGACGGCAAGGCAAAGGTTGCTCTCAACCTCCCGCGCGTGTTCGCCGCCGTGGTGCGAATGGCGACCATGTAGTGCAATCGGTGCCTACGGCCCAAGGGATCGACGACGACGTCGTCCGCGGGCCCCCAACACGCATCCCCCCGGGGGCAACCTTGAACTCAAGCAACAGGGGGCGTTCTTGCGGGGGTGCCCTACGCGCACGACCGGCATGCGGCGGCGGCTGCGCCCCGGCTTGATGTCGGCCTTGGGCGTGATGTCGTGGTCGTAGGCATGCGCCCGTGCAGCAGGGAACGACCACTTACTTTCCCGCCCCTTTGGCGCCGGAGAAACTGCGCGAGCCCCTGTCACTTCCGTCGGCGCGGCTTAGGGGGCATTCGCGCTGGGTCCTTCAGGGCGCGCTGAGTACTGGCAACTTCCTCCCTCGCGTCGAGGTCCAGCCGTTCGACGAGAAAATCCACAAACGCGCGCACCTTGGGCGACTGGACGCGCCCGCGCGGAAATACGGCATTCAACTCGAACTCCGGCCCGCTCCATGCAGATAGCACGCGACGCAGCGTTCCGGCATCTGCGTAGCGCCTGACCATGATGTCGCCGGCCATCATGATGCCTTGGTCCGCGAGCATGGCCACGCGCAACCCCGCCGGATCGTTGGCCACGAACGCAGGCTCGATCGCGACCTCACGTTCGTGCTTGCCATCGTTCAGTGGCCATGCGTATCCGAATCCCTTGCGGTAGTGCTTCGCCATCGCGAGGGTGCGATGGTGCCGCAGGTCATCGGGATGTTCGGGTTCGCCATGACGATCCAGATAATGACACGTCGCATACAAATGGGTGTGCAACACGGCGAGCCTGCGCGCCGCGAGCGTCGAGTACGGCAGCTTACCGGCGCGCACGGCGACATCGATCTCTTTGTCGATCAGGTCCAGCGGATCGCTGTTGAAAGCGTCCAGCACAAGTTCCATGCGCATTTCAGGATGACGCTCCTGCATCGCATCCAGCAACGGCGCAATCCACTCGATCCCGATTTCGTACGACGCGGTGACACGCAGCCAGCCACGCGGTCCGCCTTGCAATTGACCGACGGCGCTTTCGGCTTCGTCGAGGTCCTGCGCGATGCGTTGGCAAAGATCGAAGTAGATCTTGCCAGCTTCTGTCAGCCCGAGTTTGCGCGTCGTGCGATGCAGGAGTTGCGCACCGAGGCGCTCTTCGAGCTCTTGGACCTTTCGGCTCACGTTGGTCTTCGGGAGCTTGAGCGCGCGCGCTGCGGAAATGAAGCTTCCATGTTCGACCACGCGAACGAACATCAGCGTGTCATTGAGATCACGCGCCATATCCGGCTCCCATTGCCACGAATCGGGGATTAGGTCCGCGGTAGGGACAATTATTCCCCGATCGACCGGCTAATCAAGGGCGGGGCTGGGCGATAGCTTGTCGACTCCCCCGCCAACGAGGCCGCACCCATGGGCCACTCCCCGCTTCAGCTCGATTCCTACCGCCTGCTTGGACGCTCAGGTCTTCGCGTCTCCCCTCTCGCCCTTGGCACTATGACGTTCGGTGGCGAGTGGGGATGGGGTGCCGAGGAAGACGAAGCGCGCCGCATCTTCGACGCTTACGTCGACCGCGGTGGGAACTTCGTCGACACCGCAAATGCCTACACCAACGGCTCATCGGAACGCTTGCTCGGGCAGTTTGCCCAAGGCAAGCGCGATCGCCTGGTCATCTCCACCAAGTTCACGATGTCCATGCATCCGGGCGATCCAAACGCGGGCGGCAACCATCGCAAGAGCATGATGCGATCGGTTACGGAAAGCCTACAGCGGCTGCGCACCGACTACATCGACCTGCTGTATCTGCACATGTGGGACGGCACGACGCCGGTCGAGGAGGTTCTGCGGGGCATGGACGATCTCGTGCGCCAGGGCAAGGTGCTCTACCTCGGCGTCTCCGACATTCCCGCGTGGCAGGTCTCGCGCATGCAGGCGATCGCCGACCTGCGCGGGAGCGCGTCCATCATCGCGCTTCAGAGTGAGTACAACCTGATCGAACGGACGCCCGAACGCGATCTCATCCCGATGGCCCGCGAGATGGGCATGGGCGTCGTGCCGTGGTCGCCGCTTGCGAACGGAATCCTGGCCGGCAAGTACAAGCGCGACGATTTACAGCCTCCCGTCGATCCGGCGAGCGTTGTCGGTACGCGGAAGTCCGTGGCAGCCGGTTACGGATCGCTCAACGAACGCGCACTCGATATCGCGGACGTCGTCGTCGCGATCGCCACAGAATGTGGATATTCCGCGGCGCAGGTGGCCCTCGCGTGGACGCTGCGTAATCCAGGTGTGGCGAGCACCCTCGTGGGCGCCCGGCGACTCGTACAACTGGAAGACAACCTCGATGCCCTCGCCGTAGAACTAAGCGACGCGCAGTGGGCGCGTCTCGCGGATGCGAGTGCGATTGCCTTGGGCTTCCCGCACGAGATGCTGCGCTCGCAGATGATAAGGCACGCCATCACGGGTGGCACGCAGTTGCCGGTGCGCGCATGGTGACCGCGGCGATCTTCCTGGCTATCGTGCGGCACCTTGCGCGGCGGCTCGACGACGAGAACCAATGAACGCGCCACCGGGCGGCGGCCGGCTATGTCTATCACGCCCCCCATCTGGGTGAGTCTCGTTCTACTGTTGCATCGCCATCATGAGGCCACATCGACGAGGAGCGTGCGATGAAAGCGCGAACGAAGAACGTGGATGAAAGCCGCCGCCGCCTGCTTGCCGGCGTTGCGGTGAGCATGGCGTTGCCAACGATGGCAAATGCAGTCGCGGTGCAGGAATCCGCACCGCCGGCGAAGGCATCGGTATCGAAGTCGTCGCACGCATCGTTCGGCCCGCTCAAGCAGGTGAACGCAGGTGTGCTCGAAGTCGCCTACGCCGAGGCAGGACCTGCCGACGGACCCGTCGTGCTGCTGCTGCACGGGTGGCCGTACGACATCCACAGCTACGTCGACGTGGCGCCATCACTGGCCGCGCGTGGCTTCCGTGTCCTCGTGCCGTTCCTTCGCGGGTACGGAACCACGCGCTTCCTTTCGTCCGCAACGCCACGCAATGGCCAGCCCGCCGCGTTGGCGGACGACGTCGTCGCCTTCATGGATGCGCTCCACGTCAAGCAGGCGATCCTCGGCGGCTTCGACTGGGGCGCTCGAACGGCAGGCATCGTAGCGGCGGTTCATCCGGAGCGCGTCAAGGCGCTGGTCGCAGTGAGCGGATACCTGATCGGCAGTCAGAAGGCCGCCCAGGCGCCGCTTCCGCCAGAAGCGGAGCTTCAGTGGTGGTATCAGTTCTACTTCGCGACCGAGCGGGGTAAGGCCGGCTACGACAAGTACCGCCACGATTTCGCGAAGCTAATCTGGAAGATCGCTTCGCCGGATTGGGCGTTCGACGACGCGACCTTCGATCGCAGCGCGGCCGCATTCGAGAACCCGGACCACGTCGCCGTCGTGGTGCACAACTATCGTTGGCGTCTCGGGCTGGCCGAAGGCGAAACGAAGTACGACGCCGTGGAAGCAACGTTGGCCGAGGGGCCGGCCATCGCGGTTCCCACGATCACGCTCGAAGGCGACGCGAATGGCGCGCCGCATCCAAAGCCAGATAGCTACGCGAAGAAGTTCACTGGCAAGTACGCCCACCGCACGATTACTGGCGGGATTGGGCACAACCTGCCGCAAGAAGCACCGAAGGCGTTCGTGGACGCGATAGTCGATGTATATGGATGGGGCAAGTCTTCGGCGACGTGATAGGGAACCTAAATGCGTCGCCTTCATGCGGCGGCGCGGGTCGCACGAGGGCACAACACCAGGCCACTTTGCATCTCGGCCAACGGTCCCGTTTCGCCCAGTAGTTCTACTGGTTGCCCCCCAGATTTCTTCGGATGCGCGCCCAGCCGGCGAGTCGCAACATGCGGAACGGCCCTGCCTTTCCCGAGGAGATTTGCCATGGGTGCGAAGAAGGCAGATGGAGGGCCCCAGCAGCCGTCACTGGGGACGGAAACGCCCTTGTTTTCCGACATCCTGCCGCTGCCCGAGCCCCGCTTCAAAGGGCGCATCGGCAGCACCTTCGCCGATTCGGAAGCAGATGTGATCGCGCTGCCGAGCGCACCGCCCGGCGCGCCCAACGTGCTGATGGTGTTGCTCGACGACGTGGGCTTCGGCCAGGCCAGCACCTTCGGCGGCCCCGTCGACACGCCGACGCTGCAACGACTGGCGGATTCGGGCTTGCGTTACAACCGCTTCCACACCACCGCCTTGTGTTCGCCGACGCGCGCGGCGCTGCTCTCCGGGCGCAACCACCACTCGGCCCACACCGGATGCATCACTGAACTTGCCACAGGCTTTCCCGGCTACGACGGTCAGTGGCCGCGGGAAGCGGCATGCGTGGCGGAAATTCTTCGCGCCAACGAATACGCCACCGCGGCCTTTGGCAAGTGGCACAACACGCCCGACCACGAGCTCGGCGCCGGCGGCCCGTACGATCGCTGGCCGACCGGCAAGGGGTTCGACTACTTCTACGGCTTCCAGGGAGGCGAGGCGAACCAGTGGCGCACGCCGCTGTTCGAGAACACCGCGCCGATCGAAATGCCGCACGACCAGCCGAACTGGCACTTCTCGGAGGCCATCGCCGACAAGGCGATCGGGTGGATCGGACAGCAGAAAGCGGCCGCGCCGGACAAGCCGTTCTTCATCTACTTCGCGCCGGGTGCGGCGCACGCGCCCCACCACGTCGCGAAGTCGTGGGCGGACAAGTACAAGGGCAATTTCGATCACGGCTGGGATCGTCAACGCGAACTGACCTGCGAGCGCCAGAAGCAACTCGGCCTTATTCCGATGGACACGAAGCTGACGCCGCGGCCCGAGTCGATCCCCTCGTGGGAGTCGTGCTCGGCGGACGAGCGGCGGCTGTATGCGCGGATGCAGGAAGTGTTCGCCGGATTCCTTGAGCACGTCGACGCGCAAGTCGGCAGGCTTGTCGACGCCATCGAGGCCATGGGCCTCGGGGACGACACCTTGATCGTCTACATGGTGGGCGACAACGGTCCAAGCGCCGAAGGCACGCTGACCGGCACGCTCAACGTGATGAAGACGATGCTCGGCCTGCCGGACGACGTGGCATCGATGGTGCAGCACATCGACGAGATTGGTGGCCCGCAGTTCGAGAACCACTATCCCGTCGGCTGGTGCTGGGCGGGTTCCTCTCCGTTCCAGTGGATGAAGCAGGTGGCGTCGCATTTTGGCGGCACGCGCAATGGCCTGGTCGTTTCGTGGCCCAAGCGCATCACGGATCGCGGTGGCCTGCGCTCGCAGTTCCACCACGCGATCGACATCGCACCGACCCTTCTCGAACTGGCCGGGATTCCGCAGCCGCGCGAAGTCGATGGTGTTCCGCAGAAGCCCATCGAAGGCATCAGCCTGGCGTATACCTTCGACGATGCGGCGGTGCCGGGGCGCCGCGTCACCCAGTACTTCGAGATGTTCGGCAACCGCGCGCTGTACCACGACGGCTGGGTGGCCGGATGCTTGCATGGCCGCGCGCCCTGGGTGACGGCGGGCAGCGCCAGCTTCGATGACGACAAGTGGGAGCTGTACAACATCGAGCAGGATTTCTCGCAGGCGAGCGACCTTTCGGCGCAGGAGCCGAAGAAGCTGCGCGAGTTGCAGGACCTGTTCATGGCCGAGGCCGCGAAATTCAACGTCCTGCCACTCGACGATCGCTTCGCCGAGCGCGCCGACCCCGCGTTGAAGCCTAGTCATCTGCGCGGTCGGACGCGGTTCGTTTACCCGTCCGGGACCGTCCGCGTTCCGGAACGCTCGTCGCCCTACACGAAGAACGTGCACCACACGATCGCCGCGGAAGTCGACATCCCCGAAGGTGGTGCGGAGGGCGTGCTTGCGTGTTGCGGCGGACTCGGAGGCGGCTTCACGGTGTTCCTGCAAGACGGCAAGCTGCATTGGGAACACAACTACTACAACGAGGCGCGATATCGCGTTTCGTCCACCGGCACGATCCCCGCCGGCCACCATGTGCTCTCGGCCGAAATCTCGGTCGATTCGCCGGGCAAGTTCCAGACGGGGGGCGAGGTCACCTTGCGCCTGGATAAGGAAAAGATCGGCGAAGGCCGTTTCGAGAAGCAGATCGGCGGGTTCTACACCGCCAACGAGAGCTTCGACATTGGCTGCGACACCTGTTCGCCGGTGTCGGATCGTTACGAAACGCCGTTCACGTTCACCGGCACCATCGACCGCGTCATCGTGGACGTGAGCGAAGCGACGTTCGATCAACTCGCCGCGCAACACGAAGCGATGGCGCGGATGGCCATGGCCACGCAGTAAAAACGGAGGGTGCCGATCAATGCCCGCCTTGCACGACATCCAGCGCAGCACGCTGCCGATTCCGGATATGAAGCCGGTCGCGTTGACGACGTACGACGCGAAGGACCCCGACACGCGGTTTCCACCGATCACGCCTTTGCGACCGCCGGCGGGCGCGCCGAACGTCTTGATCGTGCTGCTCGACGACGTCGGATTTGGTGCGTCGAGCGCGTTCGGCGGACCCTGCCGGACGCCCACGGCGGAACGCCTGGCGGCCAGCGGGCTGAAGTACAACCGCTTCCACACCACGGCACTGTGTTCGCCCACGCGCGCAGCGATGCTCTCGGGCCGAAACCACCACGCCGTCGGCATGGGCGGCATCACCGAAATCGCCACGTCAGCGCCCGGTTACAACTCGTTGCGACCGAACACCTGCGCGCCACTGGCAGAAATCCTCAAGCTCAATGGCTATGCGACGGCGCAATTCGGCAAGTGCCACGAAGTGCCCGTGTTCGAGGCGACGCCGATCGGCCCGTACCACCACTGGCCGACCGGCTCGGGGTTCGAGCACTTCTTCGGTTTCATCGGCGGAGAGAACAACCAGTACTACCCCGAGCTCTACGAAGGCACCACACCCATCCAGCCGGACCGCACGCCCGAGCAGGGCTATCACCTGATGGAAGACCTGGCGGACAAGGCCATCGGCTACATCCACCAGCAGAAGGCGATCGCACCCGACCAGCCGTTCTTCATCTACTTCGCGCCGGGCGCCACGCACGCGCCGCACCATGTGCCGAAGGACTGGATCGAAAAATACAAAGGCAAGTTCGACCAGGGATGGGACAAGGTGCGCGAGGACACTTTCGCGCGGCAGAAGCAGCTCGGCGTCATTCCGCCGGAGTGCGAGCTCACGCGGCGCCCCGATGAAATTCCCGCGTGGGATGCGATGGAGGCGCGGCTGCGTCCGGTTCTCGCGCGCGAGATGGAAATCTATGCGGCCTTCCTCGAATACGCCGACCACCATGTCGGCCGCGTCATCGATACGCTCTCGGACCTGGACATCCTCGATGACACGCTCATCTACTACATCATCGGGGACAACGGCGCCTCGGCGGAAGGATCGCTGATCGGCGCGTGGAACGACAAGGCGGCCGCGGAGGCGCCCGACCTCGCGACGCCCGAGCTCATGATCGAGCGCATCGACGAGCTGGGTTCAGCCCGCGCGCAGAACCATTACGCCGTCGGCTGGGCGCACGCGATGGACACGCCGTACCAGTGGACCAAGCAGGTCGCGTCGCACTTCGGCGGCACGCGCAACGGCACGATCATCCACTGGCCGAAGGGCATCAAGGCCAAGGGCGAGCTGCGATCGCAGTTTCACCATGTCATCGACGTGGCGCCGACGATCCTGGAAGTGGCTGGCCTGCCGCAGCCGAGTTTCGTCAACGGCGTGATGCAGGAGCCGCTGCACGGTGTCGGCATGCGCTATTCGTTCGACGACGCCAAGGCGGCGGAACGGCACGAGACGCAGTACTTCGAGATGGTCTGCAACCGCGGCCTCTACCACAAGGGCTGGACCGCGGTGACCCGCCACGGCAACCCGCCGTGGGTTGTCGTCGGTGCCCAGCCGCCACTGAGCGACGACACCTGGGAGCTCTACGACACGACCAAGGACTGGTCGCAGGCGCATGACCTCGCGAAAGAGATGCCGGAGAAGGTCGCCGAACTCAAGCGGTTGTTCGACTTGGAAGCGTCGAAGTACAACGTGTTCCCGTTGGACGATCGCAAGGCCGAGCGCACGAACCCGGATATCGCCGGACGACCGATGGTCGTGCATGGCAACACGCAACTGCTCTTCGCGGGCATGCGCCGGCTCGGTGAAAACACGGCGATCAACACCAAGAACAAGTCCCACTCGGTGACTGCCGAAGTCGAGGTTCCGTCGAACGGCGCCAAGGGTGTCATCGCCGCCCACGGCGGCCACATGGGCGGTTGGAGCCTCTACGCGCACGACGGCAAGCTCAAGTACCACTACAACTTCCTCGGGCTGCTGCGCTTCGAGGTGGAAGCGGGCTCGACGCTCCCCACGGGCAAGCACCAGGTGCGGATGGAGTTCGACTACGACGGCGGCGGGCTTGGCAAAGGCGCCGGGATCACCCTCTACGTCGATGGGACGAAAGTCGGCGAAGGGCGGGTCGCACGCACGCACGCCTACCTGTTCTCGATGGACGAGACGATGGACGTCGGCTGCGAAGCGGGCGAGCCCGTGTCGGAGGATTACGGTCCAACGGACAATGCCTTCAACGGCACGATCCACTGGGTGCAGATCGATATCGACGCCGCGGCCGCGGATGCGGACCACATGATCGGCGCGGAGGAACGCTACCGCCTCGCCATGGCGCGGCAATGACCAACGTCGTCTACTTCCACGTCGACAACCTCGGCTACGGCGAGCTGGGCTGCTATGGCGGCGGCATCCTCCGGGGCGCCGCGACGCCGCGCATCGACGCCTTCGCGACCGAAGGCTATCGACTCGCCAACTACGCGCCCGAAGCGCAGTGCACGCCTTCGCGCACTGCGCTGATGACCGGACGTTACGCCATCCGCACGGGCAACCACACGGTCGCGGTGGCAGGTGGCGAATCCGGGATCGTGGCGTGGGAACGGACGCTCGGCGACCTGTTTTCCGACGCGGGCTACGCGACGATGTGCATGGGCAAGTGGCACATCGGCGACTGCGACGGACGCTGGCCGACGGACCATGGCTTCGACGAATGGTACGGCCCGCCCCATTCCTACGATGAAGCCTTCTGGGACACCGATCCCTGGTACGACCCGGAACGCGACCCGGTGTCGTACATGCTCGAAGGGCGCAAGGGTGAGCCGGTGCGCAAGGGAGAGCGCCTTACCTACGACCTCAAGCTTGGCATCGACGTGGAGTACAAGCGCCGGGCCTTCCGCTTCATGGAAGACGCCGCGCGCGACGCGCGTGCCTTCTTCCTCTATTTCAACCACTCGCTGATGCACATGCCGGTCGTGCCGCGCGACGAATATCGCGGCCGCAGCGGCAACGGCGACTGGGCGGACTGCCTGCTGCAACTGGATGGCGACTTCGGCGAGCTCCTCGACAAGATCGATGGGCTTGGCCTGCGCGACGACACCATCGTCGTGTTTGCGGGCGACAACGGCAATGAGGAGATGCTTCTGCACCGGGGCACGGGCGGATTCTTCGACGGCTCGTACTTCACCGGCCGCGAAGCCGCGCTGCGCACGCCGTGCATCGCGCGCTGGCCGGGACGTATCGCGGCCAACCGGACGAGCAACGAGATCGTGCACATCACCGACTGGTTCACGACGCTGCTGCGCCTCTGCGGCCTGGCGGTTCCCACCGACCGCGAGATCGACGGCAAGGACCAGGTGGCCTTCCTCCGCGGCGAACAGGAACAGTCGAACCGCGACGGCTTTATCTTCTGGAACGGCGAGCGGATGTACGGCATCAAGTGGCAGAACTTCAAGATGGTGATGGTCGACCAGACCTACCTGACCGATCCCGCGCTGCCGCTGTCGTCGCCGTACGTGATCAACCTGGTCGTCGATCCGAAGGAGCGCGAGCCGTTCAACCCGGTCTACATCCATTCGTGGACGGCGGCGCACTTCGGTCGAATCATGCGGGACTTCCAGGGCAGCGTCGCGCGCGAGCCGTTGATTCCCGCCGGCGCGCCGCTGGGCCACGTTCCTGCGCGCAAGCGAAGCGAGGACCGCCCATGAAGCGCACGCTTGCCATCGTCGCACTGGCCGTCTGGCCCGCCCTCGCTGCGCACGCGGTGGAAGGCGGCCTCTCGCGCTCGATCACCGGCTTGCAGGTGTCGAATTACGCGGGCGTGGTGCCGCCCGAGCCGGGTTGGACGCTCGCCGCGGGCTACGTGTACTACTCGGGCAAGATCGGCGCGGAACGCGAGACGCCCATCATCGGCACCAGCGCGCTCGGGGTGGACGCCACGTTCGGCCTGACGTCGCTGACCGGCGTCTACGTCTGGCCGACCCATGCGGGGCGCTGGAATTTTGCGTCGATGGCCGCCTTGCCCTACGCCAAGGAGGACATCACCGCGGGGCTGGCGCTCGGTGCGGCGCGCGCCTCGGTCAGCGACAGCACCGGCAACATGTACGACTTCGGTTTCGCGCCGATCATGGCGGGCTACCACTTCGACAAGGTGCGTCACTTGTCGCTGGCCTTGTACGTGTCCGCGCCCACGGGCCATTACGATCCGAATCGACTGGCGAACACCAGCCTCAACGTATGGGTGTACTCGCCCACGGTGGCTTACACGCAGTTGTTCCAGTCCGGCACGCTCGAATGGAGCACCGCCGTCGGCATCGACCTGTCCACGAAGAACGACGACACCGACTACAAGAGCGGCGCGGTGTTCCATGTCGATACGTTGCTCTCCAAGAGCTTCGCGAACGGGTGGGGCGTCGGCGGCATCGCCGGCTGGATCGAACAGGTCACCGACGACAGCGGCCCGCTCGCCGACCGCCTCGACGGTTTCAAGGGGCATTCGCTCGCGATCGGCCCCACGGTGTCCTACCAACAAAAGTGGGGAGATCGCACCGTGGCGTTCTCCGCGCGCTGGCTCAAAGAGTTCAACGTGGAGCGGCGCACGAAAGGCGAGCCGATCATGTTGACCGCCTCAGTGACGTTCTAGGCTTGCACTAGGTTTTTATCGAACCGCCTCGAAGTCAGGCAGCGGCCATGACCGATCGAAGAACGCTTCGGTCGGCTGGTAGAACCGGAAATACGCGAACCAGTTCCTGCCGGGCACCGTCGGAATCCAGTTCTTCTCGAAGCCGGGTGGCGCCTTAGGTCCGACATAGATGTCCACCGAACCGTCGTCGTTCTTGCGCAGGTCCATGCGCGAGGAGCGATCTGCGATCTTCTGTTCGTTGAGGATCAGCGCGCGCGTGTCGACGTCGTACACGGTCACCGACCAGAACAGCTTGATCGGTGCATTGGGCGGCACCCGGAGACGGTAGGACGTGCCGCCATCGAGCCACTTGCCCGCCTTGTCCCTGTACGCGCTGAGGTAGGCCGACGACGGGCCAGGGCGCTTGGGCGCCATCGACGGCCCCGCACCCACGGCTTCGTAGAACCAGGACGCGCGCTCGTCGAGCAGGTCCCAGAATGCGTCGGGATTGTCGGCGTCGAGTTGCAGCGCGAAGTCCCAGTGCGCGTCCTTGCGGTACTTCACGTCGGCGAAGCGGCGGTCGGCAGTGTTGGCCTTTGCCATGGCTTCGCCGACCAGCGCCGCCTCGGTCAGGATGCGGGTCTGCCGCGCGTTCGGCTTGAACGGTTTTCCCTTTTCCAATCCGAGCGGGCGCAACATCGCATGGAACAGGATGTCGCGCGGCGCAACGGGTTCACGCTGGATGACATCGTCGAGCCGCTGCCAATACGCCATCCCGCGCGGCGGCAGACCGCTCCATTCCCTGTTGCCCGCTTCGAGAATCTGCAACTTCGGCGGGTTGTTGCGTTGCGCGTAGGGATACATCTGCAACTGCGCGAGGGCCTGCTGCGCCATCTGGGGGTCGGGCTCGGTCAATCGCACGCCCAGGAAAATGTTGAACGTCGGCGCGTGCAACACCTTGTAGCCGGCGACATTCTTCGGCTCTTCCTGCCCGGGCCCCAGCACGAGATAGGTGCCGGGCCCTTCGGCTCCGGGAAGCGCAGCCTGCCAAGCGTCGCTGATGCCACCTTGCACCCCTTGCGCCGGCATCACCATGACCAACGGGCCCGGTGAGAGATCGGCAAAGCCCAAGTAGTACGGCGTGGTGGCATTGGCGGTGAGGATGCCGCGTCTGGCTTCATACGACAGGATGGAGACGATCTGGCCGTTCTTGGCACCGAGCTGTGTGTTGATGCCGCGCTGCCACGCGGTGAACGAGACCGCCGGAAGGGACCACAGATAGGCCTGGCACGCGCGTTGGAAATCACGCTCGTCGTAGAGCTTGTCGATGGTGGCGTCGGTGGGGTAGCCGTTGGCGAAGTCGTGCGTGAACTCGAGTTTTCCGATCCGCGTTTCGACCACCTGCGGGCCGGTCGTATTCGCCTTCGCGGGCGGGTTGGAGACGGACGGCTGAGCCGGCGGCCGCTGACATCCCGCAGCGACGAGTACGAGCACTACCAAGGACCCGATTCGCTTCATGGCTCCGCTCCGATACCCCACCGTTCAGGCCCAGACTCGGAGCCGAAGCAAGGCCGGGCCGATATGCGCGTAGGGGAGTTAGGGTGCGGTGAATGACCGATTCGGCCAAAGCCGACACTCCCAGATTCCAGGGCGCACCTGCGAGACCCTGCCCCGGAGAGCTAGCGGTGGTGGACAAGGCATGAACCTTTCGGAGTTCAAGTGGTACGTCGTCGGCCCAACGGAGTTGGGCCTCACCGGCCTACACCTTCGGCGCGGCGGCGAGCGCGGACAGTTGATCGCATGCGTGGCAGGCATGGAAGGCGAACAGTGGGTGGCAGTGCTCGGCCTCCACGATGACCGGGTGCGCGCGCGCATCTGGTGCGCGTCAGAGACCCAAGCGATCGAGGCCGTCGAGGATTGGCTGGCGGCCATGCTGACGGCCCCCTAGTGCGTGGCGATCTCAGTGCGAGCGTGCGCGTCGTTCCGGCTCAGAGGCGCTCAAGGATCGCGAAGAAATCGCGCTTGGACAGGCCGGCCTGATGCAGCATGAGCTTCAGCAGCCCGCGGCTGTACGGTGCATGGTGCGCATCGACCGTGACCCGCCGGAAGTCGCGCCCTTCTCCTTTCACCCATTGCTCGTGGGACGTGCCCGATTTCGGGCGACAGGTGAACCCAAGGTGGGACAGGACACGCTTGAACTCGTCATCCTTGACGGGTCTCTCGCGTGTCCCCATGCGTTTAGTTGCAATGCGCCGGGGCTAGAGGCAGCACTTCCTTGAATCGCTTGCGCGACGTCGGAGCGTGAAGTCCGAATGCGTGGATCACCACGATCAGTGCCTTTATGGCGTAGTACTTCAGCCACATCGGGAGGGGAGCCCTGCGAGAAAGCAAGTACACCGCATGCGGGCGATCCTCGCCGGTCAGCACGTCTTGGACGAACTCCTCGATCTGTTCGTCAAGCTTCTTTCGGGCGTCCGCGTAGGTGTCGCCCTGACTGCCGAGCGAGAGGTCCAGGCAGTAGGCGTTCCAAATGTCACCACTGCGTTCGGCGTAGCAACGAAGAATTAGCTGGTTTGCGCGCATGTTGTTTGATCGTCCAGTCCTGTGACCTAGAAGCGATCTCTCCCCCTTCTCCCCGGCGCGGACAGTAGCAAACGGTCGCCTCAACGCAAGTGAACGCGGTCATGGGGGTGGGGGCGGCCATCTCGGGCCGTCGGATGGAGCGTGCTACCCCGGTGCTACCCCGGCAGGTGGGCGGCCACAAACGAAGACGCCCCGCTTAGGCTCAAACCCAAGCGGGGCGCGGTATTCGCATGGTGGCCGGGGAGGGAATCGAACCCCCGACACGGGGATTTTCAATCCCCTGCTCTACCAACTGAGCTACCCGGCCAGCGAGCCCGGCATGATACGGACGTGCCCGGGTTCGGGCAAGCCGGATGTTCGCTGAATGGTGTGTGGGAGGCGGCGTCCGCGTGCTTCCAACGGGCGCAAGATGCGATTGCCGGGCCCGGAGCCGGGCCGGCCTACTGAAGAGAGGACGTCATGAACACCATTCGGAACGTGGCCACGGTGTTGTCCGCGGCGCTGCTGGTCTCGCTGGCCGCATGCGCGTCGTCGATGCCGCGGGAGGAGCGCCTGGCGCTCTACCAGGCGCACGCCGGCGAGCCCTTGCGGAAGATCCCGTACTTCAGCCCGCAAGGGTGGGAGGAAGTGGACGAGAACCACATCCTGCTCACGATGCGCCCGAGCGAGGTGTACCTGATGACGCTCAACGGCCCGTGCCTGGACTACGACAACGGCAAGGCGACGATGCTGATCACCAACACCGCGGGCTACGTGCAGCAGAAGTTCGACCGCGTGAGCTTCGGCACCGGCATGAACTGCCGCATCGAGGAAATCCGCCAGGTCGACATGAAAGCCGCACGCGAGGCCAACAAGGCGTCGAGCGACGCGATCAGGACCTGAGGGTCAGGCTTCCGGCGCGACGTAGCCTTCGGGTTTCGCCGCGCCGCCGCCGAACAGGAACTTCTCCATCTCGACCTCGAGCATTGCGCGATGCCTGGGGTCGAGCGGCGACAGCCGGTTCTCGTTGATCAGCATGGTCTGGTGCGCCAGCCAGCGCTGCCAGGCCGGCTTGCCCACGTGTTCGAACACGCGCTTGCCCAGCGGGCCGGGCCAGGGGACGAAGTCGAGGCCGTCGGTCTCGATCTGGTCGACGATGCAGAACACGGTGCGGGGCATTTCAGGCATCCAATAGTTTGCGGATCGGCGAGGGCAGGCCGAGCGAGGCAAGGGCGTCGCGACCGATCCAGCGAAGTTCCTCGGCATTATCGCCCGCCGCGGGCAGCGGCAGCGTCGCGCGCCAGCGCAAGGGCTGGATCTGCAGCCGGTAGTGGGTGAAGCCGTGCGCGATGGGCGCGAGCGGTTCGGCGGCATCGAAGTCGGCGTCCACCTGCGTTGCGAACCACGCGCGCGCCGCATCGAAATCCGCGTGCTCGGGCAGCGACCACAAGGCGCCCCAGATGCCGGTCGGCGGTCGGCGTTGCATCAGCACGTTGCCGGCGGCGTCTTCGATCCACAACATCAGCGCGCGGCGTTCGGGCAAGGGCTTGCCGGGTTTGGGCGTCGGCAGTTCGTCCACGCGGCCGTCGCGCAGCGCAACGCAAGCCTGTTGCAACGGACACAACACGCACGCGGGATCGGCGCGCGTGCACAGCGTCGCGCCGAAATCCATCTGCGCCTGCGTGTAGTCGGCCATGCGCGCGTCGGGCAATTGTGCTTCCGCGATCGACCACATCTTCTTTTCGATCGCCGGCAAGCCGGGCCAGCCTTCGATGCCGTGCACGCGCGCAAGCACGCGTTTGACGTTGCCGTCGAGGATCGGGAAGCGATCGCCCCAGGCCTGCGACAGGATCGCACCGGCGGTGCTGCGGCCGATGCCGGGCAGCGCCATCAAAGCATCGAGGTCGCGCGGCAGATCGCCGTCGTGGCGTTCGACACAGGCTTGCGCCGCCGCATGCAGGTTGCGCGCCCGCGCGTAGTAGCCCAGGCCCGACCACAAGGCGATCACTTCATCGAGCGGCGCGGCCGCGAGGGCGCGCACGTCGGGAAGCGTCGCGACGAAGCGTTCGAAATAGGGAATGACGACGCGCACCTGCGTCTGCTGCAGCATCACTTCCGACAGCCACACGCGATACGGCGTGCGCGGGTGCTGCCACGGCAAATCGTGGCGGCCGGAGACGTCGAACCATGCTAGCAGCGAGTTGGCGTAGGTACTCATGGCGCTGCGAGCGACGGATCTTCGAGATGCACGTCGACGCCTTCCAGCGTGGCGCCTTCGATCTCCAGGCGCGGCGTCGTGATGCGGCCTGCCAGCGGAGGCAACGGCGATGCATTCGTCGCATCGATCCATGCGAGCACGTCGGGCAGGCGGAAGCGGCCGTCGAACTTCGTTTCGTCGCGCGCGACCTGCAGGCGGGCGATATCCGAGAAATCCACCGGGCCGGCGTAATCGAGGACGAAGGGCAGGGGAGACGTCGATTGCCCGATCGGCGGCGGCAACGCGGGCCACGGTGCCGGCCACTGTTTCAGCGTGCCTGCGAGGTGCAGCATCGCGGCCTGCGTGTAGGCGACGGCTGCGCGCGCGTCGAAGTCCGGCACCACGCCGCGCCCGCGCAACGCAACGCCCGCAGGCGAGAGCGACACCGCGCCATGTTCGACGCGCAGCGGCCCGTTCACGGCGAAGGCGAAGGGCAGATCGGTGTCGCCTGCGATGTAACGCGATGCGAGCGACATCCGCAGCGGCGTGATGTGTGCACCGCCGTCGCCGACGTGCAAGGGGCCGGACAGTCGCACCTGCGACGCCAAACGCCATGCAGGCTGCCGTACCGTGATCGTGCCGTTCGCCGCGAGCGCGGCATCGTTGGCGGGCTTCGACAGCGCGATATTCAATGCGAACGGCACCTGCGTCGGCGCATCGACATAGCGTCCGGCCACGCGCGCATCCACCGCCTGTCCGGGCAGCACGCGCGGCACGTCGAGCGCCAGCGCGTCGATCGACCAGCCATCGCCCAGCACCTGTCCATCGCGCACCTGCAGGCCCTTGGACAGGGTCGGCATCTTCTGCTCGCTCGGAGGACGCGAGGCCAGCCAATGCTGCAGCGCGCGCAGGTCGAGCACCGGCGCGTCGAGTTCGACATGCTTGAACGCGAGTTCCGCGCCGCCCGACTGCACGGTCGACCACGGCACCCAGGCCTCGATGCGCTTGGCGCGCAGCACCGCATCCTTCGCACCGGGCTCGCGCGCAACGACATCACGCAAGACCAGTCGCGGGCCATCGTCCAGTTCGTAACGCGAAGCGCCCGTCGCCGTGATCTCCAGGCCGAGCGCCTTGCCGATTTCATGCAGCACGAGCGCGGACACGCGCTCCGGGCGCGTGCCCCAGTACGCCACCAGCGCCAGCAACAGCGCCAGCGCCACCAGGGCGTAGACGAGGCGGCGCGCGCGGCCGGCGATCATCCGGCGCCGAGCGCTTCCGGCAGCAGGGCGTCGACGAAGGCCTCCGCATCGAACACGCGCAGGTCCTCCGGACGTTCGCCGATGCCCGCGAATCGAATCGGAATGCCGAACTCGCGCGCGAGCGCGAACACCACGCCGCCCTTCGCGGTGCCGTCGAGTTTGGTCACCACCAGGCCCGTGACGTTTACCGCCGCGTTGAACTGGCGAAGTTGCGAGAGTGCGTTCTGCCCGGTCGTGCCATCGATGACCATCAGCACTTCGTGCGGCGCAGTGGGATCGAGCTTGCCGAGCACGCGGCGGATCTTGCCGAGTTCGGCCATCAGGCCCTGCTGTGTGTGCAGGCGGCCCGCGGTGTCGGCGATCAGCACTTCGGTGCCGCGCGCCTTCGCGGCCTGCAGGGCATCGAAGGCGACCGAGGCTGCATCCGCGTTCTGTCCCTGCGCGACGACGGGCACGCCGTTGCGATCGCCCCAGGCCTGCAATTGCGCCACGGCGGCGGCGCGGAACGTATCGCCCGCGGCGAGCATCAGGCTGCGGTTCTCATCGCGGAAGCGGCGCGCGAGCTTGCCGATGGTGGTGGTCTTGCCCACGCCGTTGACGCCGACGGTGAGCAGGACGAAGGGTTTGGCGTTCGTGTCGATGACCAGCGGCTGCGCGACCGGCGCGAGCATCGCGATCAGTTCGTTGCGCAATGCACGCAGGAGTTCCTCGGCGTTCGCGAACTCGCGGCGCTTCATGCGCTGGCGCAGGCCTTCGAGCAACTGCGTGGTCGCGGCCACGCCGACGTCGGCGGTGAGCAGCGCGGTTTCGATCTCGTCGATCAGGTCGTCGTCGAGTTTCGGGTGGCGCGAGAACAGGCCGCCGAAGCTTTTCGCGAACGCGCTGCCGCGCAGGCGTTCGCGCCAGCCGGGTTTGCCGGGGGACGCGGGCGGCGGTGCGCTGGCGGGGACGAAGACGGGTTCGGGGGCGGCGTCCGGCGTCGGGCTCGCGCCCGGCATCGCGCCCATGATCGCGTTCCAGTCGGGCTCGACCGGTTCGACCGGCGCAACCGGTTCGACGGCGGGCACGCCCGCTTCGGGCGCTGCGCGTTCGACGTCGGGCGGAGCGGTGTCCGACCCGGTCTTCTGGTCGGATTTGTTGCGTCGGAACCAGCGCATGCGGCCGCGGCGTGTCGATCGTGGAGAATGGCCGGCATGGTACCACCCGCCCCCAAACGCCCCGGCAACGGCGGCAACACCGGCAACGTGCGCATCGTCGGCGGCCGCTGGCGTGGGACGAAGCTGCACGTGATCGATCGCCCCGGCCTGCGGCCGACCTCCGATCGCGTGCGCGAAACCTTGTTCAACTGGCTGATGCCGATGCTGCCCGGTGCGCGCGTGCTCGATCTGTTCGCCGGCACCGGTGCGCTCGGGCTCGAAGCGCTTTCGCGCGGCGCCGCGCAGGCGGTGCTGGTGGAACACGACCGCGACGCGGCCGCGACCCTACGCGAGACCATCGCGCGGCTGGAAGGCGGGGAGGCCGCGGAGATCGTGCAGGCCGACGCGCTCGCATGGCTGCATGCGCAGCCCGAGGCGTCCTTCGACCTGGCCTTCGTCGACCCGCCTTTCGACGCGAACCTGTGGGGCGGGGTGCTGCCCCCGTTGTTGCCGCGCCTGCGCGCCGACGCCTGGCTGTACGTCGAGGCGCCCGCCACCGACGACATGCCGCCGCCCCCCGGCTGGCGCCTGCATCGCGAAGGCCGGACCCGCGATGTGCGCTATGCCCTGTATCGGCGCGGCTGAGTCCGTTTCAACGCTGTTACACTCTCGCCGACTCCGCCAAACCCCTTTCGAACGAATGAGCGCGGCCTCCCGCATCGCGGTCTACCCCGGCACGTTCGATCCCATCACGAACGGCCACGTCGACCTCGTCGACCGTGCCGCGCCCCTGTTCGAAAAGATGATCGTCGGCGTCGCGCAGAGCCCGGGCAAGGGGCCCGCGTTGTCGCTGGAGCTGCGCGTGGAACTCGCGAAGCAGGCGCTGGCGCACCATCCCCAGGTCGAGGTCCGCGGCTTCAACGGCCTTCTCGCGCATTTCGTGCGCGAGCTCGGCGCCGGCGTGCTGCTGCGCGGCCTGCGCGCCGTGTCCGACTTCGAATACGAGTTCCAGTTGGCGAGCATGAACCGGCACCTGATCCCGGGTGTCGAAACGCTCTTCCTCACGCCCGCCGAGCAATACGGTTTCATTTCGTCGTCGCTCGTCCGCGAGATCTCCCGCCTCGGCGGCGATGTCTCGGGATTCGTGCCGCCGGCCGTCGCCGCGGCGCTGCAGGCAGAATGGCAGCGCACCTCCGCTTGATCCACATGCAATCTACTGTCCGCACTTCCAGGGGAAACACGATGCGCAAGTTCCTTTCGACCACACGAGTTGTCCTGATCGCCTTCCTTGCAGTGTTCGCCCTGGCGGCGTGCAAGAAGGCCGAAGCCCCGGCCAAGGCGGAAGCCGCGCCGGTCGCCGTGCCCACCAGCGGTGATGCGAACGCCTGGCAGGCCTACGCCACCGACGTCGTGAAGCGCAACATGGACGGCGTCACCAACAGCCCGTTCGTGTACTTCCTGCCGCAGGAAAGCGACGCGGATTTCCAGGCGCAGTACGACGCCCAGCTCGACAAGGTCAAGACCGACATCACCCGCGGCATCCTCGAGGGCAACATGCTCGCCTTCGTGTCGCCGGCCTCGGCCAAGATGGCCGAACTCGTGGAAACCGCGTTCAAGGACGTCGAGCCGAACGGGATGAAGGGCGTCAAGGTCCTCTTCATCGGCAAGGCCGCCGACAGCGCGCGCGTCGAGGCGGCGGTCAAGCCGGCCGGCGTGACCTACGTGTTCGTCGAAGCGAAGTAATCCACCCGACGCGCGGTCGCCCTCCGGCGGCCGCGCTTCCGGCGAAAGCAAGACCATGTCCCTGAAGATCAACGAGCTCTGCGTCAACTGCGACGTCTGCGAGCCGGTCTGCCCCAACAAGGCGATCTCCCAGGGCGAAACGATCTACGTGATCGATCCGGCGCTGTGCACCGAATGCGTGGGCCATTACGACGAGCCGCAGTGCGTCGTCGTCTGCCCGGTCGAATGCATCGATCCGGATCCCGAACATCCCGAATCCGAGGAGCAGCTGCTCGCCAAGCTGCTGCGCCTCCAGCAAGGACCCCCGGCATGACGCGACACCCGCGGCGCATCCTCGTCCTGATCCTGTGGTGCGTGACGTGGTGGGTGGCCGGGGCGCAAGCCGCGGACGCCAACGCCGCCAAGCGTGCCGCGCATCCGCCGGGCGCCGTCATTGCCAGCGCGCATGCGCTCGCGACGGAAGCAGGCCTGCAGGCGATCCGCGAAGGCGGCAACGCGTTCGACGCGGCCGTCGCCGTCTCCGCAACGCTCGCGGTGGTCGAGCCCATTTCCTCCGGCATCGGCGGCGGTGGTTTCTTCCTGCTGCACGACGGCAAGACCGGTCGCGAAGTGATGGTCGATGCGCGCGAGACCGCGCCGGAAGCGGCCACGGCCGACGCCTACCTGGACAAGGCCGGCGGCCTGGACCACGACCGCTCCGAAAACGGCCCGTGGTCCGCCGGCATTCCCGGCCTGCCTGCGGCACTCGTGCACCTGTCGACGAAGTACGGCCGACTGCCCCTGCGCACCACGCTCGCGCCCGCGATCCGCATCGCGCGCGAGGGCTTCCCGGTGTACGAACGCCTGGCGAAGGGCTACGCCTCGCGCCGCGACGTGATGGAACGTTACGCCGGCACGCGCGCGGTGTACCTGGCCGATGGCGATCCGCCGAAGGTCGGTGAAATCTTCAGGCAACCCGAACTTGCGCACACGCTGGAGCTGCTCGCCGACAAGGGCTTCGACGGTTTTTATCGCGGCGACGTCGCGCAGAAGCTGGTCGCGGGCGTGAACGCCGAAGGCGGCAAGTGGACGGCGGAAGAAGTCGCGTCCTACCACGTCAAGGAACGCGAGCCGTTGCGTTTCACCTATGGCGGCTGGAAAGTCGTCACCGCGCCGCCGCCGTCTTCCGGCGGCATCGCGCTCGCGCAGATGTTGCAGATCCTCTCGGGCTGGAACCTGCGCACGATGGACGAGGCGCACCGCGTGCACCTGGTCGTCGAATCGATGCGCCGTGCGTTCCGCGACCGCACCATCTACCTGGGCGATCCCGATTTCGTGAACGTGCCCGTCGCGCGCCTGATGGATCCGAACTACGCCGCCGGCCTGCGCGCGTCGATCCATCCGGACAAGGCCACGCCGAGCAACCTGTTCTCGGGCAAGCCCGCGCCGCTGGAAGACGACGAGACCACGCACTTCGCGATCATCGACGGCGAAGGCAACCGCGTCAGCACCACGCAGACGGTGAACCTGCTTTATGGCTCGGGCATGGTCGTGCCGGGCACGGGCGTGCTGCTCAACGACGAGATGGACGACTTCGCGCTGCGCCCGGGCATTCCGAATGCGTTCGGCGTGATGGGCTTCGAAGCGAATGCGCCGAAGCCCGGCAAGCGCATGCTGAGCTCGATGACGCCGACGTTCCTGGAAAACGACGACAAGGTGATCGCGATCGGCGCGCCCGGCGGCAGCCGCATCATCACCGAGGTGCTGCTCGGCATCCTGGGTTACGACGACGGCCTCACCCCGCAACAGGTCGCCGCCTTGCCGCGCTTCCACCACCAGTGGATGCCGGACACGATCTCTGCCGAAGCCGGTGCGCTGTCGCCCGAGGTGGTGAAGCAGCTCGAAGCGATGGGGCATACGGTCAACGCGGGCGAACCGATCTGGGGCAACCTGCAGACCGTGCAGTGGGATCGCCGCACGGACACGCTCTCGGGCGGCAGCGATCCGCGCCGCGAAGGCAAGTCGGACGTGCTGCTTTCGAAGGACGCGCGCAAGTGAACGACCAACCGCCGAAGAAGCCGGTGATGCACCAGTTGCCGGCGATCCTCACCGGCGCGGCGGCGCTCATCGCTTCGCTGACCGCGGTGTACGTGAACGTGCGCGGCGATCGCAACGCAGCGCCCGCAGCGCAGGCCACGCAGGCGCAGGTCGCGGCGAAACCCGAAGCGAAGCCCGCGAAGGAAGCACCGCGCGCCATCGATCGCTGGCACGTCGGCGTCGATCGCATCGCGGTGGAGCACGACGGCTCGCCGGGCACCACCGACTGGCGCTTCACGGTGGAAGCCGACGACGACGCGCTGTTCGCCTTCCAGCAGGACGACCTGGACGACACCGGCGGCCGCAACGTCGCGGTGCCGAAGGACGCAGGCGGGACGCTGCGCCTGGAAGGCCGCGATGGCGTGCGCATCACCATCAAGGGCTGGCGCGGGCGCCTGCTCGGCCTGGGCGGCGCACCGGACGCGGCGGGCGAGGGACGCATGGGGAAGAACGGCGCGATCGGCCCGATCCGCGTCGCGGCGCCCGAACCGAGCGGCGGATCCTTCGTGTTCCACCTGTCCGCCGACCCCGCCGAATAACATTTCGATTGCGACCTGCCCCCGTGCGCGGCGTTAGAATCCGCGCATGAAGCTCTGGTCGATCCTCGGGAATTCGCAGAAGCTCGATGGCGGCGCGATGTTCGGCAACGCGCCGCGCGCGCTGTGGTCGCGCTGGTCGCCGCCGGACGAAGGCAATCGCATCGCGCTGGCCTGCCGCGCGTTGCTGGCCAGTCCGCTCAACGGCAAGACCGTGTTGTTCGAAACCGGCATCGGCGCGTTCTTCGATCCGAAGATGCGCGAGCGTTACGGCGTCGTCGAAGATCGCCACGTGCTGCTGGAATCGTTGCAGGCCGCGGGCTTCCATCATGAAGACGTGGATGTTGTCGTCCTCTCGCACCTGCACTTCGACCACGCCGGCGGCTTGCTTGCGCCGTGGTCCGAAGGGCGCGCGCCGACGCTGCTGTTCCCCAACGCCACCTATGTCGTCAGCGGCGCCTGCTGGGAACGCGCGAATGCGCCGCACGCGCGCGACCGCGCGAGTTTCATCCCCGAGTTGCAGGGCCTGCTGGAAAACAGCGGCCGACTGGAGATCGTCGACGGCGATCGCTGCCAGGCGCTCGGCGACAGCGTGCGCTTCCATTACAGCGACGGACACACGCCGGGCCTGCTGCTCTCCGAGATCGTGGGCCCCGATCGCGTGCAGGGCGAAGCGCACGGCGGCGTCGTGTTCTGCGCCGACCTGATCCCCGGCCGCCCGTGGGTGCACGTGCCGATCACGATGGGCTACGACCGCAATGCGGAATTGCTGATCGACGAGAAGCGCACGTTCCTGGAGGACAAGCTCGCGCGCAACGTGCATCTGTTCTTCACCCACGACCCCGAATGCGCGCTCGCGCAGGTGACGCGCGACGACGGTGGCCGCTTCGGCACCACCCACGAAACCCCGGCACTGCACGCGAGGGCGCTGGCCGCATGAGCATCGCCTGGCGCGGGATCGTCGCGGTGCTCCTGTTGCTCGCGGCGGCGGCCCTGCGCGCGCAGGAAGGCGAGCCGGTGTCCGATGAAGTGGTGCGCGATCGCGAGTTCGGCGTCAGCGCGCGGCACTTCGGCCTGGAGCGTCGCGTGGCGATGTACCAGTGGCGCGCACGCGACGGCGGTTACGAACGCGTGTGGAGCGAAACGCCGATCGACTCCGGCGGTTACGCACCCGGCCACGACAATCCTGCATTCCCTTTGCGCGGACGCCGCTGGCTCGCCACGCAGGTCACGCTCGACGACAAGCCGCTGGACCGCAGCGTCATCGAACAGTTCGGCCAATGGCGCGCGTTCCGCCCGAATTTCTCCGCGCTGCCGGGCAATCTCTCGGCGACGTTCCAGCCCGAAGGCGATGGCCTGGGCAGCGCCGAGAATCCGCTGGATCCGCAGATCGGCGACCTGCGCATCGGTTGGCGCGAACTCACGCTGCCGCCCTTGCAGGGACGCGTGGTGCTCGAACGCGGCACGTGGTTCCCGATCGCGGGCGATCCGCTGATGCCGCTCGCGTCGACGCAGGCGCCCGTGGCCACGGGGCCCGCGACATGGTCGATGCCGCGGCTCACGCTGTTGTTCGCCGGCCTGCATGCCTTGTTGCTGCTGGCCTTGTCCGCGCAGGTCTCGCGCATCCGCTATCGCGTGAAGTCGGGCCTCGGCGATGGCACGAACAACGAACTCGCGCGCTGGATCCGCGTGCAGGGCAACTTCGTCGAATACGTGCCGATGGCGCTGTTGCTGCTGGCTTTGCTCGAAGTCTCCGGTGCGCCCCCGGCGTGGATCCTTGCAGGCGGTTCGGCTTTGCTCGTCGGGCGATTGCTGCACGCGTGGGGCTTGTCGCGCCACGCGGGCACGTCGATCGGGCGCTTCACCGGCACCGCGCTGACGTGGGGCGTGCTGTTCGCCGCGGCGGTGGCGGCGGTGTGGCGCGCGATGGCCTGATCGCGGGCAACAAAAAAGGCCGGGGCATGCCCGGCCTTTTCGTTTCGCAGGCAGTCGGCGTTACGCCGCCGCTTGCTGCTGCTGGCGCGGACCTTCCACCAGCGCGCGCTTGACCATCGACACGAGCAAATCGATCTCGTCGCTTTCCACCGCGAAGTGCGGCGTGAAGCGCAGCGAGTTCGCGCCGCCATGGATCACGCCCATGCCGTGTTCGCGCAGCCATTCTTCGGTGGAACCCACGCCGTAGCCCTTGAACTGCGGCGCCAGCTCGCACGAGAACAGCAGGCCCGTGCCCTGGACCTTGGTGATCAGCCCGCCGAGTTCGGCCTTCAGCGCTTCGAACTTGGCGATCGCTTCCTTGCCGCGCTCGCGGATGTTGGTTCGCAGCGCCGGCGTGAACTGCTCGAGCACCGCCACCGCCACGTCGAGCGCGCGCGGGTTGGTGGTCATCGTGTTGCCGTAGGTGCCGGCGCGGTACAGCGCTTCGGCGCGTTCGGTGACGGCCACGACCGACAGCGGGTACTGCGCGGCGTTGAGCGCCTTCGAATAGGTTTCCATGTCCGGCGCTTCCAGGCCTTCGAAGCCCGGGTAGTCGACGATCGACAGCACGCCGTTGGCGCGCAGGCCGGCCTGGATGGAGTCGACCAGGAACAGCGAACCGTGCGACTTCGTCAGCTCGCGCGCGGCGGCGTAGAACGCAGGCGGCACGCTGCGGCCCGGGTCGCCTTCGCCCATCACCGGTTCCAGGAACATCGCTTCGATGAACCAACCGTTGGTGTCGGCATCGCTGAAGATCTTCTTCAGCGCGTCGATGTCGTAGGGCTCCACCGTGAGCACGCTGTCTTCGCCGCGGTAGCTGGCCAGGTGCTGCACGTAATTCTTGCGCGAGGAATCCGAGTACAGCGCCGGGCGCTCGGTGCGGCCGTGGAAGCTGCCCTTCACGACGACGCGCTTGATCGCGCGGCCGGCGTGCTTCGCACCCGGGTCGGTCATCAGCTTGCTGTTGACGTCGGCGATGCGCGCGGCGAGCGAGACGCTTTCCGAACCGGAGTTCAGGCACAGGAACTTGGTGTACGGGCAGGACCCGCGCGTGTGGCCGATTTCCTTGCGCATCGCGCGGTCGAAGCGCAGCTGCGAGAGGTTGGGCGTCATGATGTTGGCCATCGCCTGCGGGCGCGCCATCGCTTCGATGACCTTTTCCGGCGTGTGGCCGAGGCCGAGCATGCCGTAGCCGCCCGAATCGTGGAGCACCGCGCCCTTGAGCGTGACGACCCACGGGCCGCGCGCGGCGAGGGCGACGTACGGGTTCACCGCGTCCATCGAATAGAAGTTGACGAAGCCCGACTGCACCGCGCGGATCTGCGCGTCTTCGTCGAGGTCCAGCAGGTCGGCGAACTCGCCGCGGATGCGCGCGTATTCCTCGGCGGCGGCGGCGATGGCCTGGGCCAGTTCCGGATGGTTGGGCGCGAAGCGCAGCAGCGTGGCCTCGTCCAGGCCTTGCGTGCGGCGCTTGCCGGCGTGGGCGCGGAGAGGGGCGAGAGGGGCGAGCAGGGTGTTCGACATGGCGGGGGGCCTCAACGAAAAACTGCGCGGGGGGCCGCGCAGCCAGTGAATTCGTGGGATTTCAAACGCTTGCGCGAGTCTACCACCGCGTTTTCGGCGATATAACCCCCGGCGGCCGCTACACTGTGCGGCCTCCCGCAAACCCTTGCGCCACAGGGCCCCCGGCCCCGGCGCGGCCCCGCCTTTGAAGCGCTCCGACTTCCATTACGACCTGCCGCCCGACCTGATTGCGCAGGCCCCGCTGCCAGAACGCTCGGCCAGCCGCCTGCTCGTGGTCCCGCCCGCGCCCGCGCCGTTGCTGGATCGCGGCGTCCGCGACCTGCCAGGCCTGCTGCGGGCCGGCGACCTGCTGGTGTTCAACGACACCCGCGTGATCCCCGCGCGCCTGTACGGCCAGAAGGCGAGCGGCGGCCGCGTCGAGATCCTGATCGAGCGGCTGTTGCCGGGCGACGAGGCGCGGGCCCAGATCGGCGCGAGCAAGTCGCCCAAGCCCGATTCGCGCATCGCCCTGGATGCGGGCGGCGAGGCCCAGGTGCTGGGTCGCGAAGGCGAGTTCTATCGCCTGCGTTTCCACGTCGATGGGCCGTTCGAGGACTGGCTGCAGCATGCCGGCCGCCTGCCGCTGCCGCCCTACATCCAGCGCGAAGCGGATGCGGCGGACGATGCGCGCTACCAGACGGTGTTCGCGAAGGAAACCGGCGCGGTCGCCGCGCCTACCGCCGGCCTGCATTTCGACGAAACACTGCTCGATGCGTTGCGCACGCAGGGCGTCGAATTCGGGCACGTCACGCTGCATGTCGGCGCGGGCACGTTCCAGCCGGTGCGCGTGGACGAGTTGTCCGAGCACCGCATGCACACCGAATGGCTGAACGTCGGTGCGGCGCTGGTCGAACAGGTGCGCGCCACGCGTGCGCGCGGCGGCCGCGTCATCGCCGTGGGTACCACCGTCGTGCGCGCGCTCGAATCCGCGCTGCGCGACGGCGAGCTGTATCCCTACGCCGGCGAAACCTCCATCTTCATCCTGCCGGGCTACCGCATCCGCTCCGTCGATGCGCTGCTCACCAATTTCCATTTGCCGGAGAGCACCTTGCTGATGCTCGTGTCCGCGTTCGCCGGGAAGGCGCGCATCTTCGAGGCCTACGCGCACGCGATCGCCGCGCGCTACCGCTTCTTCTCCTATGGCGATGCGATGCTGCTGTGGCCGGAGGCGTCGCGATGAGCCGCATGACCTTCGAACGCCTGGGCAGCGATGGCCTGGCACGCCGCGGCCGCCTGCGTTTTCCGCGCGGCACGGTGGAAACGCCTGCATTCATGCCGGTCGGCACCTACGGTTCGGTCAAGGGCGTGTTCCCCGAACAGATCCGTGCGCTCGGCGCGGAAATCATCCTCGGCAACACCTTCCATCTCTACCTGCGCCCCGGGCTCGAAGTGATCGAAGCGCACGGCGGCCTGCACGGCTTCGCGCGCTGGGACGGCCCGATCCTCACCGACTCCGGTGGCTTCCAGGTCTTCTCGCTGGCCCATCGCCGCAAGATCACCGAGCAGGGCGTCACCTTCGCCGCGCCCACCGACGGGTCCACCGTGTTCCTCGGCCCCGAGGAAAGCATGCGCATCCAGCGCGTGCTCGATTCGGACGTCGTGATGATCTTCGACGAGTGCACGCCGTACCCGGCGACCGAAGCGGTCGCGCGCGCGTCGATGCAGCTGAGCCTGCGCTGGGCGGAGCGCTCGAAGCGGGCGCACGAAGGCAACGACGCCGCCCTGTTCGGCATCGTGCAGGGCGGGGTGCACCACGCCCTGCGCAGCGAATCGGCCGCGGGCCTGCGCGAGATCGGCTTCGACGGCTATGCCATCGGGGGCCTGGCGGTCGGCGAACCCGAACACGAGCGCAACGCCATGCTCGAGCACACCTGCCCGCAGCTGCCGGAGGATCGCCCGCGCTACCTGATGGGCGTCGGGCGGCCGGAAGACCTGGTGGAGGCCGTGGCCCGCGGCGTGGACATGTTCGATTGCGTGATGCCCACGCGGAACGCGCGCAATGGCCACTACTTCACGAGCACCGGCACGGTGCGCATCCGCAACGCGAAGTACGAGAAAGATGTGAGGCCGATCGAGGAAGGCTGCGGCTGCCCCACGTGCACCGGCGGCTATACGCGTGCGTACCTGCGCCACCTGGACCGCTGCAACGAGATGCTCGCGCCGATGCTCGGGACCCTGCACAACCTCTGGTACTACGAAAAGCTGATGGCCGACATGCGCGCGGCCATCGAGCGGGGAACCTTCCAGGCGTTCCGGGAGTCATTCCACGCCGCACGTGCCCCGGCAGCCGTGGCCTGAACCGGGCGCACCGTCCCGGCCGGCCCGCCGCCGCGTGGCATAATCCCCCGCCTTTATCGACTCATCGGACACCCGCATGGACCTGCTCGACCTGCTGATCGCCCCCGCTTACGCCCAGGCAGCCGCACCCGCCGGCGGCAGCAGCATGCTCTCCACGCTCCTGCTGCCCATCGTCTTCATCGGCGTCATGTACTTCCTCATGATCCGCCCGCAGATGAAGCGCCAGAAGGACCATCGCGCGATGCTCGAGAAGCTGGCGCGCGGCGACGAGGTGATCACCAGCGGCGGCCTCGCCGGCACGGTCGCCGAGATCGGCGACAACTTCGTCTCGGTGGAAATCGCCAACGGCGTGCAGGTGCGCGTGCAGCGCGGCGCCATCGCCAACGTGCTCCCGAAGGGCACGCTCAAGTCCGCCTGATTTTTTCTTTCTTTCCTTTTGTAGTGGTGGCGGCCGCGCAGACGGCCGCCGCGGGGTCCCACGATGCTTGAATACGCGCGCTGGAAATACGTCGTCATCCTGTTGGTGCTGGTGCTGAGCACGCTGTACGCGCTGCCCAACATCTATCCGCAGGATCCTTCGGTGCAGGTCACCGCCAACCACGGCTCGACCGTCGACAAGGCGCTCCAGGCGCGCGTCGAGAACACGCTGAAGAAGGCGGCGATCACGCCCAAGCAGATCGAGATCTCCAAGGACGGCAACCTCCTCGTCCGCCTGTTCGATCCGAACGTGCAGATCAAGGCCGCCGACGCGATCCGCGACGAGCTCGGCAGCGATTTCGTCGTGGCGCTCAACCTCGCGTCCACCGTGCCGCCCTGGCTCGAGCGCATCGGCGCCAGGCCCATGCTGCTCGGCCTCGACCTGCAGGGCGGCGTGCACTTCCTGATGCAGGTGGACCAGCAGGCTGCGCTCGGCAAGCGCTTCGAAGCGACCGCCGAAGACGTGCGCACCACCTTGCGCGAGGGCGGCGTGGCGTACACGTCGGTCGAACGTCGCCAGGACGGTTCGGTCCTCACCACGCTCGCGCCCAGCGCCGATCCGGACAAGGCGCGCGCGCTGATCACCAAGGACCTGCCGAACCTGCAGATGGAAGACGGTGCAACGGCGAGCCAGTTCGTCGTGCGCATCCCGCAGGCCGAACTCGACAAGGTGTCGACCGAAGCCATCGAGCAGAACGTCAGCACGCTGCGCAACCGCATCAACGAGCTCGGCGTGGCCGAGCCGATCATCCAGCGCCAGGGCAGCGACCGCGTCGTCGTGCAGCTGCCGGGCGTGCAGGACACCGCGCAGGCCAAGCGCATCCTCGGCGCCACCGCGACGCTTGAATTCCGCGGCGTCTACGAAGGCGGCGACGTCATGGACGCGGTGAAGACGGGCAACGTCCCGCCGGATGCGCGCCTGTTCCAGGCCCGCGGCCGCGGCAACAACCCGCCGTACCCGGTGCTGCTGAAGAAGCGCGTCATCGTCTCCGGCGACCAGCTCGTCGGTGCGCAGTCCACGCGTTCGCAGGACGACGGTTCCCCGGCGGTGAGCATCACGCTCAACAGCGCCGGCGGCCAGCGCATGTTCGACTACTCCAGCGAGAACGTCGGCAAGGGCCTGGCGGTCGTCTACATCGAGCGCATCCCCGAGGTGAAGCTCGTCGACGGCAAGGAAGTGCGCAGCACCCGCGTGAAGGAAGAGGTGATCTCCATCGCCAACATCCGCGAGACGCTGGGCAAGAACTTCATCACCTCCGGCCTCGACAGCCCGAAGGACGCCGCCGACCTCGCGCTGCTGCTGCGCGCCGGCGCGCTCGCCGCGCCGATGGAATTCGTCGACGAACGCACCGTCGGCCCGAGCCTCGGCAAGGAGAACGTGGAGCGCGGCATGACCGCGGTGCTGTACTCCTTCGGCTTCGCGCTTACGTTCTTCCTCGTCTACTACCGCATGTTCGGCGTCATCACCTGCGTGGCGCTGCTGCTGAACCTGCTGATGGTGATCGCGGTGATGTCGGTCCTGGGCGCGACGCTCACCTTGCCGGGCCTTGCGGGCATCGCCTTGACGGTGGGTATGTCGGTCGACGCCAACGTGCTCATCAACGAACGCATCCGCGAAGAGTTGCGACTCGGCCTGCCACCGTTGACGGCCATCAAGGAAGGCTACGAGCGCGCGGCCGGCACCATCGCCGACGCCAACCTCACGGCCATCCTCGCGGGCGTGGCGCTGTTCGCCTTCGGCACCGGCCCGGTGAAGGGCTTCGCCGTCTCGCTGATCGTGGGCATCGCGACCTCGATGTACACCGCCGTGTCGGTCTCGCGCGGCATCGCCACGCTGATCTACGGCCACCGCCGCAAGCTCAAGTCGATCGCCGTCTGATCCGGGAAATACCTCCATGAAGCCGTTCAACGTTTTCCCGTACGACAGCAACATCCACTTCATGCGCATCCGCTGGGTGTCGCTGTCGATCGCCGCGCTCATCATGTTCATCGCCATCGGCGCGATGGCCGTGAAGGGCTTCAACTTCGCGCTCGACTTCACCGGCGGCGTCGGCATCGAGCTGCGCTTCCCGAAGGCGCCGGACGTCGATGACGTGCGCAACCGCCTGGAGAAGGCCGGCTATTCGAACGCGCAGGTGCAGACCTTCGGCACCGGCACGGACCTGCTGATCCGCCTCCAGGACAAGCCGCACGAAGAACGCGTGGGCGCGCCCGCCGGCGAGACCGGCAGCATCGCGCAGGACGTCCGCAAGATCGCCTCCACGCCCGACAACCAGGCCGAGGTGCGCAGCAGTGCGCAGATCAGCCCACAGGTCGGCAAGGAGCTCGCGCAGAATGGCGTGTATGCGCTGTTGTTCGTGGTCATCGGCTTCCTGGCCTACATCTCCTTCCGCTTCGAATGGAAATTCGCGGTGGCGGCGATCATCACCACGCTGCACGACGTCGTCGTCGTCGCCGGCTGGTTCGCGCTGACCGGGCATGAGTTCGACCTGACGGTGCTGGCCGGCGTGCTGTCGGTGATGGGCTACTCGATCAACGACACCATCGTGGTGTTCGACCGCGTGCGCGAGAACTTCCGCGGCGTGCGCGCCGAACCGGCCGAGATCCTCAACCGCTCGGTCAACCAGACGCTCTCGCGGACGGTCATCACCTCCTTCGTCGCCTTCCTCACCGTGGTCGCGCTGTACGTCTACGGCGGTGGTTCGCTGCAGGGCATGGCCGAATCGCAGATGCTCGGCATCATCATCGGCACGCTGTCCTCGATCTTCGTCGCCTGTCCGCTGCTGATGTGGCTCGGCGTGTCGAAGCAGGACCTGCTGCCGAAGGCGAAGGACGAAGCCGCGCTGGCGCGTCGCCCGTAAGGGTCGGCGCCAGCCAAGAAAAAAGCCGCGCAATGCGCGGCTTTTTTCGTTGCGGACGACCCGACGATCAGAAGACCGCGGCGTACCCCGAATTCACGATCGCCTTCTGCAGCACCTCGCTCACCTTGAGGTTGCCGGCGACGAGCTGGCGCCCGATGACGCCACGGTGGTCCATCGGACCCGTGCTGGCGCCGCGGAAGTCGGTGACGCGGCCGCCGGCCTCGCGCACGAGCAACACGCCCGCGGCGATGTCCCAGGGCTTCACGCCGGCTTCGAAGTAGGCATCGGCGCGACCGGCGGCCACGTAGGCCAGGTCGAGCGCGGCCGAACCGGTGCGGCGGATGTCCTCGGCGTCGCGCAGCAGTTCGCGAATGCAATCCAGGTGCGCGCCGACGCGTTCGCGTTCGCGCGGCGGGAAGCCGGTGACGAGCATCGCGCCCGCCAGGTCCTTGCGCTCGGTCACGCGGATGCGCTTGTCGTTGAGCACGGCGCCGGCGCCCTTGCTGGCGGTGAACAGCTCGTTGCGCAGTGGATCGAAGATCACGCCGTGCTGCGGTTCGCCGTTCTCCACCAGCGCGATCGACACGCACCAGTGCGGAAAACCGTGCAGGTAATTGCTGGTGCCATCGAGCGGATCGATGACGAAGGTCTGGCGGCCACGGCCGCTGGCGCCCGTCTCCTCGCCGAGGATCGCGCAGTCGGGCATCGCACGCTTGAGTTCCTTGACGATCTCGGCTTCGGCCAGGCCGTCGACTTCGCTCGCGTAGTCCAGGCGCTCCTTCTCCACGACATTCAGCGCGTCGAGGCGGTGCATGTGCCGCAGCAGCACGTTGCCGGCGGCGCGTGCGGCCTTGACCATGATCGTGACGGCGGGCTTCTGCATGAGGGGGGTCTGCGGCGAGGGGCGCGGAGTTTAACATTCGCGCCATGAGCGACGACGCGATTTCCCAGGATATTCCCGCCACCCCCGACATCCGCATCGTGCTCGTGGGCACCCAGCACCCGGGCAACATCGGCGCTGCGGCGCGTGCGATGAAAACGATGGGCCTGTCGCAACTGGTGCTGGTGGCCCCCGAAAAGGCGCCGGACCGTGATACCGAGGCCATGGCCGCCGGTGCCGACGACCTCGTTGCGGCCGCGCCGGTCCACGCCACGCTGGCCGATGCCGTGGCCGATTGCGCGCTGGTGCTGGGCTGCACGGCGCGCAACCGCCGGGTCCAGCTCGAACAGCTCGACCCGCGCGAAGCCGCGGTGCGCGCGCTGGCCTTCGCGGGGCAGGGGCCGGTGGCACTGGTCTTCGGTCGCGAACGCACGGGCCTGGACAACAACGAGCTGCAGCTCTGCCATGCCGCCGTGCACATTCCCTCCGACCCGGCCTTCAGCTCGCTCAACCTGGCCGCGGCGGTGCAGGTGCTGAGCTACGAGGTACGCATGCAGGTGCTGGGCGTGGGCACCCCGGCCCCCGCAGCGGCGGTGATCGCCCGCGAGGGCCTCGCGCAACATGCGGAACTGGAAGGGTTTTTCGCCCAACTGGGCGAGGCGCTGGAGCAGATCGACTTCCACAAGGGCCGCACGCCGGACTCGGCCATGCGCAAGCTGCGACGCCTCTACCTGCGGGCCGGGCTGGACAGTGCGGAGGTCCGGCTCCTGCGCGGCGTGCTGGCCGATACCCAGCGCATGGCGATGCTCGCGGGGCGCGGAAAAATCCCGTAGTGTTCGCCGCTGGGGTCATGCAGGGCTATTCGCTTTGGTTGTCTTCCGTCGCTGTCTCGCCGCATGGCTGTGCTTCCTGGCTGCGGCGCTGGCCCCTGTTGCCCATGCCAAGACCCCCGAGGACGACACGCACGTCCTCGTGCTCGGCCGCATCAGCGACGATCCCAAGGAACACTACGAGCAGCTGAAACCGCTGCTGGACTACGTCGTCCCGCGCATGGCCAGCGTCGGCATCCGCGAAGGCCGCATCCTCATGGCCCACGACGTGCAGCAGATGAACAGCTACCTGCGCCGCGGCCGGGTGGACTGGGTCACCGAAACGCCGGGCACGGGCATGCTGCTGCAGCAGGGCTCGGGGGCGAAACCGCTGCTGCTCACCGAGCGCGACGGCGCCAGCCAGTACACCACCGTGTTCTTCGCGCGCCGCGACAGCGGCATTCATTCGCTCGCCGACTTGCGCGGCCGCAGCGTCGCGTTCCAGAACCCGGGCTCGACGAGCGCTTACTACGTGCCCGCTACCGAGCTGCTCGATCGCGGCCTTTCGCTGCAGATCCTGCTCTCGCCGATGGACCACCCCGATCCGCAGGGCGTGGGCTACCTGTTCGCGCGCACCGAACTCAACATCAGCACGTGGGTGCACAAGCGCCTGGTCGACGTCGGCGTGATGAGCAACCTCGACTGGCAGAACCCGCAGCGCGTGCCGGCGGGATTCCGCGCCGACCTGCAGATCGTGCACGAGACGCCGCCGTACCCGCGCGCGCTGGAGATGGTGCGCGGCGACCTCGACCCGAAGGTCGAAGCTCGCCTGCGCGAAGTGTTGATCGAAGCGTCCAAGGATCCCGACGCCCGCGAGGCGCTGCTGCGCTTCTTCAAGACCACCCGCTTCCTGCCCATCGACGATGGTGCGCGCCACGCGCTGCATTACATCTCCGATGGCGTGCACCGCATCCGCGCGGAGGTCGAATGACGCTGCGGTTCGGCCTGCAGGCGAAGTTCCTCGCCGGCATGGCCCTGGTCCTGGTCGGCGTGCTCGCCCTGATGGGGCTGATGTGGCAGCGCCAGTCCGCGATGCAGGACGACGTGGCCAACGTCGGCCGCGACTCGATGCGCGAGCTCGTGTCCGAGCGCCTGAAGCGCCGCGGCGAAGCCTCGGTGACGCAGCTCGCCGACGAACTCGCCAACCCGATGTACTACTCGGACCTGGATGCGATCGGCAGCATCGCGCGCGGCATGTTGCGCCAGCCCGACGTCGCCTACGTGCTGGTGTTCGACGCGCAGGGCCGCATCGTGCACGACGGATCGGGCGACATCCCGGCCTACGGCCAGCCGATGAGCGATCCGTTCGCCTTCGAAGTCGTGAACGCGCGGAACACGCATACACAGAGCTCCGACACCACCGTCGACATCGCGAGCCCCGTGATGATCGGCGAGCAGCGTCTCGGCGGCGTGCGCGTGGGGTATTCGCTGGCGGCGATGCGCGTGGACGAAGACCGCGCGACGCATGCGATGCGCGAGCGACTGGACGACATCAGCCGTCGCCACCTGGGCTGGATCGCGATGATCGGCGTGGCCCTGCTCGCGCTCGGTGCGCTCGTGGTGGGCCTGGTGCAACGCACGCTGGTGCGCCCGATCCGGCAGTTGGCCGATGTCGCGCATGAAATCGAAGCGGGCAATTTCGAAGCCGACGCGCCGGTGAGCAGTCGCACCGACGAAATGGGCGACCTCGTGCGCGCCTTTGGCAGGATGAGCAGCAGCGTGGCGCGCCACGACCGCGACATCCGCCGCATGGCCTACAGCGATGCGCTGACGGGGCTCGCGAATCGCCTGGCGTTCCGCGAAAGCCTGGATCGTCGCTTGCTGGAGCTGCGCGGGGCAGGGCGGCAACTCGCGTTGCTGTTCGCCGACATCGACGACTTCAAACGCGTCAACGACACGCTGGGCCACGACGCGGGCGACGAGGTGCTGGTCCAGTTCTCCAATCGCATCCGCGAAACGGTCGAACGCATGGGCGGCCCGGAGGCGAAGCTCGCGCGCTTCGGCGGCGACGAGTTCGTCATCCTCATCGAGAGCGTGCTCTCGCCCACCGGCAACCATGGCGACGTGCGCACCGCCGCCAGCCGCCTCGCCGAAGCGCTGGTCGCCGAGCTCAGCCGCCCGATCGTCGTGCAGGAACGCCAGGTGTTCCTCGGCACGTCCATCGGCATCACGCTGTTCCCGGAGGATGCCTCGGGTTCGACGATGCTGATGAAGAACGGCGACATCGCGATGTACCAGGCGAAGGTCGCCGGCAAGAACTGCCACCGCTTCTATTCGCGCGCGATGGACCAGGCCGTCGAACGCCGCGTGCGCATGGAGCAGGACCTGCGCGGCGCGTGGGATCGCGGCGAACTCAGCCTGGTCTACCAGCCCGTGTACAGCCTCGCCGACGGCCAGTTGCGCGGCGCCGAAGCGTTGTTGCGCTGGCAGCATCCGGAACATGGTGCGATCTCGCCGTCGGTGTTCATCGATGTCGCCGAGCAGAGCGGCCTGATCGAAACCATCGGTCCGCTGGTGCTGCGCACGGCCTGCGAAGACACGATGCGCTGGCAGAAGGCGCATCCGGGCGCCGACAAGATGTTCGTCTCCGTCAACGTGTCGCCTCGCCAGTTGCGCAGCGGCGACCTGCCGCGCGTGGTGGCCGATACCTTGCGCGACACGGGCCTGGAAGCCACGCGCCTGCACCTGGAACTCACCGAAACCGCGGTGATCGGCGACGAGGTCCACGCCAGCGGCCTGCTCGCGCGCCTGCGCGCGTCAGGCGTGAAGATCTGGCTCGACGATTTCGGCACCGGCTTCTCGGGCCTGAGCCACCTGCGCCGCGTGCCCGTGGACGGCGTGAAGATCGATCGCAGTTTCGTCGCCGACGTGCTGCGCGATCCGGACGACCTCGCGCTCACCACCGCGATCATCGCGATGGCGCATTCGTTGGGCATTACGGTCGTGGCCGAAGGCGTGGAGAAGGAAGGGCAGTACGCGATCCTGCGCGAACGCGGCTGCGACCTCGCGCAGGGGTACTGGCTCGGCCATCCGGTGAGCCCGAGCGACTTCGCATTGCTTCTGAGCTGATTCGGCGTCGCAGAAGACCAGGACGTGAAAAAGACTGGCGCTTCCTCACTCGCGGAAGCACGCCATGATTCCTCCCTCCCTGAAACGCGCGATGCTCGCGGGCCTGTTCGCCTGCGTCGGTATCGCATCGCAAGCATCGGCGCAGGCCTGGACCGAGATCCACGTGACGCCCGACGAAGAGTTCTACAACTACCGCGAGGGCCTGGCCGCCACGCCCGGGCAGGTGCTGCGTTACAACTTCTACACACCCGCCGCCATCACGCAGGTTCGCATCGAGCTCAGCGGCGACAACGGCAACGCCGACATGAAGGTGTATCGCGACTCGACGAACGCGGTGCCCGCGTGCGATGGCCGCCAGGCCGGCACCAACGAACTGTGCACGGTCGGCTGGACGCCCGGCGCGAAGACGCCGGCCGCGAACTGGCTGATCGAAGTGTCGGCCAAGGCCGCGTTCTCCGACGCGAAGCTCGTCGTCGCCTACATGCCGCAACTGGTGCAGATCCGCGACCTGCCGGACCTGCCGTACGCGATCGCGCATCGTCCGACGTTCCACACCAATCCGTGGCTCGAGTCGAGCTGCGTGCAGGTGCGCACGGGCGCACCGGGCTTCGGGTTGCGCGAAAGGCCGTGCATGCCCGTCGGCGGCCAGCAGGCGTGGGATTTCCGGATGTATCCCGAGGAATATGTCATCCGGAATCCGATGACCGGGCTGTGCCTTTCCGCGGACGGCTTCTGGGTGGAGGACATCGAGTGCAACGCAGAGGACGAGCACCAGTTCTGGAATGTCCTGGGCACGCCCGGCGCACGGCACTTCGTCGTGCTCCAGCACCAGGTGAGCGGAAAGTGCATGACGTTCAATGCGGATCCCAACGCCGCATCGCTGGTCGATTGCCGCCTCGGCGAGGCCGACATGCCTGGCTGGTCGCTGCGCGAGCTGCACGAACGCATCGCGCCCGCGCAGGCGGTGGACGGCGCCACGTTCTCGCTGATCGCGGGCATCCAGTGCCTGGGCGACGGCCCCGGCGGCGCGGTGCTGGCGTCTTGCGACGATCGCGCGACCACGCGTCGCGACATGATCGGCTCGATGTACGGCGCGTCGGGGAAGCTGGACGAGTTCGAGGACAATTTCCTGATGACGACCGCTGACAAGGACCGCTGCCTGGCCGTCGACCCCGCCGCAGGCAACATCGTCTTCCGTTCGTGCAACGAGCTCGACAATGGGCAGAAGTGGAAGCTGGAGCTGTACGTCACCAAGATCGGCGAATGGCAGGTGCGCAACGTGCAACGCCAGCAATGCCTGACCACGCAGGACGGTGGCACGACCGCGGGCACGCCGCTGGCACTTGGCGACTGCGCGATCGGCGATACGAAAATGCGCTGGCGTTACGTGGGTCGCTGACGCGCGACGGAAGGATCCTCCGCTCGTCGCGCCTGCGGCGAGCGGAATCCACGGCAATAGGGCTTCGCATTGCTGGCCTGATCGCGCGCGCTGCGCGTCAGAACCACTTGTGGAGCAGCTGCATGGTCTCCGTCGCGATGCCACCGCCGAGGAATCCGAAAGCGATCAACGTGCCCACGCCGGCCACCCACGCCACCACCATCAGCGCGCCGTCGCGCTCGAGCAACGCAAGCGCGAACATCAGCAGCAGCACGGCGAACAGATAGTTCGTCAGCGGGATCGGCAGCGAGAGCAGCAGGCCGAGCAGCAACAACATCAGGCCGGTCACCGGTGCGGCGAGGCGGCTGTCGAGCATCCACGACAGGCGCGGGCGGATCAGGTGTTCGAGCTTCGCCAGCCACGGCGAAATGCGTGCGTCGAACTTCGTCAGCGCACTCCGATGTGGACCCCGGCTGGCCAGGAAACGCGGCAACCACGGTGTGCGCAGGCCGATGCACAACTGCACGCCGATCAGCATCACCAGCGGGCCGCTGATCGCGCCGCCGATGGGAATCGGGATGAAGGCCGGCAGCACCGAGGCGAACAGCAGCATGCCGAACGCGCGGCGGCCGAGGCCCGAGAGCAGGTCCTGCAGGGTCAGCACATCGTTCGGATCGCCGTCCGCCAGCGCATCCAGGATCGCGCGGGTGCCTTTCTCATGGACGTCGGCGTCTTGCCCGCCGTCATTCATCGCGCAGGTCCTGCGTCAGGCGCTGCAGCAGCAGCTTGTCCACGCGCGGGCCGTCGAGGTCGACGACTTCGATGCGCCAGTCGCTGAAGTCGAAATGCTCGCCCACGTTGGGGATGCGCCCGAAGTGCGCGATCGCCAGGCCCGCGGCGGTGTAGTAATCCATGTCGTCGATGTCCGGCAGCGAGCCGCCGCCGAGCAGTTCGCGCAGATCGTCGATGGGCAGCGTGCCGTCGACGAGCAGCGAACCATCGTCGCGCAGCACCACCAGCGGCGAGTCTTCGCCACCACCTTCGCCGGCCTGCACGCGGCCGAGGATCGCGCCCATCAGGTCGGTCACGGTGACCATGCCCTGGATCTCGCCGTATTCGTCAACGACCAGCGCGATCGACTGCTGCTCTTCGCGGAAGATCTCCAGCAGCTTCAGCGCATGCGTGGATTCGGAGACGAACAGGGCAGGGCGGATGTCGCGGAACAGCTCCGGCTCGCTGCGCCCCAGTTCGTCGAGCAGCGTCTTCACTTCGAGCACGCCGATCACTTCCGAATCGTTGCCGCGATAGACCGGATAGCGCGAGTAGGGCGTCTCGCGCATGGTGTTGAGGTTCTCTTCGCGGTCGGCCGCCGCGTCGAGCCAGGCGATGCGCATGCGCGGCGTCATCAGGCTGTCCGCGGTGCGGTCGCCCAGGCGCATCACGCGGTTCATCATGTTGCGCTCGTCGGCGTCGATCACGCCCTGCTCGTGGCTTTCGCTGACGAGCAGGCGGATCTCCTCTTCCGTCACCGTGTTGTCCGTGGCACCACCGAGACCCAGCACGCGCATGCACAGGCGCGTGCCTGTGGAGAGTGCGATCACGAACGGCTTGGCGATGATCGCGAAGAACTCCATCGGATAAGCCACGACCGAGGCGATCTGCTCCGGGCGCAGCGTGCCGATGCGCTTGGGCACCAGTTCGCCGATCAGGCCGAAGAAGAACAGCATCACCAGGAACCCGCAGACCAGGCCGATCTTGCTGGCGTACGGCGCCAGCAACGGCACGTCCGCGACGAAGGGCGCGATCTGCTCACCCATCGATTCGCCGCCGAAGTAACCCAGCATCAGGCTCAGCAGGCTGATCCACAGCTGGATCGCCGACAGGAAGCTCTCGGGATGTTCGGCCAGCAGCAGGGCCTTGCGCGCGCCGCGGCTGGTGACGGCCATCTGCTTCAGTCGCGACTTGCGCGAGGTCAGCACGGCCATCTCCGACATCGCGAAGAACGCGTTGAACAGGACGATGACGAGGATGATCGAGAGGGTCAGCACGCGGTCGGTTCCTTCCGGGTAACGCCCGTGAAGGCCGGCAAAGGCTGGGTGCGAGCGGCGGGGGCGGGGTTCGGGTCGTCCATGGGGATGCGCCGGAGCGCGGGGGGATCATAACAGCCGTGTCCCTCACGTCCCGAGGGGCAAATTGCGGCCTCGCAGGCGGCTGTCATACGCCTGTCATACAGCCCGCTGTCATAATTGCGCCCCGATTCCGTCACGCCACCGCAACAAGAGGCCCCCACGCATGTTCTCCCTGCAGACGATCTTCGGCCAGGGCAAGCAGTTCTACAGCTTGCTCAACGATGCGGCGGTGGCGGCCCACGACAGCACCGTGGCCCTGCACGCCATGCTGAAGTCGCCCGAGCGCACCCCGGGCCTGGAAGCCTTCAAGCTGGCCCGCCAGCGCGAGCGCGAAGCCTCCGACAAGATCAGCCAGGCGCTGGTCGACAGCTTCATCACCCCGATCGAGCGCGAGGACATCGAGTCGCTCGCCTCGGCGCTGTACAAGATCCCCAAGCAGGTCGAGCGCTTCGCCGACCGCTACGCGCTCGCCCGCCACCGCCTGCACGACATCGACTTCGCGCCGCGCGCGGCGATGCTCGAACAGGCCGCGGCCGTGGTCGTGAAGATGGTCGCCGAGCTCCAGCACCTGAAGCTGGACGACATGAAGAAGCTCAACGACCAGCTCCGCGTGCTCGAGGCCGAGGCCGACCGCCTCATCCTCGAACTGCACCGCGACATCTACTCCGGCCGCCTGGATGCGGGCGAGATGTTCCTGCTGAAGGAGTTCTTCGAGATCCTCGAGAAGGCCATCGACCGCTGCCGCGAAGCCGGCGTCGTCGCCTATTCGATCGCGCTCAAGAACAGCTGACGGGCGCCCGCACATGCTGACGCTCGTCCTGCTCGTGGTGGTGTTCGCGCTCGCCTTCGAGTTCATCAACGGCTTCCACGACACCGCCAACTCGATCGCGACCGTGGTCGCGACCAAGGTGCTCTCGCCGGGCCAGGCGGTGATCCTCGCCGCCGTGACCAACCTGGTCGGCGCCTTCGCCGGCACGGCCGTCGCCAAGACCATCTCCAGCGGCCTGATCGACACCGACGTCGTGCACGTGAGTTCGCAGGTGCTGATCTGCGCGCTGCTCGGCGCGATCGTCTGGAACCTGATCACCTGGTGGCGCGGCCTGCCGTCCTCGTCCTCGCACGCGCTGATCGGCGGCCTGTGCGGCGCCGCGTTGTCGGCGGCGCACAACAACTGGCATGCGCTGATCTGGTCGAAGGTCGGCGACGGCGACTGGACGACCAACAAGGGCCTGTTGTGGAAGGTCTTCCTGCCGATGGTGAGCTCGCCGTTCGCGGGCTTCATGCTCGGCGTGCTGATCCTCAGCCTGCTGTACCTGATCATCGCCGCGATGTACCGCGCCGGCGGTCCGCTCGCGCGCGCTGCGCGCCCGCGCTGGGTCAACGCGTTCTTCGGCAAGGCGCAGCTGGTGTCGGCGGGCTACATGGGCTTCGCGCACGGCACCAACGACGCGCAGAAGACGATGGGCATCATCGCGCTGGCGATCTTCGGTGCGCAGGCGACGGGCGTGCTCGACGACCTGCCGTCCTGGCTGTCGTTCCTCCATCCCGACGGCGGCGAGAAGGACATCGACACCTGGATCGTCGCCACGTGCGCACTCGTCATGGCCGCCGGCACCGCGATGGGCGGCTGGCGCATCATCAAGACGCTCGGCCACAAGATGGTGAAGCTGCATCCCATCGACGGCTTCGCCGCGGAAACGGCGAGCGCCACGATCCTCGTCACCGCCGCGCACTTCGGCATGCCGGTGTCGACCACGCACAGCATCTCCACCGCGATCATGGGCGTGGGTTACGCCAAGAATCCGCGCGCGCTGAAGATCACCGTGATCGAACGCATCGTGTGGGCGTGGATCCTGACGATCCCCGCCGCGGGCGGCCTGGCTTACGTGATGTTCCGCCTCGTCGAAATGCTCGGCTGGAACTGAAGCGCGGAGGCGACTTGCCTTACAGCAGGTCGCCACCCGCCGAGAGGGCGCGCTCCATGCGATCGCCCATGCCGCCGATCTCCAGGATCAGGCGGTCCACTTCGGACGGCGAAATGCAGTCGTACGGCCGGTTCTCGCACAGCGTCAGGTAGGGCACGCCATCGAGTTCGCCGATGGCGAGGTAGCCGACGCGGCTTTCCCAGTTGAACGCGAGCGCGCGGCGCGCATCCAGGCCCGTCGTCGGTGCCACCGCCGTGCTCACGCGCAGGTAATCGCGTCCGTCGTCGTCCTGCATTTCCGACAGGAAGATCGCCTGGTGGCGCGTGCCCTGCTCGAGCGACAACTCCACGCACATGACGTAGGGCTCCTGCATGGTGATGCGGAAGTCGCCGCCGGCCAGGTGCGTGCGGATCTGCTCGAAGTTCTGCATGGGGTGGGGCCCCGGATTCTTGGACAGGGCAGCTATGCTAGTCCCTCATGGCCGACAAGTCTTCCGCCGACAGGATCCTCGCCGCCATCCGCGCCATTCCGCCGGGGCAGGTTGCCGGCTACGGGCATGTCGCGCGCCGCGCCGGGCTGCCGGGGCGCGCGCGCCTGGTCGCGCGCGTGTTGAGGGAGAACGCGGACCCCAGGCTCCCGTGGCACCGCGTGCTGCGCAGCGACGGGCGCATCGCGTTCCCGCCGGATTCGGAAGGTTTCGAAGAGCAGACGCAGCGCCTGCGCGCCGAAGGCGTCGACGTGCGGCAAGGGCGCGTGCGCATCGCCGAATCGGTGCCCGACCTCGACGGGAACCTCGACGCGGCGCTCTGGAAGCCGCGCTGAGCGACTAAGCGCGCCGCCGCATCCATGCCGCGATGCTGCAACGCTCGCGCGTGGCGGGCAGCACTTCGTGTTCGAGTTCGCTGAGGAAGCACACGCTGCCGGTGCGCGGAACGACGTCGATGTCGCCTGTGTCCAGGGACAAGCGCAGTGCACCGCCGTCTTCGTCGCGCCAATCGGGATTGAGGTAGGTCACGAAGGACACGACGCGCAGATCGCTGTCGCGAAATCGATCGCGGTGCTTCGCATAGCGTGCGCCGGCGGGGTAGGCGGCGTAATGCGCTTCGACTTCGTCCAGCCCGAGGAACAGGCGACGGTTGAGCGCGACGCGGAGGGCGTCGAGCGATGCGAGGTAGGCCGCGGCGGCTGCGCCCGTGCGCGCATCGTCGAGCCAAAGGGTCGCATCGCCGCGAATCTCCGTGCGCGTCCCGCGGCCGATGCCGCGACCGACCGCGGCCGGCACCAGGTCTCCCTTCACGCGCAACAGCTCCTCGCGCAGTGCGCGCGTGGCCGCGTCGTCGGGGAAGGCGGGCAGGCGGCAGGCGCCGTGCGCATCCAGCGCTTGCGCGAGTGCATCGGCCAGGGCGTCCGTGTCGGCCGCCTCCACGGAAGGCAGGAAGGGCATGCCGGTATGATAGCCACGCCTTCCCCCGGGCACTTCCGCAAGGGACTTCCATGTTCTCCAGGCTGCCGCCTGTCACGAAGGCGCTGTTGATCGCGAACGGCGTGGTATTCGTGTTCCAGCTGTTGTTGGGCCATGCGCTCGACATGTTCCAGCTGTGGCCGATCGGGCTGGACAAGCTCTACTCCGACGCGATGCCTTTCATGCCGTGGCAGCTGGTGTCCTACGGCTTCATGCACGATCCGGCGAACTTCTTCCACCTGCTGTTCAACATGCTCGCGCTGGTGATGTTCGGCTCGCCGCTCGAATACACCTGGGGCAATCGTCGTTTCGCGACCTATTACTTCACCTGCGTGATCGGCGCGGGCTTGTGCCAGCTCGCAGTGGGTTGGTGGCAGTTGAGCCACGGCGGCGTGGCGGGCCCGACGCTCGGCGCGTCCGGCGGCATCTTCGGCCTGCTGCTCGCCTATGGCATGTTGTTCCCGAACCAGCGCGTGATGCTGTTGTTCCCGCCGATCCCGATGCGCGCACGCACGCTCGTCATCGGGTACGGCCTGGTGGAACTGTTCCTCGGCGTGTCCGGTCGCCAGCCCGGCGTGGCGCATTTCGCGCACCTGGGCGGCATGCTGTTCGGCTACCTGCTGATCCGCTATTGGCGCGGGCAGCCTCCGTTCGGTAAACGGAAGCCGCCGCGCCCGCGCATCGTGCGCTGAGTTACTTCCAGATCTGCACGGGGTCCGACGCCACCATCGGATTCCCCGCCTTGCACGTGTTCGTCTCGGCGAACCCGGGCTGGTTCATCAGCGGGCCGTTGGTGCGCCACTTGCCTGGCGCATGCACCGTGGTGGCCGCGCGTTCGGTGGCGCCCTGCATGCTGGCGTTCTGCGCCCACACCTTCGCCCAACCGTCGAAGAACGGCTTGGCGTCGGACGCGGCATTCGCGTTGCGCCACGCGTCCCACGCGAGTTCGACGCCCGACAGGTCGGCCATGTTCGCATCGCGCGTCTGCGTGGCATTGATCTTCACGCCCTTGAGCGCGGGATCTTCGAAGGCGCCGTACTGCGTGACGATGCGCTGGCCGAGCGCATCCCACGCGGCGAGTTCAGTCGGTGTCCACCAGTCGCGGACCTTCTCGCTGGCATCGACGTAACGACCCTTGTTGTCGACCGCGTGCCCGAGCTCGCGGCCCACGAGCGCGCCGAAGCTCCCGTACTGCGAAGCGGCATCCGCGCCCATGTCGAGCACCGGTGCCTGCAGCATCGCGGCGGTGACGACCAGGCGGTTCTGCGCGATGTCGTAGGCGAGCGTCGGCTGCTGCGGCAGCACGTCCCAGCGACGATCCGCGTTGCCGCGACCGATGCGCTTCATTTCCTCGCGATGGCGCCACGTCGAGGCGATCAGCATGTTGCCGCCGAAGCTGCCGCGGCCCATCGGTTGCACGCTGTAATCCAGGTCGCGGTGCGGCGTGCCGATTTCGATCTTGAGCTTGTCCACCTTGGCCTTCGCTTCGGCCTTGGCCGTCGCACCGAGCCACGGGCTGCGATCGACGGCGCGGGCGAGCGCACCGCGCACGTCGGTGGCGATCTGTTCGGCGCGCTGCTTGGTGGCGGCGGGCACGTAACGCGCCGCGTACTCGTGGCCGACCATCGGGCCGGCCGCGGTGTTGATGGCATCCAGCACCTCGCGCCAACGTTCCGGCGGCGTCGCCTGGCCGCGCAGCACGCGGCCGCGAAATTCGAACTCGGCATCGCGCCAGGGCTTGGACAGGTAGGGCGCCATCGCGTTGCCGACCTGGAAGCGCAGGTAAGCCTGCCACTGCGCGGGCGGCAGGCTGCCGGCCATTGCATCGAGTTGCGCGAACAATTGCGGATTGGCGATCGACACCTTGTCGTCGGTGACGCCCTGCGCCTTCAGGAAGTCGCCGAGCTGCAGGCGCTTGTAGGTCTTGGCGATGTCCTTGGTGGCCACCGGCGCGTAGTTCGCCTGGTAGTCGCGCAGCGACACCAGCGGCTTGCTCGCCTGCGCGATGCGCGTTTCCAAATCGATCACGAGCTTGGCGTCGGCGGCCGCGCGATCGGCCGGCGTGCCGGAGAGCACGAGGATCTTTTTGACGTAATCCTCGTAGCGCTGCATCACCGCGCGCGTGTCGGCGTCGCTGCGCGTGTAGAACGCGGGGTCGGGCATGCCGAGCCCGCCCTGGCTGAAGTAACCGATGTGGCGCGACAGGTCCGCAAGGTCGATGTCCGCGCCGAAGTTGAACGCGACCGGGATGCCGACCTGGTGCAGCGCGGCGATCGCCGGCGGGATGTCCTTCGCGCGCTTGATGCCGTCGATGCGCGAGAGCAGCGGCGCAACGGGATTGGCGCCATCGCGTTCCACCGCCGCTTCATCCAGGCCGCTGGCCCAGAAGTCGCCGAGCAATTTCTGCACGTTGCCCTGCGGCGCGGTCTTCGCGGCTTCGAGCAGGTCGCGCTGCTGCTGCAGGCTGCGCTCGGTGAGTTGTGCCATCGCGGACGTCGTGCCCGTGGCCGGCGCCGGGTTCGCCTTCAGCCAGTCGGCGTTGGCGACGGAATAGAAATCGGTGCAGGCGGTGGCCGCGGCCGGTTCCTTCGGCTTCGCGGCTTTCTTCTTCTTGGCGGCGAGCGCGTCGTGGGAGGCTGCGCCGGCGAGCAAGGCCAGGCCGAGCGCGAGGGCGAGGGGAGCGAGCTTCTGCGTCATCTCAGGACCCGATGGGATAGTCCGGGCGAGTGTAACAAGGGGTCGCAATGCCGCTGGATGAATGAAGCCGTGGCGGCGTCACAAAAAGAAAGGCCCGGTCTCCCGGGCCTCTCTTTCCCGCAGACGCGGTGGCTTACCAGATGACGATGCGCTTGCCGTCGCCGCGGACCATCGGGTCGGTCGGCTTGCAGGAGAACGCAGCGGCGAACTCCGGCATGTTCGACGGCGCGGCGATCGCGCGGAAGTTGGCGGGTGCGTGCTCGTCGGTGGCGACGCGGCGCTCCAGTTCCTTCTCGGTGAACGCACGGCGCCACACGGTGCCGAAGTTCAGGAAGAAGCGCTGGTCGCGCGTGAGGCCGTCGGTCTTCGGATCCGGCGTGCCTTCGGTGGCCTTGAGCATCGCCGAGTGGGCGACGTTGAGGCCGCCGAGGTCGGCGATGTTCTCGCCCAGCGTGAGCTTGCCGTTGACGTGCTTGCCCGGCAGCGCCTCGTAGGCGTTGAACTGGTCCACGATCATGCCGGTGAGCTTCTCGAAGCCCTTCGCGTCGGCGTCGGTCCACCAGTTTTCCATGTTGCCGGTCGGCCCGAAGCGGCTGCCCTGGTCGTCGTAGCCATGGATCATTTCGTGGCCGATCACCGCGCCGATGCCGCCGTAGTTGTTGGCGTCGTCCGCCTTCGCGTCGAAGAACGGCGGCTGCAGGATCGCGGCCGGGAAGACGATCTCGTTGCGGAAGGGGTTGTAGTAGGCGTTGATCGTCTGCGGCGTCATGCCCCATTCGGTCTTGTCGACCGGCTTGCCGATCTTCGACATCGCGAACTTGTAGTTGAATTCGTTCGCGGCCAGCACGTTGCCGAAGTAGCTGTCGCGCGAGGTGTCCAGGCCTTCCCACGAGCGCCACTTTTCCGGATAGCCGATCTTCGGCGTGAACGCGGCCCACTTCTCCAGCGCCTTCTTCTTGGTGTCCGGGCTCATCCACGCCAGGTTCTCGATGCGGGCCTTGAGCGCTTCGCGCAGGTTCTGCACGAGCTTCTCCATGCGCGCCTTGGATTCAGGCGGGAAGGCGACCTGCACGTACATCTGACCGAGCGCTTCGCCCGCGCCGTCGTTCACCGAACCCAGCACGCGCTTCCAGCGCGGCTTGAGTTCCTTCTGGCCGCGCATGTCCTGGCCGTAGAACTTGAAGTTCTCCTGCACGAACTTGTCGCTCAGGTACGGCGAGGCCTCGTCGATGATGTGGAAGCGCAGGTAGCTCTTCCACTGGTCCACCGGCACGTCGCTGCGCATCTTGTTCCACTCGGCGTGGAATTCGGTCATCGGCATGGAGAAGGTCTTCGGCAGTTCGACACCCTGCGCCTTGAAGTAGTCTTCCCACGAGAAGCCCGGCGTCACCTTGTCGGCATCGGCCAGGGCGACGGGGTTGTAGTACAGCGCGACGTCGCGCTGCAGCTGTTCGCGCGACTTGGACACCTTCGCCAGGCGCGTTTCGAACGCGATCACGTCCTTGGCCTGCTTCGCCGCATCGGCGGCGGGCGTGCCGGAGAGTTCGAGCGTGCGCGCGATGTGCGCCTCGTAATCGGCGAGGTTCTTCTTCTTGTCCGGCGAGAAGTAGTACTCGGTGTCCGGCAGACCCAGGCCGCCCTGGGTGGCGTAGGCCATGTTCATGTCGGAATTCTTGAAGTCGGCTTCCGGGCCGAAGTCGAACAGGTAGCCTTCGCCCTTCGCGGCGGAATCGCGCAGGTAGGCGGCGATCGAGTTCGCGTCGGTCAGCTTGTCGACGTCGGCCAGGCGGCCTTCGATCGGCTTGATGCCCTGCGCTTCGATCTTCGCCTCGTCCATGCCGGTGGCCCACATATCGCCGACGATCTTTTCCACGCCCGTGGCCTTGGCATCGGCCGCGGCCTGTTCGGCGATCTGGCGCTGCACGGCGTTGGAGCGCTCGTCGAGCACTTCCATCGAACCCCACGAGGTGCGGTCGTTCGGGATGGCGTTGGCGGCGAGCCACTTGCCGTTGACGTAGCCGTTGAAGTCCGCGCAGACGTTCTTGGTGGCGTCGAGGTCGCCGACCTGGAAGGTGTTCACGCCCGGCAGCTTGCTTTCATCGAGCGTCAGCTTCGGGGTGGCGTCGGCCTTCGGGGCGGCGGTGTCCGCGGCAGGCGCGGCGGCCTCGCGGTTGCACGCCGCGAGCGCGGCGACGATGGACAGGGACAGCAGCAAAGCCTTGGGATTGCGAGGCACGGGTGGCTCCGTTGGGAAAGGCGAACGAGGGATGCACCCCTGGCGGGGCGACAGGCGACTGTACCGGCCGAGGCTGGTCCGGTGGGGTGTCGAAGGTCATGGCGGGAGGGGAGGGTTGTTGGGGGGCGCGTGTTAAGGTCCGGCGCCATGCGCATCCATTTCCATGGCGCGGCCGGGGAGGTCACCGGTTCGCTGCACCTGGTCGAGGCCGCGGGCCGACGCATCCTGCTGGATTGCGGAATGCTCCAGGGCAGCCCGGAGCAGGAAGCGCGCAACGCTGAACCGTTCAATTTCGATGCCGCGTCGATCGACGCGCTCGTCGTCAGCCATGCGCACATCGACCACGTCGGGCGCATCCCGTTGCTGGTCAAGCGCGGATTCAAGGGCCCGATCTTCGCGCAGGCGGCCACCGCCGACCTGATGCCGATCATGCTGCTCGACGCCGCCTCGCTCGCCGAGAACGACGCCGAACGCGCAAACCGCCGACGCCGCCCCGGCATTCCCGAAATCGCGCCCCTGTACCTGCGCGAGGACGTGACCGACGCGATGGCCCAGGTGCGCCCGCTGCCCTACGACACGCGCACGACGATCGCGCCGGGCGTCGACATCGCCTTCCGCGATGCGGGCCACATCCTCGGTTCGAGCATCGTGGAGCTCTGGGCCGACGGGAAGAAGCTCGTGTTCTCCGGCGACCTCGGCCCGAAGGGCACGCCGATCCTGCGCGACCCCACGCCGATCGCGCAGGCCGACCTGGTGCTGATGGAATCCACCTACGGCGATCGCAAACATCGCGAACGCATGGACACGGTGCGCGAACTGGGCGAAGTTTTCGAGCGCGCGCTGGCCGAGCACGGCAACGTGCTGATCCCGGCCTTTGCCGTCGGGCGCTCGCAGGAATTGCTTTACTGGTTCGCGCAATACTTCGATGCGTGGAAGCTGGCGCGCTGGCAGATCTTCCTCGACAGCCCGATGGCGGCGAAGGTCATCGGCGTGTACGAACGGCACGTCGAACTGTTCGACGAACAGGCGCGCGCGGTGTGGCAGCACCAACCGCTGCCGTTCAAGCTGCCGAACCTGCACATCAGCCAATCGATCGACGATTCGATGGCGATCAACCGCATCGAAGGCGGCGCGATCATCATCGCCGGCAGCGGCATGGCGAACGGTGGGCGCATCGTCCACCACCTCAAGCACAACCTCGGGCGACGCAATGCGCACGTCGTGTTCCCGGGTTACCAGGCACAGGGCACGCTGGGGCGGCGCCTGGTCGATGGCGCGCAGTGGGTGCGCATCCACGGCCAGGATTACCGGGTCAACGCGCAGCGCCACACCGTCGGTGGATTGTCGGCGCACGCCGACCAGAGCGGGTTGCTCGCGTGGTACGGACAGTTCGAAGGTGCGCCGCCGTTGGCGCTCGTCCACGGCGAAGACCGCGCACGCGAGGCGCTGGCCGGCGAGATCCACGAACGTGACGGCCGCGAGGTGTTCCTCGCGCGGCCGGGGCGCTTCATCGACGCGTGAGGCTCATGCGGCGGCGGCCGCCTCGTGCAGTTCGCGCGCCCGCGCTTCGCCCAGGTAGGCGATGATCGCGCGCCGCAACGCATAGATCAGCGGGATCAGCACGATCGCCGCGAGCATCTTGTAGGCGTAGTTCACCGTGCTCACGGCCAGGAACAGCGGGATCGACCAGTGCTGCGGGCCGATGACGAAGGCGATGTAGAGCACGACGAAGCTGTCGACGAGCTGCGACACGGCGGTGGAACCGGTGGCGCGCAACCACACGTGGCGATCGCCGGTGTATTGGCGGATGCGGTGGAATACCGACACGTCGATCAGCTGCCCGACCATGAAGGCCGTGACCGAGCCGCCGATCGTCCAAAGGCCTTGCCCGAAGACGGCCGCGAACGCTTTCTGGTAATCCGGCACGCCCTGCGTCGTCGCCGCGCCGACCCACCAGCTCGCGGGCGCAAGCGAGATCGCCGCGAACGCGAAGGCGAAGCCGTACACGATCAGCACCACCGCGATCCACGAAATCATGCGCACGCCGCGGCGCCCGAAGAATTCGTTGATGACGTCGGTGAAGATGAAGACCATCGGCCACAGCAGGGTGCCCGCGGTGAAACTCAGCGAACCCTTTTGTCCGAACAGGTTCCACTCGAAGGGCGTGATGCCCAGCGTGTCCTCGAGCGCGAAGATCTTGACGCCGATGAATTCGGCAAGCACCGCGTTGACGCAAAAGAACGCGGCCAGCGCGATGAATAGCCGCGTGGCGCGGTCGGCGAGGGGATGGGTGCGCGCGTAGGCGGCTTCGGCTTGGAGGACGGCGACCTGGGCGCCGTCTGCTTCGGCCACCGTACTCATGCGCGCGGCGGTGGAGCGAACGGAATCGTTTCGGGCGACACCGCGCCGCCGGAAATGATGAAGCTCATCGCCTGGTCCACGGTCCAATCGGTCGGCGTGATCTTGTCCACCGGCACGATCTCCAGGTAACCGGACGTCGGGTTCGGCGTGGTCGGCACGTACACCGCGGCGAGCTCCTGCCCGGTGCGTTCGTCGCGCAGCATCTTGGTGACGAAACCGACCGACTTCATTTCCGGATTCGGGAAGTCGATGAGCACCACGCGCTGCGTGCCGTCGGGCTTGGTCTGCAGGATGTCGAGCAACTGGCGCGCGCTGCCGTAGATCGTGTTGGCCAGCGGGATGCGCTGCACGAAGCTTTCGAACCAGCGCAGCAGCGTCTGCCCGATCACCACGCGCGCCATCAGGCCGGAGAGCAGGATCACGCCGAGCGTGGCCACCAGCGCGAGCGCGGTCTGCACCCAGGGTTCGGCGAGCCAGCCGAAGGCCGCGGGATTCCCCGAGGCGAGCGCCGCGAGCGCCGGATCCATCAACGGGCGGCTGATGCCGGAGAGCAGGACGAAAACGAATTTGACGACGACCCAGGTCAGCCAGATCGGCAGCAGGGTCAGCAGGCCCGTGAGGAAGAGCCGCTTCAGGCTTGGGGGTTTGCGCATGCGCCCATTATGGGGGTCACTCGTGCACGAGGCGCACGCCGACGTCGTCGTAACCGCGCGAGGGTTCGACCGTGCGCGGGTGCGGACCGCGCCAACCCGTGCCGGCGATGGAGCCGTCGCGCAACCAGGTGGCGGTGCTGCGGCCGCCGCTCGCAGCCGGGGCGGCGCCCAGTTCCGCGCTCGTCGGCAGTCGCACGTGCTGGCCGTTGCGGCTCGCCCAGTGCGCATACGCCTGCGCATCTTCATAGGAGATGCACACCACGCCTTGCGTGTCGGATTGTTCGAAGCCGGGCTCCTTCCAATCGCGCGGCTTCATCAGGCGCAGCAGCGAGAGCTTTTCGCGGCAGAGCGCGGACTCGCGGCCGGTCGCCGCGGCGAAGCGCGCGTATTCGGCGCGCGTGAGCGGGCGCAGCACGGGCGCGGCCGGCGCGGCGGCCGCGACCATGTCGGCCACGTCCTGGCGCGTGTCGACGATCTTTTCCGCGCGGGCGCGCAGGGCGTCGGCGAGCACCTGGTCGCCGGCGAATTCGGGCACGAGCGCCGCCGCGGCGAACGCGTCGTCGCGGTTCTTGTTCTTCTCGGCGGTGGCGACGCGGCGCTTGAGCGCATCGGCCGCTTTCGCGTGCAGGTCGCGCAGGGCGTCGTTGCCGAGCGGCGCGGTGCGTTCGGCCAGTTGCGTCGCGCGCCCGAGGTAATCGCGCGCCTTGTCTTCCTCGCCCTTGCGCAGGCGCGTGGCCATTTCGTCGCTGAGCGCGGTGACCACGGAGGCCACGAGCGGCTGCAGGCCTTCGTGTGCGGGATCGACGCTGTAGGCGAACAACACGCTGTCGTAGGCGTTGTCGCCCTTGGGCGCGGTGATCTTGCGCGCCGCGACCTGTTTCTCGCCCGCGGTCACCCATTGCTGCGCCGGGGATTCCGGCGGCGGCGCGAGCATGCGATCGACGACCGGGTCGGTCGGCGCCGGTTTCGCCGGCTTCACCGACACCGCCGGCGGCTTCTCCACGCGGAAGAAGTCCATGCCATCGCCCGGCTCGTGCTGCGAGGCCACGCCGATCATGGCCGCGCACAACAGCGCGCCGCCGATCAGCAACGGCTTGGGCACGATGCGCAGGCGGCGCCAGGCCATCGCGCTGTTCGCGGCGATGGTGTCGAAGGACAGGCCGCCGCGTTCGATGCGGTCCAGCGCTTCAAGCATCTGCTGCGCGCTGCGGAATCGCGTCGCCGGCGACTTGGCCAGCGCCTTGTCGATGAAACGCTGCCAGTGCATGAGCTCCGCCGGCAGGCGCGGAATCGGATCCTTGGCGTGCATCACCGCCATCGACAGCGCATCGGCGGCGTTGTACGGCAGCGAGCCGGTGAGCATTTCCCAGGCGAGCACGCCGATGCTGTACAGGTCCGCGCGGCTGTCGACTTCTTCGCCGCGCGCCTGTTCCGGCGGCATGTACGCGGTGCTGCCGACGGCCAGGCCCGTCATCGTCAGGCGCGGGTTGATGCCCTTGCGCAAGGCGATGCCGAAGTCGGCGAGCTGCGGGCGTTCGGCATCGTCGAACAACACGTTCTCGGCCTTGACGTCGCGATGCACGATGCCGCGCATGTGCGCGTAGTCGAGCGCTTCGAGCAATGCGCGCAGCGTGGAGACGATGCGCGACTGGTCGTGCGAGATGCCGTGCTGGCGTGCGATGCGCTGGCCGAGGTGCCCGCGGCCGAGGAAGGGCATCGCGTAGAAGGGCAGGTCGGACTGGGTGCGGCCGACTTCGTAGATGCCCACGATGTTCGGATGGTCGAGGCGGGCGATGGTGCGCGCTTCGTTCTCGAAGCGGCGGCGGCTGACTTCATCGGTCAGCGCTTCGGGCAGCATCACCTTCACGGCGACCTTGCGGCCGAGCGATTCCTGCTCGGCCAGGTAGACCGTCGACATGCCGCCCTGGCCGATCTCGCGCAGGAGCTTGTACCCGGCGATACGCGGCAGGTGGTTGGCAGCTTCGAGCTGCGACGTCTCCACGGTCATCCGTACGGTCCCCTTATCCGTGGGCGGAGAATACTTCGCGGAGCGCACGGGCGACCAGCCACGTCCAGGTGGCGAAGAGGCTCGGCGCCGGTTCGTTCATGCAACGGTGGGCGTGAAGGGGGTGTTCACGCCTTGACGCAATGCACCAAATCAGACGAGCAGCAAGGACGACATGCGACGGCGGTAACGTCCCACCAGTTCTTCGTCGTCGACCACGCGGAACGCATCGATGAGCGCCTTGCGAGGCAGGCCGTCCTCGAAGTTGCGGTCCAGGCGCAGCATTTCCAGGAACTGGTCGAGCCCGCCTTCCGCATCGCCGGCCACGAGGCGATGCACGCCCAGCAGGTGGCGCGCGCGCAGGTCCTTAGGATCGCTGGCGATCGCCGCTTCGAGCACCTGCGGCGGCGGTGCGTCCTTCAACAGGCCGGCGAAGCCCAGGCGTGCGCGTGCGCGGATCGCGCGATCGTCGTGCGCGAGGTTGGCGGGGAGGGCGTCGAGCAGTTGTTCGGCTTCGTGTGCACCGCCGGTCTGCAGCAGGGCGAGGGCGAGGTCGAGGCGGTGCTCGGGCTTGTCCGGTTCGGTTTCGACGAGCTTGCGCAGGCGCACCGCTTCGGCGTGCGGATCCACCGGGGCGGGTGCAGCCCCGACGGGCGCTTCGTTCGCCGCTTCCGCGGGGACGATGCCGTGGTGCGTCAGGAATTCGCGCAACTGGCCTTCCGGCAACGCACCGGGGAATCCATCGACGAGCTGGCCGCCCTTGACGAGGTAGACGGTCGGGATCGATTTCACCTGGAACGCGCCGGCGAGTTGCTGCTCCTTGTCGACGTCGATCTTCGCCAGGCGGAACGCGCCGTTGTATTCGTCGGCGAGCTTTTCGAGGATCGGACCCAGCGTCTTGCAGGGCCCGCACCACTCGGCCCAGAAGTCGACGAGCACGGGCACCTGCAGCGAGCGCTGCAGGACTTCGGATTCGAAAGTATCGGCGGTGGCGTCGAAGACGTGCGGGGAAGCAGTGGTGGCCATGGCGGTTCGCAGGAGCGGACGATGGGCGACAAATGGGGGCGATGCCCCGTCGCGGCAAGCCCGCACGCTAGCATGGCGGCATGAACCTGCCGTCGTCCTCCCGATCGCCCGCACGCCCGCCTGCCTTCCGCCCGCCTTCCGCCGCGCCGTGGGCGGGCCTCGCGCTGCTGCTCTTCGTTGTCGCACTGTTGGGCTTCGGCGCAGCGTTGGATGGGTATTCGCAGACGATCCATCCCGTCGCCTTGCTCGGCGCGCGCGGCGTGCCGCACTGGTATGGCTTCGATGCGCTCGGCTTCGTGCTCCCGGGCCTGCTCGCATGGTGGGCGATGGTGCAGGCGGGGCGCGCGATGGAGCACAAGCAGGCGGGCGGCGAGTTCGGCCTGGTCGGGCGCATCGGCTGGACCCTGTGCACGATCTCGACGCTCGCATTCGCGCTGGAAGGCCTGTTGCCGGTGGATGCGGCGCGCGGCCTCGGCTATGGCCTCGGGCGTTTGCATACGGCGGCGTGGACGGTGTGGTGGATCGCCTTCGTCGCCGGCGCGGTGGCGTTGATCGCGGGCGCGGGTGCGCACACGGGCCTGCGGCGCACGCGCATCGCCACGGCGATCGCGGCGATCGTGGTGCTGGCGAGTGTCGTGGTGGCCATTCCGGGCGCGCCTGCGCTCGGGCAACGCATCGCGTTCGTGGCGTGGTTCGCGTGGATCTTCGGAATGGCGCGCGCGTCATCGCGGTGACTCCGGCAAGGCGACGCAGGTTGCAGCCTCGGGTGCAAAGGCCATCGTGCGGGGAGGCGTGGCCAGCGTGATGCGGCACGCGCCCGGTTCGCCTTCTTCCTGCCAGCGCACGTCCACGTGCGTGGCATCGGTCCCGATGCGCAGGTAGGCGACGCCGTCGCGCCCGATCCCACCGACGCTGTCGCCCCAGGGGGACACGACATCGGCGGCGAAGGGCGGGGCGCTGCCGTCTTCGCGAACGACGCGCAGCCAGCGCGCCGGTGCATGCAGGGCGGGCAGGGGAACGTCGACGACGGCACCCGCGCGCGGAATCACCTCGCGTTCGGTCCACGCGAAATGCACGGCGGGGTCCGCGCCCTGCGGATCGATGCCGACACGATTGCGACGATAGGGCGACAGATGCGCGACCACGGCGCGGCCCGAGCGATCCAACCGCTTGTGCGGATCGTGCAGCACGCGCGCACCGCGTCCATGCCCGGTGCGCAGCAGCGCAACCGCTTCGCCCATCGCCGGAGCGAAGGTGAGGCCGTCGTGGTGCGCGAGCAACGCGCCTTCCGCATTCGCCGACCACTGCCGCGCTTGCGGCGACATGCCCACGCCCGCGCCGAAGCGCACTGCATTGCCGAGCCATCCGAGCGAGGCACTGGTCGTGCCCGCGCTGGCGCGTGCATCGGACTGCAGCCTGCCGATGCCATATGTGGCGCGCGAGGCGCCGATGGGGCCCTGCACGCCGACTTGCATGGCGGTCTGCGAGGGCGCGGCGCGCGCCTGCGCATGCAGCGAATGCGCAGTCGCACCGACGCGCAAGGGCAGGGACAAGGACAGCGCACCGTGCCGGCGTTGCCGCGTCTGTTCGAAGGAAGCGTCGAGCCGCGCGCGACCGCGGCCGAAGGTGCGACCCCAACCGAGCTGCGCGCTGCGATCCGGTCGTCGCGGCGCGTGGCGGCGTTCGACGAGCGCGAATGAAAACGCACCGGCGCGACGCGCTTCCTGTCGCAGCGCAAGGTCGATGCGCGTGTGTTCGCGCATTGCGGGCCCGTCGCGGGGCGTCGGCTGCATCGCTTCATGCAGCGAGCGGAAGCCGTCGCTCCCCACGCGCCATGCGGCGACATCGATCGAGGTGCGCGTGGGGGCGAAGAAGCCGGCGTAGCCCATGCGCGCACGCGTGCCGGCATCGCCCGCCGATCGCGCGTGCGACAAGTCGAGCGAGAGCACACCGACGGGCGCGGACAAGGCGACGCCACCGAGCGCATGCGCGTAGTCGCCGGCGAGTTGTACGCCGGCCCGCGCCGTGCCGTGATCGCCGGTCCCGGCTTCCCAGGTCATCTCGACGACACCGCTGCCACGCGCGTGACGCGAGGGACGCCAGCGCCCTGCCGCCACGCCGAAGCGCGCGTGCCCGCGACGCAACAAGCCCGGGGCCGCTGCGTTGGGCACTGCGAACGCGGTCGAACTGCCGTCCTCCTCGACGACCTGCACCTGCAGCGCATCGCCCGCGCCGACGGGGCGGACGTTCTCCAGGTCGAACGGCCCCGGCGCCACCGTGGTGTCGAGCAGCACCGTGTCGCCTTGCCGCACCTGCACGCGCGCGTTCGTCGCGGCGATGCCGCGGATCACCGGCGCATGGCGCACGCGCGAGGGCGGCAGCATGCGATCGTCCGAAGCGACGCGCACGCCGCGCAGCCCCACGGTATCGAACAGCGCACCACGCGTGTGGAAATCGCCGAGGGTGGCCTGCGCGGCGAGCGTGTCGATGTCGTGCTCCACTGTGGTGGCGATTGCATCGTTGCGCAGCGGCGTGCCGGACCGCCAGGTGTGTGCGCTGCGGTGGCGCAAGCGCCATCGGTCGAGGTTGGCGCCGGCTTCGAGCTGCAGGTGGGCCTGCGTGCGATCTGGCGCATCGTCGCGCGCGTCGCGGTGCGTCGCGGACAGGGCATAGCGCATGCGGAAGGCCGCAATGCCGGCGTCGAACAGGGCCGGGTCGATCGCATCCTCGATGCGCCCGGCGAGGACGGCCTGCGGGAGCGAGACGCGGAGCGCCAGTTCGCCGGCGTCGTACTCGGCGCGCGCCGAGGGGATCACCGATTCAAAGGCGACGCACGCGCCGTGCTCGAAGCGCGCGCGTTGCTCGCGGGACAAGCGCGCCAACGCCACGCCGAGCGCTTCCGCGAGCCTGCGGTCGAGGCAGGGCACCGCACTTCCGTCTCCATCCGGCGCGATGAAGCGCACCAGGTGTCGCCCGAAGGGGCGACCATTGCGCACCACGTCGAGTGCGTGCAGGCCCGGCGCAACGTGCGGACCCGCTGCATGCAGCGCCAGGTCGATGCCTGTTTCGCCGCGCCCGCGCACATGGCGGAAGAAGGCAGGCTCGAATCGCACGGTCGTCGCGACGTCTTGCGGCATTGCACCCGCGAGCGGCGCCATCGCCGTGCCCGCAAGGGACGCGAGGACGCCCATGGCCTTGCGGAGGCTCATCGAGCGCCATGGCCCACCCGCGCCGTGTGCGGAACGAGCCCGCCCGCATCGTCGACACTGTGGAATTCCACGCGTCCGGCGGCGCGCAACGCATCAGCGCGCACGCGTGCTTCGATCGCCGCGCCTGCCAGGTTCACCGCCTCCAGCGACAACGCCAATTGCCCGAACGGCGCGACCATGTCGCCGCGGAAATCCAGCGCACCACCGACGAGCACGCGCGAGATCGTGACGTGGAACGGCGTCGGATTGTCGATCCGCAGCTCGGGAACGCCGTCGTCTTCGACCAAACGCCAGGTCAGTCGCCCCGGCGCGCGATTCGCACTGCCGGCCAGGCCCGGCGGGCGCACGAACAGCTTGAGCTTGCTGCGCACGGCCATCTTGAGCGCCGTGCCGTCGACGACTCTCGGTGCGTCCGCGGGCACGTCGAGCACGTTGAGCCAGAACAGCGATTCGCGATCCGACGACAACGGGGCCGGCAGTCGGTGCACGCGCAAGGCCTGGCCCTTCCCCGCGTCCAGGCGGAACAGCGGTGGCGTGATCGCGAACGGAACGACGCCGGAGGTTGCGTGCGCACCGTCGTGCTCGATCCACGCCTCGACCAGCGCGGGCACGGGCCGACGATTGGTCAGCCGCACGGTGATGTCCTGCGCATCGGCGGGATAGATCACGCGCGTGCTCGAGACCACAACGCTGGCGTGCATCGGCAAGGAAAAGAGGACGGCGCACGAGAGCAACGCGCGCGCCATCGGTTTCGCGAACGCCCGCACGTCAGTCGTACTTGAGGGAGTAGGTGACGGTGGAGAAGAAGTCGCCGGCCACCGGCGCGGCCGCGCCGACGCGGTGGTAGGCGACCTCGTAGTACATCGTGTCGTTGGCGGCGTAGCCGGTGCCGAGCGGCGTCGCGGGCGTGCCGCCCGCCTGCGGGTGCTCGCCGATCGCCAGGCGCGTGCCGTCTTCGTCGAAGAGCGCGAAATGCACCGGGCCGCCGTTGTTCGGCCGCAAGGTGCGGAAGTTCGCGTCGATCGTGGCGCCCGCGTCGAAGTGCGCACGCACGGTGCCGACGACGTCCGTGCAGTTCTGCAGCTTCATCGGGAAGCGCGTGCGCCCCGCGAATTCGCCGACGTTCATCTGCGCGGTGCTCACCGTCGGCAGGACCACGGTGAAGTTGGGGCCGAAGGCTTCGGTGCCGCCGAGGACTTCGCAGGTCGCGTTGGTCAGGCGCCCTTCGAAGCGGATGGTGCCGGTGTTGGCGGATGCGACCGAGGCGAACAGGGCGACGGCCAGGCCGGTGGCGCGCGTAGTGTGGCGGATGCTGGTGGACATGGAGCCTCCTCGTGTTGGGGAGGCTCCACGTTAGGCAGGCGCGCGGCCGCGGTCAGTCGGCATCGCCCGCGTGCGCATGTCGGGATATTCCGATTCCGGAAGCGCTCAGCCCCAGCGGATCTTCATCACGAGGATCGAGGTCGACAGGATGAGCGTCACCACGTTCGCCAGGATCATCGGCCAGGATTGCAGGACGAACCCGTACCACAGCCACATCGCCACGCCGGCGGTGAACACCACGTACATGCGCAGGGAGATCCCGCGCGTGTCCTTCGTCCGCAGCGTCTTGAGCGTCTGCGGCAGGAAGGCGACCGTGGTCAGCGTCGCGGCCACGTAACCGGTCCACTCCATGCTCATTGCGCGGTGACCCCGGGCGCCCCCAGGGGATGGGACCCGGGCATGCGGGAGGCGAGCAGCAGCGGAAGGAGCAGCAGCGTCGGTCGGGCCATGGCACGTGTCCCCCTGGAGGTCCGGCTACCGTAGAGCTCCGCGAGGCCCGCGGCAATGCAGGCGCGGGTGCCCGTCCGATGCGCGGGCTGGTAGGCTGTCCGGCCCTGTTCGCGATGCCTTGACTCCCCCGATGTCTGCCGCTCCGCACGACGCCGCCGCGTACGACCCCCGCGTCCTGGAATCCGCCGCCCAGCGTTACTGGGCCGACACGCGCGCTTTCGAAGTCGACGAAGCCAGCGAAAAGCCGAAGTTCTTCTGCCTGTCGATGCTGCCGTACCCCTCCGGTGCGCTGCACATGGGCCACGTGCGCAACTACACCATCGGCGACGTGATCAGCCGCTTCCAGCGCATGAACGGCCGCAACGTGCTGCAACCGATGGGCTGGGACGCATTCGGCCTGCCGGCCGAGAACGCGGCGATCAAGAACAACACCGCGCCGGCGAAGTGGACCTACGCCAACATCGCCCACATGCGCGAGCAGCTCAAGACGATGGGTTACGCCATCGACTGGTCGCGCGAATTCGCCACCTGCACGCCGGCCTACTACGTGCACGAGCAGCGCATGTTCGTGCGCCTGCTGAAGAAGGGGCTGGCATATCGCAAGAATTCGGTCGTCAACTGGGATCCGGTCGACCACACCGTGCTCGCCAACGAGCAGGTGATCGACGGGCGCGGCTGGCGCTCGGGTGCGATCGTGGAGAAGCGCGAGATCCCGCAGTGGTTCCTGCGCATCACCAACTACGCGCAGGAACTGCTCGACGGCCTCGATGCGCTGCCGGGCTGGCCCGATGCCGTGCGCACGATGCAGCGCAACTGGATCGGCCGCAGCGAAGGCCTGGAGTTCGCCTTCGACGTGGAAGGCAGCGACGAGAAGCTGCACGTGTTCACCACGCGTCCCGACACGCTGATGGGCGTGACCTTCGTGAGCATCGCCGCCGAGCACCCGCTCGCGCAGCGCGCGGCCGCGAGCGATCCCTCGCTGGCGGCCTTCATCGATGAACTGAAGCTGGGCGGCACCACCGAAGCGGAGCTGGAAACCCAGGCCAAGCGCGGCCGCGACACCGGCCTGCGCGCGCTGCACCCGATCACGGGCGAAGCGCTGCCGATCTACGTCGCCAACTTCGTGCTGATGGGCTACGGCACCGGCGCGGTGATGGCCGTGCCCGGCCATGACCAGCGCGACTGGGAATTCGCGAAGCAGTACAGCCTGCCGATCCGCATGGTCATCGTGCCGGTGGAAGTGCGCGATGCGATCGAGGAGATCGGCAAGGACGTATCCACGCACGCCGATCCGATGGACGCGGCGCTGCACGGCGGCGGTTCGCTCGATGTGTACGACACGCGCGCGGCCGTGGAGGTCCTGCAGGACTTCGAGCGCGGGATCCAGGAAGACGCGGCTTACACCGAGCGCGGCATGCTGGTGAATTCCGGCGAGTTCGACGGCATGGACTACGGCCAGGTGTTCGAAGCGCTCGCCACGCGTTTCGAAGCCGAAGGCCATGGCGTGCGCCGCGTGAACTATCGCCTCCGCGATTGGGGCGTGAGCCGCCAGCGTTACTGGGGCTGCCCGATCCCGGTGATCTACTGCCCGAAGTGCGAAGCGGTGCCGGTGCCGGAAGACCAGCTGCCGGTGCTGCTGCCGGAAGACGTCGCCTTCAGCGGCGTGCAGTCGCCGATCAAGGCCGACCCCGAGTGGCGCAAGACCACCTGCCCGAACTGCGGCGGCCCGGCCGAACGCGAGACCGACACCTTCGACACCTTCATGGAGTCGAGCTGGTACTACGCGCGCTACACCTCGCCGGGTGCGGCCGACATGGTCGATGCGCGCGCGGATTACTGGACGCCGGTGGACCAGTACATCGGCGGCATCGAACACGCGATCCTGCACCTGCTGTATTTCCGCTTCTACCACAAGCTCCTGCGCGACGCGGGCCTGGTGCACAGCAACGAGCCGGCCACCAACCTGCTGTGCCAGGGCATGGTGATCGCCGAGACCTACTACCGCGAAACGGAAGACGGCGCGAAGGACTGGATCAACCCGGCCGACGTGGACGTCGAACGCGATGAACGCGGCCGCATCACCGGCGCGCGCCTGTCGGCCGACGGCCAGGCGGTGCACATCGGCGGCATCGAAAAGATGTCCAAGTCGAAGAACAACGGCGTGGATCCGCAGGCGATGGTCGAGCGCTTCGGCGCCGACACGGTGCGCCTGTTCTCGATGTTCGCCGCACCGCCGGAACAGTCGCTGGAATGGAACGAAGCAGGCGTGGAAGGCATGGCGCGCTTCCTGCGCCGCTTCTGGCGCGAAGTCGTCACGCACGCCGCGCAGCCTGACCATCCGGAAGTGGATGCCGCGACGCTCGACGCCGCGCAGAAGACCCTGCGCCGCCAGCTGCACGAAACGATCCAGAAGGTCGGCGACGACTACGGCCGCCGGCACAGCTTCAACACCGCGATCGCGGCGCTGATGGAACTGCTCAACCATGTCGCGAAGTTCACCGACATGTCCGACCAGGGCCGCGCCGTGCGCCACGAAGCGCTGCAGGCGATGGTGCTGCTGCTCAATCCGGTCACGCCGCACGTGAGCCATGCGCTGTGGCAGGTGCTGGGCCACAAGGAAACGCTGGTCGAGGACGTGCCGTTCCCGCAGGCCGACCCCGCCGCGCTGGTGCGCGACGCACTCACGCTGGCCGTGCAAGTCAACGGCAAGCTGCGCGGCACCATCGAGGTGTCGCCGGACGCGCCGCGCGAGGCCATCGAGGCCGCCGCGCTCGCCGAACCGGGCGTCGCGCGCTTCCTCGAGGGCCAGTCGGTGAAGAAGGTCATCGTGGTGCCGGGCAAGATCGTGAACATCGTGGCGGCAGGCGCCTGATCGCCAGGGCGACGCGCTTGCCGCCCGTCGCCCGGTCGTCCAGACTGCCGGCCATGCGAATCGCCCCGAAATCCCTCCGCCTCGCGCTCCTGGCCACGCTCGCGCTGGCCTGCAGCGCGTGCGGCTTCCACCTGCGCAACGCGCTCACGCTACCGACCGAGCTGATGCCGGTCCGCGTCGTCGCGCCGGATCCGTACAGCCCGCTCGCCGAATCGCTGGCCGATGCGATGACGCGCGCCGGTGCCACGCCCGCGTCCGCCGACGCGCTCGTGCCCGCCACCACGCTGCAGATCACCTCCGAGCGCTGGGGCAACCAGCCGATCAGCATCGACCAGAACGGCCGTGCACAGGAGTTCAGCCTGCGCTACGCGGTGCAGTTCACGCTCGTGGATCCGGAAGGCGCGGTGGTCGTGCCGCTGCAGGTGGTCGAGCTCTCGCGCGATTACACCTCGCCGCCCGCCAATTCGATCGGCAAGACCAGCGAGCGCGAACTGCTCGCCAAGGAAATGCAGCGCGAGATGAGCCAGGCGATCCTGCGTCGCGTCGGCGCGGCGCTGCAGGTCACGCGTCCGGCCGAGAACATGCACGGCCGCGGCGCAGGCGCCGCCACACCCTGATGGGCGAACTCGCGCCTGCACGGCTGGCGGCGCAACTGTCGACCGAGCCGCTGCGGCCTGCCTACCTGATCGCGGGACCCGAAGCGCTGATCGTGCTCGAAGCGGCCGACGCGTTGCGCGCCGCCGCGCGCGACGCCGGCATCACCGATCGCGAAGTGTTCGACATCGAAGGCAAGGATCCGGATTGGGATTCGGTGGCCGCCGCCTTCAATGCACCGGGCCTGTTTTCCACGCGGCGCATCGTCGAAGTCCGCATGCCCGGCGGCAAGCCCGGCAAGGACGGCGCGGAGATCCTCACCGCGTTCTGCGCGAACCCGCCGCCGGATGTCGTCCTGCTCGTCACCTGTGCCGAATGGAGCAAGCAGCACGGCGGCAAGTGGAGCGAAGCCATCGCGCGCATCGGCCACGTGGCGATCGCCTGGCAGGTGAAACCGCACGAGCTGCCGAACTGGATCGAACAGCGCCTGCGTTCGCGCGGCCTGCGCGCCGATCGCGACGCCGTGCAGCGCCTGGTCGAGCGCATCGAAGGCAACCTGCTCGCCGCCGCGCAGGAAATCGACAAACTCGTGCTGCTGTCCGATGGCGCTTCCATCGATGCGGCGCGCATGGACTTCCTCGTCTCCGATTCCTCGCGCTATGACGTGTTCCGCCTCGTCGACGCAGCGATGAACGGGGAGGGCGCGCATGTCTCGCGCATGCTGCACGGCCTGCGCTCGGAAGGTGAAGCGGTACCCGCGCTGCTGGGCATGGTGGCAATGGAACTGCAACGCGCCGCGTTGCTGGCCCGCGTGCAGGCGCGCGGCGGCAACATGGCGGCGGAGTTCAAGGCGCAGCGCATCTGGGATTCGAAGCAGGCCGCGTACACGCGTGCCTTGAAACGCCACGACGCTGCGCGCTGGGAACGTTTCGCCGCCGAAGCCGGGCGCGTGGACCGCATCGCGAAGGGACGCCCGCGGCCGGGCCAGGATCCGACCGATGCCTGGATCGCGCTGGAGCGCGTGCTGCTCGCCGTCGCCGATCCACGCGCCCTGCGCTTGCTGGGCTGACGCATGACGCCGCTGATCCTGTGTTACGGCGGCACCTTCGATCCCGTCCATACCGGGCACCTGGCCATCGCACGCGCGGTGCGCGATGCCTTGCACGCCGACGTGCACCTGCTGCCCGCGGCCGATCCGCCGCACAAGGGACCGACGCACGCGGACGCGGAACAGCGCGCGCGCATGCTCGAGCTGGCGGTCGACGGCGAGGCGGGGTTGATCGTCGATCGGCGCGAGCTGCGCCGCGCGGGGCCGTCCTACACGGTCGACACGCTGCGCGAGCTGCGCGCGGAATTCGGCCCGCATGCGCCGCTCGTCTGGATGGTGGGGGGCGATTCGGTCTTCGAGCTCGACACCTGGCACCAGTGGCGGCAGTTGTTCGAGCTGGCCCATGTGCTGGCGATCGCGCGCCCCGGGGCGCCGATCGAAGAAGCGGCGCTGGCGGCCCGGGCGCCGGCCGTCCATGCCGAGCTCGCGCCCCGCTGGTGCCTGCCGGCGCAGCTGCATGCGCTGCCGGCCGGGGGTTTCGCCGAATTCCGCCTGCGCGGCGAGCGGCCGGAGTCGTCGACCGAGCTGCGCCGCCGCATCGCGGCCGGCGAACCCCGCTGGAAGGCGTGGGTCGCACCGGCCGTGGCCCGCTACATCGCCGACCACCGGCTCTATGGTGCCGACGCATTCACGTCGGCGGCCGACGGCGGCCTCGTATAATCCCCGCAACTCAATAGAGCCGCTCGCCCTTGACCACTGCCGCACACGTCATCAAGACCCGCCTTCCCAACCCGCCGCCGCCGGCCGAAGTCCTCCTGCAGCATGTCCGCAACGCAGTCGAGGAACTGAAGGCGAAGGATGTCGTCGAAATCGACGTTCGCGGCAAGACCAGCGTCACCGACCACCTGGTCATTGCGTCGGGCACCTCCACCCGCCACGTCAAGTCGATCGCCGACGAAGTGGTGAAGCACGCCAAGAAGCTGGACTGCATGCCGCTGGGCGTGGAAGGCGAGCGCGAAGCCGAATGGGTGCTCGTCGACCTCGGCGACGTCGTCGTCCACGTCATGCTGCCGCGCGTGCGCGAGTTCTATGCGCTCGAGCGCCTGTGGACGGTGGGCGACCAGCCGCCCGAAGAACACGAGGAACTCGCCGCCGGCCGCGCCGGCGAGTGATGCATTGAAAGCCCGTCTCGTCGCCGTCGGCGAGCGGGCACCCGCCTGGGTGGCGGAGGGCTTCGCCGAATACCGCAAGCGACTGTCGCACTGGTTGCCGTTCGAACTCATCGAGGTCGAACCCGGCGTGCGCGGCAAGGGACGCGATGCGGTGCGCGCCACGTTCGAAGAAGGACAGCGCGTGCTCGCGGCGATTCCGAAGGGCGCGTGGGTCGTCGCACTCGATGGCCGCGGGCGCACCTGGAGTTCCGAACAGCTTGCGCAGCGCATGGAGCAATGGCGCGGCGCGGGGCGCGATCTGTGTTTCCTGATCGGCGGTCCCGAAGGACACGCGCCGGAGGTCACGGCGCGTGCCGACGAAACCTGGTCGCTGGGGCCGCTCACGCTGCCGCACATGCTCGTGCGGCTGGTGGTCGGCGAGCAGCTGTATCGCGCGAACGCACTGCTCGCCAACCACCCCTACCACCGAGCCTGAGACTCAGCGCACGGTGAACTTGATCGGCACCAGGCCGATCGCCTGCACCGCCACGCCATTCTGGATCGCAGGGCGGAACATCCAACGCTTGAGCACGTGCCTCACTGCGGCTTCGTCGAGCGTGCGGTTGCCGCTGCTCTGCTGGATCGTCACCTGGATCGGCTTTCCGTCGACGTCGACCAGCACCTGCAGCAACACCGTGCCTTCGATGCGGCGACGCTGCGCTTCGGGCGGGTAAGGGGGCGGCGTCGCGGTCGCGTATTCCAGGCGCTCCATCCGCAGCGGGCCGGCGGTGGGCGTGATGGACGTGACTTCTTCCCTCGCGGGCGGGGTCGGCGGGACGACGTCCGTGCTCTCTTCGACAAGGATCGGCGGATCCGGCGGTGTCTGCACGACCTGGCGCGTGGTGACGACCGTGTGCGTCGGCGGGCGCGGATCGCGGGGCGGCGCGACGGGAAGCACCGGCGGAATCTTGCGGATGATCGACGTGACCGGGATCACTTCGTCGCGTGCCGGCGCCGGTTCCGGCGCCGCCATCGGCATCAGCAACAGGACGAAGGCCGCCGCGTGCAGCGCGACCACCGCGCTGATGGCGGCGATGCGCGCGGGACTCGGACGTTCGCGGAGCACCCCGAGTTGGGCCTGCGGGAAGGAGCGGAGCGTTGCGTGCACCATGGTGGAGCCTCCTGTCGTTCGACGTGTGCAGGCTCCAACGTGCGACTCCATGCAATGGGGTTGCGATCAGTGTTTTCTTTTCGCGGGGTCGGGCTGCTCTTCCGTATCGCGCGCAATGCCCGGTTCGTCGGGTTGTGCTTTCGGCGCGGGCGCCTTCTGGTGCGCATCGGCCTTGTCGCGCGGATGCGTCTCGGCGTAACCCGGGTTGCGACCCGCCCGCGGGTCGGCCGCGGGCGGGGTGCTGCGATGTTTGTCGGCCATGCGGGGCGCTCCTGGCGTTCGCGTGGCCCCCAGTGTCATCGACCCAGTTCGAACACCACGTCAAGATGCACCGGCAACACCGTCTCGCCCGGCGACACCGAGGTCTCGGCCTTCGCATACGCGTCGGAGGCCATCGCCCGCATCATCGGCATCGGCGGACGCACGCCACCGCCGCCTTCGTCGATGCTCACCACGCGGCGCACGCGCAGGCCCATCGCCTTGGCATACGTTTCGGCGCGGGCCTGCGCCTTGTGCAGCGCAGCGATGCGCGCTTCGTCGTACGCGGCGTCGGGCTTGTCGACTTCGAAGGTCGGTCCGTTGACCTGGTTCGCGCCGTTGGCCACGAGCGCATCGAGCACCTTCCCGAGCTTGCCGATGTCGCGCACCTTCACGTTGACCGTGTTGCTGGCCTGGTAGCCGGTGATCACCGGCGGCTGGTTCTCGGCGTAGCGGTACTGCGGCTGCACCGAGATGCCGGCGGTCTGCACGTCGCGCTCGGCGACGCCGGCGGCGCGGATCGCGGCCATGACCTTCTCCATCTGCGTCGCGTTGTCGCGCATCGCGGCATTGGCGTCGGCGGCCTGGGTCACCACGCCTGCGGAAATCGTGGCGACGTCCGGTACGCGGCGGGATTCGGCGTCGGCGGCGACCGAAAGCAGGGTGCCGTCCGAGGGAATGGCGTAACCCGTCGGCGCAGCGGCCTGGGCATGGGCGTGGGGCATGGCGGCAACTCCGAGAACGAGGGCGAGGGCGAGCTGGGTCAGGCGCAGGGGCATGGGGGGCGATCTCCGTTCGAGTCAGGTCAAAGGTGGTGGCATCCGTTCGTGCAACATGATGCGGCGGGTGAACGGCCGGTGACGCGTCCCGGGGTTGCCATGACGACGCGCACGGGTGTTCGTACAGCCGCGGGTTAGACTCGCTCGATGCTGCATCTCGCCTCGAAATCCCCGCGTCGTTCCGAATTGCTGGCCCGCCTCGGGTTCGCATTCGGCGTGCTCGAACTCGACCTGCCGGAGCATCGCCAGCCCGGCGAGCCGGCCGAGGAATACGTGCGCCGCGTGGCGCGCGAAAAGGCGGGCGCGGGCCTGCTGCAGGTGGTCGCCACGCCGGGCGCCCTCGTGCTCGGCGCGGACACCGAGGTGATCCTGGACGACGAGGTGTTCGGCAAGCCGCGCGACGCCAGCGACGCCGCCGCGATGCTGCGCCGCCTGTCGGGCCGCACGCACCAGGTGATCTCCGCCGTCAGCGTGGTGTCCGCGGCGCGCGAAGCCCAGGTGGTGTCGGTGTCCGACGTCACCGTGGCCCCGCTCGACGAGGCGGCCATCGCCGACTACCTGGCCACCGGCGAATGGGACGGCAAGGCCGGCGCCTACGGGATCCAGGGGCATGCGCAGGCGTTCATCCAACATTTGTCCGGCAGCTTCTCCGGCGTGATGGGATTACCTTTGTTCGAAACGGCGCGATTGCTTCGCGAATTCGGCATCGTGCCCACGCACGCAGGGGAGCGCGCATGACGGAAGAAATCCTGGTTAACGTCACCCCGCGCGAAACGCGCGTGGCCGTCGTCGAGAACGGCATGCTGCAGGAGCTGCACATCGAACGCGGCTGGCGGCGTGGCGTGGTCGGCAACATCTACAAGGGCCGCGTGCAGCGCGTGATGCCGGGGATGCAGGCGGCGTTCGTCGACATCGGCCTGGACCGCGCGGCCTTCCTGCACGCCAACGACATCGTGCGTCCCGCCGCATTGCCGGCCACGGCCGAAGGCGAAGAAGCGCCGCCGCCGCCCGCGCAGACGCGTCCCATCCTCGAGCTCGTGCGCGAAGGCCAGGACATCGTCGTGCAGGTCGTCAAGGATCCGATCGGCAGCAAGGGCGCGCGCCTGACCACGCAGCTCAGCATTCCCTCGCGTTACCTCGTGCTGTTGCCGCAGTCGCGCGTGGTCGGCGTGTCCTCGCGCATCGAAGACGAAACAGAACGCGCGCGCCTGAAGGGCGTGGTCGCCGAATTCGCCGGCGGCGGCGAGGGCTACATCGTGCGCACCAACGCCGAAGGCCAGCCCGCCGAGGCGCTCGCGGAAGACATCGCCTACCTCAGCCGCGTGTGGGCGCTGGTGGAAGAGCAGGCGAAGGGCACGAAGCTCGGCGCGTGCATCTACGAAGACCTCAGCCTGCCTTTGCGCGCCGTGCGCGACCTGATCCGCCGCGACGTGGAGAAGGTGAAGGTGGACTCGCGCGAGACCTGCGACCGCTTGCGCACCTTCGCCGCGCAATACATGCCGGGCCTGGCCGAGAAGATCGAACACTACGCCGGCGCGCGCCCCATCTTCGATCTGTACGGCGTCGAAGACGAAATCCAGCACGCGCTTGAAAAGGAAGTGCCGCTCAAGTCCGGCGGTTACCTGGTGATCGACCAGACCGAGGCGATGACCACGGTGGACGTCAACACCGGCTCCTTCCTCGGCCAGCGCAACCTCGAAGAGACGGTGTACCGCACCAACCTCGAAGCGGCCCAGGCCGTCGCGCGGCAACTGCGCCTGCGCAACCTCGGCGGCATCATCATCATCGACTTCATCGACATGACCGATGCCGAGCACCGCCGCCAGGTGCTGCGCACGCTCGAGAAGTCGCTGGCCAAGGACCACGCCAAGACCACCGTCTACGACTTCTCGCCGCTCGGCCTGGTCGAGATGACGCGCAAGCGCACGGTGGAATCGCTCGAACGCCAGCTGTGCGAGCCCTGCCACGAATGCGGCGGGCGCGGCACGCTCAAGACCGCCGAGACGGTGACCTACGAAATCTTCCGCGAGATCACCCGCGCGGTGCGCCAGTTCGAAGCCGCGCGGCTGCTGGTGATCGCCTCGCCGAAGGTCGTGGCGCGCATCACCGACGAGGAATCGGCGGCCGTCGCCGAACTCGAGGAATTCCTGGGCAAGTCGATCCGCTTCCAGTCCGACGAGCAGTACCTGCAGGAGCAGTTCGATGTCGTGCTGCTCTGACGACGGACTGCGGCGCTGATGCCCACCCCCGTGCGCAGGCGGCTGCGGCACGCACGCCGGTTCGTCGGTTACGGCGCGCTGGTCGTGCTCATCGTGGCCGCGTTGCTGGTCGGCCTCGCGAAGCAGATGTTGCCGCTGGTGGAACAGCATCCGGACAAGATCGCGGCCTGGCTGAGCGAGCGCGCGGGTCGCCCCGTGCATTTCGCGCGCGTGGAAACGCAGTGGACGCGGCGCGGTCCGCTGTTGCGCCTGGACGACCTGCGCATCGGCGATGCCTCGCAGTCGATCCTCATCGGCGACACCGAAATGCTCGTGTCGCTATACGCCGGCCTGTTGCCGGGACGCACCTTCACCGAGCTGCGCCTGCGCGGACTCGACCTCACCGTGCAGCGCGCCAGCGATGGCCAATGGTCGGTGCGCGGCCTGCCGGGACAACAGCAGCCGGGAGCCGATCCGTTCGCGGCGCTGGAACGCCTGGGCGAAGTGCAGATCATCGGCGGGCGCCTGCGCGTGGATGCGCCGTCGCTCGGCATCGACGCCACCGTGCCGCGCATCGACCTGCGCCTGCGCGTGGAAGGCGATCGCGTGCGCAGCGGCATGCGCGCATGGATGCAGGCGAACGGTGCGCCCCTGTCGGCGACCCTGGATTTCGATCGCAAGCGCGGCAACGGCCGCGGTTATGCCGGCGCGAAGGACGCCGAACTCGCCGCGTGGGCCCCGCTGCTGCACGTCATGGGCGTGCAGGTGCAGTCCGGTCATGGGCGCGCGCAGGCGTGGCTGGAATTGCGCGACCACCGCGTCGCCTCGATGACTTTCGACACCGCGCTCGATGCCGTGGTCCTGCGTGGCGCGCCCTTGCGCGATGCGAGCGGCGTGCGCACGCCGCAGACGCAATTCGGCCACGTTGAAATGCGCGCGCGCCTGCGCCAGGAACCGCAGGGCTGGCGCTTCGACGCGCCGCGCCTGCGAATCGAATCCGAAGGCAGCAAGCAGACGCTCGACGGCCTGCTGCTCGCCGGTGGCGAACGTTATGCCTTGCGTGCCGAGCACGTGGATGCCGGCCCGCTGCTCGCCACCGCGGCGCTCAGCGATCGCATGGACGCAGGCCTGCGCCGCTGGATCCTGCTCGCCCGGCCCGCGGCGGTGCTCGAACGCGTCGAACTCGCCGGCCGTCGCAACGGTGCGATGCGCGCCGATGGCACGGTCTCCGGCGTCGGCTTCTCGCCGGTCGGCAACGGGCCCGGCTTGCATCGCCTCGCCGGCACGGTGATGGCGGACGCGGACGGCTTCGTGTTCACACCCGATGCGTCCGTGAAAATGGATTTCGACTGGCCGGCCGGTTTCGCGGTCGTGCATCCGATGACCTTGCGCGGTGCGATCGCCGGCTGGCGCGAAGGCGCGGGTTGGCGCGTGGGCTTCGACGCGCTGAAGATCACCGGTACGGATTTCGGCGTGTTCGCGCGCGGCGGCATGTGGTTCCAGGGCGACGGCACGCGGCCGTGGATTGACGTCGCCGCCGACCTCGACACCTCGCCCGTGCCCGCGGCCAAGGGCTTCCTCGTCAGGCACCTCATGGCCGACGCGACGGAACACTGGCTCGACGCCGCGCTCGTCGGCGGCCACGTCGTGAACGGCCACGCAGTGGTCAGCGGCGATCTCGACAACTGGCCCTTCATCCATAACGACGGCCTGTTCCGCGCCGATGCGGACCTGCAAGGCGCGGTGCTGCAGTTCTCGCCGGAATGGCCCGCGATCGAAAAGCTCGACGGCCATGCGAGCTTCATCGGCAACGGTTTCACCGTCGATGGCCACGGCACGATGGCGGGCGTGGCGGTGTCGAAGGTGCACGCCGCGCTTCCCGATTATTCGCACGCCGAACTCACCGTGCAGGCGGAAGGCGCGAGCGATGCGTCGAAACTCGTCGACCTGCTGCGCCACAGCCCGCTGCGCAAGGACAACGGCGAAACGCTCGCGAACGTCGAAGCCAGCGGCCCTGCCGCGGTCACCTTCGACATGCTGCTGCCGCTGCACGCGGGCGCGGCGAAGGGACACACCAGCGGCACGGTGCAACTACAGGGCGCGCGCCTGCGCGAGAAGCGCTGGAACCTCGCCTTCGACGACGTGAGCGGCAAGGCCGACTACGGTGATGGAGGATTCGCTGCGAACGGACTGGTGGTGCGACACGAAGGCCAGCCCGGCAAGTTGTCGCTGCGCGCCGGCGCGTCCTACGTACAGGATGCGAAGCAGGCCTTCGAAGCCGAACTCGAAGCGTCGATGGGGGCGAAGACGCTGATCGATCGCGCCGGCAACCTCGGTTGGCTGCGGCCCTACCTCGACGGGCGTTCGACGTGGACGGTCGCTGTTGCGTTGCCGAAGGGCGTGGCAGGCGCGAATGCCGTCGCTGCGCCCAGCAAGCTCACGTTGCGCTCGAACCTGGTCGGCACCTCGCTCGATCTGCCGGCTCCGCTGCGCAAACCCGCAAGCGCCGCCTTGCCTTCGACCATCGAAGCCGATTTGCCGATGGGCGAGGGCGAAGTGCGCGTGTCGCTCGGCAACCTCGCGGCCTTGCGCGCGCGTTCGCGCGGCAACCAGACCGGCTTGCGCGTGGTGCTCGGCAGCGCGCGCGTCGACGACGCACCGCCGCCCTCGGGCCTGGTGGCGAGTGGCCGCGCATCGACGCTGGATGTCGTCGACTGGATCGCGCTGGCAACGACCAGCGGCGGCGACAGCAAGGGCGGCGGTGGCCTCCCGCTGCGCAACATCGACGTGCGCGCCGATCGTCTCGCGCTGATCGGCGGCGTGTTCCCGGATGCGCGCGTGCAGGTCACGCCGGGCAAGGGCGGCAGCAATGTCGTCGTCACCGGTCCCGCGCTTGCCGGCACCGCGATCGTGCCGGATGCGAAGGGCGGGGCGATCACCGGCCGTTTCGACCGGGCGTACTGGCGCGCGCCGCCGACGCCGGCGAATGCACCGGCAACGCCCGCCACCGATCCCAATCCCTTCAATCCCGCCGACATTCCGTCGCTGTCCTTCGACATCGACGACCTGCGCCTCAACAACCTCGCGCTGGGTCGCGGCGTCGTGCGCACGCGCCAGACCCCCACCGGCATGCGCTTCGAACGCTTCCAGACCGATTCGCGGCAGCACCGCATCACGCTGCAGGGCGAATGGGACGGCATGGGCACGGGCGCGCATACGCGCACCGCGCTGTCGATCGACAGCGAGGACTTCGGCGCGCTGCTCGATGGCCTGGGGTTCGGCGGCCAGCTCAAGGACGGCAAGGGCAGTGCGCAGTTCGATGCAATGTGGCCGGGCGCGCCGCGCGATGTCGGCACGAAGGGCGTCGAAGGCCTGCTCGCGCTCGACATCAAGGAAGGCGCGCTGCTCGAAGTCGAACCGGGTGCGGGCCGCGTGCTCGGCCTGCTGAGTCTGGCGCAACTGCCGCGCCGCATGCTGCTGGATTTCAGCGACGTCACCCACAAGGGCCTGGCCTTCAACCGCGTCGATGGCCACGTGCGCCTCGCGCAGGGCCAGGCGCGCACCGACGACCTCAGCATCGATGGTCCCGCCGCGCAGATCGAGATCCGGGGTGCCGCGGACCTGCAGGCACAGACCTTCGACCAGACCGTCGAAGTCGTGCCGCGCACGGGCAACCTGCTCACGGTCGCTGGCGCACTGGCGGGCGGGCCGGTGGGCGCCGCGATCGGAGCGGCCGCCAACGCGATGCTCAACAAGCCGATCGGGCAACTCACCGCGCGCACCTATCGCGTGACCGGCCCGTGGAAGGACCCCAAGGTGGAAGTCACCAAGAAGCCGCAGGGCGGAACGTCGGCCAACCAGCCGCGCCGCGCTGCACCCGCCGACGCCCAGCAAGCGCCTTCCGACAACGGATGAGCCGTTGCTTCACGGTTGCGCTCCACGCTTGGCGTCACCATCTGATTGCAATGCGCCGCTCGGCGCGCTTCCCCGGATCCCCATGACCCTGCCCATTCGCCTCGCCGAATCCCGCCTGCTGGTGCCTGCCGGCCTGGCGACTTCCCACCTCGACGCGGCCTTCGGCGCATTGCTCGGCCCGGGCATCGACTTCGGCGATCTGTATTTTCAGCACGCGCGGCGCGAGAGCTGGACGGTGGAGGACGGCATCGTGAAGGACGGGGCGCACTCGATCGAGCAGGGCGTCGGCGTGCGTGCGATTTCCGGCGAGAAGACCGGCTTTGCGTATTCGGATGAGATCGACACGGCGGCGCTGATCGAAGCCTCGAAGTCCGCGCGTGCCATCGCACGCGACGGCTCGGCCACGATGCCGCGCGCGCTCGTGCCCGGCAGCGGTCGTGCGTTGTATGCGCCGGAGGATCCGATCGATGCGCTCGGCAACGAAGCGAAGGTCGAAGCGCTGCGCGCGATCGATCGCATGCTGCGCGCCGCCGACCCGCGCGTGCAGCAGGTGATGGTGTCGCTGGCCGGTGGCGTGGACACCGTACTCGTCGCGCGCAGCGACGGCGTGCTCGCCGCCGACGTGCGTCCGCTGGTGCGTTTGAACGTGCAGGTGATCGTCGAACAGAACGGCCGTCGCGAGAGCGGTTACGCAGGCGGCGGCGGGCGTTATTCGTACGCGGAGCTGTTGTCGAACGGGCGCCCGGAACAATTCGCGCGCGAAGCGCTGCGTCAGGCGCTGGTGAACCTGGAAGCCGTCGATGCGCCGGCCGGCGTCATGCCCGTCGTGCTCGGCAGCGGCTGGCCCGGCGTGTTGCTGCACGAAGCGGTGGGCCATGGCCTGGAAGGCGACTTCAACCGCAAGGGCACCTCGACCTATGCCGGCCGCATGGGCCAGCGTGTTGCGTCACCGGGCGTGACCATCGTCGACGACGGCACGCTGCCCGGTCGCCGCGGTTCGCTCAACGTCGACGACGAAGGCACGCCCACCGCGTGCACCACGCTGATCGAAGACGGCGTGCTCGTCGGCTACATGCAGGACACGCTCAACGCACGCCTGATGGGCATGCAGCCCACCGGCAACGGCCGCCGCGAATCCTTCGCGCACCTGCCGATGCCGCGCATGACCAACACCTACATGCTCGCCGGCGAACACGATCCGGAAGAGATGATCCGTTCGGTGAAGAAGGGCCTGTACGCGGTGAACTTCGGCGGAGGCCAGGTCGACATCACCAGCGGCAAGTACGTGTTCTCGGCCACCGAGGCCTACCTCATCGAGGACGGGAAGATCACCGCGCCGGTGAAGGGCGCCACGCTCATCGGCAACGGCCCGGAAACGATGCAGCGCGTGAAGATGATCGGCAACGACCTCGCGCTCGACGAAGGCGTGGGCGTGTGCGGCAAGGACGGGCAAAGCGTGCCGGTCGGCGTGGGCCAGCCTTCACTGCTGATCGACCAGTTGACGGTGGGCGGGACGCGGGCGTGAAGCGCGCCGCGTCAGCGCTCGTCGAAGTCCTCGCCGTCGTCGGCCTCGTCGGCCGCTTCCATCTCGGCGTCCATCACCGCGCGCACGACCTGGAAGATCTCGCGGTACGCGCGCGGCGGCTTGTTGCGGTTGCGTTCCTCGATCGCGTTGCGCACGAGCTGGCGCAGGCGCTGGCGGTCCGCTTCGGGGTATTCCTCGAGGAAAGCCGCGAGCGCGTCGTCGCCGTCGTCGATCAGGCGATCGCGCCAGGCCTCCACGCGATGCATCGCCGCCACTTCACGCCGCGCCGCGTCGCCCTTTTCATCGAGCGCATCGCGCAACGCATCCAGCGTTTCCTCGTCCTCGCGCCGCATCTGCTTGGCGAGGAACTGCAACTGGCGCTTGTGCGCGATGTGCGAGGTGATGCGCCGCGTTTCCAGGATGTGCGGCAGCAGGTGTTCGGGGATGGGCAGCTTCGACAGCTGCGCATCGCTGAGCACGGCCAGCTTTCCGCCCAGTTCCAGCACGTCCAGCGCCGCGCGGCGCTGTTCGCTCCGACTGGGGCTGTGGAACTCGCCGGTCTCCTCGTCCCTTCCGCGCATTGCCGTCGTTCCCTTTGAATCCGCACAAGGATAAGCCATTGAGCCACGTCCCCCTGTCGACGTCTTCCGCCGGCCCCCTGTCGGCCGACGACAGCCTCACCCGGCTTGACGTGCTGGAAGGCATCGCCGCCCAGCTGCTGGACCGCTGCCGTGCCGCCGGTGCCACCCAGTCCGAGGTCTCGGCCTCGCAGGAGCACGGCCTCAACGTCAACGTGCGGATGGGCGCGGTGGACACCGTGGAGTCCACGCGCGACCGCGGTATCGCGGTGACGGTGTACTTCGGCAAGCGCAAGGGCAGCGCGAGCACGGCGGACCTGCGCGAAGAGAGCCTGGCCTCCACGGTCGAGCAGGCCTGTGCCATCGCCCGTCACACCGAGGACGACCCGGCCGCGGGCCTGGCGGACCCGGACCTCATGGCGCGTGAGCTGCACGAATTCGACTCCTGGCATCCGTGGGACATGGACGCCGACCGCGCGGTCGACATCGCGCTGGCCTGCGAACAGGCCGGCCGCGATGCGGACGCGCGCATCGAGAACAGCGACGGTGCCTCGGTCGGCAGCAGCGCGTCGATGAGCGTCTATGCGAATTCGCACGGCTTCATCGGCCGCGAACGCAGCACGCAGCACACGATCGGATGCGCGCTGATCGCCGGTCGCGGCGATGCGATGCAGCGCGATGGGTGGTACAGCACGGCGATCGCGGCTGGCGACCTCGAGCAGGCGTCGGCGATCGGCCGCCACGCGGCGGTGCGCGCCGCCTCGCGCCTGCAGCCGCGTTCGGTGGCGACGGGCGAGGTGCCGGTGCTGTTCGCTTCGGAAGTCGCACGTTCGCTGATCGGGCACCTGCTCGGTGCGGTGTCCGGCGGTGCGTTGTACCGGCGCGCGAGCTTCCTCGTCGATTCGGTCGGCACGCAGCTGTTCCCGACGTGGTTCGGCATCCACGAGAATCCCTTCCTCCCGCGCGGCTTCCGCTCTTCGTCCTTCGATTCGGAAGGCGTGGCCACGCGTGCCTCATCGTTGATCGAGCAAGGCGTACTGCAGCGCTACGTGCTCGGCAGTTATTCGGCGCGCAAGCTCGGCTTGCAGACCACGGCGAACGCCGGCGGCGTGCATAACCTGGAAATCCCGGCGAACGCGGGCGATTTCGATGCGCTCGTCGGCGGGATGCAGCGCGGCCTGCTGGTCACCGAACTGATGGGGCAGGGCGTGAACGCGGTGACGGGCGATTACTCGCGTGGCGCAGCCGGCTTCTGGGTGGAGAACGGGAAGATCGAATATCCCGTCGACGCGATCACGATCGCGGGCAACCTCAAGGCGATCTTCCAGGCCATCGAAGCGGTGGGCACGGATGTCGATCCGCGCTCGCACATCCGCGTCGGTTCGATCCTCGTCGGGCGCATGACGGTCGCGGGCGAATGAGCCAATAAAAAACGCGGCGCCCCGAAAGGACGCCGCGTTGGATTGCGTAGCGCGCGCTCAGTTGATCAGGCGCAGCGTGAACGGATAGCGGTAGGCCACGCCTTCGTTCGCCTTGATCGCGGCCATGATCGCCAACACGATCGCCGCAATACCGATCAGGGGCAACAGCGCGATGCCGATCACCACGATGATCAGGATCGCCGCGACCATCAGGGCAATCGACACCGTGATCTGGAAATTCAGCGCTTCCTTGGCCTGCTGGTCGACGAAGGGCATGGTTTCCTTCTTCATCAGCCAGATCACAAGCGGGCCGAGCAGGTGGCCGAAGGGAATGACGAGGCCGAGGAGCGCGGAGAGGTGGGCGAACATGGCCCACTGGCGTTCTTCGGCGGAGATGCCGGAAGCAGAAGCGTTGGTCGGATCGATGTCGTTCATGACGGACTCCCCGGTGGTTGGCGCCCCGCAGGGCCCCGTGCGGCCGACAGTGCGGCTGGCGGCGGCCCCGCGTCAAGCGCGAGGATGATGATCAGCGTCCCGCGCCGGCAACCCCGCTCCGATCCAGGCGATCGAGGCGATCCTTGAGCGGCGGATGCGTCTTGTACAAGGCGGCGAGGTTGCCCGACTGGCTGCCGAGCGCCGTCATCTTCTGCAGCACGGCATACAGCGCGAGCGGGTCGTAGCCGGAGCGCGCCAGGTAGACCTCGGCGGCCTGGTCGGCGCGGTACTCCGCGTCGCGGTCCAGGCTGGTCAGCATGATCGTGGCGCCATGTTTCTCGACGTAGGCCTTGGCCATGCTGCCGGCGATGCCGCCGCCGACGGACACGTTGGACGAAGCCGCCGACTGGATCGCCGATTGCTGTTCCTGCTTCTGGATCACGTTGTAGTGGTCGCGCTGCACGACGTGGCTCAGTTCGTGTCCGATGACGGCGGCGACTTCGTCGTCTTCGCCGAGCAATTCGTACATGCCGCGCGTGATCAGGATGTATCCGCCGGGCGCCGCGAAGGCGTTGATCTCCGGTGTGTCGATCACGCCGAAGCTCCACGGCAGCTCGGGGCGCGAAGTTTGCGAGGCCATCCAGCGGCCGACGCGGTTCACGCGCGCCTGCGCTTCGGCGTTGTCCCACAGGTGCGCCGCGCCGAGCACGCGCCCTGCGATTTCCGGACCCAGCGCCGCTTCTTCCGCGGACTGCTCGGCTTCCGACTTGCCTTGCGAGGCTTCGGCGACGTCCATCGCCGATTCCGCCGGCGCCGGTGCGCCCAGGCCCACCGCGGACATCAGTCCGCGTGCGAGTGCGAAGCCGCCTTTCTTCTCCGCCTGCGTCGCCTTCGGTTTCGCATCCGCGACGGGTTTGAACTCGCCGGCGAGCGCGACTTGTTTCGCGTGGTGGCCCTTCGCATTGGCATCGGCCGATGCCGACTCCGGCGAGACACGATTGGCTTCGAGCTGCGCGAACTGCGCGGCGTCGTAACCGGCGCCCTGCAGATCGCTTTCGTCGATGCCGCGCACGCCCGCGGTTTCCGACACGCGGCCCTTGCCCGCCTGGCCTGTGAACAGCGCGTTCGCGTTGCCGCCTGCCTTCGTCGCGTACTCCATGCGCACATCGTTGACGCGCACGTAGCCCTTCTTGCCATCCGGCGTTGCGACTTCGAACCACAAGCCTTTCTGCCCGGTGACATCGACCTTCGCGTTCTGCGCGAGCTTCGTCACGGTGGGCGACTGGAAGTCGGGCGCGGCGTGCACTTCCACGTCGGGTTTGTGCACGGTGGCGGGTGTCTGTCCCGCGGCGATGGCCACGGTGCAGGCGCATGCGACAGCGCCCGTCAGGAGGATTCGGTGGACTCGCATGCAGAAGCTCCGGCCTGTGGCTCGCTCCCCTGCAATAACGGATTTTCCGCGGAAAGCGGCCATTCTCCCGACAGATCCAGGGCATGGCCGAGCGCTTCGCGCAAGCGCATCCGCTCGCCGTAGGCACCCTCGATGTCGTCGTCGATTTCGGCGGCGATCACGCACACTTTGACGGTGCCGTCGTCGTCGAGGCGATCGTCGGCCTCATTCAGATGTCTGTACAGCGCATCGAGGTCACGGCGCGAGCGCGCGGCGGCCGCTTCGCGATCTTCGCCGCGCCACACCAGCACCATCAAATCGTCGAGTGTTTCGTGCAGCCAGCTCTTGCGTTCGACGACGCCTTCGAGCATCACCGCCTCGGAACCGGCGTAGAGGAAACGGCGCAAGCGACGGTGGTATTCGCGACGGCGTCGCGCAGCGGCGTGTTCGTCCAGCGAGGGATACGGCACGAAGCGCAGGCGCGCGAATACGAGCCAGCGATCCTGCTCGGGATCGAACTCGCGCAGGAAGTCGTTGTTGCCGGTGGCACGCCCGCGCTGCACGCCCGCATACGTGCGGCACAGGCCGAAGCAGAGGCTGACAAAGCCGATGCTTGCGTAGATGTCGAAGAAGGCGCCGAAGAACGTCAGGCCTGCGTAGGCGAGGACGATCAGCAGCAGGTTGGTGGCGACGAAGATCGAGTCGATGTCGGTCGCGGGCTCGCCGCGCCAGAACGCGAAGGCGGTGAGGACGACGAGGATGCCAGCGAGGATGTATTTCAGCGATGCGGGCGGCAGCCAGATCGCGCTGTGGTCGACGAGCGCGGCGACGGCTTCGGCCTGCACTTCCACGCCGGGCATGAGCGGGTTCACCGGCGTGGGCTTGGCGTCGTTGAGGCCGGATGCGGTGTAGCCGATGATCGCGATGCTGTTCTTCAGCGTCGGCGTGCTTGCATCCTCGCTGCGGCAGACCGGCTTGCCTTCGATCAGGTTCGCGGCGCTGACGTAGGGCAGGCGCGTATCCGAACGCCAGTTGATGCGCACCGAGGCGGGGAACGAGGCCAGCGGCTGCTTCATGTCGTACGCCGCCACGCGTAGCGCGAGCGAAGGCACGCCCCAGTCGCCTGCGCGTTCGTACAGTGGCATGTCGCGCAGCACGCCATCGACGGACCGGGTGATGTCGAGCAATCCGGCGTAGCGTTGCATCGCTGCACCGTAGGGCAGCTGCAAGGCCATGCGCGGGCCCGGGCGTTCCGGGTTCGCCTCGAGGGGAAAGGCGCCTGGCGCGCGTGAGGCGGGGATCGCGATCGACGTGGTATCGAAATCCGAATGCTGGCGCGAAGCGCCGAAGACGAAGCGACCTTCGCCGCCTGCGGCCATCGCATCCAGGGTCGCGTCGGCGATGGGGTCTTTCGAAGACGTGTCGTCGAACATGACGTCGTAGCCGACTGCGGCGATGCCCGCGCGATCGAGTGCGTCGAGCAGGTCGGCGTGGCGCCCGCGGCTCCAGGGCCAACCGCCTTCACCGCGTGATGCGAACCATGCGATCGAGCAATCGTCGATCTCCACTACCACCACGCGCTTGGACGCAGCCGGTTCGATGGGGCGGCTCTTGATCACCTGGTCGAACACCGCGTCTTCGGCCGCCGCCAGCGAACGCGCGCCGGTCCAGTCGTACACCAGCCACGCCACCGCGCCCAACGCGAGCAACGGATAGAACGCGAAGCGCATGCGCAGCGCGATCCACGCGAGCGGCCGTTTGTAACTGCGCTCGACGCGTCCCCAGAATTCGATGAAGGCGTGCGCCGACGCCGCCATCCAGGCATCGATCACCGTCAGCAGCGTGCGCGTGCGACGGCGACGGGCCATGGCTCAGTGCGTCCTTTCCACGGCCGCGCGACCGAGCGCGGCGAGGGCATCGGTGCGCGCACCGAAAGGGGCGAGTGCGTCGCGCATGGTGTCGGCGAGGGTGCGCAGGCGTTCGCGCGTGGCGTCCACGCCGAGGAGCGCAGGAAATGTGGATTTCCCTTGCGCGGCATCTTTGCCTGCGGTTTTGCCGAGCGAGGCGCTGTCGCCTTCGACATCGAGCAAATCGTCGCGAACCTGGAAGGCGAGGCCGAGTGCATCGGCGAAGGTGTCCAGGCGGGCGCGCGTGTCGGCGTCGCAATGCGCGGCCATCGCGCCCATGCGCACGGCCGAACGCAGCAAGGCGCCGGTCTTCATCGCATGCAATCGTTGCAAGGCTTCGAGCGCAAGCATGGCGCCGCCGGTCGCATCGATGTCGAGCGCCTGGCCGCCACACATACCGCGCACGCCGCTGGCGGTCGCGAGTTCACCGAGCATCGACACGCGCGCCTGCGCATCGACGGGCGCGTGCGCAAGGACTTCAAAGGCGAGCGACTGCAATGCGTCGCCGGCGAGGATCGCGGTGGCTTCATCGAAGGCGACGTGCACGGTGGGCTGGCCGCGACGTAATGCGTCGTCGTCCATCGCGGGCAGGTCGTCGTGGACGAGCGAGTAGGCGTGGATGAGTTCGACGGCGACGGCGGGTGCGTCGAGCGTCGCGGCATCCGCGCCGAACGCGGTGCCGGTGGCATACACGAGCAAGGGCCGCATGCGCTTGCCGCCGAGCAGCACCGCATGGCGCATCGCGCCGTGCAGGCGTTGCGGGGACGTGGCGGGGTCGGGCAGCGCGGCCGAGAGCGCCGCGTCCACGCGCGTGCGCCACGGCCCGAAATCGAAATCAGGCATCCGCGGCCGGGGCGCCGAAGGGTTCGGCGTTGTCCGGTTGTTCCGGGTCACTGAGCAGGCGCACGCGCAGTTCGGCCTGTTCCAGGGCGGTCTGGCATTTGCGGTAGAGGCCGACGCCGCGTTCGTAGGCGGCGAGCGATTCTTCGAGGCTCATTTCGCCGTGTTCCATTTTCTCCACCAACTGTTCGAGTTGGTCGAGGGAGGCTTCGAAATCGGCGACCGGGGAGGCTTGGGATTCGGAGGGGCGCGGCATGGCGCGCAGTGTGTAACGGGGGCGGGGCAGGGTCAACAAAAGCCCAAAGGCTTTCATCGGCTCCGGAGGGACGGACCGCCACGCCCTCGGTTATCGCGCCTGTCGGAGCGCCTCCAAGCCGCATCCTGCAACCGGAGCTCCGCCCGGGTGGCCATCCATGGCCGCCCTGCAGTCGCGACAACCGAGGGCGTGTCGGTCCTCCGCGCAGGTTTGATGGATGCGGCGCGTTGGCTATCGCGACGGCGGGAGCCAACGTAGGTGTGCGTTGTGGGATTGCAGCCATGCATCGAGCGTCGCTGATAGCAAACGGTCGCCTGCGGCGAGCACGGTGCCTTCGGCGTCGCAGAGCAAGGGCAGGCGTTCGCGTTCCCATGGTGGGATGGCGGCGTCCTGCAATGCGTGTTTGAGGCTGTGGGAGTGCGTGCGGCCGGGGAGGACGATGCGTTCGCCGCCGGCGCGCAGGCGCACTTGCAGCGGTGCGTCGAAGGCGGGGGTGCCGATCAGTTCGAGCGCGCCGCCGTCGGGGAGGATCAAGGGTGCGCGGCCATCCCATGCGTCCGACCAGTGCGGGGGCATCGGTGTCGATGCGCGCGCCGCGCGCAGGCGGCCGCGCCAGCGGCGCAGCTCGGCGCCGGACCAGGCGAAGACGAAGTCGGTGTCGGGGGCGGGGAGGGCGAGGTCGGATTCGATCTGCGCGATGCCTTCGGCGGGCAAGGGCGGAAGGTCGAGCGATGCGATCCATTGGCGCAGCACGCGGGCGCGACGTGGGGCGGCGAGGGTGCGCAGGGCGTCGGTCGACAACACGTCGGGTGCGTCGGTGCGTGCGGCGTCGAGGGCGATGCGGTCGTCTTCGCGCAGCAGGTCGGCGGCATCAGCGTTGAGTGCGGCGGCGCGGGCGAAGGCGGCGTCGGCATGCGGCCAGCGTTCGCGCAGCAACGGCAGGACGCGATGGCGCAGGAAGTTGCGGTCGTGTTCGAGCGAGGCGTTCGCGGGGTCCTCGATCCATTCGAGCGCATGCGCTGTCGCATACGCATGCAGGTCTTCGCGCGCGACGTCGAGCAGCGGGCGCCACAGGAAGCCTTGCGCGAAGGGCCGCAGCATCCGCATCGCGGCGAGTCCGTCGGGGCCGGAGGCGCGCAAGGCACGCAGCAGGAAGGTTTCGGCCTGGTCGTCGCGATGGTGGGCGAGGGCGAGCAGGTCGCCCGGGCGCAGTTCTGCCGCGAGTGCCGCATGGCGTGCTTCGCGCGCTGCTCCTTCGAGGCCGAGGCCGGAGCGGCGATCCACTTGCACGCGCAACACGCGCAAGGGCACCTGCAACGAGGCGCACAAGCGCTCGCAGTCGGCGACCCACGCATCGGCGGTACCGCTCAGCCCATGGTGCACGTGCACGGCGCGCAGGCCATGCGCGCGCGCTTCGGGCATCGCGGCGAGCGCATGCAGCAGCACGGTGGAGTCCAGCCCGCCGCTCAGTGCAACGACGATTTCGCTGTCACGGCCCAGCGCGGGCAGGCGGATCGGAAGGAACGGGGCGGTCGACATCGTGCGACCGCCGGCGTCAGGCGAGGTCCTGCAGCTCGCGCTTGGCGAGATCGACCCATGCGCGTTGGTCGCGCTGGTAGTACTTGGGCGCGAGCGAGGTGCGCTTGATGGATTCGTTGAAGACCTCGGCCGCCTTTGCGCGCTGGCCTGCGCGCTTGAGCAGCTGTGCGTATCGCACGCGGCCTTCTTCGCCGGGGAAGTCCTGCGCCACGGCGTCGTACTCGTGCAGTGCGGCGTCGATGTCGCCGGTGGCTTCGACGGCGCGCGCGTAGAGCAGGTGGCCTTCGCTGGAACGGAAGTTCGGGTTCGCGGCGATCAGGGCGTCCAGCGTCGCGCGCGCCTGGGCCGGCTGCGACAGCGCGAACTGCGCCTGCGCGACCCCCAGCATCAGGTCCGGGTCGGTCTTGTAAAGCCCCGTGAGCGACTTTTGGTACAGCGCCAGCGCCTGCTGGTAATCGCCGCTGGCCATGCTCTGTTCGGCCAGGCGGCGGCGGTTGTCGAGGGTGTCGGCCACTTCGAGCTGGCGCGCGGCGCGGCGCTTGCCGTGTTCGGGATCGACGCGATCGCGCACGCCGCGCACGGCACGACGCGCCGTCCGGCTGCTGCCGATGTTGGGCAGGATCTCGGCGAAGAAATACACCGCGATGCCGATGAACGAGCCGACGAGCAGGATGAAGATCCAGTACATCGGGCGCCCGGTGCGCACGACATGGACGGCGCATGCGATCTGCAGCGCCACCGAGAGGATCAGCAGCGGACTCATGCGTCAGGCCGCCTCGTAGGCACCGTAGGAACGCAAACGGCGATAGCGGCGTTCGACCAGTTCCGGCACCGGCACCTGCGACAGCGCATCGATTTCGTTGACCAGCACGGCCTTCAGGCGCGTGGCCATCTGCTTCGGCTTGCGGTGCGCGCCGCCGATGGGCTCGCGCACGATCTTGTCGATCAGGCCGAGTTCCTTCAGGCGCTTGGCCGTCATGCCCAACTGCTCCGCCGCGTCCTTCGCCTTCTCGGCGGTCTTCCACAGGATCGAGGCGCAGCCTTCGGGGGTGATCACCGAGTAGGTGCTGTATTCGAGCATCAGCGTGCGGTCGCCGACGCCGATGGCGAGCGCGCCGCCGGAACCGCCTTCGCCGATCACGGTGCAGATGATCGGCACCTTGAGCTCGGACATCTCCAGCAGGTTGCGTGCGATGGCTTCGGACTGGCCGCGTTCCTCGGCATCGATGCCCGGCCAGGCGCCGGCGGTGTCGATGAAGGTGAGGATGGGCAGCGAGAAGCGTTCGGCGAGCTTCATCAGGCGCAGTGCCTTGCGGTAACCCTCCGGCTTGGGCATGCCGAAGTTGCGCTTGATCTTTGCCTTGGTGTCGCGGCCCTTCTCGTGGCCGATGATCACCACGGGGCGGCCTTCGATGCGGGCGAGGCCGCCGACGATGGCGTTGTCGTTGGCGAAGGCGCGGTCGCCGGCGAGTTCCTGGAACTCGTCGCAGATCACGCGGACGTAGTCGAGGGTGTACGGTCGGGCGGGATGGCGCGCCAGCTGCGAGATCTGCCAGGGGCTGAGGTCGCGGAAGATCTGCGCCGTGCGCACGCGCAGCTTGTCCTGCAACGCATGGACTTCGGCGTCGACGTCCACGGCGGGGCCATGGCTGGCGTGGCGCAGCTCCTGGATCTTGGCTTCCAGGTCGGCGATGGGTTGCTCGAAGTCGAGGTAGTTCGGGTTCATTGCGACGAGTGGTCGGCCGCGGAAAGGGGGCAGTGTAGCCCACCACCCGGTACCGTACCGAGGCGTGCGGATGGGTATGCTTGCCGACTTCGCACAGGGGGCGGGAATGACAGTGGCTTTGCGCGCTTGGATGGCTCTCGGATTGCTCGTGGTGGCGGGGACGGCACAAGCCTGTTTCATGCCGCCGCACGTGGAGTCGGTGGCGCCGGGCATCCTCCGGATTCCGCCCCACGCGATCTCGGCAACGGCGTCGTGGGCGGCGCGACCGGTGTCGGAAGCCCTGCCTGCATCGGACCTCCGCTCGGGCGGCAACGATCCTGCGTGCGCCATGGACTTCCTTGTCGGTGCGGACGCCTCTCCCAAGGCATTCGGCCTTCCGGCAGTGCCGTGGGTGACCGCGAAGACCTCGGGGCAGCAATTGCGCATCGGGCTGCAGCCCGGCGACCGCATCTTTGGCCTGGGCGACAAGGCGGGCCCGATGGAGCGTCGCGGTCGGGTCTTCGAACTCTGGAACACCGATGCCTACGCCTGGGATGCCGCGCGGGACCCCTTGTACAAGTCGATTCCGTTCCTGCTCGTCGTGCGCCAGGGGCGCGCATTCGGCGTGTTCGTCGATGCCACGCAGCGCATGATCGTCGATGTCGGCAAGCGCGACCCGGGCGCGCTCACGTTCGAGGTCACGGAAGGCGCGATCGACTGGTACTTGATCGATGGCCCCACGCCGCGCGAAGTCCTGCAACGCTACACCGCACTCACCGGCCGCACGCCGTTGCCACCGAAGTGGGCGCTCGGCTTCCAGCAATCGCGCTACACCTATCTTCCCGAAGCCCGCGTCCGCGAAGTCGCCGCAACCCTGCGCGCGCATCGCATCCCCGCCGATGCGATCTGGCTCGACATCGGGTTCCAGGACGCGAACAAGCCCTTCACCATCGATCGCAAGGCCTTCCCGGATTTCGAAGGCATGATCTCCGACCTGCGCAAGGATGGCTTCCACACGGTGCTCATCACAGACCTGCATATCGCGAAGCAGCCGGGATACGCGCCCTACGAGAGCGGGAAGGCGATCGATGCCTTCGTGAAGCGCAACGGTGAGGACTACGTCGGCAAGGTGTGGCCGGGCGACAGCGTGTTCCCCGATTTCTCGCGTGCGCAGGTGCGCGATTGGTGGGGCGGGCTGTACACCGACTTCGTGCGCATGGGCGCGGCAGGCTTCTGGAACGACATGAACGAGCCGTCGGTGTTCGACGGTCCCGGCGGCACGATGCCGGACGACGTGGTGCATCGCCTCGACGACGGCACCACGCGCACGCACCGCGCGATGCACAACGTGTACGGCATGCTCAATGCGCAGGCGACGTTCGAAGGGCTGGTGAAGCTGCGCCCCGGCGAACGTCCCTTCGTGCTCACGCGCGCCGCTTATGCAGGCACGCAGCGCTACGCCGCGACCTGGACGGGCGACAACACCGCCGACTGGGCGCACCTCGCGCAGGGCGTGCCGAACATCCTGTCGCTGGGCCTGTCGGGGATGGCGCTCGCGGGCGACGACGTCGGTGGCTTCATCGGTTCGCCGCCGCCGGACCTGCTCACGCGCTGGTTCCAGCTCGGCGCGTGGCAGCCGATCTTCCGCAACCATGCGGCGACGGATACGCGCGACCACGAGGCCTGGGTCGACGGGCCGGAACACGAAGCGCTGCGCCGCACGGCGATCGAACAACGCTATCGCCTGATGCCCTACCTCTACACGCTGGCCGAAGAGAACGCGCGCACCGGTGCGCCGATCACGCGGCCGGTGTGGTTCGAATTCCCGAAGGCGGCGGGCAGCGATCGCGAGTTCCTGTTCGGTCGCGATCTGTTCGTGGCGCCCGTGGTGAGCGAACGGCTCGATGCGCATGTCGTGCAGTTACCGCCGGGCACGTGGTACGGCCTGCGCGATGGCAAGCGTTACACCGACACCGTGACGTTCAACCCCGCGCCGCGCGACGTGCCCGTGTTCGTCCACGCCGGCGCGATCGTGCCGATGCAACCGCTCGTGCAGCACACGGGCGAGACGCCGCAGGGGCCGCTCGAAGTGCACGTGTGGGTGCCGGAGGCGGGCGGCGATTGCAGCGGCACCTTGTACGACGACGATGGCCACAGCTTCGCGTTCCGCAGCGGCGCCTACCTGCGCATCCGCTTCGCGTGTGAAGTGCGCAAGGGCACTACCCTCGTGTCGGCCACGGCCGAACACACGGGCTTCTCGCCCTGGTGGAAGTCGATCGACGTCATCGAACACCGCGCCGACGGCACCACCCGCACGCAACACATCGAAGGCGCGCGTACGGACTGGCGCGCGACCCTCCGTTAGCCCGGATACGACAACGGCGCTCCCGGCCCGATCGGGAGCCCGAGTGCGATCCAGATCGCGAACAGCACCGACCAGCCGATCGCGAAGGCGATGGAATACGGCAGCATCGTCGAGACCAGCGTGCCGAGCCCCGCACGCGGCTCGTAACGTTGGAAGAACGCGATGATCAGCGCGAAGTAGCTCATCATCGGCGAGACGATGTTGGTCACCGAATCGCCGATGCGATAGCCCGCCTGCACCAGCTCCGGCGAGTAGCCGAGCAGCATGAACATCGGCACGAAGATCGGCGCCATCAGCGCCCACTTCGCCGAGGCCGAGCCGATGAACAGGTTCGCCACCGCCGTGATCGCCACCAGGCCGATGAACAAGGGAATCGCAGGCAGGTGCAGCGCCTGCAGCAGGCCCGCGAGTTTCACCGCGAGGATCAGCCCGAGTTGCGTCCATTGGAAGCAGGCGACGAACTGCGCGGCGAAGAACACCAGCACGATGTAGGTGCCGAGCGTCGACATGCTCTGGCCCATGCCGCGCACGATGTCCGCGTCGCTGCGCAGCGTGCGTGCGCCGATGCCGTAGGCGACGCCCGCCACCACGCCGTAGGCGAAGATCACCGCGACGATGCCTTGCAGGAAGGGCGAGTCCAGCACGCCGCCGCTGGCGGTGTTGCGCAGGAAACCATCGGCCGGCAGCAGGCCCCATGCGATCGCGCCACTCAGTGCGAGCGTCGCCACGAGCGCCCAGCGCAGGCCGCGACGTTCCATCGCATCGGGCGGCGCGATGGCCCCGTCGGCCTGCGCCTCCGGCAAGGACGCGAAGCGCGGTGCGACGAAACGTTGCGTGACCCAGGTGCCGATGGCGACGACCAGCGGCGTCGACGCCATCATGAAATACCAGTTGGCCGCCGCATTGACCGTGTAGGCGGGATCGACCACGCGCGCCGCTTCCTGCGACAAGCCCGACAGCAACGGATCGATCGAGCCGAGCAACAGGTTCGCCGAATAACCGCCCGACACGCCCGCGAACGCCGCCGCCATGCCGACAATGGGATGCCGCCCCGCGCCCTGAAACATCAGCCCCGCGAGCGGGATCAGCAGCACATAGCCGATTTCGCTGGCCATGTTCGACATCACGCCGGCGAACACGACGACCGGCGTCAACGCCCAGGTCGGCGCGGCGAACACCAAGCGCCGCAAGGCCGCACCGATCAATCCGGAGTGCTCCGCCACGCCGATGCCGATCAGCGAGACCAGCACCGCACCGAGCGGTGCGAAGCCGGTGAAATTGGGCACGAGGCCGGTGAGCAGGCGATGCACGCCTTCGCGCGACAGCAGGTCGACGGGGCGGATGATCTCGCCGGTGGCCGGATGCGCGGCGGTGATACCGAGCTGTACCGCGAGCCACGACCCGACGACAACGCACAGCGTCAGCAACGCGAACAAGGTCGCCGGATGCGGCAGCGCGTTGCCGCCAACTTCGACGATGTGGAGGAAACGATCGGTCAGCGAACGCGCGGGCCGCGCGTCGGAAGTGGTCGAGGACATGTCGGGCTCCGCGGAATGCAGGCTGCGTGGATAACGCAGTCGACCGCCACGGGCCTATGGGACGCAATCGTGCCTTGGGGCAGAAAAGGCTTTACGCGTTGCCGCCGATCCAGGGCTTCGCCAATGCCAGCCGCACCGTCCGCACGCCCGGCAGGCTGCGCAGCACGCCGGGCAGCGACGCATCCGCGCGCACGCCTTGCCCGCCGTTGATGTTCAGGCGGCCCACCGCGGTGGAGGTGATCGCTTCCAGCAACAAGGGCGTCGCCCCCGGCAGGAACGGATGCAATGCGCGTTCGAACTGCGCAAGCGCGTCCTTCTGCCGCAGGTCGAGCTTCACCGACAGGCGCTGCGCGTACTGGCTGCACACCTGCGAGAAATCCCAGCAACGCTTGGCGCGCAGCGAGAAGCCGCCGCTGAACTCGTCCTCGCGCAGGCCGCCTTCCACCACGATGATGCGATCGCGCGTGAGCAGCTGCGCGAAGCTGTAGTAGGCCTCGGCGAAGAACGCACATTCGATGCGCCCGCGCCCGTCCTCCAGTTGCACGAAGGCCTGGCTGTCGCCGCGCTTACGCATGCCGATGACCTGGCCGGCGATGACCACGGACATCTCGGGGCGCCAACCCTTGCGCTCGCTGTCGGGGCGTTCGCTCCACAGACGATCGAGGTCGCTCAGGTCGTGGCCCACCAGCCCGCGCAGTTCATCGCGATACGGATCGAGCGGATGTCCGCTGAGGTAGTGGCCGAGCGTTTCGCGTTCGCCCTGCAGCTTCTGCTGCAGCGGCCATTCGTCGAGTTCGGGTAGCGACAGGTGCAAGGCCGGCGCTTCGGGCATCGCGCCGAACAAGGAGACCTGGCCCGCCTCGCGCTCGCGCGCGAGCTGGTCGGTCGCCTTCAGCACTTCGGGCAATTGCGCCATCAGCGAGGCACGGTTGCGGCCCAGCGCATCGAGCGCGCCCGCGTTGACGAGCGCTTCTAGTGCACGCCGATTGAGCTTCGACGAATCCACGCGCTTGCAGAAGTCGAGCAGGTCGGCGAAGCGGCCGCCGCGCGCACGTTCGTCGGCGATGGCTTCGCAGGCGCCGCGGCCCACACCTTTCACGGCGCCGAGGCCATAGCGGATCGTTTTCGGATCCTTGGCTTCGAACATGTACACCGACGCATCCACGTCCGGCGGCAACACCTCCAGCGACAAGGCGCGCGCTTCATCGAGGAAGCCCACCACCTTGTCCGTGTTGTCCATGTCCGAGGACAGCACCGCCGCCATGAACTCGGCGGGGTAGTGCACCTTCAGCCAGGCCGTTTGATATGCGACCAGCGCATACGCGGCCGAGTGCGACTTGTTGAAGCCGTACTCGGCGAATTTCTCCATCAAGTCGAAGATCGACGAAGCCAGGCGCGCTTCGACTTTGTTCTCCGCCGCACCGGTTTCGAACTTGACGCGTTCCTTCGCCATCTCCTCGGGCTTCTTCTTGCCCATGGCGCGGCGCAGCAGGTCGGCGCCGCCGAGCGAATAGCCCGCGAGCACCTGCGCGATCTGCATCACCTGTTCCTGGTACACGATCACGCCGTAGGTCGGCGCGAGCACGGGTTCCAGCAGCGGATGCGGGTAGGTGACTTCGGCGTTGCCGTGCTTGCGGTCCACCCAGTCGCGGTCCATCCCCGAACCGAGCGGGCCGGGGCGGAACAGCGCGGCGAGCGCGATGATGTCTTCGAAGGTGTCGGGTTTCGCGCGCTTGAGCAGCTCGCGCATGCCGCGCGATTCGAACTGGAACACCGCGACGGTGTCGCCGCGCGCAAACAGTTCGTAGGTGCGCTTGTCGTCGAGCGGCAGCGCGGTGATGTCCAGCGCCGCTTCGCCCGCCGTCTTGCGGCGCACGTTGATCGCCTTCACCGCCCAATCGATGATCGTGAGCGTGCGCAGGCCGAGGAAGTCGAACTTCACCAGGCCGATGGATTCGACGTCGTCCTTGTCGAACTGCGTGACCGGGTTCTTGCCGCGTCCGCCTTCGTCGTGTTCCGCGAACAGCGGGCAGAAGTCGGAGAGCGGGCTCGGCGCGATCACGACGCCGCCCGCGTGCTTGCCCGCGTTGCGCGTCAGGTCTTCGAGTTCGCGCGCGAGCGCGAGCAAGTCGCGGACGTCGTCTTCGGCCGCCTCGCGCTGGATCAGTTCGGCGGACGCGAGCTCCGGGTTCTTCTTCGCCGCATCGGATTCGCCAAGCGCATCGTCGAGGCAGATGCCGAGCGTATTCGGAATGAGCTTGGCGATGCCGTCGACGAAGCCATACGGATGGCCGAGCACGCGGCCTGCATCGCGCACCACGGCCTTCGCGGCCATGGTGCCGTAGGTGATGATCTGGCTGACGCGGTCGCGGCCGTACTTCGCGGCGACGTAGTCGATCACCTCGTCGCGGCGATCCATGCAGAAGTCGATGTCGAAGTCGGGCATCGACACGCGTTCCGGATTGAGGAAGCGTTCGAACAGCAGGTCGTAGGGAATCGGATCCAGGTCGGTGATGCCCAGCGCCCACGCGACGATCGAGCCTGCACCCGAACCACGCCCCGGACCCACGGGAATGCCGTGATCCTTCGCCCAATTGATGAAGTCGGCCACGATCAGGAAGTAGCCGGGGAAGCCCATCTTCACGATGACGTCGAGTTCGATCTCGAGGCGTTCGAAATACGACTCGCGCGTGTGGCCCGCGGCGATCGGGGCCTTCTCCAGGCGATTCGTCAAACCCTCGCGCGCCTGCACGCGGATCCAGCTGTCCAGCGTTTCGTCGTCCGGCACCGGGAAGGCGGGCAGGAAGTACGTGCCCAGGCGCAGTTCGAGATTGCAGCGCGTGGCGAGCGCGATCGCATTGTCGATCGCATCCGGCACGTCGGCGAACAGCTCGCCCATCGCTTCGGAGGATTTGACGAACTGTTCGGGGCCGTAGTCCTTCGGACGCTTCGGGTCGTCGAGGACGCGCCCGGTTGCGATGCACACGCGCGCTTCGTGCGCGTCGAAGCCTTCGGCATCGAGGAAGCGGGCATCGTTGGTGGCGATCACCGGCATGCCGCGGCGTGAGGCCGCATGCAATGCGAAGGCGTTGAACGCATCTTCGCCTTCGCGCGCGGTGCGCGTGAGTTCCAGGAATGCGCGTTCGCCGGTGGCATGTTGCAGTTCCGCGAGCCATTGTTCGGCGAGGTCGTGCTTGCCCGCGGCGGCCAGGCGCCCGGCTTCGCTGTTGCGTCCCGCGAGCACGAACAACCCGGTGTTGGCCTCGCGCAACCACTGCGGCCGCACCACGACACCGTCGTTGCGATGGCCTTCCATCCAAGCGCGCGAGAGCAGGCGCGACAGGCTCAGGTAACCGTCGTTATCCCGGCACAGCACGGTCAGGCGCGTCGGTGCTTCATCGCCGTCGGCCAGCAGCAGGTCGGCGCCGGCGATGGGTTTGACGCCCGCGCCTTCGGCCGCCTTGTAGAACTTCACCAATGCGAACAGGTTGTTCTGGTCGGTGACGGCCACCGCTGGCTGGCCCAGCGCAACGCAGCGCTTGACCAGGTCCGCGATGCGGATGGTCGAGTCGACCAGCGAATACTCGCTGTGCAGGTGGAGATGGGCGAAAGCGGGCATGCCGGGCCGTGCGTCGGGTTACCCGGCAGTGTGGAGGGGGGCGGGAAGCGGGACAAGTTCTTGACAGCCCCGCGGCCGCCCCTTGTTCGTCACCCGTCAGCTGCCGATGCGGAACGGCGCTTCGGCGTGGCCGCTGTAGCTGTAGTGGCTGTCGTTGACCCGCATGTTGTGCTGCCACAGCGCGATCTCGGCCAGGCGGTCGCGGATCCACGCGGCGCGCTGTTCATCGCCCGAGCCGGCCGGCGTGTGTTCCGACCGATAGGCGCAGAAGTCGCGATAGTCCTCGGCTTCGGCCGCGAAGGCCGGCCAGGCGAGTTCGAGCAGCAGCACGTCGTCCAGCTTGCCGAGCAGCGGCTCGCGGTCGGGGATCATGTCCTCGTCCTCGTCGAGATAGCCGATCAGCTTGGCCAGGCGGCTGCGCATGGCTTCGGGGGGATCCCAACTCGCATCGTCGAGCATGTGGCGCAGTTCCTCGATGCGGTGCAGGCGACGGTCCAGGACGTCCTGCGCGGCCTGGGAGGGCATCGAGGCCAGCCAGACGCACAGGTTGCGGACGCGGTCGGCGTCGACCCTCACCGCGTCGGGGTAAAGCTCATGCAGCAGCGCATCGAATCGGGCGACGGCCTCCGGATGGATCGCGGGGCCGGTCGCACCACTGTCCGCGCCGAATGACAGCGGCAGGGGGTCGTCGGTAAGAGTGGGGGTGGTGAGTCGCATGGCGCACTCCCGGGCCCGGCTGTTTCAGGTGGGTCGCTGCGCCGGCCGGCGCGACGCGCGGCCTTCTACTGGGATGCAGGATGAGTCTCCTCCGTTGCAATCGATCTGTCGCGGGGAGGAAGTTGGGGTGCCGAAAGTCCCGCACGCTGCCCGACCGACGGTGGCCGGGCACTTTCGCTGGCTGCGTTGGGGAAAACGTGCAGGAGCATTCGCGCGACCACGAGAAGGTCTTCCGCTTCGACGATGTCGAGGTGCGCGCACGGCCGATCGGCGTGCGTCGCGGCGATCGCATGATCGGCGTGGAACCGAAGGCGCATGCCGTCCTGATGGTCCTGCTCAACCGCGCGGGCGAAGCGATCGAGCGTGAAACGCTGCTCGATACGGTCTGGGGCCATCGCCATGTGACACCGAGCGTGCTCAATCGCATCGTGGCGCAATTGCGCCGCGCGCTCGGCGACGATGCGAGCAATCCGCGCTACATCCAGACGCTGCACGGACGCGGCTATCGCTTCATGGTGAAGCCCGAGCGGCTGGAAGGCGACGAGGAAGGAGAGACCGCCGCCGTCACGCCCGTCGTCGAAGCGGCGCACGATCCCACGTCCCGCCACCACTAGGCGGGCACGCGCTCCAGCGGCACATCCACGGGCAGCAGGCTGCCCTGCAAGGCTTCGCGCACGGGCGTGAAACTGCGGCGATGCTCCGGGCATGGTCCGTGCATGCGCAGGGCCGCCAGGTGCTGCGGCGTCGAGTAACCCTTGTGCTCGTCGAATCCGTACGACGGCCAGCGCGCGTGCAGGTCGACCATGTAACGGTCGCGCGTCACCTTGGCCAGGATCGAAGCGGCCATGATCGCGCGGTCGCTCGCATCGCCGCCGATCACCGCTTCGGCATGGCGACCCAGGCCGCGGGGCAGCGCGTTGCCGTCGATGCGCGCGGCTTCGCACGCGTGCTGCACGCCTTCCAGTGCCAGGCGCATGCCGAGCATCGTGGCGTGGTAGATGTTGAGGCGGTCGATCTGTTCCACGTCGACGGAGACGATGTGGAAGGCGAGCGCGCGTTCGACGATGCGCTCGAAGAGTTCGGCGCGACGGTCGGCCTGCAGTTGCTTGGAATCGGCCAGGCCGTTGATCGGCGTGCGACCGGGTGCGAAGACGACCGCCGCCACCACCACGGGCCCGGCGAGCGGCCCGCGTCCGGCTTCATCGATGCCCGCGACGCGATGGATCTTCGAATCGATCGCGAAGGGAACGAGGGCGTCGGGCAACAGGTCGGTCATCGGGGCGCGAGCTTGCGGCGGGGCGACGTATTCACGCAAGACGCGGCGCGGGCTCGGCGAGCAGTTCGGCCACGGCGTCGGCGGCGCGCGCGGAGGCGTCACGGCGCAGCATCAGGTGCATGTCGCGAAAGCGTTGCTGCAGGAGCAGGCCCGGTTCGGGCGTGCCGAGGTAGGGCGCCAACGCCTTCGCGAGCTTGTCCGCCGTGCAGGCGTCCTGCAGCAGTTCCGGCACCAGGCCTTCGCCGGCCAGTACGTTCGGCAGCGAGACGTGTTCGACCTTGAGCAGGCCGAAGGTGCGCACGATGGCGTGGCTGATGGGCGCGAGCTTGTAGGCCACGACCATCGGGCGTTTGCACAGCATCGCTTCCAGCGCCGCCGTGCCGGAGGCAAGGAGCACCGCGTCGCTGGCGATCATGGCGCGCTGCGCATGGCCGTCGAGCACGTGGAGGTTGGCGATGCCGGCGGGACGCAAGGATTCGATCGCCTGCCTGCAGGCCGCGTTCGCCGCGGGCACGACGACATGCAAGCCGGGGAATTGCTTCGCGAGCAAGGCGGCGGCGTCGAAGAAGATGCGGCCCAGGCGATGGATTTCGCCCAGGCGCGAGCCGGGCAGGATCGCGAGCGCGCGCTCGTCCGCGGCGATGCCGAGGGCTTCGCGTGCCGCATTGCGATCTGGTTCCAGCGGCAACGCATCGGCAAGCGGATGGCCGATGTAGCGCGCGTCCACGCCGTGGCGCGCGTAGATCGGCGGCTCCATCGGGAACAGGCACAGCACGCGATCGGCGCTGCGACCAATCTTTTCCGCGCGCGATTCGCGCCACGCCCACACCGACGGGCTGACGTCGTGCACGGTGCGCACGCCGCGCTGCTTGAGCCAGCGTTCGACGCCGAGGTTGAAGTCGGGCGCGTCGATGCCGATGAACACGTCGGGCTTCCACGCGAGCATGCGCGTGCGCAGTGCGCGGCGCACGCGCAACAGGCGCGGCAGGTGCGCGAGCACTTCGGCCAGGCCCATCACCGCGAGTTCGGACGCATCGTGCCAGGCGTCCAGGCCCGCTTCGCGCATGCGGTCGCCGCCGATGCCGGCGAATTCCGCGTCGGGGAAGCGTTCGCGCAACGCCTCGATCAAGCCTGCGCCGAGCTGGTCGCCCGAGGTTTCGCCGGCGACGAGGCCGATGCGGGGCGGCATCGCGTCAGCGCAACAAAGGCCGGTCGCCGGCCTGGATGAAGTCGCGCATGGCGCGCACGTCGTCGCTGTCGATCTCGCCCAGTTGCACCATCGCGTCCTCGAGCTTCGCACCGGAGATGTAGAGCGCACGGTAGGCGCGCTTGATCGCCGACACGCGCGCGGCATCGAAGCCCCGGCGCTTGAGCCCTTCGGCATTGATGCCGCGCGGACGGCCATAGCCTTCCTGCGCGACCATCACGAAGGGCGGCACGTCGCCGTTGACGAACGCGCCCATGCCGACGAACGCATGCGCGCCGATGCGGCAGAACTGGTGCACGCCGACGAAGCCGGACAGGATCACCTGGTCGCCCACTTCGACGTGGCCGGCCAGCGTGGCGTTATTGGAGAACACGCAGCCGTTGCCGACGATGCAGTCGTGCGCGATGTGCACGTAGGCCAGCAGCCAGTTGCCGTTGCCGATGCGCGTGACGCTGCCGCCGTTGCCCGTCCCGCGGCTGATGGTGGTGAACTCGCGCACGACGTTGTCGTCGCCGATCACCAGTTCCGTGCGTTCGCCTGCGAATTTCTTGTCCTGCGGATCCCCGCCGATCGCGGCGTGGCCGTGGAAATGGTTGTTGCGGCCGATGCGCGTGGGGCCCGCCACCGTGCAGTGCGGCCCCAGGATCGTGCCGTCGCCGATCTCGACCTCCGCGCCGACGACGCAGAACGGCCCGACGCGCACGCCTGCGCCGAGCTTCGCGCCCGCGTCGACGACGGCGGTGGGATGGACCTGGGCGCTCATCGCGTCAGGCCTTGACCTCGGCGCACAGGATGTCGGCGCAGGCGACCTGTTCGCCATCCACGCGCGCGATGCCCGAGTACAGCGCCATGTTGCGGATCGTGCGCTTGAGCTCGACCTGCAGCGAGAGCTGGTCGCCCGGCACCACCATCTTGGAGAACTTCGCGTTGTCGATCTTCACGAGGTAGAACAGCTTGCCCTCCGCGCCCGACTGGTGCGAAAGCTGCGTCAGGATGCCGCCGGCCTGCGCCAGCGCTTCGATCACCAGCACCCCCGGCATCACCGGGTGGCCCGGGAAGTGGCCCTGGAAGAAGGGCTCGTTGATCGTGACGTTCTTGATGCCGACGATGCGCTTGTTCGATTCGAACTCGGTCACGCGATCGACCAGCAGGAAGGGGTAGCGGTGCGGCAGCAGGTGCTGGATCGCCACCACGTCGAGGGGAAGTTGCACATCCATCTTGTTAATCCTTGTCCGTGCCCGCCAGGCGGCGGGCCAGTGCATCGAGTTGCTTGAATCGGGCGGCGCTCTTGCGCCAGGCGCGATTGTCCATGATCGGCGTGCCGGACGAGTACTCGCCGGGCTCCTTGATCGAATGCGTCACCAGGCTCATGGCCGTGACCACCACGCGGTCGCAGACCTCCAGGTGGCCGAGGATGCCCGCGCCGCCGCCGACCAGGCAGTAGCGGCCGATGCGCGCGCTGCCGGCCACCGCGGAGCACCCGGCCATGGCCGTGTGCGCGCCGATCACCACGTTGTGGCCGACCTGGATCTGGTTGTCCAGGCGCACGTCTTCCTCGAGCACGGTGTCTTCCAGCGCGCCGCGGTCGATGGTGGTGTTCGCACCGATCTCGCAGTCGTCGCCCACCACCACGCCACCGAGCTGCGGCACCTTGAGCCAGCGGCCGGCGTCCATCGCCAGGCCGAAGCCGTCGGCGCCGAGCACGGCACCGGGATGGATGCGCACGCGCTGGCCCAGGCGCACGCGCGTGACGAGCGTGACGCGTGCGATGAGCTGGCAGCCGGCGCCGACATGGCAGTCCTCGCCGACGATGCAACCGGGGCCGAGCGAGGCGCCTGCGTCGACGATGCTGCGCGCACCGACGACCACGTGCGGCCCGATGTGCGCGCCGGCATCCACGATCGCCGTCGGATCGACGACGGCGGTGGGGTGCACGCCGGCTTCGAACGCGGCGACGGGCTCGAACAGCGCGGCGATGCGCGCGAAGGTCGAATACGGATCGCGCGCGAGCAGCGCGGTGCCGGTGTAACCCTCCGCATCTTCCGCGCGCATGACGACGATGCCCGCGCGAGACGCGGCCAGCTGCGCGCGATAGCGCGGATTGGCGAGGAAGCCCAGCGTGTCGGGCGTGGCATTGGCCAGGGTGGCCACGCCACGCACCAACGTCGCCGGATCGCCGGCGACCGCGAGGCCGAACCGGTCGGCGAGCTGGGCTGCGCTGTAGGAAGGCGCGCTCATGCGCCCGCCGTCAGAACGATCCGCCGAAGGAGAACTGCAGGCGCTCGGTCTCGTCGCCCGGGAAGCCGTTGGCGAAATCGGCGTCCTTGGTGCGAATCGGGATCGCGTAGCTGATCGACAGCGGTCCCATCGGCGAGCGCCACAACAGCGCGACACCGGCGGAGGCACGCAGCTCGCCCGCATCGAACGCGTTGTAGTCGGCGAACACGTTACCGAAGTCGACGAACGCCGAGATGCGCGCGGCCGGCGAGTCGAACAGCTTCGGGAACACCGCTTCCACGGTGCCCACGGTCTTGAACGCGCCGCCCATCGGCTGGTACGTGAAGCCGTTGAATTCGCGCGGGCCCAGCGAGTTGTCGACGAAGCCGCGGACGCGGCCCGAGGACATGATGCCGCCGGCGTAGAAGCGCTCGAAGAACGGCAGGCCGCTGTCGTTTACCGTGCGCAGGTAGTCGGCCGACGCGCGCGAGCAGGGCACGGACATGTTCGTGCACAGGTCGCGGTAGGTGACGCTGCCGTAGCTGTCGCCGTAACCGACGTCGACGCTGGTGGACAGGATCATCCACTGCGCCAGCGGGAACAGGCGCGAGTACTGGTACTCGGCCTTCCAGAATTCGGCGGTGGAACCCGGCATCGCGATTTCCACGCTGGCGCGGTGGTAGCTGCCGCGCGTGGGCATGAAGTAGTCGTTGCGCGTGTCGCGGGTGTAGCCCAGCTGCGTGCGCCACGCGTGGAAGGTCTGCTGGCCGACCGCCTTGAGGTAGTCGACGATGCTGCGCGGCGTGCTGGCGCTGAGCAGGATTTCGTTGGTGTCGATGCCGATGAGCGCCGAGACCGAGTCGTATTCCGTGATCGGCAGGCCCAGGAAGGTCTGGAACGCGCCGCTGTTGGTCGAATAGTTCGCCACGCCGTAATCGGAGTAGTCGAACTCGCGCCACCACAGGTTGTAGCCGAGCGACATGCCTTCGTCCGTGAAGTACGGATTGGTGAAGGAGAAGTCGTAGCGCTTCTGGTAGCTGCTCTGCTGCGCCGCGATGGACACGCGGTTGCCGCTGCCGAGGAAGTTGGATTCCGACAGCTGCACGGACAGGTTGACGCCGCTGAGCTGCGAGTAGCCCACGCCGAACATGAAGCTGCCCGAGGTCGTTTCCTTCACGGTGAACACGACGTCCACCTGGTCGTCGGTGCCCGGCACCGGCACGTTCTCGACTTCGACGGTCTCGAAGTAGCCCAGGCGCTGCAGGCGCACCTTCGAACGGTCGATCAGCGACTGCGAATACCACGCACCTTCGAACTGGCGCATTTCGCGGCGCAGCACTTCGTCGGCCGTGCGCGTGTTGCCCTTGAAGATGATGTGGCGGACGTTGACGCGGTTGCCCGGGATGACCTGGAAGTTGATGCCGACGGTCTTGTTTTCCTGGTGCACTTCCGGCAGCGGGTTCACCTGCGCGAACGCATAGCCGATGTTGGCCAGCGTGGAGGTGATCGAGTCGGAGGTGAACTCGAGCAGGCGGCGGGAGAAGATCTGGCCTTCCTTCACCGGCACCATCTTTTCCACGTCCGCCTTCGGCAGGACCGTGTCGCCGGTGATCTTCACCGAGGAGATCTTGTAGATCTCGCCCTCGGTGAGGCCGGCGGTGATGTACATGTCGCGCTTGTCGGGGCTGATCGCCACCTGCGTGGAGTCGAGGCTGAAGTCGACGTAGCCGCGATCCAGGTACCAGCTGGTGAGCTTCTCCATGTCGCCGGAGAGCTTCTCGCGCGAGTACTGGTCGTCGCGCTTGTAGAACGAGAGCCAGTTGTGCTCGCGCGATTCCCACTGGTCGGTGATCACCTCGTCGGGATACACCTCGTTGCCGACCAGGTTGATGTGCTGGATGCGCGCGGCCTTGCCTTCCTTGACCGTGATCGTCACGTCCACGCGGTTGCGATCCAGCTTGGCCACGGTGGGCGTGATCTGGACGTTGTACTTGCCGCGGTTGTTGTACTGGCGGTTCAGTTCCTGGGTGACGCGGTCCAGGCTCAGGCGGTCGAAGGTTTCGCCTTCCGACAGGCCGATTTCCTTCAGGCCCTTGAGCAGGTCATCGGTCTTGATGTCCTTGTTGCCGGTCAGCGTCAGCTTGTTGATGGCCGGGCGCTCGACGACGGTGATCACGAGGATGTCGCCCTGGCGATCCAGGTGCACGTCCTCGAAGAAGCCGGTCTTGTAGAGCGCGCGGATGGCGTCGGCCGCGGCGGCCGAATCCAGCGTGTCGCCACGCTCGACCGGCAGGTAGGTGAAGACGGTACCGGCGGAGATGCGCTGCAGGCCTTCGATGCGGATGTCGCTGACGGTGAAGGCGGTGGGCTCGACCGTCGGGGTCGCGGCCGGCGCGGTGTCCTGGGTGAGCGCGAAGGGATTGGCCGTCTGCGCCGCGGCGGGGGCGGCGATCGCCGAAGCGAGGGCAAGGGCGAGCAGGCGGCGGGTCAGGTGTCGCGTCATCGTCACGTCCGGTAGAGGGGGCACGCTCTTTTCAGAGCATTTTGGTGGGGTTACCAATGGAAAACGTCGTTGAACAACGCCAGTCCCATCAATCCGGCCAGCAGCGCCAGGCCCACGTATTGTCCGGCAGCCATTGCTCGCTCGCTCAATGGGCTGCCCTTGACCAACTCGATAAGGTAATACAGCAGGTGTCCCCCGTCCAAGAGCGGGATGGGCAACAGGTTGAGGATCGCGAGTGAGAGCGACAACAGGGCCAGAAAGTTCAGGAACCAGGCTGCACCGAGTTGCGCCGTGGCATTCGCGGTGCGGGCCGTGGTGATCGGGCCCGACACGTACTTCAGCGACACGCTGCCGCTGAACATCCGGCCGATCATGCCCACCGTGTCCTTCGCGAGCTGGCCGGTTTCGGTGATCGCCATGGGGATCGCCTCGATCGGGCCGTACCGGCGCACCGCGTCGAAGGGCGGTTGCTTCACTTCGCCGGAGGTGATGCCGAGGATCGCCTTTTCGGTGCCATCGGGTTCGCGCGAACGCGTGGGCGTGATCTCGAGCGCGAGGCGCTGGCCATCGCGTTCGACTTCCACCATGCCCGGGCCGCCGCGCGCGGCGAGCGCCTGCACCTTGGGCCCGATGTCCTCGTAGCTGTAGACCGGCTCGCCGTCGACCGCGGTGATGCGATCGCCTTCGGCGAGCACGCCATAGGCGGGCGTGTTTTCCTTGACGTCGCCGACCACGGGCGGCACGAGGCGGAAGCGCGGGGTCAGGCCGATCGCATGCGGGGCATCGAGTTCGTCGAAGTCCTTGGGCAGCTCGCCCAGGTCGAGGGTGCGCACGCGATCGCTGCCCTCGGGCGTGCGGACCTGCAGCTGCACGCGCGTGCGATCGATCGCGGCGGTCGCGAGCGCGAACTGCACTTCGCCCCACGTGGGCGTTTCGCGGTCGCCGACCTTGCGCACTTCGTCGCCCGGGTGCAGGCCCGCCTGTTCGGCGATGCCCTGCGCGCGCCCGACCACCGGCGCGTAATCCTGGCGGCCGACGACGAACATCGCCCACAGCAGCACGATGCACAGCAGGAAGTTGGCGACGGGCCCGGCCGCGGCGATCGCGATGCGGCGATACACCGATTGCTGGTTGAAGGCGCGGTGGCGTTCGGCCGGCGCGACGTCCGTCTCGCGCTCGTCGAGCATCTTGACGTAGCCGCCGAGCGGGATCGCGGCGACCGCGAACTCGGTGCCGTCGGCGTCCTTGCGCATCCACAACGGCTTGCCGAAGCCAACGGAGAACCGCAGCACCTTGACGCCGCAGCGCTTGGCGACCCAGTAGTGACCGAACTCGTGGAAGGTCACCAGCAAGCCGATGCTGACGATCCACCACCAGATCGAGCCGAAGAACTCACTCATTGCATTGCCTCGATGCGACCTGCCATGCGGCCGATGGCCGCTTCGGCGAAGCGCCGCGCATCGCGGTCCGCCTCGCCGAGCAGCTCCAGGGAGCCGGCGCTATTGGAACCCAGCGCGGCGAGCGTCTCCTCGACCAGCGCGGGGATTCCAAGGAAAGCGATGCGGCCCTGAAGAAACGCTGAAACCGCCACTTCATTCGCCGCGTTCAGCACGGCCGGTGCCGTCCCGCCCGCGCGGAGCGCAGCATAGGCCAAACCGAGGCAGGGGAAGGCCGCCAGGTCGGGGGCTTCGAACTCCAGGCGGCCGTGGCGCAGCAGGTCCAGCCCGGCCACGCCCGATTCGATCCGCTCCGGCCAGCCCAGGCCCACCGCCAGCGCGGTGCGCATGTCGGGCAGGCCGAGCTGGGCGAGCGTGCTGCCGTCGACGAATTCGACCAGCGAGTGCACCAGGCTTTGCGGATGCACGAGCACGTCGAGGCGGTCGGCAGGCAGGCCGAAGAGGTGGTGCGCCTCGATCACCTCCAGGCCCTTGTTCATCAGCGTGGCCGAGTCGACCGAGATCTTCGGCCCCATCGACCACTTCGGATGCGCGACGGCCTGCGCGGGCGTGACGTCGGCGAGCGTGTCGCGCGTACGTCCGCGGAACGGGCCGCCGGACGCGGTGAGCACGATGCGTTTCAGACCAGCGCGCGCATGCGCATCGGGCAGGCACTGGAAGATCGCGTTGTGCTCGCTGTCGATCGGCACGATGGTTGCGTTCGCGGCGTGCACGGCCTGCATCAGCAGTTCGCCGGCGAGCACCAGCGACTCCTTGTTGGCGAGCAGCAGGCGTTTGCCCGCGCGCGCGCCGGCGAGCGTGGAGGGCAGGCCCGCGGCGCCCACGATGGCGGCTACGACGGTGGTGCAGGCATCGCTTGCGACGAGCGCATCGAGCGCTTCGCTGCCGGCGTGCGCCTGCGTCTTGAGCCCGGCGTCCCGCAATCCGTCGCGCAGCGCATCGAAGCGCGATGCATCGGCGATCACCGCGTGGTCCGGGCGATGCGTGCGGCACAGCGCGATGAGCGCGTCGACCTGCGAGCCCGCGGACAGCACGCTTGCGCGCAATCGTCGCGGATGGCGCGAAATGACGTCGAGCGCACTGGTCCCGATCGAGCCGGTGGCGCCGAGGACTGCGACCTGCTGCATGGTCAGAAGCCGAAAAGGCCCTTGCCGAGTGCGAAGACCGGCAGCGCGGCGAGCACGCTGTCGATGCGGTCGAGGATACCGCCGTGGCCGGGGATGAGGTCGCCCGAATCCTTCGCGCCGACGTGCCGCTTGAGCAGGCTTTCGAACAGGTCGCCGACGACCGAGAACCCGACCGTCACCACCACCACCAGCACCACCGCGGGCAGCTGTGCCATGGAGGCGCCGGCCAGCGGTGCGCCGACGAGCGCGACGATGATCGAAGCGACCATGCCGCCGACGAGGCCTTCGATGGTCTTGTTGGGACTGATGCGCGGGCTGAGCTTGTGCTTGCCGAAGTGGCGGCCGGCGAAATACGCGCCGCTGTCGGCGGCCCAGATCACCACCAGCGCCAGCAGCAGCCAGCGATGGCCGTTGGGCTGGCTGCCATGGATGAGCGCGAGCGCGCACCAGGCCGGCACCACGGCGAGCGTGCCGGCGGCGAGCTTGAACATGCGTGCGTTCGTGTCGTGGTCGGACGCGAACTCGTAGTTCTTCAGCCACAGCATCGCGAGCAACCACCACGCAACGCCGACCACGCTGGCGAGCTGGAACAGCACGAAGCTGAAACCCGTGCTCGAGCGCGAGGCCCAGACGATGGCGACCATCATGGCGAGGTTGGCCACGAGCAGGACGCTGCGGTGCAGGGTGTCGTCGATCTCCGCGAGACGGAACCATTCCCACAGGCCGATCAGGAAGAGCACCGCCGTCAGCGCGACCAGCCAGGGCGTACCGAGCAGCAACACGGCCGCGATGGCGAGCGGGGTCATGAACAGCGCGGCCAGAAGTCGCGTGCGGGTCATTCGTTGGTCCCGGAAGGGGGCATGGAGGAGGGCGTGGATACCTGGGCCCCGGTGAGTCCGAAGCGCCGCTCGCGCATCGCGTAGTCGGCCAGGGCCTGGCGGAGTGTGGCGGCATCCACGTCCGGCCACAATGTTTCGGTGAACCACAGCTCGGTGTAGGCGAGCTGCCACAGCAGGAAGTTGCTGATGCGCAGGTCGCCTCCGGTGCGGATGAACAGGTCCGGCGGCGGCAGGTCCGCGAGCGCGGTGCGCATGCCGAGGCTGCGCTCGTCGATGTCCTCCGGGCGGATGCGGCCTGCGGCCACGTCGGCGGCGAGCCCGCGCGCGGCGTTCACGATGTCCCAGCGGCCACCGTAGCTCGCGGCGATGGACAGGTGCAGCGTCGCGTTGCCGCGCGTGAGCGTTTCGGCGTGCTCCATGCGCGCACGGATCGCGTCGCCGAAGCGTTCGCGTTCGCCGATGAAACGCACGCGCACGCCGCGGCGATGCAGTTCTTCCACTTCGCTGGCGAGCGCGTTGAGGAACAGCTTCATCAGCGCGCCGACTTCTTCTTCCGGCCGCCCCCAGTTTTCGCTGGAGAACGCGAACAGCGTGAGCGCACCGATGCCGTGCTCGATGCAGAAGTCGATGCATTGGTTGACCGCGCGCGCCCCGGCGCGATGGCCGATGACGCGCGGGCGCCGACGGCGTTCGGCCCAACGGCCGTTGCCGTCCATGATGATGGCGAGGTGGCGCGGTACCCGCGCTGGCGGTGCGTCGGAAGCCATGTGCTGCGTGGCGATCAGACCGCCATCAGCTCCTGCTCCTTGGCCTTGACCACGTCGTCGACGTCCTTGATCGCCTTGTCGGTCAGCTTCTGGATGTCGGCTTCGCTGCTGCGCTCTTCGTCTTCGGTGATCTGCTTGTCCTTCAGCAGTTCCTTGATGTGGTGGTTGGCGTCGCGGCGGATGTTGCGGATGGCCACCTTCGCGTCTTCGCCGCCGGCGTGCACGTGCTTGGACAGTTCCTTGCGGCGCTCTTCGGTCAGCGGGGGCAGGTTGATGCGGATGACGGTGCCGGCGGTGTTCGGCGTCAGGCCCAGGTCGGAGGCGAAGATCGCCTTCTCGACCACGGCCACCATGGGCTTCTCCCACGGCGTGATCGTCAGCGTGCGTGCATCGGCCACGGCAACCGTCGCGACCTGGCTCAGCGGCATCTCCGACCCGTAGTAGTTGACCTTCAGGTGGTCGACCAGCGCCGTGGTGGCGCGGCCGGTGCGGAGCTTGGTCAGCTCCTGCCTGAACGCGTCGACGCTCTTCTGCATGCGGGTGGTGGCGTCTTTCTTGATGTCGCTGAGCATCGCGGGCTCCGGGTCCTTTCGATCAGGCGCGGGATTATAAGGGGGGAGAGCCCCCGGGGGCCTCACGGCTGGGGTCGCCCCGCACCGTCAGTGATGCGGGGCCCTGTCATGCACGTCGTGCTCGCAGGCCGTCCCGTGCTCGATCTGGAGCGTCGGGTGGTTGATGCCGAAACGCTCGTTGAGGTCTTCGGTCAGCGCGTCGATGAACATGTCGTGGTCGGTCGCGTCGGGACGCACGAGGTGCGCGGTCATCGCGATCTCGCCCGCGCCGAGGGACCAGATGTGCACGTGGTGCACCGCGGTGACGCCCGGGCAGGAGGCGAGGAATGCGTGCACGTCGCCCTGGTCGATGTTCCGCGGCACGGCGTCCATCGCCGCGTTGAAGCTGTCGCGCAGCAGGCCGAACGCGCTCACGGCCACGACCACGCCGACGAGCAGCGCGGTGAGCGGATCGAGCCAGCGCCAACCGAAGGCGAGCATGCCCGCGCCGGCGAGCACCGCGGCGAGCGACACCGCGGCATCGGCCATCAGGTGCAGGAACGCGCCGCGACGATTGAGATCCTCGTGCCCGCCATGCATGAACCAGGCGGCGCCGAGGTTCACGAAGATGCCGATGCCCGCCACGACCATGATCGGAATGCCGGGGACATCCGGCGGCGAGGTGAAGCGACGCACCGCTTCCCAGGCCAGCGCACCGGAGAAACCCGCGAGCACGATGGCGTTGGCGAGCGGCGAAAGCAGCGTCGCGCGCCGCCATCCGTAGGTGTGGCGTTCGGTCGGTGCGCGCCGCGCGATGACCGCCGCGCCCCACGCAAGCGCGAGCCCGAGGACGTCGCCGAGGTTGTGCAGCGCATCGGACAACAGCGCGAGCGAGTTGGTCGCGAAACCGTAGCCCGCTTCCAACGCGGTGTAGGCGAGGTTGAGCAGCGTGACCCACGCGAAGGCGCGAACGCCCGCATCGCCGTGGTGGTGGTCGCCGCTCTTTTGGGCGCCGCTTTTGTGGGCGCGGTGGTCGTGGTGTGCGTGGCCCGCGCCCATGCGACTCAGCCGCGACCCTTCACGAGCGTGCCGATGTTCTCGCCGCGCAGGATGCGCAGCAGCACGCCGGGGTGCGACATGTCGAAGATGCGCAGCGGCAGGTCGCTGTCGCGCGCCAGCGCGAACGCCGCGGTGTCCATCACCTGCAGGTCGCGCGAGATCACCTGGTCGTAGGTCAGCGAATCGAAGCGCACCGCATCCTTGTGCTTCTTCGGATCCTTGTCGTACACGCCGTCGACCTTGGTCGCCTTGAGCAGCAGGTCGGCGCCGATTTCGATCGCGCGCAGCGCGGCGCCCGAATCGGTGGTGAAGAACGGCGCGCCCACGCCCGCGGCGAAGATGCAGATGCGGCCCTTCTCGAGGTGCCGGACGGCGCGGCGGCGGATGTAGTCCTCGCACACGTCGTTGATCTTGATCGCGCTCATCACGCGGCAGCGGCCGCCGCGCTTTTCCAGCGCGTCCTGCATCGCCAGCGCGTTGATGACGGTGGCGAGCATGCCCATCTGGTCGCCGGTGACCCGGTCCATGCCGCCGGCGGCCAGGCCCGCGCCGCGGAAGATGTTGCCGCCGCCGATCACCAGCGCGATCTCGACGCCGGCCTCGCGCGCTTCCATCACCTCGTCCGCGAGGCGGCCGATGACCTTGGGGTCGATGCCGTAGTCCTCGTCTCCCATCAACGCCTCGCCGGACAGCTTGAGCAGGACACGGCGAACGGCGAGCTGGGACATGGGGGCTCCGGGCGGTACTGGGGATGGCGAGGATTCTAGCGGATCGCCCTCGGGACGAACGCTTCGCTGCGACGCAGCGCGAACGCACCATCGCCCGACAGCCACAGCACCAGCGAAGCAACGATCAGGAACATCGGGTATTCCCAGCCACCGCCGGTCGCGGTGAAGACCCAGCCATTGGGCAGGTGCACCGCGAGGGCGCCGAGCAGGATGGGGATCAGCGCGAGCGCGACCTGGCGTGCATAGACGCCGAACAGCAACGCCACGCCGCCGAAGATTTCGAGCGGGAACACGATGTAGGCCAGCCCGCCCGGGATGCCATGCGCCTCGAAGAACAACGCGGTGCCGGGGAGGGTGAAGACCAGCAGCTTGAGCAGCGCGTGCGAGATCCACATCGCCGCGAGCGCGGTGCGGAGCAGCGCGAGGCCGAGGCCGGAAGCGGCGGGGACGGCGGCTTGGGTGGGAGCGATGACGGCGGCCATGGCGGCCTCCTTTGCGATGGGTGTGCCGACAGCCTAAGATTGCGCCACTGCAATCGGAATAAGTGGAAACGCAAATGGCCATTGCATCCACGCAATACGATCTGTCGCCTGCGGATCTCGCCGTCGTCCTCGCCCTGGCGCGGCGCGGCACGCTCGCCGCGGCGGGCGAACTGCTGGCCGTCGACAGTTCCACGGTGTTCCGCGCGCTGCAGCGCATCGAGAAGGGCGTCCACCAGCGGCTGTTCGAACGCACCCGCGCGGGCTACGTGTCGACCGAACTGGGCGCGCAGCTGGCGCGCCACGCCGAGCGCATCGAGGCCGAGCTGGATGCCGCGCGCGGCATCGCGCAATCGCCCGGGGAAGCGGTCTCCGGCACGGTGCGCATCAGCACCACCGACACCTTGTTGCACGGATTGTTGTTGCCGGCCTTGCGTTCGCTGTCCACGGAACATCCGTTGCTGCAGTTCGAACTCGCCGCGAGCAACGAACTCGCGAGCCTGACCAAGCGCGACGCCGACATCGCATTGCGCGCGACCGCGAAGCCGCCGGACCATGTCGTCGGCAAACCGCTCGGCACGATCGAGGTCGCCTTGTTCTCCGCGCGCGGCAAGGGCCGGCACGCGTTGCATGCGGATCCCGCGACGGCGCCGTGGATCGCACCGGACGACGCCTTGCCGCAACATCCGAGCGTGGTGTGGCGCAAGCGCCACCATCCGCACGTGGTGCCGCGCTACCAGGTCAACAGCATCCTGTCGGTGTGCGAAGCGGTGGCGGCGGGGCTGGGCGTGGGCGTGTTGCCCTTGTTCCTCGCGCGCGGCCGCGAGGAACTGATCGCGTTGAGCGATCCACTGACCGATGCGCGCACGCAACTGTGGTTGCTCACGCATCCCGAATCGCGCCACCTGCGGCGGATCGCCACCGTCGCGCAACATCTCGCACGACACATCGCGCTCGATTGACGGGCAACAAAAAACCCGCGGTTTCCCGCGGGTTTCTCGTGGAGCAGGATGACTACCGGGCGATCAGACCTGCATCGCCTTGGCCACTTCGGCCGCGTAGTCTTCCTTGACCTTCTCGATGCCTTCGCCGACGGCGAGGCGCTGGAAGCCGACGACGTCCGCACCGGCGGCCTTCACCGCGGCTTCGACCGTCTTGTCGGTGTCGAGGACGTACGGCTGGCCGTACAGCGTCACTTCGTTGACGATCTTCGCGATCTTGCCGCTGATGATCTTCTCGAGGATTTCGGCCGGCTTCTGCTTGTCCTTGTCGGACATCTTGGCCAGTTCGATTTCCTTTTCCTTCGCCACGAAGTCGGCCGGCACGTCGGCCGCCTTGTTGTACGGCGGGTTCATCGCGGCGACGTGCATCGCGATGCCGCGGGCGAGGTCGGCGTCGCCGCCCTTCACCTCGACGAGCACGCCGATCTTGCCGCCGTGCACGTAGGCCGCGACGTTGTTCGCCGTGTCGATCGTGGCGAGGCGACGCACCTGGATGTTCTCGCCGAGCTTGGCGATGGCGGCGGCGCGCGCTTCTTCGACCGTCTCGCCCGTGGCGAGCTTGGCCGACTTCAGCACTTCGGCGTCGGTGGCGCCGGAGGACAGCGCGGCCTGGGCGACGGCGTTGGCGAAGGCGAGGAAGTTCTCGTCCTTGGCGACGAAGTCGGTTTCCGAGTTGATCTCGACGAGCACGGCCTTGCCGCCGGCCTGCGCCATCGCGATGCGGCCTTCGGCGGCCACGCGGCCGGCCTTCTTGTCGGCCTTGGCGAGGCCCGACTTGCGCAGCCATTCGGCCGCGGCGTCGATGTCGCCGGTGTTCTCGGTGAGCGCCTTCTTGCACTCCATCATGCCGGCGCCGGTGCGCTCGCGGAGTTCCTTGACAAGGGAAGCGGTGATTTCAGCCATGGGGGTACCTCGGAAAATTGAAACGAGTGGGTGATCGGGCGCCGCGCGCGGCACCCGATCCTCATCCGACAGTGCGGATGGAATTACTCGGCCTTGGCCGACGGCTTGCGCGGCGGGGCCTTCTTGGCCGGGGCGCGACGCGGGCCCTTCTTCTCTTCGCCTTCGCCGGCAGCGGCTTCGGCGAAGTCTTCCTCGCGGACGTTGGCGGCCGACGGAGCGGCAGCCTTGCCTTCGAGCACGGCGTCGGCCGCGGCGCGGGCGTACAGCTGCACGGCGCGGATGGCGTCGTCGTTACCCGGGATGGCGTAGTCGACCAGGGCCGGATCGTAGTTGGTGTCGACGACCGCGATGACCGGGATGCCGAGCTTCTTGGCTTCCTTGACCGCGATGTCTTCGTGGCCGATGTCGATCACGAACAGCGCGTCGGGCAGGCGGTTCATGTCCTTGATGCCGCCGAGCGAGGCTTCGAGCTTGTCGCGCTCGCGGCGCAGGCCGAGCACTTCATGCTTGACCAGCTTCTGGAACGTGCCGTCGGTTTCGCCGGCTTCCAGTTCCTTCAGGCGCTGCACCGACTGCTTGACGGTGCGGAAGTTGGTGAGCGTGCCGCCCAGCCAGCGCTGGGTCATGTACGGCATGCCGCAGCGGGTGGCTTCTTCCTTGATCGCTTCGCGCGCCGAGCGCTTGGTGCCGACGAACAGGATGGTGCCGCGCTTCTGCGCGATCGCCGAGATGAAGTTCATCGCGTCCGAGAAGAGCGGCATCGTCTTCTCGAGGTTGATGATGTGGATCTTGCCGCGGGCGCCGAAGATGTACGGACCCATCTTGGGGTTCCAGTAACGGGTCTGGTGGCCGAAGTGCACGCCGGCTTCCAGCATCTGGCGCATGGTGATCTGGGGCATTACGAAAACTCCTGACAGGGAACCGGCCGCCAATCTGTGTGGCGGGCAATGGTTCCGGGGTTGGGCCTCCCCGTCGCTTCCGCCTCCGAACCTCTTGCGAGGCACCCCGGAGCGGGTTGTTGCGACGGGTGTGGATTCGACGGTGACGCCCGTCGTGGGCGGCTCCAGGCGGGAAAGGTCCCCCGGGAAGCGGCGGAATTGTAGCCGGACCAACGGGTTACGGCAAACACACAGGCTCGGGCGATAATCCCCGCATGTCGATCACCATCAAAACCCCCGCGGACATCGAGAAGATGCGCGTCGCCGGCCGCTTGGCGGCCGAGGTCCTCCAGGTCGTGGCGCCCCATGTGAAGCCGGGCGTGACCACCGCCGAACTGGACCGCATCTGCCACGACCACATCGTCAACGTGCAGCAGGCCATCCCGGCCAACGTCGGTTACCGGGGCTTCCCGGCGACCGTCTGCACGTCGGTCAACAACGTCATCTGCCACGGCATCCCGAGCGAGGCCAAGGTCCTGAAGGACGGCGACATCGTCAACATCGACGTCACCGTCATCAAGGACGGCTGGCACGGGGACACCTCCCGCATGTACTACGTGGGCAGCCCGTCGGTGATGGCGCGGCGCTTGGTGGAGACCACGCGCGAGGCCATGTTCCGAGGCATCCGCACCGTGAAGCCGGGCGCGACCCTGGGCGACGTCGGCCATGCCATCCAGCAACTGGCCGAGGGCGAGCGCTTCACCGTCGTCCGCGAGTACTGCGGCCACGGCATCGGCGAGGTCTACCACGAGGATCCGCAGGTGCTGCATTACGGCCGCCCCGGCGAGGGCCTGGTGCTCAAGAAGGGCATGACCTTCACGATCGAGCCGATGATCAACGAGGGCACCCGGCACACCAAGCTGCTGCCCGACGGCTGGACCGTGGTGACCAAGGACCGCAAGTTGTCCGCGCAGTGGGAGCACACCGTCGTGGTGACCGACGACGGCGTCGAGATCCTCACCCGCGTCCCCGGGGACGACAACGACCTATGACCGAACGTGCCGCCGTGCCGGCGGCCGTTCCGCCGGTGGATGCCGCTCCCGACGCTGCGGCCTGGGCCGCGGGGGCGCGCACGCGACTGGCTGAAGCCGACGCCACGCTCGCCGCGAAGTTCGACCGCGGCGCCGACATCGACGACCTCCTGCGCGATCGCACCCGCGCCGTCGACGCGCTCGTGCGCGATGCCTGGTCGCGCTGCATCGCCGGCGACGCGCCGCTCGCGCTGTTCGCCGTCGGTGGCTACGGCCGCGGCGAGTTGTATCCGCAATCGGACATCGACCTGCTCGTGCTCGCCGATGCGCCGGCGCAGGCGCAATTCCAGGACGCGCTCGCGCGCTTCTTCGCATTGCTGTGGGACGCCGGCCTGCCGGTGGGCCATGCCGTGCGCTCGGCGGAGGAATCTACCGCTGCCGCGGCCGACGACATCACCGTGCTCACCGCACTGTCCGAGGCGCGCCCGCTCGTCGCCGACGAACACGACCTGCGCACGCTGCTGAAATCAATCGACATCCGCCACGTCTGGCCGCCGCGCGAGTACTTCCGCGCGAAGCGCGAAGAACAGCGCGTGCGCCACGCGCGCTTCGGCGACACGTCGGACAACCTCGAACCCAACCTCAAGGAAGGCCCCGGCGGCCTGCGCGACATCCAGACGCTGCGCTGGATGGCGCTGCGCGTGCTCGGCGCGCGCGATCCGCAGGGCCTGATCGCGGTCGGCCAGCTCGGCGCCGACGAATACGCCACGCTCGAACGCGAACGCCGCGCCCTTGCACGCCTGCGTTTCGGCCTGCACCTGGTCGCCAATCGCCGCGAAGAACGCCTGCGCTTCGACCACCAGAAGACGCTCGCCGCGCGCCTGGGCCACGTGGACACCGCGGACAATCTCGCGGTCGAGCAGATGATGCAGGGCTTCTACCGCAGCGCCGCGGTGGTGCTGCGCATCAACGACCGCCTGCTGCAGCGTTTCGAAGAACAGCTCGAAGGCGAGACCGCGCCGGAGCCGATCGACGACGCCTTCGAACTGCGCCGCGGTTACCTCGCCGCGCGCGACGAAGCCTGGCCTGCGGGCGATACGCAATCCATCTTCGAACTGTTCGCCACCTGGGCGGCCAACCCCCGCATCCGCGGCCTGCATTCGCGCACGGCGCGCGCGTTGGCCGAAGCCCTCCCGACAATTCCCGCGTACACCGATGCATCGATGCCGCTGCGCAAGCGCTTCCTCGCCTTGCTGCGCGGTCCGCAGGCGGTGGAGACCGTCGCGCGCATGGCGCGGCTGGGTGTGTTGTCGCGCTGGCTCCCGGCCTTCGCTGCGGTGTCCGGGCGCATGCAGTTCGACCTGTTCCATGTCTTCACCGTCGACCAGCACACGCTGGCCGTGCTGCGCAACATCGCTTCTTTCGCGAGCGGGCAGCCGGACGAACGCTTCGCGATGGCGCACGAGGTATACCCGCGCCTGCGCAAGCCGGAACTGCTGCTGCTCGCCGGCCTCTTCCACGACATCGCGAAGGGCAGGGGCGGCGATCATTCGGAGCTCGGCGCCGTGGATGCGCGCGAATTCGGCGTCGCGCATGGAATGAGCGAGGCCGACACCGAGCTGGTTGCCTGGCTCGTGCGCAAGCATCTGCTGATGTCGGTGACCGCGCAGAAGCAGGACATCGCCGATCCGGATGTGATCCATCGTTTCGCACGCGAGGTTGCCGATCGCGAACGCCTGGACCTGCTCTACCTGCTGACCTGCGCCGACATCGCGGGCACTTCGCCCAAGTTGTGGAATGCGTGGAAGGACCGGTTGCTCGCGGATTTGCATACCGCGACGCGCCTGGCGTTGCGCCGCGGGCTCGAGCATCCGGTCGCCGCGGCGGACCGCATCGCCGAAGCGCGTGCCGACGCGCGCACGCAACTCGCGCAGTTCGGCATCGCCGAGACGGAAGCCGATGGGCTGTTCGCCCGCATGCCGGATGAGACCTTCCTGCGCGCGCGGACCGACCAGGTGGCGTGGCAGGCCACCGTGATTCGCCATGCAACGCCGGGCCGCGTGCGCGTGAGTGCGCGCACCCTGAATGCCAAGGGCGCCGCGCGCATCGGTGCGCTCGAAGTGTTCGTGCATTCGCCGGATCGCGACGGCCTGTTTGCTGCGATCGTCGCCACGCTCGACCGCGCCGGCCTCGCCATTCAGCAGGCGCGCCTGTTCGACGGTCCCGCCGGCCACGTCTTCGATACCTTCGAAGTGCTGCCCGCCGAAGGGCAACGCACCGTGTCCGCGGACGATGTCGAGCGTCGCCTCGCCACCGCGCTCGCGGCCGAGGACCTCGACACGATCAAGCCGGTGCGCCGCAACCAGCCGCGGCACCTGCGCCATTTCCGCATCGCACCGCAGGTGGCGTTCTCCGACAGCGCCGACGGCCACCGCACGCTCGTGAGCCTGGTGTGCACCGACCGTCCCGGATTGCTGGCGGACGTCACCCAGGTCTTCCGCATGCAACGCCTGCGCGTGCACGATGCGCGCATCGCGACCTTCGGTGCGCGCGCCGAAGACGTATTCCAACTCACCGACGAGCGCGACCAGCCGCTCGACGACACGCGCCGCGACGCCTTGCGCGCAGCGCTGCAAACCCTGTTCGAAGGAGACGCACGATGAGCCCCGCCCGCAAGACCACGAAGAAGACGACCACCGCGCCGCAGGAAACCCCGGGGCTCAGCGTCGAAGAACTGAAGTTCCACATCGACAGCGCCTGGGAGCGCCGCACGATGCTCACGCCCGAAGAGATCGAGTGGGCGACGCGCCCGTCGGTCGAGCGCGTGATCGAAGGACTGGAAAGCGGCGAGTTCCGCGTGGCCGAACCGGACGGCAAGGGCGGCTGGCAGGTCAACGAATGGTTGAAGAAGGCGGTGCTGCTGTATTTCCGCATCCGCGACATGCAGCTGATGGAAGGCGAGCCGGCGCCGTTCTGGGACAAGGTCCCGCTGCGCTTCACAGGCTTCGGCGAGTCGCAGTTCCGCAAGCTCGGCGTGCGCGTGGTGCCGGGCACGGTCGTGCGCCGCGGCACCTACCTGGGCAAGGACGTGGTGCTGATGCCGAGCTTCGTCAACATCGGGGCGTACGTCGGTGCCGGCACCATGGTCGACACCTGGGCGACGGTGGGGTCGTGCGCGCAGGTCGGCAAGCACTGCCACATCTCCGGCGGCGCGGGCATCGGCGGCGTGCTGGAACCGCTGCAGGCCTCGCCGACGATCATCGAGGATCATTGCTTCATCGGTGCGCGTTCGGAAGTGGTGGAAGGCGTCGTCGTCGGCCACCACAGCGTGATCGGCATGGGCGTGTTCCTCGGCCAGAGCACGCGCATCTACAACCGCGCGACGAAGGAGATCAGCTACGGCTACGTGCCGCCCGGGTCGGTGGTCGTGTCGGGGTCGCTGCCGTCGGCCGACGGCACGCATTCGTTGTACTGCGCGGTGATCGTGAAGCAGGTGGATGCGAAGACGCGTTCCAAGACTTCGATCAACGAACTCCTTCGCGGGTAAGCGATGACGACCCTCTACGGCTTGTCCAACTGCGACACCTGCAAGAAGGCCCGCAACTGGCTGCAGCGTTTCGGCGTCGAACACGCGTTCGTCGATTACCGCGACCAGCGCCAACCCGCCGCGACGCTCGCCGACTGGGCGAAGCAGGCCGGCGGCTGGGACGCCTTGATCAACAAGTCCTCGACCACGTGGCGGCAGTTGCCGCCGACGCGCAAGACGCCGGGCAGCGATGCGGAGTGGCAGTTGCTGTTGAAGGAATATCCGCAACTGATCCGTCGTCCGGTGGTGGTGATGGACGATGGCTCGGTGACGCAGGGCTTCAGCGACAACGGATTCAAGACACGGTTCGGAGTGCCCAAGTGAGCGATGTCCTCGCGCTGACCAAAGCCCTGATCGAGCGTCCCTCGATCACGCCCGACGATGCGGGTTGCCAGCCGATGCTGGCCGGGCGCCTCGCGCGCGCGGGCTTCGCCTGCGAGTCGCTGCGGTTCGGCGAGGTCGACAACCTGTGGGCGACGCACGGCAGCGACGGCCCCGTGCTGGTCTTCCTCGGCCACACCGACGTCGTGCCGCCCGGTCCGCGCGAGGCGTGGAGCAGCGATCCGTTCGTGCCGACCGAGCGCGATGGCGTGCTGTTCGGCCGGGGCGCCGCCGACATGAAGGGCAGCGTCGCGGCGTTCACGATCGCGCTCGAACGCTTCGTCGCCGAACATCCCGCGCATCGCGGCACCGTTGCGATGCTGGTGACCTCCGATGAAGAAGGCGATGCGATCGACGGCGTGCGCAAGGTCGCCGACCTATTCCGCGAACGCGGGCAGCGCATCGACTGGTGCATCACCGGCGAACCCTCGTCGAAGGCGAAGCTCGGCGACCTGCTGCGCGTCGGGCGTCGCGGCACGCTCTCGGCGACGATGACCGTGCGTGGCGTGCAAGGGCACGTGGCGTATCCCGAGAAAGCCCGCAATCCGATCCACCAGGCACTGCCGGCGCTGACTGAGCTGGTCGCGCGCCGCTGGGACGAGGGTTTCGAAACCTTCCCGCCCACCAGCCTGCAGATCAGCAACGTCCATGCCGGCACGGGCGCGAACAACGTGATCCCGGGCGACATGCAGGTGCTGTTCAACCTGCGCTTCAACCCGCACTGGACGGCGCCGGAACTCGAGCGCGAGTGCGAGATGGTGTTCGAAGCGCACGCGCTCGATTACGTCGTGCATTGGCATCGCGGCGGCGAGCCCTTCCATACGCCCGAAGGCCCGCTGCGCGAAGCGGCGCGTGCAACGCTGGCAGCGGTCGCGGGCGCGATGCCCGAAGAAAGCACGGGCGGTGGAACCTCGGATGCGCGCTTCATCGCGCCGCTCGGGGCGCAGTGCGTGGAGATCGGGCCGGTCAACGCGAGCATCCACAAGGTGGACGAGCACGTGCGCATCGCGGACCTCGAGGCGCTGCCCGATCTTTACTTCGATTTGATGCGGCGCCTGTTGGCGTAAATGAAAACGGCGGGCATCCTTGCCCGCCGTCGGGAAAACGCGCTGCCTCAGAACCGGACGCCGATGCTCGCGCCGTAGGCCATCGTGTTGGCGCTGTTGCGTTCCAGGATCGTCGAGGCGCCCGTGGCGGTGGTCAGCGACGAATCCAGGTAACGGATGTCGCCACGCACGAACCAGTTCTTGCCGAGGTCGACGTCCAGGCCCGCGACCGCCGCGATGCCGTCGTCGCCGTGCATCTGCAGCGGCGCCAACTCCGCATACCCCGGCGCGAGCGATTCGTTCGACACGCGGGTCCACTGCCAGCCGATGCCGACGAACGGGCGATAGCGCTGCGCCATCGTCGGGAAGCGGTGCTGCACCGACACCATCACCGGACGCACGTCGTAGCTGGCGACGTCCGCGCCGCCGTCCACGCGGATGTTGCGCTGCGAAGGCCAGGTCATCCAGGCCTCCAGCGCCCAGGCGGCGTTGAGGTTCCAGGCAAACGAAGCAGTGAATGCGCTGTCGTCGTTGTCGTGCGACAGGCCCTGTCCCAGGCCGAGCAACGGCTCGCCGTTGCCCTCGAGGAACGCGAAGCCGCCGGTGGCTTCGAAAGTGTGGGAGGGAGATTGCGCGAACGCCGCGAGCGGCGCGATCACGAGGGCGGTGGCAAGGGCGAGACGGGTCAGTACTGGGGTGCTGCGAATACGCATGGTGTAGTCCACGTGTTGAGAAGTTTCGCGGCGATGCTAGGTCGCCGCGATCACATGGCACCAGTTGGATGTTTCTCGTGCGTGCGTCGAATTGTTCAGCGCGTGGATGCGGGCTGCAGCGTCATCGTGTGCGTGGCATCGCCGGGGAGGAACGGCGTCGCGCGACCATGCACCCAGTCTTCATGGCCCGCGCCCCAGAACGGCGACAACGGGTTTCCGCTTTGGCCGCCCGGCATGTGCGTGATGCCTTCGGCCTCATGGCCGGGCGACACGACCATGCGCTCGGAAGCGCCGTCGTCGGGCGCCTGCACGCGCGGCATCGAACCATCGCCCGGCAGCGGATCGAAGGGCATGCACAGCGCGTACTTCGCGAACGGCAACGCACGCACCAGCGGATGACAGATGCGCGCGGTGTTCTGCTCGCCCCAGGTGCGTGCGTCGAGCGGACCTTGGGATTGCAGGTCGGTCTGCACATCCTGCGCGGCGTCTTCGAACAAGGCCTCCCACGACGCGTACCTGCGCGGCAACAGATGCATCGGCCGTTGCGTCACCAGCGGCCACATCACGCTTTCGAACTGCGGCAGCCCGGGCATGTCGAAGGCCTTGCCCATCTGTGCCTGCGCAGGCGCGGTGAGCCCATCGGCGAGGCGTTCCTGGATCGCGCGACGCCATGCGCGCACGATGCGATAGCTCACCGAATCGGTCGATGCACGTCCGTCCCAATGTTGCGCAGCGCTCGCCAGCGCCTGCAGCGCCGGCGCCTGCGGCGCCTTCGATGTGTCCTGCAGCAGGCGCCACCAACGTGCGAGGAACAGCGCGCGGTCGTCGAGTTGGATCGCCAGCAGCGCCTGCTCGTCGAAGTTGGGGCGCGCGAACAGATCGTCGCGGATCTGCTTCGCGCGTGCGCCGTGCAGGTAACCGCCGTCGCCGAGGTGCACGCGATCCGCGCCGCCGACCACGCGGTTGTTCGCGGTCCACAGCCGCCCGGAGATGGGACGCTTCACGACGGGCGAGGCATCGATGCGCAGATTGAACATGCACGCGTTGGCATCGGCGACATCCGTCGCGCATCCCGGTTGGCGCGCGGGGATCGGGCCGAGGATGCGCCAGGCGATGTCGCGCGAATCCGCCAGCATCAGGTTCTGCGCGGGAATCGCCATGCGGTCCGCGCGCGCGAGCGCGTCGTCGAGGTCGCGCGCATACGCCATGTCGAGGAAGGCCATGCGCAGCGAGCCGGGCAGGTGCGCGGACCAGCGCAGCGCGAGCGCATCGCCTGCGTCGTCGTGCGCCATCACCGGGCCCCAGGGCGTCTCTTCGACATCGAAGGCCACGGGCGCGCCACCGGCGACCGCGATGGACTCGCGATGGTGCACCGGCGCCACGCACGCCGCGCCGATGCGATAGCGATCCGCGCCGCACTTCGCGTAACGCCCCCAGTCCGCCGAATCGATGTAGCTGTTCGTGAAGCCCCACGCGACCTGCGTGTTGCTGCCGACCACGACCGCCGGCATGCCCGGCAGCGTGAATCCGGCGACGTCGACGCGGCCGCTTTCGGCGCGCGCATCGGGGTACCGCAGTCGCGCACGAAACCAGATGTTCGGCGCGCGCAGGCCGAGGTGCATGTCGTTGGCGAGGATCGCGCGGCCGTCGCGCGTGGCCGCGCCGCTCACCGCGAAGTTGTTGCTGCCGACCGGGAAGGGCTCGCGCAACTTCGACGCGGTGGCGAGGGCGGGCACGGGAAGTTCACGCAGGTTCACCGCATCCGCGCCCGGCAACACGGCATCGCCATCCGCGCCGCCCGTGAGCGGTGCATCCCACGCACTGCCACCGCGCGCGAGCAAGGCATACAGCGCCGGCGGCAGGTGCGGGCGCATGCGCCACATCGCCAGTTCGCGTTCGTTCGATCCGCCCTGCAGGTCGAAGTACATCGCGTACGCGACGAGCGGCGTGTCTTCCGGTCGCCAGGGTTTCGGTTGCTGGCGCAGCAACAGGTAGGTCCACGGCCGCACGGGCAGGGCGGCGAGGCCGGCGTTCACGCCTTCGGTGTAGGCGAGCACGTCGGCCTTGCGATCGCCGGTGATCTCGTCGAAACGCTGCTGCACGCGCGCGCGCATGCGATGCACGCGATGCGCCTTGTCGACATTGATGGCCGCCGGGCCGAACAGTTCCGCGAGCTCGCCCGCCGCACTCCGCCGCAGCAGGTCCATTTCGAAGAAGCGTTCCTGCCCATGCACGTAGCCGAGGGCGCGGAGGGCGTCGCGCTCGTTGGCCGCATCGATGGTGACCACGCCGAGCGCATCGCGCTTGACCGTCACGGGCGCGGACAGGCCCGGAAGCGACAGCATGCCGTCGAGTTTCGGCAGGCTCGCGCGCATCGCGCCCCATGCGGAGACGATCGCGAGTAAAAGCAGGACACCGACCACCGCCCCGATCCGAAGAAGCCAGCGTCGCATCCCTTCCCCCAGGCGGCGCGCGTCAGCGCCGCTGCAATCGATAGGCCACGGCGTGCAAGGACGTCACGCCTTCGTCGCGGAACCGGTCCTGGTAGGCCAGGATGTCGTGCCGCGTGATCAGGTCGACCGTCCAGTCGCGTTCGAACAGTTCGCGCACTTCCGCTTCCGGCACCGTGAACGGCGGGCCCTGCTTCTGGTGCGGCGGGTACTCGAGCGTGACCAGCAGGCCGATGCATCCGCTCGGGAGGCGCGCATACATCTCGCGCACGTAGCGCCGACGCAGGTCGGGCGGCAGCGCGATCAGCGCCGCGCGATCGAACACCGCGTTGCAGTCGGCGAAGTCACGTTCGTCCAGCGCGAACACATCGCCGCACAACACATCGATCGCGCCCGCATGCGACACCACGCCCTTCGGCGTGTGCTCGACCTCCGGCACCAGGCCCTGCTCGGCGAAGAACTGTTCCACCGCCAGCGGCGAGAGCTCCACGCCGAACACGCGATGCCCGCGCGCGGCGAGCCACGGCATGTCGACCGATTTGCCCGCCAGCGGCACGTACACGCGCGCATCGGAAGCAGCGCCGATGCCGTCCCAGCATTCCACCAGCAAGGGCGAGGGCGTCGCCTGGTGGAAGCCGATCTGGCCCTCGCGCCAACGTTCGAGCCAGAACTCGCGATCCTGTTGCGCGCTCATTCGACAGCGAGCCCGTCGACTTTCTGCCAACCGCGCGGCAGCAAGCCACCACGCGACGCACGCGCACCGACGTACTCGTCGAGTTCCTTGAACGAGAGCGTCATCGAACGCGCGCCCGACTTCACCACCAGCTTGCCGCCCTGCGGCACGACGGCCACCGCGACCACGCGTTCGGTGCCGAGCTTCGCCTTCGGGATTTCGATGATCTTGTTGCCCTTGCCCTTGTCGAGCTCCGGCAGGTCCTTCACCGGGAAGGCGAGCAGGTGGCCTGCGGTGGTGACCGCGACGACGCGATCGCTCGCTGCATCCGAGACAAGCGCCGGCTGCACGACCTTCGCGCCGGGCGTGAGCGAGAGCATCGCCTTGCCGGCCTTCTGCCGCCCGGTGAGGTTCACGAACTGCGTGACGAAACCGTAGCCATGCGTGGAGGCGAGCACGAAGCGCGTCGCATCTTCGCCACTCGCGATCGCCTGGAACGAAGCGCCTGCGGCAGGCGAGAAACGCCCGGTGAGCGGCTCGCCGTTGCCGCGCGCGCTGGGCAGCGTATGTACGACGGTGGAGTAACTGCGCCCGGTCGAATCGAGGAACGCGACCTGCTGCGTGCTGCGCGTGCGCACGGCCGCGAGCAGCGCATCGCCATCGCGATACGAGAGCGCACCCGCGTCCACGTCATGACCCTTTGCCGCGCGGATCCAGCCCTTCTCGCTGAGCACCACCGTCATCGGTTCGCTCGGCACCAGTTCGGTTTCGTCCAGCGCCTGCGCGGCGCCCCGCGCGACGAGCGGCGAACGGCGCGCGTCGCCGAATTTCTTCGCGTCCGCGAGCAATTCGTCCTTCAGCAGCTTCTTCAGCTTCGCCTTGTTGCCCAGGATGGTCATCAACTGGTCGCGCTCGCGATCCAGTTCGTCCTGCTCGCCGCGGATCTTCATTTCCTCGAGGCGCGCGAGTTGCTTGAGGCGCGTGTCGAGGATGTAGTCGGCCTGGTCCTCGGAGAGCGCGAAGCGCGCGATCAACGCATCGCGCGGCTCGTCCTCGGTGCGGATGATGCGGATCACTTCGTCCAGGTTGAGGAACGCGACCAGCAGGCCTTCCAACAGGTGCAGGCGGCGTTCGACCTTCTCGAGGCGATGCTTGAGGCGCCGGGTCAGCGTGTCGGTGCGGAACTCCAGCCATTCGGTGAGCAACTGGCGCAGGTTCTTGACCTGCGGACGACCATCGACACCGATGACGTTGAGGTTGACGCGGAAACTCTTCTCCATGTCCGTCGTCGCGAACAGGTGGCCCATCAACTGCTCGACGTCCACGCGGTTGCTGCGCGGCACGAGCACCACGCGCACCGGGTTCTCGTGGTCGGATTCGTCGCGGATGTCCTCCAGCCACGGCAGCTTCTTCGCGCGCATCTGCGTGGCGATCTGCTCGATCACCTTCGAGGGCGAGACCTGGTAGGGCAGGGCGTTGATGACGATGTTCGTGCCGTCCTTCGCGAACGTGCCGCGGGCGCGCACGCTGCCGTAGCCGGTCTCGTACATCTGGAGCAGGTCGGCGGCCGGCGTGATGATCTCCGCGGCGGTCGGATAATCGGGGCCGCGCACGTGTTCGCAAAGCTCGCGCACGGTCGCCTCGGGGTCGTCGAGCAGGCGCACGCAGGCCGACACGATTTCATTGAGGTTGTGCGGCGGCACGTCGGTGGCCATGCCGACCGCGATGCCGGTGGTGCCGTTGAGCAACAGGTGCGGCAGGCGCGCGGGCATCCACGCGGGTTCTTCCAGCGTGCCGTCGAAGTTGGGCGTCCAGTCCACCGTGCCCTGGCCCAGCTCGCCCAGCAGCACTTCGGCGATGGGCGTGAGCTTGGACTCGGTGTAGCGCATCGCGGCGAAGGATTTCGGATCGTCGCTCGAGCCGAAGTTGCCCTGGCCTTCGATCAGCGGATAGCGGTACGAGAACGGCTGCGCCATCAGCACCAGCGCTTCGTAGCAGGCCGAGTCGCCGTGCGGGTGGTACTTGCCGATCACGTCGCCGACGGTGCGGGCGGATTTCTTCGGCTTGGCCCCGGCGTTGAGGCCGAGTTCGCTCATCGCATAGATGATGCGGCGCTGCACCGGCTTCAGGCCGTCCCCGAGGAACGGCAGGGCGCGGTCCAGCACCACGTACATGGAGTAGTCGAGGTAGGCGCGCTCGGCGTATTCGCGGAGCGGGATCTGCTCGAAACCGTGGAAAACAGGTCGGACGGTGTCGTTCATCGGCATGTCGTGGGGCGAGTGCCCCGAGTTTAACCGCCGCGACCACATGAACGATCTTTCATGTTGGCGCCATCACCGCGAGAGGGGCGCGGGCGCAGCCTTGGTCCTGCGATGGATCCCCGTCGCAAGGGAACCACCACACACCCCACCACAAACCAGGAGCAACGCCATGCTGACCCGTCGACTGACCCTTCTCGGCCTCGCCCTCGCCATGGCCGCCGGCACCGCCGTCGCTGCCAACCCGGCCCCGGCCGCCGCCACGGGCAAGGCCCCGGCGAAGGAAAAGCAGACCTGCGTGAAGCACAACAAGATGGGCCACTGCGAGAAGTGGGCCCCGAAGAGCGAAAAGTCGGAAAAGACCGATAGCGCCGCGAAGGCGAAGGAAGGGCAGAAGTAAGACCGGATTTTCCCCGTCGATCCTTGGAGACGCCGCGTCGCTCCCCGGTAGCGCGGCGAGCGGGGTCGGAGGACTCGTCCTCCGGCCCCGTTTTTTTTGTTCGTCGCGGAGGACGTATGCTGCCCGCAGAGGGAGGTGCCATGCGCATCCTGCTGATCGAGGACGATGCCGAAACCGCCGCCTTCATCCGCCAGGGATTGAAGGAGCAGGGGCATGCGGTGGACCACGCGGCCGACGGCCGCGAAGGGCTGTTCCTCGCCACCACCGAACCCTATGACGCGCTCATCGTCGATCGCATGCTGCCCGCGCTCGATGGCCTGGTGCTGCTGCGCACCCTGCGCGGCGCCGGCAATCGCGTGCCGACCCTGATGCTCACCGCGCTGTCCGATGTCGATCATCGCGTCGAAGGCCTGCGCGCGGGCGCCGACGATTACCTCGGCAAACCCTTCGCCTTCTCCGAACTCAGCGCGCGCCTGGACAACATCGTGCGCCGCGGCCCGGACGCCGCCGCGGCCGAACCGGTGAAGCTGAAAGTCGCCGACCTCGAACTCGACCTCCTCAGCCGCCGCGCGCAACGCGGCCCGCGCCGCATCGACCTGCTGCCGCGCGAATTCCGCCTGCTCGAATACCTGATGCGCCAGGCCGGCCGCGTGGTGACACGCACGATGCTGCTCGAAGCGGTGTGGGACTACCACTTCGATCCGCAGACCAACGTCATCGACGTGCACATCAGCCGCCTGCGCCAGAAGATCGACCACGGCGAAGCCACGCCGCTGCTGCACACCGTGCGCGGCGCGGGCTACCGGCTCGGCGACGCATGACCTTCTTCCGCTCGACCACCACGCGGCTGGCGCTCACGGTGTCGCTGGCGTTCCTGCTGGGCTTCGCGCTGCTGGGCGGCAGCGTGTACGCCGCGGTGTCCGCGTTGTTGTTGCGCGATGCGCGCGAGGCGATCCTCGTCGATGCCGATGGCCTGCGCGATGTGTTCCTCGATGGCGGCGCGCCGCAGCTGGCGCAGACGATCCGCGACCGCATCGCGCATCCGGACGATCCCAACGCCACCTACGCGCTGCAGGTGAACGGACGCACGCTCGTCTCCGACCTGCCGAACGGCGCCATGCCCGCGCACGATGGCTGGCGCGAAACCCCGGACCACGACGGCACGCGCGTGCTGGTCGCGCGGAACACGCTCGCGCCGGGCGTCACCCTCACCACGGGCTTGCGCCTGCGTTCGGAGAGCGGCTTCCTGGACCTGATGCGGCGGATCACGCTGGCCGCGGCCGCGATCGCGGTGCTCGTCGGCATCCTGATCGGATGGTTCACCGCGCGCTGGGTCGCGCGCCGACTGGGCAGCCTGGATGCGACGGCCGCGCGCGTCGCCGCCGGCGAAATGGCTCTCCGCGCGCCCGTCGACCGCACCGGCGACGCGTTCGACCGCCTCGCGGTACGTTTCAATTCGATGCTCGATCGCATCGAAGTCCTGCTCACCGGCGTGCGCGAAGCCACCGACCACATCGCGCACGACCTGCGCACGCCGCTGACGCGATTGCGGGCCCGGCTGGATCAATTGCGCACCCAAGAGACCGTCGCACCCGAAGCACTGGATCCCGCGGTGGCGGACGCCGACCAGTTGCTGCAGGCCTCCAGTGCGTTGCTGCGGCTGGCGCGCATCGAGGCGCAGCCCAGGATCGAGCACGAACCGTCCGTCGACCTCGACGCCCTCGTGCGCGACGTGATGGAACTGTACGAACCCATCGCCGCCGAACGCGGCATCGCGCTGTCCGCCGCGACGCACCCGCTGCAGGTCGACGGCGATGCCGACCAGTTGTTCCAGCTAATGGTCAACCTGCTCGACAACGCAGTGAAGTACGCGCCCGCGGGCAGCGTGGTGCAGCTCGAACTGGCGGGGGCAGGGGACCAGGCGCGGCTGGTGGTGGCCGACCATGGCGCCGGCATCCCCGAACAGGAACGCGAGCGCGTGTTCGACCGCTTCCATCGCCTGGAGGCCCACCGCGGCACCAGCGGCAGCGGCCTGGGCCTGAGCCTCGTGCGCGCCATCGCCCAGCGCCACCGCGCGCAGGTGTACCTGGAAGACAACCGCCCGGGGCTGCGGGTGGTGGTCGCGTTCCCGCACGGGGCGCACCGCCCCTGATCCACATGCGATTTTTTGCGATCCGCGCGTTGACATCGTCCGCGCCGCACCGCACCATACGCGCCCTCACCTGCCCAGGTGGCGGAATTGGTAGACGCACTAGTTTCAGGTACTAGCGGGTAAAACCGTGGAGGTTCGAGTCCTCTCCTGGGCACCAATCAGAACTCCGAAGCCGTCCAGCGCCGTCCGGAGAATCGCCAAAAACCCCGCCGAAACGCGGGGTTTTTTGTTGCCTGCCGTCCGTCGGAATCCGAAGAAGATCTATGGCATCCGACCCCGAACAGGGGTAGAAGGAGGGGTATCTACTGAGTTGGCTTTTCATTCCGAAGAATGGCGAGCAAGCTGACAGACGTGCGGATTCGCAACGCCAAACCCGGCGCGAAGCCGTACAAGATTTCTGGCGGACACGGGCTCTGCGTGTTCATCATGCCCGCGGGTGCGAAGTACTTTCGGCTGCGTTATCGCTACGCCGGCAAGGAGAAGATGCTCAGTCTCGGTGTGTACCCCGAGGTGAGCCTCAAGGAAGCAGAGGCCGGCGCAGCCCAGGCCCACGTGCTGCTTAGGCAGGGCACCAACCCCTCCGAGGATCGACGCGAGAAGAAGCTGCTGCTTCGGCAAGCGGAGCGACACACGTTCGCCTTTGCCGCATCGCTATGGGTCGAGCACAACACCCCTCGCTGGAAGCCGGCCACCCTGGAGAAGGTGCGGCAGTACCTGGACAAGGACCTGCTGCCCTCGCTCGGCAAGCGACCGCTGGGGAACATCACCCCGATGGAACTCGGCGCAGTCCTTGAGCGAATCGAGAGGCGCAAGGCGCTCAATGTTGCAAAGAAGACCAGGCAATGGCTTGCAGCGATCTACGCATTTGCGATCGCGAAGGGCCTGACCGCGAGCAATCCTGCAATCCATCTTGGGTCGATCGCCCTCTACCAGCCCGAGCCCAAGAACCACGCCCATATCGGTCTCGAAGAACTGCCCAAGTTCCTGAAGGCCCTAGAGACCTACGACGGGTCCGTTTTGGTCAAGACGTGCACTTGGCTTGGGCTCTGGACCGCGAATAGACCGGGCATCACTCGCACGCTCAAATGGAGCGAGCTCGACCTCGACCAAGGTCTCTGGACCATCCCCAAAGGGCGCGAGGGCATGAAGAGGGGCTACTCACACGTCACACCGCTCCCAACCCAAGCTGTCGAAGCACTGCGCACTCTTGAGCCGATCACGGGGCGCTACCCGTACGTCTTCGTGGGTCGCAATGACTGGCGCAAGCCGCTGAGCGATGGCGCGGTCACGGGCCTGCTCAAGGCGATTGGCTACAGCGGCAAGCAGACCGCACACGGTTTCCGCCACTTGGTGAGCACGGCGCTCAACGAGAAGGGGTACGACGCCGATTGGGTTGAGCGACAGCTCGCGCATGGTGACCCCGATGAGATTCGCGGCACGTACAACAAGGCCGTCTATCTGGACCAGCGTCGAACGATGATGCAGGAGTGGGCGGATTACCTAGAGGATGCGCTTCGCAGCGAGGTGCTACAGACAGTGCGCAAAAGATCCGACGCAAGCCGGTAAGCGGCGACGGCGGGACGATGGTGCGTCCGGCCGCGCCTTCCACAAGCGTACTGGACGGAGAATGACATGGCGACCCAAAGTGTAGTACTGCAATTTCCGCTCAGGAAGAAGAGGGGCCGCAAGGCAATCCTGGTAAACGCGGGCGAATTGATGGCGTTTCCAACGCAGGGTAAGAAGGCTGAGCGAGCGCGTCAACTTCTGTTCGATGAGTTACGCGACCTATTCGAGGAGCTTTACGACCATAGCCCGCTGGGGCGCAGTCTCGGTGAAGGGGAGCGGAAACGGACAGTGGACCGATTGACGGCTAGTTTTGTGAGCGCCATTGGAACACGGGCACGGTCCTGTCCCCCCTCTGATTTGCCTTATTGATCTGTTGGGCAAAGCTGGTGTCTGGACGAAGTTTCAGTTGTGCAGGTTTGGAGACGCTTGATGCCGAGAAAATCTGACGTACTCAAGCCGCTATTCGATGCAACCGCATTGAAGGTGAACTCGTCGATATCAAAATCAGACGCAGCATTAGCCGTCACTCAGAGGCTACGAAAGTCGCCTTCGACTGAAGAACATTCATTTGTTCTGAGGCGGGTTCGCCGGCGCATCGACGACCATGTGAAGCAATCGAAATTACGGCTGCTCCAGCGAGAGCCGTCTGTGACGTTCAGGTGGTTCGATCTGTTGACTTGGGTCTTGGCACAAGAAGATTGGAGTCATGACGCCCGGTTCGACGACTTTCGCCAATCGATGGATCTCTTTGTGAGAAGGGCACAGTTTGAAGCGACTCTCGATCCCGTAGTACTCACGGCAACTGCCACGGTTGAAGACTCGCCGCTGGACCAAGCTACCCGGCTGAGACTGAAAGAATCGCAACAGGAGCTAATCCAGTGTCGACAGCGCGAAGCAACGCTGGAGGACCGAGTCACGACGCTGAGCGAGCGAGTCAATCAATTGGAGGCGGACCTCGCGGTCAAGGTAAAGCAACGAACAGGCGCTGCGAAAGGTGGCAGAGCTGGTAAGGGGGTGCGGAAAGGGAGGGGCATTTGAAAAGCTAGCAATCTGCTTCTCCTCCCATACGCTGCCCAAAGCATGTCCCAACAGCTCCCAGGAGAGCACGACATGCCGGCCACCATCCTCAAGCTTCCGCAAGTAACCCAGCGGACCTCGTTATCACGCAGTCACGTCTACGCCCTGATCGCCGAAGGCGCGTTCCCGAAGCAGGTCCGACTGGGATCTCGTGCAGTTGGTTGGCTCGAATCAGAAGTCGATTCGTTCATCGCGGCGCGTATAGCCGAACGGGACGCTTCGCCTGCCAACGAGCAGGAGGGCTGACCGATGGCCCGCCCTTACGACGATCAGAACAAGAAGCTGGCCCGCCCCATGGTGGCGCCGGACCAGTTCGCGCAACAGCGCGCCGACGGCAACCTCGGTCCGCTGGGCGAAACCATCGCCCGTGGCATGAGCAACGTCGCGGCCAATCTGGCGGCGCGCAACGCGACCTACAACGCGCCCACCGGTGCGAAGTTCAACACCGGCCTCGGCGTGCTCGACTCCTCGCCAAAGCTTGCCTCTCCGGCCGCTGCACCGACCCCAGGTCGAAAGCCGGTCCCGTCTACCGACGGCGTGGCACCAACCGGTGGAGTTCCGGCTTCTCCTCCCGTAGTGAAGCCGGTTTTCGCCAGCGCGCGCGGTCGCCTGCTCACGCCTCCGGTTGCTCCGGCGGCGCAGCCCACCGGCATCCAGCGCACGATGGTCAACGGCGTGCCGACCTTCACCGGCACGGGCGGCTACTCGCCGCAGGCTCCCGTCGCTGCGCCGGCGGTCTCCCGCACGCTGCTCTCCAGCCCGAGCATTGCGCCGGTGATGACGCCGAGCGTGACCAACCAGTCCGAGAGCACCGACCAGCGCCGTGCACGCGATGCCGCGATCAGCGAAATCGGCACGCAGTTGTTCCTCAACCGCGGCAAGACAACCCGTTCCGCGCGCGACTTGACGAGCGACCTCCTCAAAACGCAGGCCGACCTCACCAACACCGCCGGCAACCAGGCAGTCGCGCTCAAGAACTCCAACCTCGACGCACAGAGCCGCATGGACGTCGTCGGACTACAGAACCAGGGCGAGAACGACCGTGCGCTGGTCGATGTGCGCGGCACCAATGAACGCACGTCTTTGCTCAATGCCGGGGATACCGAGCGTGAGCGACTCAAGCTTGAACGCCCGTCGCTCCTGACCGATCGCGATGGCGCCTACCTGCTCCTCAACCCCCTCCAAAGCGTTGGGCGTCCAGTGCTCTCGGACGGCCAGCAGGTACGAGGCCTCGTGGATGGCGCCATCACCCCGGTGGATCGCCTTACGAGCCTTCAGGGCGAGCTCACGGCTGCGCAGCAGTCGCTGACTCCGGATCCGGTACGGATCGGTGACCTGGAGCGTCAGGTCGACGCGTTGCGCCGGCCGAGCGCAGCTCCGGTGCCTGGCGACGTCGTAAAGGGCTTCCGCTTCCGCGGCGGAGATCCAAGCATCGCTGCGAACTGGGAACGCATCGGCGGTGCCCCGTGAGGGCCCGAAACAACAAAGCCAACGGGGTAGGAGCCGTTGGCTTTGGGGGTCAACAGGTTTTTGCACTGCACGCGAAATCTACCGCGGCCCGGCGTCGGCGCAAGCGTCGCCATGTCCCCCGACCGCTGCCGCCGGGCCTCCTTCGTGCACGGGAGGCCGTCGATGGGCGTCTTCCGCCGATGACCAGATACGAGCGCAGAACGCTCGCTCGCCAAATAGCACGCGTGAAGCGCGAGGACGAGCAACGTCGCCGCGAACTCGGCTACCCCATCCCGTAACCGTTACGCCCATCGGCGCGCGCATGAGTGCGGCTGACGGGCACCTCATCTTTAGAGGGTACGACCTTGAGCCGCTATCGAAAGATTGATCCGCGAATCTGGAATGACGCCAGGTTTCGCCTGCTGACCGACAACGGGAAGCTCGCGGTTTTTCTCCTGTTGACGCATCCCAACATGACCGCACTCGGCGCAATGCGAGCCACCCTTCCGGGGCTCGCCGCAGAACTGGGTTGGAGCACCGAAGCCTTTGGGCAAGCCTTCGCTGAAGCTTCGCGGCTAGGCATTGTCGAGCATGACGCAGAGGCATGCTTTATCGGTTTGCCGAATTTCCTGCGCTACAACCAGCCCGAGTCGCCCAATGTGGTGAAGGCTTGGGCGGGTGCAGTCGATCTGCTCCCAGAGTGCGACCTCAAAAACGTTGTACTGCAACGCGCTCAAGGCTACGCGGAAGGCTTATCCGAACCCTTCGCCAGAGCCTTCCGCGAAGCCTTCCCGAAGGCTATGCCTAATCAGGAGCAGGAGCAGGAGCAGAAGCAGGAGCCAAAAGCAAAAGAGGACTCACCTAAAGGTGAGTTGTCGCCGGCGACCGTGGTCGCCATCGACCGGACCGAATGCCCGCACGTTGAAATCGTGGCGCTGTACCACGAGGTCCTGCCCGAACTCGCGCGCGTGAGCGACTGGACAGTCGAACGACAGAAGCTGCTGCGCAAGCGCTGGCGCGAGAAGGCCGAACGCCAGCACCTCCGGTGGTGGCGCAGCTTCTTTGAGTACGTGCGCGGCTGCGACTTTCTGATGGGGCGCACTTCGGGCCGTGACGGCCGACCCTTCGAATGTGACCTCGAATGGCTCGTGCGCCCGACCAACTTCGTCAAGGTCATCGAGGGCAAGTACCAACCCAAGGCAGGGGTCGCATGAGCTCCTCGCCTCGCGTTCTTCCGCACAGCGTCGAAGCGGAGCAGTCAGTTCTCGGCGGTCTAATGCTTCGTCCCCAGGCCCTCGCAGAGGTGTCGGAGTGGATCAAGGAGGACGACTTCTACCGTCGCGACCACCAATTGATCTACCGCGCCATCCGCGAACTCGCCGCGAAAGAGATTCCGTGCGACGCGGTGACGCTCGGCGAATGGTTCGAATCGATGGGTATGTCCGAGCAGGTTGCCGGCGGTGCGTATCTGATCGAGCTCGCCAGTACCACGCCGTCGGCCGCGAACATCAAGGCGTACGCCGAGATCGTCCAGGAGCGATCGCAGCGTCGGCAGTTGGTCAGCGTGGGTACGGACTTGGTCAACGCAGCGTTCGATCCTTCATCGCAGGACGTAGCCGAGATCGCGCACGAGCACCAGCGACGGCTTACACACCTCGCCCCGGGTCGCCGCACGGGCCCCGAACAGGCGCGCGTCTGTCTCGAGGCGCTGTACGCAGACCTAATCCGTCGATTCGAAATGAGCGCCATGCCGGGCCTTCCTACGCCGTGGAAAGACCTGAATGACATTACGCATGGTCTGCAGGACGGGGAGGTGGTGGTCATCGCCGCGCGGTCCAACATGGGTAAGTCGGTGCTTGGGTTTCAGCTCAGCGCGTTCACTGCGCTGCAAGGCCACCGAACAATTCGCTTCAGCCTCGAGATGACCAAGGAACATGCCACCCGGCGCGACCTGGCCGCATGTGGGGGCATTCCGCATGCATGGCTGCTGGATCCGCGCCAGGGCAACTACTGGCCCCGCTTGACGGAGGCAATGCGCGCCTTCCGCGATGTCCCATTGCTCACGGACGACAGCCCTCGGCTCACGTCCTCGCAGATCTCGGCGCGGGCCCAAGTGGAGCACTTGCGAAACCCAGTGCGCATGGTGGTGGTCGACCACCTCCACGAGATGAAGCTTCCCGGCAAGCAAGGGGAGGTCGTGGAGCGTGCCGATGCACTTCGGGACCTGAAGGCGCTGGCGAAACGTCTTGGGTGTCCTGTCGTGGTGTTGGCGCAACTCAATCGTGCGGCGGCCAGTAACGAGAAGAACCAGCCGCGTCGTCCGCAACTTACGGACCTGCGCGGCTCCGGCGGCATCGAGGAGGTAGCTGATGTCGTGCTTTTCCTCCACCGACCGGACTACTACAAACCCGACGACATGCCAGGTGTCATCGAAGTCACGGTGGGGAAGGGACGCGACATCCCCACTGGCAAAACGATCTATCTGCAGAACCGATTCGACGTGATGCGCGCCGACGACTGGAAAGGGACGTTGCCGAATCCTCAAGTCGAAACACCTGCGCGTCGCGGCTTTAACCCCTGACCCCCACCAGGACCCCACCACATGGCTAACAAGCACAAGAAGATCAAACCCAGCGACCTTCGCTGTCTCGCCGTAGAGATTACGGCGGGGGCACGCGCCCTCGTCGAGATGAGCAACCAGATGCGCGACGAGGCTCAACACAGACCTAAGGGCGCCAGCCGCCCACCGCCGATGTGCGACTACCACCACCTCGTACACGACGCTCGAGAGCTTAATCTCGCGGTGTGTGCCGTCGTTCAACTTGCAGGCATCGTGCGCGAGGAAATGCACCTCGCCGCAAAGGACCTCAGGACGACGGGGCGTCGCAAGCGAAAGCTGGCCCCAAAGTGCGGCGCCTGGAAGGCCAGCGGCGGGCGCTGCGGGGTCCGTCTAAAGCCTGGTCAGTTCCGATGCCCGCTGCATGCCCAAGAGCTCCGCAAGCGCCGCAGAGCCAAATCGAAGGGCGGGGGTGGTAACCAAGAGGGAGGGGTACCCCATGGCACCCACTAGGCATGGGCCAGGTACCTTGAAGGGTGGTGCTGTCACCCGAGATATGGCGTTTTGCATACGCGCGCGAATGACTTTGGTGGCCAAACCCCGGCGAGTTCGGTGCAAGGCGAGGACCAAAGGGGGTACCCCCTGCAGGGCCTGGGCTGAGGAGGGGGGTACCCGTTGCCGACACCACCATGGGCGCTGCAGGGCCCTCACCAAGGCCGGCAAGCCCTGCCGAGGGCCTCGGCTCCAAGGGAATCGATGCAAGTGGCATGGAGGCCTCTCGACGGGTCCGAGGAGTGCGGATGGCAAGTCCAAGGTCGCGCTCAACCTTCCGAGAGTCCGAAACACGCGGCTGCAGTGTCCGAGTGCTCAACTTCGCGCCACAGCCACACACAAAGGCCCCGGACAAGTCGAAGGGGAAGACTCAACCCTCTGGCGAATCTCTGAACCAACGCGCTTGGCGCGTCGCACCCGAGAAAAAGTCTTGTCGAAACTAGAAGACAACAGTCCCGGCTCGCAGTAACCATTGTCGGCGTACCCAAAACCGAAGGTGCGCCGATGCCCGAGATTCGCGATCCCGTCTCCTACGACCGCGCCATGGCGGCGATCCCGAACGCCCATGATCGCTTCGGAACTGAGGTGTTCTACCTGCTGGGCGTTGTTGCAACGATGGTAGTGCTGGAGACGGCGCGCCAGCACGGTGCCCCCATTTGGATCACTTGGATTGAAGTCGTCGCTGGGTTCGCCTTGGGTGCCCAGCTCCAATCGCGTTACAACAAGATTCGACTTCGCGAAACGACAACGCCTGATGGTCGGCGAATTCTCCACATCGAATGGCCTCGCATCCTGCTCGGATCTATTGTTGCGCTAGCCCTTTGGGGTTTGGCGTACCTTCTCGCGGCGGCGCTGCCCTACGAACTCGCGAAGTACGCATGCAGCTAAGCGGAGCTTCCGGCCCAAAGCGGAAGTCCGGTGTGAGACGTCAGCGGATCTCAAGCGAGGCGATCCGGTCGTCCCGCAGTACAAAGGCGTAGGTCAACTCGACCGGGCTGCCGGGGAATTTGCCCGTGAGACGCGCGGTCAGCGACACCATGTCGCCGTCCTGTAACGCAGCCAACGGATGAACCTCGTACTGGTACTTCTTCTTCGCGTCCCGCTTCCAGACCCTGATGGCTTCCACGCCCTTGATCGTACGTCCTTCGTCCCGGACCTCGGCATCAGGGGCGAAGCACTGAGTGAAGAGACTCTCGTCCTTGTCTGCATCGGCTTGCAGGTAGAGCTTGATTGGAGTTGGTAGCGCGATTTTCATCTGGGACTCCCTCGCCGAGATTGGGATGTATCAAAGTGGGGATAGGCTTACCAAGCGACAAGGGCGCACCGGCGTAGCAACACCTGGCAGGAACCAAAGTGACCGCTGTTGGCCGATAGCGGACATCAGGGCTCATCAACGGATCGCCTCGGCAGAGCCATCCTGCCCCTAGGGACAATATGCGCGCGGCGTAACGCGCCCGTGTGTGGTGTTCGTCGGAAGCCAAGGCGATTGAGACCGTCGAGGACTGGTCAATGGCGATGCTGGCGTCCTCTTCGTAGTTGATCCGCCCACGCGGGATCGATCAGAAAATCGTCGCGGAGGATTGGATTGCGGACGTGCGCGCACGCAATCCCGACCGTTTGCTGACCCTTCTCGTGCATAGCCCTCCTACGCTGACTCCTTTGATAAATGCGAGTCCAGCGCAATGTCCACGAACCACGTCCCTTTCGGAGGGATTGGAAAAAGGCGGCATCTTCTTGCTCTTACTCTCTTTCTCCCCGCCTGCTGTGCGTCCGCAGCTTCCGTGCAGGACGATGGTAGGGAAACCTCACGGGACCCCACGGCGCGTGTCTTCGAGCTCGTGTTGCCGTCCGATCACTTGATGGGCGATTGGGGCGGGATCCGGTCCGATCTGGAACGCCACGGAGTGACACCGAGGCTGATCCTCGTCACGGACCTTGCGGGCAACGCCAGCGGCGGCCTGTCCAAGGGCATTACGGCTCCCACGAGCGTCGAACTCAGCCTGGTCGGCGATCTCGACAAGATGTTCGGGATCAAGGGCGGCTCGGTCTTTTTGTCCGCGTCGCAGCGGTGGGGTCGAAGCCTGTCCCAGGAATACATCGGCAACGTCTTCGGCACGCAACAGATTTACGGCTTCCAGACGTGGCGACTGATTGATTTTTCATATCAGCAAGCGCTGTTCAATGACCGCGTCGAGCTCCGCCTTGGGCGGTTTGCGGCAACGGACGATTTCATGGTCTCGGCGTATAGCTGCGGCTTGGTGTCCAACGCGTTTTGTGGGAACCCGTTCGGAATTCTGCTAGATGCGCCTGGCATGACTGCCTACACCGGCACCTGGGCGGCGCTCATAAAGGTGAAACCGACGCCGCGCACCTACCTCACGGGTGCGGTCTACAACGGTGATCTCGGGATTCGTGCCGACGAACACCATGGTCTCGACTTTTCGATACGCGGGCCTGCGTTTGCAATGGTCGAGTTCGGTTACCAGGTCAATGGACTGCCAGGCGACAGCCAACTGCTCGGAAACTACAAGCTGGGCGCCTGGTATGACGCTGGCCGGCTGACGGATTTCAAGACAGGCGCGGAGGTGTCGGGAAGTTGGGGCGCCTACGGTCTTTTCGACCAGGTGCTCGTGCCGTTCGGCAGCTCAGGCAGCAATCGTGGCCTTGGCGCCATTGGCTCGGTCACGATCGCACCGGATTCCGGCAGGCAGCAGCTACCCGCATTCTTCACCGTGGGCCTCTCTGCGCGGGGCTTGTTCGACGCGCGGCCGCGGGACGCTCTCAGCGTCGGTTTCGCGACCGGTCGTTTCAGTGACGAACTGCGTCGCGCGCAGCAAGTCGGCCGGTTGCCTGGTCCGCTGGATGGTCAGGGCCACGAGGATGTTGCCGAATTCACTTATCGCCTCGATATCCAGGAGGGTGCCGTCTTCGTGCAGCCCGATCTGCAATATGTCCTGCATCCGGGCGGCACGGACGAAGTCAAGAACGCGCTGGTCTGGGGTGTACAGGTCGGCATCAATTTCTGATCGCGCTTGCGAGGCTTCTGCCGGGCGGGACGATGCCCTGTGCGCAATCAGTTGCGCACTGGCGTAATGCTGAATTTCGCCATCCCTTCAAAGTTCGTCAGTTGTTCCGCGAGCAGCGCCGGCGACAATGCGCGCGAGCGCTTCAGGCCAATCACCGCCAGTCGCCACACCGGTTGGTTGTCGGCGAACTTGATCGTGACGCTGTCGCGCAGAATTCGGTACCCGCGCTCCTGGGCGATGGCGGCGATCTCATCCAGGCTGGGTCGGAACCCGGCTCGAAACGTAAGGTGCAGGTCCAGGGTCGTGCGGCCGGGGAGTCGATGTTCCAGTTGATGCAACAGCGACATCGAGAGCGCGCACAGCACGGCGAAGACCGAGGCCGCCACGTAGAAGCCGGCACCGAAGAGCACGCCCACTGCAGAGACCGACCAGATGGACGCGGCGGTCGCAAGGCCGCGCACGCTCAAACCATCCTTGATGATCACGCCGGCGCAAAGGAAGCCAATGCCGGTGACGACGCCCTGGACCACGCTCGTGGGATCACTCAGGGGACCCGAGACGCCGCCGTACCACAACGGCCTGAACCCGACGAGGACGGTCAGGGCCGCGGATGCCATGCACACGAGGCCATACGTGCGCATGCCGGCCGCCCGCCCGCGATAGGAGCGTTCATAACCGACGAGCATGCCGAGCGCCAGGGCACCCAGGAGCGTGAGCGCGATGGAGCCGTTGGCCCTGAGGATCTCCGGGCTCCAGAAGTGATGCTGGGTTGCGAATGGCATTGGCGGGCGGCGTCCGAGGTGCGGTGCGAATCAGACTGGGGCCTCCCGGCGGACGAACGGTCAGGAATCCGTCTGCGTTCGGTCGCCAGATGGCACTGGGCCAGGGCGCTGGTTTCTTCGACATTGCACAAGGGCGACAATGGGCATCTGCGATCAATTGGAGCGTCGGTGGTGGCTGTGAACGCAGCCCCGGATCCCCTGCATGTCCGGTTCGGCGAGTTCGAACTGGACCAAGGGAACGCTCGGCTGCTGCGCGCAGGCAGCCCGGTCGCGCTTGCCCCGACGCCGTTCGAGCTCCTGTGCGCGCTCGCCCGACAGCCCGGCGCGATGCTGACCAAGCATGCGTTGCTCGACGTTGTCTGGGGACACCGTTTCGTCAGTGACTCCGTATTAAAGGGCGCGATCAGCGACATCCGCAACGCGCTCGAGGACGATCCGCGCCAACCCCGATTCATCGAAACCGTCCCGCGTCGCGGATATCGGTTCGTGGGACGGCCGGTCGTGATGCAGCCCGCCGCGCCTGGCGAACTTGCCGTCGCGGGCGAGCATCGGACTGGCCACGATGTCGACGGTGCGAAAGGCAGCGGGTTCGTGGGGCGCGATGCCGAGTTGTCCGCATTGGAGCGTGCCTGGGAGCGAGCCAACACGGGCCGGCGCACGCTGGCGTGGGTCGCCGGTGAGCCCGGGATCGGCAAGACCACGCTGGTCGAACATTTCATCGCGGGCTTCGATGAAGTCTCCTGCGCGCGTGGCAGTTGCGTGCAGAGTTTCGGCGCCGGCGAGCCTTACCACGCCGTGCTGGAAGCGCTGTCCGAACTCGGTCGTCGCGACGACGCCGTTGTCCCGATGCTGCGCGACATTGCGCCGACCTGGCTCCTGCAACTCCCTTGGCTCACCACGGCGGAGGTGCGCGAAGCGTTGCAGCGCGAACTCGTTGGCGTCCATCCCGAGCGCATGTTGCGGGAACTGGGGGAGTTCCTCGACCGCTATACGGAGCATCGCCCGCTGCTGCTGGTCACCGAAGACCTGCACTGGGCGGACCGCGCGACAACGCAGCTCATCGACTACGTTGCGCGCCGCCGTGGCTCGGCGCGCTTCATGTGGCTCGCGACGTTCCGCCTCACCGAAGTGATCGCGATGGACCACCCACTCGGCGCGTTGCGCCACGAACTGCGATTGGCCGGACTGTGCGAGGAAATCGTGCTCGATTCCTTCAGTGAGCGTGAAACCGCGGCATTTCTCGCCGCGCGCGCGCCCGCATTGGCAGAAGACGGAGCGTTCGTCCGTGCGCTCCATGACCGGACGGAAGGCGTGCCGCTGTTCGTCGCCTCCATAGCGGACGATGTCGCGGCGCGCGTTCGCAAGGGTGGTGTTCCTGTCGGCGAACTCTCGGAAATCCCGTTGCCGCAAGGCCTGTCTGCATTGATCGACCACTACCTCGGGCGGCTGGACGCGGGAAGGCGCGCGCTGCTCGGCGCGGCCTCGGTGTGCGGCACGCGGTTTCGCGTCGAGACTCTGGCCACGGTCCTGGAGCGCGATGTGCTGGACGTGTCCGACACCTGCGATGCGCTGGTGCGCGAGCAAGGTTGGCTCGTCGCGACGCCGGAATCGCAACAGGGGCTGGAGACAAGCGACGACTACGCGTTCCGGCACGCGCTGTATCGGCAAGCCGTCCTGGACCGAACGACGCTACCTGTCCGCGTTGAATTGCACAGGCGGATCGCCCTTGCGCTGGAGCGCGAACGCGACGCGGGTGCGGACGTCACGGCCTCAGCACTTGCAGCGCATTTCGACCAGGGACGCCAGCCGATGTCAGCGCTGGGCCATTACGCGGAAGCGGCGCAGGCAGCCCTGCAACACCTGCGTCCCGGCGAGTGCCTGGCGCTCAGCGAACGCGCGCTCGTGTTGATCGATCAAGTGGAAGCGGGGCCGGCGCGTGCCGCACATGAGCTGACGCTGGGGACGCTGCGAGGCATCGCGGCCTTCCAGGCCCTTGGTGCGGGCCAGGTTTCGCGAGATGCATTCGCTCGCGCTGCAGCACGCCTTGGCGAAACCCCCGACCACCCGATGCGCGGCCTGTTGCTGCATGGATTCGGCTTCCTGCTCAACCTGCGTGCGGAGTACGACGAAGCCTTGTTGACGGCCGCTCGGGCCGAAGCCCTCGGTGAAGCCACCGACGACGCGTTGTTGATCGTCGCTGCGGGAACGGTGCAGGGCCAGGCGCACATGGCCCAGGGACGACACGAGGCGGCTCGCCGCGCGCTCGAACGCATCCTGCCGGCAGTGGCCTCGCTGGAAGAGGCCTCGGAGACGCGGCTCCTGGGTTTCATCGCCGACCCCCAGGTGACGGCGCGTGCAATGCTCAGTGTCCCCTTGGTGCACCTGGGCCTCGTGCAACAAGCCCGCGCCCACCTGGACGCGGCGCATGCGCGCGCCCGGAGTCTCGGGCAGCCGATGGCGGTGATGGTGGCAATCTGGTTGGACGCACTGGTCGAGGTGCGTCTCGGCAATGCCGAGCGCGTGGCGTCTCTCGCGGCGGAAATGCTGGCACTGGTGGAGGAGTACGCCTTGGCCCAAGGGCGCCTGGCCGGTCGGTTCTTCCAAGGCTGGGCCGAATCGCGCCTCGGTCAGCCGCGCGAAGGTTATCGCCGCATCCGTGAGGCTTGCGACGAGAACGTCGCGCTCGGAATGTTGTCGGGGACCACGGAAACGCTGACCTATGCCGCGGAAGCGCTCATAGCGGCCGGGGATTACGAAGCGGCGCAAGCGAACCTTGATGAAGCGCTTGTCCTGGTCGAACGGCACGACGAGCGCATCTGCATGCCGCAGTTGCATCTGATCGATGCCGCGATTGCCCGCCACCGGAGCAACCAGGGCCGTGCCGATGCCGCAGTCCGCAGCGCGGTCAAGGAGGCCCGGGTGCAGGCCTCCCCATGGCTTGAATTGTTGGCATTGACCACCTTGGTCGAGCAGGGCATCCCGGTCGCGGAAGACATCGACGCGCTCGCCGCGCTGGTCGCACGTTTGGTCGAGGCGCAGGACACGCCCTTGGTCGCCAGGGCCCGGGCCCTCCTCGCGGGACGCCTGCCTCACTCCTGACCGAATCGCGACCTATCGGCGACCTCGTGCTCATGGCGCGCAAATAGGATGACCGTCAGTCAATCCGCGGTCATCCAACCATCATGAGTTCCGATTCGAAATTCCCCAACCGTCGCGCCTACGTCGTCAAGGTACGCAACGATGCCACGCCCGATGCGATGTGTGGCCGCGTCGAGAATCTGCTCACCTGCGAGCAATATGACTTCACATCGTCGCTCGAACTCGTCGAATTGATCAGGGCAGATCTGGCGACCGATTCCACGCCCGACGGACGCTGACAACGCCCGATCTCGGCGCCTCCGACCGGTCGTGACGGACTACCCTCGATTCCACCCAGCGCCACTGCATTGCGACCGATCGCCGACCATTCGCTGACCACTCCACGAGCCGCGGCCCCTAACTTGTGTCCCACGCGCTGCACTGATCGATCAGGCAGGCGTCGAACGACCCAAACCCCTCTCGTGGAGATCCAAACAATGTCGATGAAATCCTGCCCGGCGCAATCCGCACCGGCCACCACTGCGGGCACGTGGGGCCTGCGTTACTCCGGCCTGGTCATGGGCCAGGGCGGCAAGAACTACGTCAAGGAATTTACGGGCATGTGGCGCCTCAAACCGGACGCCGACCTGGCCGCACTGACTGCGGTGCTCGCGCCCGGCGGTTGGGTCAATCCTCCCGGTGCCACGTTCTCGGAGCAGATGACCAAGCTGGGACTGATCCGTACAGCGCGTTGGTTTGTCACGCGCACGCAGGATTTCGACGGCTACACGCTGGTCTTCATTTCGCAGTTCGACGGCACGCTGGAGAAGTATTTCGACGACTTCGTGCTCAACGGTACGGAGAACCTGCTGGCCGTGTGGGGGCAATGCGTCGGCTGCCCGAGCGGCGCGGGCGTGACCGCGCGCGATGTCGTGGAATACATCGCCCGTGGCCAGATCAAGACGCTGGCCTGCTACGACGTTGCGCCGCAAACCAGCATCGCCCAGATCTACAAGGCGGCCGACTGGTACGAAAAGACGCAGAAGTTCCAGCGCGCCATCGCGAAGGGCGAGGCCGTCGAGGATGCGGTTAACGCTTTCCTTGCTGCGCTTGCCGAGCCCTCGCCGGCCTTGGCGAGCGACGCGAACATCGACACCAACGTCGCCAATGAATGGCAGTACGAGGATGTCGCCGAACGCGTCGAGATGACAGGCAACGCCAAGGCAGCCGCCGCGTAAGGCGGCTGCGAGGAACCCACCATGTCCAGTTCCACCGCGACGCGGAGCCTCACCTCCGCCGACTTGCACCAGAACCTGCACGACATCCAGGACAACATCGTCGCGCCCATCTTCATGCGATACGGCCGCCACGTCTTCTTCAGGTTTGCTGATGGCGAAAAGGGTCGCGCGTGGCTGCGGCGGCTGTCGGGGCGCGTGAATGCGCGGCAGCAGGAGCACGGCAGGCGGTACACCATCAATATCGGCTTCACGTTCCAGGGTCTGAAGACCCTGGGACTTTCGCAGCGCTCCCTCGCAAGCTTTCCCGAGGCGTTCCGTGTCGGCATGCGCGGACGCGCCAGCGTCATCGGCGATGTCGGACGCAACGCCCCGGAACATTGGGAAGGCGGAATGGGCGGTCCCGACATCCATGCGATGGGCTGGATCCGCACCGATTCGGATGCAGGCCGAGAAGAAGCGATGCAGGTCATCCGCGCCGAAATGGACGACGTCGGCGGCATCGAGATCCGATTCGTGCAGGACACCATGGCGCTGGCCCACGAGAGCGGCATCGGCTCGGAAGGCGAACACTTCGGATTCGCGGACCCGATCTCGCAGCCGCCCATCGAAGGCATGGACACCCCGTCCTACCCGGGCGACGGCGTGCTCGAAGACGACGGCACTTGGCGTGCATTGAAGCCTGGCGAGTTCCTGCTCGGTTACGAGGATGAGGCGGGCATGCAAGGCACGACCGTGCCCGAGCCGTTCGAACTACGCGTCAACGGGACGTTCCTCGTATTCCGCAAGCTGCAGCAGGACGTCGCCGGCTTTCGCCGCTACCTGGCGACGGCCGCGAAGTCCCTCTACGGATCCGAAGCAACCAACGATCAGGAGCGCGTCGCGGCCAAGATGATGGGCCGCTGGCCGAGTGGTTGCCCGCTGGATCTCTCGCCCGACCAGGATGACCCCGCAATCGCGGCGGATCCGCATCGTCGCAACAACTTCAGCTACGAAGGCGACGATCAGGGCCTGCGTTGTCCGCTCGGTTCGCACTTGCGTCGCTCCAATCCGCGCGCGACGCCGCTGAAGCGCGCGACAGCCGTCCGTCGGCATCGTTTGCTCCGCCGCGGCGTCGAGTACGGGCCGCATCTTGCGGACGGCGTCCTTGAAGACGACGGCATCGATCGCGGCCTCGCTGCGCTCTTCATCCAGGCCGACATCGAAAGGCAGTTCGAGTTCGTGCAGTACGAGTGGATGAAGGGCGGCGAGTTCATCGGCCTGGATCCCAACGAACAGGATCCGATCAACGCCGAAAACGGCGACGGCTCCCAGATGTCGGTGCCGGGCGCCAAGCGTCCCTTCCTCTTCGACCTGCCGAGCTTCGTCAACGTCAAGGGCGGCGAGTACCTGTTCGTGCCCGGTCTGCGAGCGCTGCAAGGCCTCATCGAACAGAGGTTCTGAGCCATGTCCCCCATGCAAGCCACGAACAATGCCATGCATCACCTCGATGGAAAGGTGGTCCTGGTCACCGGCGGCGCGCGCGGCATCGGCGCGGCGATCGCGCAGGCCGTGGTCGCCGAAGGCGCGAACGTCGTCATCGGCGACGTGCTCGACCGCGATGGCGAAGAGCTCGTGTCGGCGATCGGCCGCGCTGCGACGTACGTGCACCTCGATGTGACCCGCCTGGACGATTGGGCTGCCGCCGTAGCAACGGCGGTGGAAACCTGGGGCGCGCTGGACGTGCTCGTAAACAACGCGGGGATAGCGCGCTACGGGGCGATCGACCAGTGCAGCTTCGTGGACTGGGAAAACGTCCTCGCCGTCAACCTCACCGGTGCGTTCAACGGCATTCGCGCGGCGGTGCCCGCGCTCAAGGCTGCCGGCGGTGGCTCGATCGTCAACATCTCGTCCATGGCGGGCATGCGCGGCGAAGCCAACATGCCCGGCTACGTGGCGAGCAAGTGGGGCGTCCGTGGCCTCACGAAGGCGGCAGCGCTGGATCTCGCGCCTTACGGGATCCGCGTCAACTCGATCCACCCCGGCATCGTGCACACGCCGCTCAACGAAGACGGCCCCCAGGTCGAATTGCGCCACGTCGCGATGGGCCGCATCGGCCAGCCGATGGAAATCGCCAGGCTCGCCGTCTTCCTCGCGAGCGAAGCGTCCTCGTTCTCGACGGGCGCCGAGTTCATCGCCGACGGCGGCGAACTGGCGGGAATGATTCGTCAACCAGGCGCGCCCGAAGGGCGACTCGCCGCAAGGAACTGAAGCCCATGTCCGACCATTTCAGTGGGCCCATGGTGATGGGCGATCCCGCAGTGGATATCACCGACTTCTACGCGTTCCCCAGTCCGGAACGTGCTGGCAACCTCGTGCTGGTCATGGATGTGTTTCCCATGGCGACGGCGCAGGCCTGCTTCAGCGACATCATCGCGCATCGATTCCGGCTGCGGCCGCTCGAGCCGTCCGATGGCCGCCTCGTGGCCGGCGCCGTCGAGTACGCGATCGACGTGACGTTCAGCGACCTGCAGCAAGGAGGCTCCGCGCAATCCGCCCGACTGGCCACGTCGTGCGGGCGACGCGTGGATTTCGCGGTCGGTACGGCGACCGAGCAGGACGGCATCCGCGTCTTCGCAGGCCTCGCAAGCGATCCGTTCTTCATGGACGTCGAAGCTGCGCTGCGCACGGACATGTCCGGAAAACTCTCGTTCGACACCGCCACGAACACGGTCGAACTGCGCGACGTCCTCGTGATCGCGATCGAGCTGCCTTACGCGCCCATCCGCGATCTGTTCGGCGGCGCCTCGCTCGTTTCCGCCGTCGCCGAGACCGCGGTCACGCGAAGCGGCAAGCCGATGCGCATCGAACGCGTCGGGCGCCCGGAAATCAAGAACGTCGTGATGGCGAACCCGACGCGCGATCCGCGCACCTTCGGCATCGAGCTGCGCGACATCTACAACCGCGAAGACACGTTCGCGCTCTCGCCGGTGTACCGACCGTTGTACGAGTCGCGCATGGACGCGAACCTGGCGTTCTTCGATCGCCTCGATGACGCATGCGCGTGGCCGCTCGATGCGAACGGACGACATCCGCTGCGCGACGTCCTCATGGACGACTTCCTCGTCCTCGACCTTGCGAAGCCCTTCGCACCGGGTGGCTTCCTCGAGATCGAACGCGCCTTCGCCGAACAAAGGCCCCACGCCACGGCAGGCGGGCGCTGGCTCGACGACGACATCCTCGACGAGCTGCTCACCTGGATGGTGAACGCGCGACGTGGACCGCGCTTCGGCGATGGCGTCGACGCACCGACCAAACCCGCAAGCCTCCGCTTTCCCTACGTGCGCGACCCCAACCACCGCAGCGACCTTCCGCTGCCCGCCTTCCTCAGGACCTGAACATGCACACCTTGAAAAACAAGACCGCGGTCGTCACCGGCGCCGCTTCCGGCATCGGCAAGGCGATCGCAACGGCGTTCGTCGCCGCCGGTGCGAATGTCGTGCTCTGCGACGTCAATCGCCAGGCCCTGGACGCGGCGGTGGCCGAGCTCGGCCCCTCGACGACCGGGCGCGTCGCCGACGTGTCGGACGAAACGCAAGTCGAAGCCGTCATGCGCGGCGCGCGCGAAGCCTTTGGATCGCTGGACATCGTCGTCAACAGCGCCGGATTCGGCGCGATCACGCCGCTCACCGAACTCACCGCCGAGAAGTGGCGCGCTGTGCAGTCTGTCACGCTCGGCGGCGTGTTCTTCTGCGTCAAACACGCTGCGCGCCAGATGCTCGAACAGGGACGCGCTGGCGTCATCATCAACATCTCCTCGGTGAACGGGCAGCAGCCGGCCGAAGGACAGGTGGCGTACTGCGCAGCCAAGGCCGGCGTGGACCAGATCACCCGCTGCGGCGCACTCGAACTCGGTTCCCGCGGCATCCGCGTGGTGGGCATCGCGCCCGGCCTCGTCGAAACACCGCTCACGCGCAAAGAGCTGGAAGACCCCGCCATGCGCAAACTCTTCCTCGACGTCATCCCGATGGGGCGCCCGGTCGAAGCGACGGAAATCGCCGCAGCGGCGGTGTTCCTGGCATCCGATGATGCGAAATCGATCAACGGCCACACGGTCGTGATCGACGGTGGCTCCCTGACGTGCGGCTACCCCGCGCTGTTGACCGGACTGAAGAGATAACGACCATGAAACTCGACCCGGCGCGCTACACGAGCGGGCGGATTGCCCTGGCCAATCTGTCTGCATCGATCGAAGGGCTCGAACGAAGCCGACTCGATGGTGCGCGACCGGCAGCGCTGGTGTCGCTTGCGGACCACCTGTTCCTCCGCGGCGATGTGCTGGGCCGCATCGCCGACCACGATCGCGCCGAAGCGATCGCGGGCGTGGCCGTGTCGCTGTTTCCCGCGGATCCAGCCGCGATGCTCCTTCGCGCGCGCGTCGCCGAGCGCTTCCATCGCTTCAACGAAGCCCACGCATGGCTCGACCAGGTGGTCGGCAGCGATGGGGCGAACCGGCAAGCCCTGAAGGTGCGCGCGTCGCTCCTGCAAGCCACGGGAAAGTACTGGGAGGCGCTGGCCTTGCGCGAGCGTCTTGCGAATGACGCGCGCGGCATCGACACGCTGGGTGCCCTCGCGACGCTGTCCGCCGAAATGGGCCAGTGGGCCATGGCGGAACTCCTGTACGCCGAAGCGCTGGAGGTGGACGAGGGTTTCTCGCCCTTGCCGTGCGCCCAGTTGCTCTTCGAATGGGGCGTAGGTGCGATGCGCCATGGTGCGCTGGAGCGTGCGGAGGAAATCTTCGTCCAGCTCGACGCCATCCTGCCGGGGCACGTGCCGGGTCGCGGACATCGCGCCGAAGTCGCCCTCGCACGCGGCGACCTGGACACTGCTGCGGCACTCATCGCACCACTGCCAGCGGTTTCGGACGATCCCGAATACCTGGCCACCCGTGCCGAGATCCTGGCCGCGCGCGGGCATCACGTCGACGCGGAAAGCGAAGCGCAGCGCGCGGCCGAGGCGTATGCGTCGCTGCTCGCACGTCGCCCCGAGGCGTACGCCGACCACGCCGCTGCTTTCTACATGGGCATCGGAAACCACCCGCGGCTCGCGGTCGAACTCGCCACCAAGAACCGGGCGCTGCGCGATACGCCGCGCTCGCGCGGCTTGCTCGCCAAAGCGCAAGCCAAGGCGAAGGCGCGGAAGACACCGCACGCCTCGGGCTGGTTCCTCGACCTCGTGCGAATCCCCGCATGATGTTCGTCTTCGCCGGGCTTGCCGCGGGCTTCCTCCACGTTTTGTCGGGGCCCGACCACCTCGCGGCGATCGCGCCATATGCCGTGGAAGCGAAGGGCCGCGCCTGGCGCACGGGCGTGCGCTGGGGCTTTGGCCACGCGGCAGGCGTGCTCTGCGTGGGGTTGGTGCTCCTGCTGCTGCGCGACGCGTTTCCGATCCAGGTGGTCTCCGCGCTGGGCGAGCGCACGGTCGGCTTGGTGCTGATCGGCATTGGCGCGTGGGGCCTCCGTTCAGCGCTGGCACGCATCCGACGTGGGCACGATGTCGCATCCCGACACCACGGCCACGAGGCGTTCGCCGTGGGCACCGTGCACGGTGTCGGAGGCAGCGCACACCTGCTCGGCATCGTGCCTGCGCTCGCGCTGCCCTCCAATGTCGCTGCTGGTGCCTATCTGGCGCTGTTCGGCATTGCGTGTGTCGCCGCAATGGGCACCTTCGCCACGCTGATCGGGTGGGGCGCGGGACGTCGACAGCTTGCAAGTCCGCGCGTGCAGGGTGCGCTGCTGGGAGTCCCGTCGGTGGCAGCCGTGGCGATCGGCTTCTACTGGTTGTTCGCTGGAGCTTGAGCCATGCCTGACGCAATGCACGTACGCGAACATGACGTCATCGTGCTGGGCGGCGGTCCCGCCGGCGCACTCGCTGCACTTCGCGCAGCGGAGCTCGGCGCACGCACCGCCTTGGTCACGGCCGCAGAGTTCGGCGGCATGGCCGCCAACGACGGGCCCGTGCCGGTTAGAGCCTTGGCGTTCGCTGCGCGACTGCTCCGCGAGGCGCGGGAAATGCCGCGCTACGGCATTAGCGCGGGCGCGCCAGGACTGCACTACGACAAGTTGCTGGCGCGCGTGCGCGAGATCACGCACCAGGTCAGCGAGCATTCTGCGTTGCGCGAGAGGATCGATGCACTCGGCGTCACGCTCATCGAGCAGGCAGGCGTGGCGCGCTTCATCGACCGGCACACTATCGAAACCACGAGCGGTCTTCGCCTGTCGGCTTCGAAGTTCATCCTGTGCACCGGCGGTGTGGGCCGGCGCCCCGAGATCCCCGGGATCGAGTTCACGCACACGCACAGCCACGCCTGGAAACTCGAGCAGGTGCCATCGTCGATGCTCGTCGTCGGCGGCGGCGATACAGGCGTGCAGGTCGCCGCCGTGTTCCAGGCGTTCGGTTCGCGCGTCCAGTTGTTCGAGCGTGGCCCGCGCATCCTGCGCGGCGCGGACGAGGCCGTGGCGTCGGCTGTCGCGGCGGGCCTTCGGGACTCGGGCGTGGACCTTCGCGAAGGTTTCGGCAACGTAACCGCGTTCGACCAGACGCCGAACGGCGTTCGCATGCGCTATCGCAATTATGGCGGCGACGCAGCGACCGAGGCCGCGGTGATCGTGATGGCCTCCGGCTGGGTGGCCGACACCGGGCGAATGAATCTCGGCGAGGCCGGCGTCGAGCTCGATGCGCGCGGCAACGTCCGCGTCGACAGGTTCCTGCAGACGACCGCGCCGCACATCTTCGCGGCGGGCGACGTGACCGGTCGGCTCATGCTGGTCCCGGGCGCGATCGAGGATGGCTTCGTGGCCGCGACCAACGCGCTGCAGGGCCCGACGCTCCCGCTCCCGCACCGAGTGACGCCGTCCGGCAGCTTCACGCATCCCGAGTACGCCGAAGTAGGGCTCACCGAAGCCGAAGCGCGCGAAACGCACGCCATTGCCACCGCACTTGTGCCGCTGGACGCCGCGGTGCGCCCGATCATCGAAGGCCGCACGTTCGGCTTCTGCAAGCTGGTGGTCGACCGCAGCGACTGTCGCATCCTGGGCTGCCACGTCGTCGGCGAGCGCGCCGTCGAGATCGCGCAACTGGCCGCGATCGCGATGGCCGCCGACATGCGCGTCGACGACCTGGCGCGCATCGCGATTTCCTTTCCCACGTATTCCGAAGTCCTCGTCCACGCGGCGATCCTCGTGGCCATGGAGCTGGGGCTTCCGCTCAGTGGCCAGGGCGAACGAGTTCGACGGGACGCCACCACGAACTGAAGAACCCACCATGCAGCGCACGAACAAGCACAAGCATCGCGTCGCCATCATCGGCGGCGGATTCGGCGGGCTGGCGGCGGCCCGGAAGCTGCGCGGCGCCGATGTCGACGTCACGCTGATCGACCGGGCCAACCATCATCTGTTCCAGCCGCTGCTCTACCAGGTGGCGACCGGGATCCTGTCGGAAGGCGACATCGCGCCCCCGTTGCGCGAACTGCTGCGCGACCAGCGCAACGCGCGTGTGCTGTTCGGCGAAGTCATCGACATCGACCTCGAGGCGCGGCGCCTAAAGGTGACGACGCTCGATCGCACGAGCGAGGTCCGCTACGACAGCCTCATCGTCGCCACCGGCTCGAGTCAGTCGTATTTCGGCCATCCCGAGTTCGCGGACGACGCGCCGGGCTTGAAGACGATCGACGACGCGCTCGAAGTACGCGGTCGCATCCTGGGGGCCTTCGAGATGGCCGAGCGCGAGAACGATGCCGCGGCACGGCGCCGGTTCCTGACGTTCGTCGTCGTCGGCGCGGGCCCCACGGGCGTGGAGCTCGCGGGCCAGCTCGTGGAGCTGTCCCGCCGCGCGCTGCGCAACAATTTCCGGCGGATCGATCCAGCCGAGGCGCGCGTCGTCCTGCTGGATGCGGGCCCCGCCGTGCTGTCCGCATTCCCGGAAGCGCTGCGGCAACGCGCGATGCTGGACCTCGAGGACATCGGCGTCGAGGTCCACGTTGACACCGCCGTGACGCACGTCGACCGCAACGGACTGGAGACCGATTCGAAGCTGCCGTCCCTTCGGCGGATCGAAGCTGCGACGAAGGTCTGGGCCGCCGGCGTCCAGGCTTCACCGCTTGGACGGATGCTGGCGAACGCGGGCCGATTCGAAATCGATCGCGCCGGTCGTGTGCATGTGGACGCCGACTGCAGCCTGCCGGGCCATCCCGAGGTGTTCGTCGTCGGGGACCTGATGCATCTCGACAAACTGCCGGGCGTGTCGCAGGTCGCGATGCAGTCCGGTCGCCATGCCGCGGACACCATCCGTCGCAGGTTGGAGGGCGATTCGCGCCACCGGCCGTTCCGCTATCGGGATTACGGATCGATGGCGACGATTTCGCGATTCCGCGCGGTGGCCGAGATCGGTCGATCGCGCCTTGCCGGATTTCCCGGATGGATGTTGTGGCTGGTCGTGCACCTGGCGGCGCTCGCCGACTTCAAGCACCGGCTGTCCGTCTTCTCCAACTGGACCATCGGGTTGCTGGGCGGTGGTCGCGCGGAGCGCGTGATCACGCTGCAGCAGGTGTTCGGGCGCCACGCGATGTCCGAACGAAGCGGGCCGCCGAACTCAGCGGGGCAGGGCGCGCCACTGAAAAGCGACCGAGTGCCGACCGTTCGCTGACCACGCGTCGGCGCGTGACTCCTACGCTGGATCCCGAAACAGTTTGAGCCGATCTAGCCATGAACGCCCTCGCCACCGACTCCGATCCGCAAGCCATGTCGCCGGCTGCCAAGTCCGTTTTGCTGATGGGTTCGGCCGGCTTCCTGTTTGCCAACCTTGCCGCACAGGTCCTGGGTGTCCAGCTCGGTACGACTTCAGGGACAGCGCTCCCGGCAGGTGGGATGCATACGTGGGCAACAGCCGTCTACACCCTGGCGAGCTTCGTCGGCGTGGCGACTGCGCAGCCCATCGAGCAGCGCGTCGGCACGCGCATGTATTTCGCCTGGGCCGCGCTCGTGCTCGCCGCGTTCGGTTGCCTGCAGGCGCTCATTCCGTCCCAGCCGCTTCTGCTTGCCATGCGCGGGTTCGAAGGCTTCGCCACGGGCAGCTTCGGTCCGAGGGCATTCCTCGCAGCGTTCCTGTTCTGCCGCAATGGACGGATGTCGACGGCGCTGGCGCTTGCCGTGTTCTTCACGCTCGTCGCGGGCGTCATCGCCTTCGTGATGGTGGGCGCCTCCGGGTCCGAGCTTGGCCAGCGCGGTCTTTTCTTCGTCCAGTTCGCGGTGGGGTCGGTGATGGCCATCGCGGGCCTGCGGTGGCTGCCGAGGAACGTGCGCCCGCCTGCGCAGTCGCTTGCCTACGCAAATGCTGCAGCGATCACGCGTCAGTTCGCTCCGCGTCGCCGTCGGCGCACCCAGCGGCATGTCACGAATTTGCACCTGCGTGCGCCTGCGGCCTGAACCGCGGTGCGCGACGCCCAATTTCCCCCCACATGGATCACACCGACACCCGCATGTCCAGGACTCTCTTGCATCTCGATTCCAGCATCCTCGGCGACGCCTCCGCGAGCCGCGTGCTGTCTTCCCACGTCGTGGACCATCTTCGCCAGAAGGTGCCCGCGCTTCGCGTCACCTACCGCGACTTGGCGGCCGAACCGATTCCCCATCTGTCCGGCCCGTACCTGGCGGCGACGCGCGGCGATCCGAAAGCACCGTTCGACGGCCCCATGCGTCGCGATCTCGCGCTGGGCGAGACCATCATGGATGAGTTCCTTTCCGCCGACATCGTGGTCATCGGCGTGGCGTTCTACAACTTTTCGATCGCCAGCCAGCTCAAGGCGTGGATCGATCGCATCGCCATCGCAGGAAAAACATTTCGGTACACCGAAGGCCGGCCGCAAGGCCTGGCCGGGGACAAACGCATCTTCCTTGCGGTCGCGCGGGGCGGTTTCTACGGAGAAGGATCGCCCGCACAGGCGATGGAGCATGCAGAAACCTATCTGCGCAGTGCCTTCTCTTTCATCGGCATCCAGCAGGTGGACGTCGTTGCGGCGGAAGGCCTCAACGTGAGCCCCGCGCAACGACAGGCCGCGATGGCGCAGGCGCAGGAACGCATCACGCAGGCCGTCGCGACCTTGCAGTCCTAGCACCGACGCAAACGTGGGCGAATGTCCACCGATCGCCGACCGTTTGCTGACCCTTCGCCTCCACCGCCTGACTACGCTGACCCCATCGACAACAGCGAGTCAGCGCAATGTCCCCGAACGCTTCAACACCGCTTTCCCGTTCCCCGTCGCCGCGGCCACTTCCCCCCCGACGCTTCCCCTGGCGTTTGGCCGCGGCGACTCTTTTTTGCAGCACCGCGCTCGGATTGGCGGGCTGCGCAACGCCGATGTTGCAGTCCACCGTCGACGTGCCCGGCAGCTACAGCGCAGCCGGTGTCGATCAAGCGGAGAAGGCACCCGAGGTCGCCTGGTGGAAGGCGTACGGCGATCCGGTCCTGGCCGATCTCATCGAGCGCGCTGCCATCCAGAACCGCGACGTGCGAATCGCTGCCGAACGCGTCCGCGCCGCGCGTGCAGGTGAACGCATCAGCCGTTCTGCGCTGCTGCCCAGCGTGGGTCTGAGTGCAGGCGCGACGCGAAGCACCAATGGCTACGAAGGTGCGGCGCAGGGCGCCGTGCCGGAAATGAAGAGCAGCTCGGCCGGGCTCGACGTCTCCTGGGAGATCGACCTCAGCGGTCGATTGCGCGACGGCGCGAAAGCGGCCGCTGCGGACGTCACGGCGGCGCAGGGCGACGCCCGCGGTGTGCGGCTGCTCGTGCTGACCGAGGTGGCTTCGCACTACTTCTCCCTTACCGGCGCGCTTCGCCAACTCGAAACGTTGCAGGCCATCTCCAAGGCCCAGGACGAAACCCTGCGCCTGGTCACGGCGCGCCAAAGCGTCGGCCTCGCATCGCAGTTCGATGTCGAACGCGCGCGCGCCGACGCAGAGCGCGCCCATGCCGACATTCCGCCGCTGCAGACGCTCGTTGCTGTTTCCAGGCACCGCATCGCCGCGCTCATGGGCGACACGCCCGAGATGGGCGAGAAGCTCGTTCCCTGGAACGGCACGGTGACGGCCCCCGAGATCAGCCCGGGGCAGCCCGCGACACTGCTGGAGCGTCGCCCCGACCTCCTCGCGTCGCGCGCGCAACTCGAATCCGCGAACTGGCATCGCCGCCAAGCGGCGACGGAGTGGTTCCCGCGCCTGTTCACGAGCGCGCTCTTCGGCAGCCAGGACGTTCAGGTCAACGGTGCGAGCCTTGGTGCCGCGCGTTTCGGCAACGTCGCGGGTCTGCTGACCATGCCGTTGCTCAATTGGGGTCGCACCAAGGCGATCAACGACGCCGCGGGGGCCGACCAAAACGCGGCGGTGCTGCGCTACGAAGACGCCATCGTGCGCGCGCTGGAGGATGTCGAGAACGCCCTCGTCGCGTCGAAGGATGGACGCCAGCGCGCCGCTTCCATGACCAGCGCCGCCGACGCAGCAGACGCCGCGCTGCGCCACGCGCGGTCGTTGTACGACCGCGGACAGATCGACCTGCTCCCGCTCCTGGATGCGCAGCGCGCGCAACTGCAGGCGCGGCTCGGTGCGAATGACAGCCAGACCGAATTGCTGCTCGACAGCGTGCGCGTCTTCAAGGCGCTCGGCGGTGGGTGGGAAGCGTTCGAACCTGGCGCGCCGCGCAGCGCCGCAAGCACGGGCACGCCCGCCATCGAGGCGCGCTCATGAAGTTCGCCATCGCTGCTGCATGCATCGCGCTGTCCGTGCTGTCGGCCTGCGCGTCCGATGACGCCGGGACGTACCACGGCGAGAGCCAGCTAGACGAACTGATCGACACCGTCCTGTTCTTCGAAGCGCTCGTCATGCCCGCCCCAACCAGCCAAACCCAAACTGCCAACGAGGTTCGTTCGTGAAAACCGCCATCGTCGCTGCCCCCGTGGCCTTCGCCTTCCTCTCGCTGCTGTCGGGTTGTTCCTCCGACAAGCCGGCCGAAGTGCATCGCCCCATCCGCTGGGCCCGGGTCCACTACGACCAGACCCGCGACACCAACCGCTACTTCGCCGTCGTGCAGGCACGCCATGAGGTCGACCAGGCCTTCCAGGTCGGCGGCAAGGTCGTCGCGCGCCGCGTCGAGCTCGGCCAGTCCGTGCGCAAAGGCGACGTGCTCGCCGTCATCGACGCCGACGATTACCGTCTCTCGGCCGATGGCGCGCAGCGCCAGCTCGAAGCGGCCGATGCGCGCTTCCGCCAGGCCGAGTCCGACTGGAAGCGCATGCAGGCGCTGAAGGGCGACGGCTCGGTGAGCGCCTCGGACGAAGAACACGCGAAGAACGCGTTCGATACCGCCTCGGCCGCCGCCAAGGCGCAGTCCCGTACGTTCGAGCTCGCGCAGAACCAGGTGGGCTACACCGTGCTGCGCGCGTCGCAGGATGGCGTGGTGACGAACGTGCGCGTCGAAATGGGGCAGGTGGTCGCCGCCGGCCAGCCGGTGGTCGCCATCGCCGACGATGCCGAACCGGAGTTCGTCGTCGACGTGCCGGAAGAACGCCTCGAACAGTTCAAGCAGTCGCGCTTCCAGGCATTCCTCGCCAGCGCATCCGGCGAAACGTTCGCCGTCGAACTCCGCGAGATCGCCGCGCAGGCCGCAGCACAGACGCGCACGTATCGCGCGCGCCTGAAGCCGACGCAGGCGCGACGCCTGCCGCTGGGCGCCAGTGCGACGCTGGTGGCCGAACGCGTCGGCGCCGAAGCGCCCGCGGCGTCGGTCCCGGCCACCGCGCTGACGCAGCGCAACGGCAAGCCTGCCGTCTGGGCCGCGCTTCCGATGGGCGGCAAGGCGACGGCGCGCGTCGAACTCATGCCGGTGGCCGTGCGCGGGTATCGCAATGACGCCGTGCTGGTCGCCGGTCCCAGGGAAGGCACGATCGTGGTGACCGCGGGCGTCCACAAGATGGCGCCCGGCCTGGTCGTTGCGGTACCGGACGAGCAGGTCGCTTCGCCCGCGCGCGCGCAGGCAGGTGCGCCATGAAGTCGTTCAACCTCACGCAGTGGGCCCTGGAACACCGTTCGCTCGTCCTCTTCCTGATCCTCATCATCAGCGTCGCGGGTGTCCTTGGATTCCCGCGCCTGGGACAGCTCGAAGATCCGAACTTCTCCGTGCCCTCGATGACGGCGATGGTGGCCTGGCCCGGTGCGACCTCGCAGCAGGTGCAGGACGAAGTCCTGAATCGCATGGAGAAGAAGTTCGAACAGCTCGATCACTTCGAGAAGGTCGTGACGTTCGCCCGCCAGGGCTACGGCGGCATGACCCTCACGGTGAAGGGCGGTACGTCGAAGGAAGACCAGCGCGAAGCCTGGTACCAGGCACGCAAGAAGCTGGAGGACATCCGAAGCGAGTTGCCGGCAGGCGTCGTCGGCCCGGTGATCAACGACGAGTACGGCGACGTCTACAGCCTGATGTACGCCGTCAAGGGCGATGGCTACGACCTCGCGGGCGTGTCCGACACGGCGGAGATCGTCAAGCGCCGTTTGCTGCACGTGCCCATGGTCAAGAAGATCGACATCATCGGCAAGCAACCCGAACGCGTGTACATCGAGTTCTCCAACGAGCGCCTCGCGGCACTCGGGGTAACGCCGCAGCAGATCGCCGAAAGCCTGCAGAGCCAGAACGGCATGGTCCCCGCCGGATCGGTCGATACCACCGGCGACCGCGTGTACGTGCGCACGAGCGGCCAGTTCACCAGCCTCGACGACATTCGCAACGTGCCCATTTCCGCGGGCGGCCGCCTGATCCGCCTCGGTGACTTCACCACGGTGAAGCGCGGTTACCAGGATCCGCCGACCTACACGGTGCGCCACAACGGACAGCCCGTGCTGATGATCGGCGTGGTCATGACCAATGACGGCAACGTCGTCCAGATGGGCAAGGCCGTCGAACTCGCCGTCAACGGAATCCAGAAAGAGTTGACTTACGGTGTCGAGCTCGAGCGCGTGGCCGACCAGCCGACGACGGTGAGCGAAGCGGTCTGGGACTTCGAGCGATCGCTGATCGAGGCGCTAGTCATCGTCATCGTCGTGAGCCTGCTGAGCCTTGGTTGGCGGACGGGCATCGTCGTCGCGTTGTCGGTGCCGCTGGTGCTCAGCGTGGTCGCGATTGCGATGATGGCCCTGGGTTGGAACCTCGAACGAATCTCGCTGGGTTCGCTGATCATCGCGCTCGGCCTGTTGGTCGACGACTCGATCATCGCGCTCGAAATGATGATCTCGAAGATGGAAACCGGCTGGGACCGCACCAAGGCGGCCGCCTTCTCCTATTCGGCGACAGCCATGCCGCGCCTGAGCGGCGCTTTGATCACCGTGGCGGCGTTCATGCCGGTGGGCTTCTCGAAGTCGACGACGGGTGAATATGCGGGCGGCATCTTCTGGATCGTCGGCATTGCCGTCGTGGTCTCCTGGATCGTCTCCGGCATCTTCACGCCGTACCTCGCCGTCAAGATGTTGCCGAAGGAACTGGGCAAGCACCACGAAGGTGCGGACCCTTACCAGACCAAGGGCTATCGTCGCCTGCGTGGCTGGATCGACGCCGCGATCGCGAAGCGTTGGTGGGTGATCGGCGTCACGGCTGCGGCCATGGTGGTGGCCCTGGGCTGCATGAAGCTGGTGCCGCAGCAGTTCTTCCCGAACAGCACACGCCCGGAGTTGATCGTCGATGTGCGATCCAAGGAAGGTTCCTCCTTTGCGGCCACGACCGAACAGGTCAAGCGTCTGGAATCGGTGCTCTCACACGACAAGGACGTGCGCTTCTACACCGCGTACACGGGTGCGGGCGCGCCGCGCTTCTACCTGTCGCTGAATCCGGAACTCCCGAATCCCGGCTACGCGCAGTTCGTCGTGATGACGCGCGACCTCGAAGCGCGTGAACGCGTGCGGACGCGGCTGATGGCCCTGGCCGAGGAGAAGTTCCCCGAGGCATGGGTCCGCGTGACCCGACTCGAACTCGGCCCGCCCGTCGGATTCCCGGTGCAGTTCCGCATCGTCGGCCCCGACACCCAGGTCGTGCGCCGCATCGCGCGCCAGGTGGAGAGCGTCGTGCGCGCCAATCCGAACGTCCGCGACGTGCAGCTCGACTGGAACGACCCCGTGCGCACGATGCGCCTCGAGCTGGACCAGGACAAGGTGCGCGCGCTGGGCCTGTCGCCGTCGGATGTCTCGATGCTTACGCAGACCCTGACCAACGGCGCCACGCTTTCGCAACTACGCGAGGGCGAGGAGTTGATCGACATCGACGCGCGTGCGGTCCCGAGCGAGCGGCTCAACATCGAAGCCCTCAAGAGCGTGAACCTGTATGCACGCGATGGGTCGACGGTGCCGCTGGCGCAGGTGGCCCGCATCGTCGACGGCCTCGAAGAGCCAGTGTTGTGGCGGCGCAATCGTGACATGGCCATTACCGTCAAGGCCGACGTCAAGGACGGCCAGCAGGGCGTCTCCGTGACGCAGGCGATCCGTCCCAACCTGAAGGACATCGAAGCGAAGCTGCCGTCGGGCTACCGCATCGACGTCGGTGGTGCGGTCGAGGAGAGCGACAAGGCGAATGCCGCGTTGATGGCCGTCGCCCCCGTGATGCTGGTCGTGATCCTGCTGATCCTCATGCTGCAGCTCCAGAGCTTCTCGCTGATGACGATGGTGTTCCTCACGGCGCCGCTCGGCCTGATCGGCGTGGTCGCAGCATTGCTGGTGTGCCAGGCGCCGCTGGGCTTCGTCGCGATCCTCGGCGTCATTGCGCTGTCCGGCATGATCATGCGCAACGCGGTGATCCTCGTGGACCAGATTCGCGCGGAGATCGCCGCCGGACGCGACCGCTGGAGTGCCGTGGTCGAGGCCGCCGTGCAACGTGCACGACCTGTCGTGCTTACCGCGGCCGCCACTGTGCTCGCCATGGTTCCGCTGACGCGCAGTGTGTTCTGGGGCCCGATGGCGATCGCGATCATGGGCGGCCTCACCGTCGCCACCGTGCTGACGATCTTCTTCGTACCGGCCCTGTATGCCGCGTGGTTTGGACTGCGGCGCGAAGCCGAGTCGACCGACGGTGTTGCCGGTGCGCTCGCAATGGAGGCCTCATGAACCGCCGTACGAAAAAACGCCTGCGCAACATGGTGCCGGGGTTGTTGATGGTGTCCTCGCTGTGCGCCGCCGGAGTCTCGACTCCGGCGGACGCGGCAAACCCAGGCGGTGCGCTCACGCTCGCTGTCGAAAACGATGTGTTGACCGGATCCGACAACGCTTACACCAACGGGCTTGGCGCCACGTGGGTCTCGGGTGACCTGGATGCCTACGACGACAAGGCGTTCGTCCGCCAATGGGGACGGTTCTGGGATTTCCTCCCGTTCGTCGGTGACGCGGGTTACAAGACCTATGCGTCCTGGACGATTGCCCAGGAGATGCATACCCCCACCGACATCACGCTCTCCGACCCACCGCTGAGCGACCAGCCTTACGCGGGCGTTCTTTACGTCGACAACGTGCTCTACGCGCGTTCCGAGCGCTGGACCAACGCGTGGGAACTCCAACTCGGCGTCACCGGCGATGCGTCCGGCGCTGCGAGCACCCAGCGCAAGTTCCACAAGGCCATCGGTGCCGACGAGCCCATGGGTTGGCATACGCAGTTGCCGGAGGAGCCGATCATCAATGTCGGCTTCACCACGGCGCACTTGTGGAAGCAGGGCCGTGTCGGTGAATCCGCGCAATGGCGCCTGGTCCCGGTCGCCAACGTCGGTCTTGGCACCTATTTCACCGGTGTCGGGGCCGGCATGTACGGCGAGGTGGGCTGGAATCTCGTCAACGCGCTGGGAGGAACGTCCCTGCGCGAAGGCCTGAGTGCCGCATCCACCGTCGGTGTTGCGCCGACCGATCGCTGGTCCGTGTCGTTCTTCGGTGGCGTTGGCGGTCACGCAGTCGCTCATTACCTGCCGCTGGACGGCACGGTCTTCCACGACAGCCGATCCGTGGATACGCGTCCCTTCGTGGGCAACGTTTCGGTCGGTGCATCCGTGCGTCGCGGCAGGTTCGCCGTGAGTCTTTCGACGAACTATTCCACCAAGGCCTTCGACGGCCAGGACAAAGGTGCGGAGTTCGCGAACCTGAGCGTCTCGTGGATCCGATGATCGAAGAGCAGATGCCATGAATCAAATCCCCCTGAATCAACCGCTCGTGCGTTCGAGTGTCGTTCGGATCTACCGGAACAATGCCGAGGGTCTGGCCGGCGTGGTCGAAGACGTCGAGTCCGGAGAGTCGACGCCTTTCCGCTCGATCGAAGAACTCTGGAAGGCCCTTCGCGGGCCCGCAGAAGCCCGATGAGCCGACCGATGCAGTCACTGGCCACGCGCCCCCGGGGCAGGCCAAGGACCCTCGACGTCGAGCGGCGCATCCTGCTCGCCGCCCAGGCGTGCTTTGCAAGCCGGGGCGTCGACGGCATCGCAATGGACGAACTGGCGAGGAAGATCGGCATTTCAAAAACGACGATCTACCGCAGCTTCCGCACCAAGGAGGATCTGTTCAAGGCTGCGCTCGACCACGTGCTCGCGCAACTCCCGCGCGCATCGGAACTGACGTCGGGCGTCACGGGCTCGATCGAAGAGCGACTGCTCGTCGTCGCAAAGCGCACGAGCCGACTGCTTTCAAGCGCGAACTACGATTTGATTCGGCGCGCACTGGCGTCCGATCTCTCGACTCCGCTGCGGGAGCACATTCGGGGGAGGGCGGTCATGCCCTATCTCGTGGCCATCGACGACTTTCTCCGTCACGAGACGGACCTTGGCGTTCTGGCCTTGGAAGACGTCAGCTCCGCAACGTCATTTTTCTTCGCACTCATCGTGGGTCCCGAGGCGCTCCGGTCGCGATGCAGCGGCCTGGCCTTTGGCCCAATCGATGATGCGCACCTGCGCGGCGCCGTGCAGGTGTTCATCAAAGGCCACGCCCGCTGACGGAACGTGCGCCATCATTTTCATAGCCCAACACAACAGGATATTTCGTATGTACTTGAACACCCGTGCTTTGATTCTTGCCGCAACTCTGGCCGTGACGTCCCCGCTCATGGCGGGCAATCTCCCCAATCCCACCCTCGACGAAGCCAAGGTCCTGGCGCAAGCCCAGGAAATGCAGAACCAAACCCAACCGGAAAAGCGAAAGTTCGTTAAAAACGAACTGGCGCTCACTCCGGAGCAGGCCGAGCAGTTCTGGCCGATCTACGACGAACACCAGCTCGCCCTGCGTGAACTCAATCGCCGGCGTATCGAGAACATCCTATCGTATGCGCGTGCCTTCAATCAGGGCAGCTTGAACGACAAGACCGCCAACGCGCTCGCGCGTGAGGTCTTCGACATTGAAAAGGACGAGGTCGCGCTGCTGAAGCACACGTATCGGTATGCAAGCGAGGCGACGTCGCCGGTGCAGGCGGCGCTCTACGTGCAGATCGAGGCCAAGCTGCGCGCGAGGCTGCGCTTCGAGGAAACGGACATGCTGCCCTTGGTCAAATGATCTTACGCGCCGGCTCCCGCCGTTAGTTCCGCGCACAATCCTTCGGCACGCATCGCGCGTGCGAACAGCCAGCCTTGCGCATAACGTACGCCGTTGTCCCGAAGGAAATCGGCCTGATGGGCGTGCTCCACGCCCTCGGCCACCAGGTCGAGCGAGAGCGTCCTGCCCATGTCGATGATGAGCACGGCGACTTGCGCGGTGACGGCCCCGGTGCCGATGGTGTCGACGAACGCCTTGTCGATCTTGATTGCGTCGACCTCGAAGTTCTGCAAGTACGCGAGGTTGGCGTAGCCGGTGCCGAAGTCGTCGATCGCCACGCGCATGCCGAGCGAACGGATTTGTTTCAGCACGCGCGTGGCGGCTTCCTTTTCCATGACCCCGCGCTCGGTTGCCTCGACGGTCAGGTTGCTCGGCTTCAGGCCGGAGGCCAGCAGAGTCCTGAGGTGATCGACGGTCGACGGATCGATGAGGTCGTCTTGCGAAAGGTTGACGCTGAAGCGAAAGGCCGGCCGTATCGCAACAATCGCGGGCGCGTCGATGGCGAGGAGTTCAAGCACGCGGCAGGACACAAGCGAAATCAAACCGGCGTCCTCCGCGACGGGGATGAACACATCGGGCCGCACCATGCTGCCGTCCGGTCGTTTCCAGCGGATCAGGGCTTCCGCGCCAACCCAGCGTCCCGTCGCGAGTTCGACGATGGGTTGGTAGGTCAGGTAGAACTCGCCGTGCCGCAGCGCCGAACGGATCACGGCAGGCAGAGCGCGCTGCTCACGTGCGCGCCAGAGCACGGCGAAGCATGAGAATGCCCCGACTAGCAGTGCCGGCGGCAACAAATTGGCGAACAGGGCATCGGCCCGCTGTCGGATGAATCCTGTCGGGACTGCGACGTAGGTGACGAGGTCGAAACGCGACGAGCGTTGAAGCGACACGACGCTCGCACCGTCGACGAATGACATTGAGTTCGCCCGGCCGAGGCGACGGAGCCACCGTGGCGCGAACGCGCCGCGTCCGGCAATTGGCAAGCCGGTGCCGGTGGCGACACCGACGATGATGTTGTGCATGTCGGGGTAAAGCTCGGTGATCAGTTCCGGCGCGAGCACCACCGCTGTGCCCTTGCGCACGCCAACCACGCGCGTGCTTCCCGGCGCGAGCGGCAAGTGCAATGCGGTTCGCAGTTCCAGGCCGAGGGCGTTGATGTAACGCGGCGGTCCGAGGGAAATGGGTGGGTCATGCACGCCAAGGGAAGAACACAGCAGGCGATCGCCTTCCACGTAGCCCACGGCCAGCAACTGGCTCGACCCCAGGTCGATCTGCCGCATCACTTCCAGATTGGCGGGCGAACATGGCTGCGAGCCGCGCACTGCCAGCAGGTGGTCGGCGGCGGCCTCGGCTTGCGACGCCACGGATTCCGAGCGGCGCAGCACGGACAGCGCCATGAGGTGCGTCTGCTCGAACTCGGCGTCACGGCTCCATTGACGCGCGGCATACCAACTGCCAGCCAAAGGGGCGAGCAGGACCACGGCGGCCAACAGGACGTAGGGCCAGTGCTTGCCCATGCGCGGCAGCATACGCCACGCCCTTGGTGAGCTACCTCAGCGGCTTCACGGCCCCGGTGTAATCGCCACGCCGCCAGCTTCCGGCGGATCCGCCAATGCCGACGCCGATTCGAGTCGAAGCTTGTGCTTGATGCTTTCCCGATGCGTTTCGACGGTCTTCACGCTCAAGCCCAGTTCGATCGCGATGTGCTGCGTGCCTTGCCCGCGGCCGATGCGATCGAACACGTGATACTCGCGATCGGACAAGCCCAGCCTGGACAGCGCGATCGAATCTATCAGCGGAAAACTGCCGCACGGACCTTGCCAAAGGCGGGGGGCACTGCATGCGCCAACCATCCGCAAAGCCGAGTGGATCTGCGCCAAGGGCGACTGCTCCCGCACGAAGCCGCAAACACGGTCATCCGCACAGCTTGATTCCGTGGCGGGGTGGTGCCGTGCCGAGATGAGCAGGACTCGTGGTCCGGATGCGGAGAAGTCGATTTCATTCCTCCTGGCCAACGCATGGACATCGGAGGTCATCTCGTGGTCGAGCAAGAGCACGTCCGGCTTGTAGCGCATAACCGAATCGATGACCCCGGCCGGATCGTGCGCGCCTGCAACGAGGACGAGTTGGGGGACTTCGGCGAGCAGCGACAGCACGCCAGCCTCCAGCAGCCTGCTTCGAGCCCCAAGCATCAACGTCGCCGGCGAAGCATCGTGCGTGCAGCGAGGGGGCGAATCGAGCAAAATCGAAAAACACTCATGTTGCGGACTGCATGACCAACGCTGATGGTATGCCCGATTTTCGCAAACGCAGCCCGACTGCCATCGGGGAACCCCGATACCGAGCAAGCTGAAGATCATGTCAGATGAGTGACATCGCGGTTTCACCGCCCGTCGATGTCATTGCACTGACGGGCGCGCAGCAATGTATCGGGGGATGCGTGCTCGACCTGCAGTTGTTCAGCGTCCACCGAGCGGGACGACGGGTGGTGCGGCGCGCGTCGCTCTGGACAGTCCTGGCGTGCTCTTCATTGTGGGACCCAGCGGTGCAGGAAAGGGACTTCCCGGGGATCGGCTCCCTGAGACGGGCAGGGAATGGCTACGAGTGGGTGCCCGCGGCACCGTCTCCCTGATGCAGGGACGCGTCAAGAGTTCCCTTCGGGGCGGCCAGTCCGAAGTCAGAGCCGGACATTCCGACTAACGCGCGCTCGGGGACCAAAGCCTTCCAAAGAATCGCGCCGAACATGCTTACCAAGAAGCGACAATTTGGACTCAAGTGACCATCTAGCCCCAGCATCCGCTGCAGTTCATTGAGTCTCAGAGGCTTTTCTTCCTAAAGAGGCAAATGGTCACAATCGCCATGTAAAGCGCTGTTCCCCAATGCATATAAATTGGAGGCGCAAAGCCAAGGCGATTCAGAATAACGAGCCCGTCACCAATCGGGATCATCGTCGCGGCCGCGTACATCACCGCGAGTGAGCGCCGGTCGCCGCGGTAGAAGAACGGCAGCATTACAAGGCCTGAGAAAATGTCGCGAATTCCCTTTGTCCACAAGAATGGAAAAGCGGCAGGATCGGTGATCGGAATGCCAAAGGCAGCCGAGGCTCCAACCGGGTTTAGTAGAAAATTGATGCCGAGTGGAATGATTGCGACTGGCGTCAAGAGAGCAAACCAGAACAACAGCGAATTTCTTTTCAAGGTGGAACTATCTGGGGTTGATCCAGTATTCACTTCCTGCTTCCTCATACGTTGGTTGGTTGGATGGCGTACGGATTGCCGTTTCGACCCCGCGATATCGGACGCATCAAGCTCTTGATCTCGTCGGCGATTGAGATGACTTAGGCTCCAGTGAGCTGAAGGGCGGCGTCTGCCAGGATCATTCCCATAAAGGCGACCGCCGGTACAACGTGTGAGAAATGCTCGCGCCCTCTCAGCAGCGTCACGAGTGCGGCAAGTATCACCAGCGCTAGTCCACCAAGTGCAATGAACTGCGTGGATGGGAATAGCAGGAAAGCCGCACCTGCAAACTCCAGACCCGCAGTCAAGAAGCGCCAACCCATGGGGTAGCCCCAGCGTTGAAAGCTCGCTTCCGCGTTGCCAACGTTGAAGAAGTTGGCGAGCCCCGCGGCCGCAAATGCCAGCGCCGTCGCGCCGTTCACAATCACGGCCAATACGTGGGTAATTTCAAGGTTGTTGAGCATCGTCAACTCGCCTACAATCATACGAGACGGCATCGTACCGTATAGAGACGTATCATGCAAGACGAAAATGTACCTCCTGCATCCGCAGACTCTGACTCCAGGAAATGGCGTGCGGATGACCCTCGCAGGCTGCGTATGGCCGACAAGCGCGCCTCGATCCTGCTTGCCGCGCGTCCCGTCCTGCTACGTGATGGCTTGGGGGGAACAACACTCGACCGGGTGGCGGCCGAAGGAAAGATTTCCAAGATGACGCTCTATCGGCACTTTCCGAGCAAGGAAGCCCTCTTTGTAGGGCTGGTCACCACCATGTGTGAGCAAATGCGCGAGAGCATCGAGAACGCGCCCACAGCAGGTCCTGATCGATCCAGTGCGGGCAGGCTCATGGATGAGTTGGGCGCCTTCACCTCAGAGCTGATTAAGCCGGATGCGTTAGCCCTCTATCGCCTGATCGTTGCTGAAGGCTGGCGTTTTCCTGATCTCTCCCGCGCTTTTGAGAGGTCCGGCATGTGCATTATTCGGCGGCGGATAGCCCGACTGCTTGAAGCTGGGGGTGTACCTGCCAATCAGTTGGGCCAAGTTGCCGCTGAGGTCGTCGCATTGGCGCTGGGCGACGCGTATCAACGCGCGATTCTTGGCATCGTAGATGAGGGGGACGACGAGGTATTTGCGCAGCAAATCGAAGCCGCCGTCACTCACGCGCTTACAAAGCACTGACCTGACCTGGAAATCCCGGATCGCTCCAAAGGCCCTTTCGCTGCATCAGGCTCGGCGTTGAGTGACGACGAGCAAGGGGCTCGTCGTCACTCAGTGGTGATCGTGATTGGGGCATCAGGCCGGAGTGAGGCCCTCTGCCTTGAGAGCCGCGACCACGCTCGGACGGGAACCGATTCGTGCCATGTATTCTTGGATCGTCTTCCAGGGCGACAGACCCAGGCCGACGAAATTGCTCCAATTGAGGATCGTGAAGAGATAGCCGTCTGCGACAGTGAACCTGTCGCCAACCAGATAGGTCTTCCCCTCCAATTGCGCGGCCAGCCAATCGAGCCGCTTAGCCACCACAGCCATCAGTGATTCCTTCAATTCCGGGGTTAATGCCGGATTGAACATAGGGCTCAAGTTCCTCTGCAGCTCACAGGAAATGAACCCGAGCCATTCCAGGAGTTTGTAATGTCCTGGAGTTCCAGCCGCCGGAACAAGCTGGGACTTGGGGAACAGATCGGCGATGTACTGCACGATCATGGTTCCCTCGGTCAGCACTTCGCCGCCGTCGAGTTGAAGGGCTGGCACGTACCCCTTCGGATTGACGCCGAGAAAATCAGAATCGGCTTCCGTCTTCTTGGTTTGCAGATCGACTTTTTCAAGAGTGAATTTGGCGCCCGCCTCCCGCAGGGCGATATGAGGCGACAGGGAGCAGGCGGCGGGGGCGTAGAAGAGCTTCATGTTCTGGCTTCCTTGTGAGTGGGTGCGGGCTTGCTGAGCCACTTTGGCTGGAAGCCGATTGCTCTACTAGACAGATTTGCCGGACTTCATTCATCCACAAATGGATGTAATCTGGTGGTCTCGTCTCTCCACGAAGCCAACCCCGATGTTGGATATCAGTCAGATCGCACTGTTCGTGCACGTCGTCCGAGGTGGGAGTTTTGCGGAAGTCAGTCGCGGCTTTGACATTCCGCCCAACACCATCAGCAGGCGCATCGCCTCATTGGAAGACGCTCTCGGAACACGGCTATTTCAACGCTCTACTCGCAAGCTCACGCTCACCACAGCAGGTCGAGCCTTCTACGAGGAAGTGGCTGATCCCATCGAAACACTTGAGCATGCCGGCCAAGCCGTTCTCGGGGAGGAAAATGCAATCTCGGGGCTTATCAGGATTGCAGCCCCCGTAGACTTCTTCGATCTGTTCCCAATTACTTGGATTCGCGAGTTTATGAGGGCGAATCCCAAGATACAGTTTGATTTTGTTCTGGGTGACGCTGCAGTCGACCTGATTGCTCAGGGGGTCGATATCGCTTTCAGGGCAGGCGTACTACCCGATTCGAGCTACGTGATCCGTAAAATCAGCGATGCATGCGCTGTTCTTGTTGCCAGCCCCGAACTTCTGAACGACGTTTCGCCAAAAGCGATCTCCGATTTGAAGGAGATGCCCTGCATCGTAGGTTCAGGCAAGCAGGTTCGATCAACCTGGCGAATGCAGGGACCCTCTGGGACGCATGAGGTGACCGTGCGCGCGTGTTTCAAGGCTGACAGTTCACTAGCGCAGTTGCGTGCCTGCGTTGCCGGGATCGGAATCGCCTTGCTTCCTTCAGGCCTCGTGCGGGGGGCCCTGAGCCGGGGCGAATTGATTCGAGTATTACCCGAGTATCGCCTTCACGCCGGCGGCTTCTATGTTGTGCTGCCAACTCGTCGTCACGTTCCCGCAGCCGTGCGTCACTTCATGCAATTCGCAATAGAGAGGTTCGAGAACGAGGATAGATTTGGTCTTGATGATAGTGAATCTGCTCGCAGGCTCAGAGGCGTTGACAAAGGGCCGAGTGTCAGGCGTCGCTCCTCGTCCGGCGCAACTCGCCGTCGTCCTAAACGGACTATGGCTTGACTGCGGCTAGTCAGGGATCTGGTTCAGTCGTCGCCCGCCAATCCTGACTCACCGCCTGGGCCTGCCGAATGTCCGCTTTCGACCCAAAGCGGACATTCGGCTAATGGCGCTTGCTCGCTTTCGATTGGGTCTTACCGGACCAGTGAGTCCACAGTTGGCGGACGCTCGCAGGGGTTCGGCTGAGCCGCCGCACGCAGTGGTCGCTTCGGATCCAAAGCAGTCATCCAGCGCCTCGTTGCGAAACCGGCTCTAGTCCGGCATGCGCTATCAAAGTGCGAGCGAATCTGGAAGACCGGGCGAGAGAAAAAGCCTTGGATGCTCTACCGTCGAATCCAATGCGCCCGACCTCGCGCCGCGAAACTGCGCTTGAATAAAAAAGGTCCGGCGTGATTCGGGCGAAATCATGCTCCCCGATGACCTGGAGGATTAAAGCCCCGAGCTCGTCTCCAAATTGCTCGGTGCTAACCGATCCAATGTACGAGAGCAAGCCATCGCGCTCGTTGCCTCCCTGTCCAATACTGGCCGGAGCAAGTAAATAGTTCCCGTCGCGGCACCGATACGCGTTCAACTCATTGCGCGTCACGGCGCGTTCGACGCATTTGACCAATCATTTCCCAATCGCCGCAGGCGGGCGGCACGAAAGTATTTCTGGCGCGTCGTCGTTAGCGGCCAGCCCTCATTCTCGGCAGCCGACAACCCTCGATCGTCCGCTTGGTCTGGACCGTGCGGCGCAGGCACCTGAGCGACGCGAATGCGAGGGGATAACGCTGCAACCAGCCCACGCAGCGTGGATAAACGCCAGGGGCGCCATTTCACAGTTGAAAAAGTGGATGACATTTCGCCTTCCCTCCTAAAACCGGTTCGCGTGAGCGCGAGCAATTCGCAGGTCGGCAGGATGTCGAAACGCGAACGGCGCGGTTGATGTGTAACACCATGAACCGACGCCTGTGATCTAGCTGTGACCCGTACTTACCGCCAAGCCGAGGCGGCGCTCGCTTCGGTCGCGCTCCAACCTGGCATATGCCATTGCAGACTCGAGGTTGTCATACACGAACTCGCCGTACCGATATCTCGAGTGGCGCTCCTCGGTTACGGCAAGGCCGCGCATTTCTGCGTCCAATAGCTGTTGCGGGCCAAGCGAAGCCAGCGAGCCTTGAGAGGAATGCGGTTTATCAACGTCACTGGTCATCATGGGGCGGCCCTCTGGTGCACCAAACAAGCTGCTCCTAAGGTGATGACCCTTGCGTGAGCTGGTGGATGACAGCGCCCTTCCCGCGGGCATTATCCCGACTATGCCACGCTGTCTGCGCCGCGCGCGAAGCGAGTGTTTGCGCGCTCCGAGAGAACGAGATGTCTAACGTAGGCATGCCGGAGGAACCATGGCTGTCCCGACAACAACAATGCAGGTCTACTCGCTCGGAACGATGCTCGTTAATCGGGAAGAGGAACAAACCCCGGAAGGCACGTGGCGCACTTTAGGGTATCGAGTTACGGGCCCAAGAGCGAAAAATGAGCAGTGGGACGAAGCCTTCCCAGGCACACTAGAGGGGCGTCACGCGGCTATCGATTTCGTCCAAAAGCAGGCTAGCCATTGGGTGCCGTAAAAGCCCGTCGCACCCTTGTCACGTCACACTCCATATTGTCATTGAGCACCGGATGGCACGGACGCCAGCACCGACGGCACTCACCGAATTGCGATCTCGCCTTTGAGCCTCCGAAGCCAGCTTCTCGCTGGCTCCCCCCGGCTTCGGCCATTTCGCAAGGTAATTGCCATGAAAAACACCAATAGCAACGAAAGCCAGTCCGTTCAGCCCGGCCAGTCTGCTCAGACCGGGTCGAAAGTCGCGCAACCGCGCAAGGACGCCAAGCCGTCCGCGACGGGAAGCGACAAAAAAATGAACTCTGAAAAGTCCGCTCCGGCCAAGAGCGACGTGGCGGGGTCTTCCCGTCGTTGATCGCGGCCAGGCACGCGGCAAAAGAAGAGACGGAGCGAGAGCTCCGTTTTTTCGTGCGGAAGAGTGCGCCCTTCGACCGGGCGCGTGCGCCAGCCTGCAAGGCACGCCGATTGGTGCGCCTCAGGGTTTGAGTCTCGGGTTCACACTGCCGGGCGTATAAACAAGTGGCACAGCGACGACTAGAAGGCCGTCGCTGATCTTGGGCCTTCGTGCAGTTCCTTTTGCGGATGCTGCCATGCACCCCGAACTGCCCACCGACAACGACCGTCTCTCTAATGCAATCAACGAGAGCAGGCGCCTAATCGAGCAAACGAAGCGACTCTTGAAGGAATCCTCGGAATTCCTTGTATCGCGCGATACCGACCCCGGCGACCGAAAAATCGGTTCGTTATGTAGATAGTCGCCTAGCTCCGGCGACGTACCTGCAAGTCTGGGCTAGCCAGGCGAGGAGTGTCCGCTTCTGGCCGAAAGCGGACTTCCGGTGGCTTCGCCAAGCAACGCAAATCATGGGGCGGTCGGCGGGTGTTGCATGGCGAGTATCGGGAGTCGAACTTGCCGCGCTTCGTCGGCATGGACGAAGGCAAACTGCTGTCGCTCAATGTCGCGGGCGACACGTTCGCATAGTGGGGGAGGTAGTTCGTCGGACACGACTAGGCCGAGTATCGCGGCCGCTGGTCGATAGACCTCGGTGGCTTCACGAGGGGCGAACATGCAATCGGCGGACAACAGATATCTGCCGTAACAAGCAAATACGTTGAGCTTCATGGTTGCGGTCCTACGCCAGTTCCTAAGGGGCGCAAATGCAGGCGGATGCCTAGCGCGCGGGAAAATAAGAACGCGGCCCTTAAAGCTCCGTGAAGAAACCAATCCCCCGTCGGGGGATTTCGCAAACGCCGCAGCGTCCGCGCTAAATCAAGATTTGGCGAGGGGCCGCTTTTGGCCGATAGCCGACATTTTTATTTGACGGGGCTCCGCGCCCGCGCTTCACCCAAGTGACGTAGACCAACGCTGCTCGTCAGTCGACGTCTGGCCGCAATCCATCACCCGGTGCGTTGGCAGCACTTGCATTGAGCGACGTGATCGACGCCACCGCTCTGCATTCCTGGCTCGTCCATGGAGGTGCCCCCATGACTGTCGCTCCCGCGCGCTCCGCGCTACTTCCACTGTGCGCCGCATTGTTGCTCTTGCCCGCAGATGCCATGCCCGCGAAAAAGAACCCGGCATACACGGTGCCCCCCGGTACCCCGGTCTGTACCGTTGAGCCTTCACAACCGGTGGTCTGCGCGTGGTCCGTCGACAACTTGATCCCAGGGCCCGACAAGTACTCGGTCGAAGCCATCGCCACGTACGACCCCGACTGCAACGGCAGCCCGGACCTGGCGCAAACCTTCAAATTCTCCATTGCACCGCGCAGCCCAGTCACCGACATCGCGCCTGCAGCGCTGGATGTCGCGGTGTGTACGTCGGGCGATACGCCATGCAGCGTGCCCGCGACCTATCACGCGAATACCGTGCAGATCCGGGTCAAGGCCCTCAGTGCGGAAAAGGGCGTGTCGCAAGGCTCTCCCTTCAGCGCCCTCTCCGCGCCGGTGAACATTCCCGGCGTCTGTCTGTGCCCCAGTGTCTGCGTATCCATGGGCAACCACGTGCTGGCGGCGACGCCGAGCTTCGTCGATCACTTCGCCTGCGGCCTCCAGCAAGGAAGGCCCTCGATCGATTGGCACTTCGAGAGCAACTCTCCGCTGCCCCCGGACTCCGTCACCACCGGCTACCTCGGCGGCTACGGTGTTGGGGAAGTCGTGAACTTCTGCACCGAAGAAGGGCCCGTCGTCCAGCGCAGCCTCGTCCCCCTGACCCAGGCTGAGATCAACGCCTGCATGGCGCAGTTTGCTCCGCAGTTCGCGCAGCACTTCAACTTTGCCTGCGACCCAAACGATCCCAACAAGCCAGCGTTGATCAACTTCACGCCACCCTGAGCTATCAGTGCCGAGGGAGACCTGCGCGCACCGCAGGGTGCGCGTCGCGCAAAGCGACACGCACTCCCCAAAGGCGGGTTCCGCTTCTGAGTGACCGCTTTCGACCCAAAGCGGACATTCGCTCCAGCCGTGCGGAGTGGCCCAGTAGAGTTATCGCGGAGCCGCTGAGCGGCCTAGCCCGAGTCAGGCCTGAACACTTCAGCCGAGACACTGCAGTCGAGCAATCTCATGCTTTTCACGCAGCGCGACGTGCTCATCGATCTCGGCGCGTGGCCGTGGCTTCCCGCTCAGATGCGCGAGGATCCATTGGTCTTGATGCCAGTGGTACCGCTTGGACTCTTCGCGCGATAAACCGACAAAAACTTCGTAGCCGCGATCATCGATCCCAAGCGCACGCATCTCTTCAAGGTACGCGCGTGCCATTTCGCTCAGAGCAAGGCGCTTGCTGGTCACGCGGGCGACTCAGATTCCGGCGACCTTGCCTTTGCATACGCCACCTCAAGTGCCTCGCGCAGCGATTCAAAGACAGATGAGGTCCATGACGCTGGGTCGAACACGATGTAGCCCACGACGGCGCCGTCATTCTCAGTGTTGAGCACCTCGAAGACCTGGTAGTCGCCAATGCCGAAAATGATCTGGCCCAAATCGATCATGATCCCCTCCGGGTGGCGATCATGCCTCGACGGCCCTACCAGTTCCAGATGCCCCCCTGCCCCGTCCGGGGATAGTTAAGGGGACCACCGCTCGGGGCTTCCGCCAACGGCGGCGATGGGGTCTCCGTTCGGCCCGGGCTCGCGACGTGAAGCTCCGGCTCGTCAACTTCACGCTCGCCTCATAAGCACTCCCAGAGTGCGCAAGAAGATCGCATCGGTGCGAAATTCAGGGGACGCGATGATCCTTGCGCATCTGATCGGCAACCCACTTCAGCATGCCCCGACGACCGAGTTCGGTCGGCACGGTCGTGCTCCGGAGCACGTCCATGTCGCCCGCAAGGTCCTCACGTTCCCCCGCGCCCAGGTTGCCCAGCACTCGGAGAAAGTCGTTCCATTCATGTTCCGCGTGGGTCATTGCACGTCCAGCGCTGGAAGTAGTCCCGAGTCTACTCATGGCGTGTGCAGGCAATGGCATGGCCGTCAGCAGGATCGCGCGAGAGCCCCGGAGGTGAGCGACCGCTTTTGGCCGAAAGCGACACTCCCAGCAGCGCAGACCGCGACACATCGGCTTGCCCGCATGCGCGACGCTGACCGATTCAGGTTGACGAGGTGCAGCGTCCGGGGACGGGCGATAAGGTCGGCGCATGAAGCTCACCGTCTACCGCGCAAACGTCGGATTCGTGGTCTCGCCCGATTCCATGCAAGCCCCATTGGCCGTGCAGCAGGCGCACGCCCCAATGTGCGCGTGCGGGGAATTCAACGTCCCCAACGACGGGACGGCGCGGCTGCTGCGACGGATCGCGCGCGATGGATATGCGCTCGTCGGCGAAGACGACCCGACGGCCTACGTGGTGCTCGACCGCTTGTGCACCGAGCGGTACCCCGAAGCCGATCGCTCCATTCCGGCACTGCTCCCCGACGCCGACCGCTGACGGGCGGGCGCAGAGGATGGAAGCGGACATCCGGTCAACGCAAATCACGCGGTGGTCGGCGGGCGTTGCATGGCGAGCATTGGAAGTGGAACGTGCTTCGCTTCAGCGGACACCCCGCCAACATGGCAGCCAAATCTGACTCATTCATGCGCTCGGAGATTTGATCATCGCCCGCTCATGTAGTGGGCACCAACATAGCCTCGTGAACGAGCTTGTTACAGCTTTTGTCGATGTGCATTTCGTGGGCGGCCCACTCCATGGAAAGCATGCCCGACTTGAAAGTCCTCCGTTCAAGATGACGGTCGAGCCCAATCCTGGCCAGCGAATCGAATACTGCCGACGCACGGTGGAGACGATTTGGGAAGGCAGGCCTCCAATCGCAACCTACGCGCCTACAGGGATAAGCGACACGGAGTTCTCCAAGCTGGTGATGGATGCAGCCAGACCGCAACGTTCATGCGCTTGGCAACACAGACGAGCTCGCAGACTTGCACTTCGTGGGAGTCAGTAGTTGTGAGCGAGCTTCCAGAAGGACGGAAGTCTTGAGCTGGTGGACGCGTGTTGGGTGAATGTCCGCTTATGGCCGATAGCTGCCACTGGGTCACCGGGCGACCGCTAACGACCCAAACAAGTCACCCGAACCAAGTCAATTACTCGCCCCTTTTCTGCGACTTCTCCGCTTCCATGCGCTCGCGCTGCGCCTCCCATTTCGTCATGTCGGCCTGGATGCCAATTAGCGCCTGGGCATATTGCGGTTCGTTCTTGAAGTCGAACGTGCCGTCGTCGATTCGCGCGGCGATTTCGTCGCACTTCGCCGCAGTTGGCTTGTCGGGAAAAAAGTTGCGCAGCGATGCGCGCGCGTTGTCGTCGAACTCTATCTTGCGCGCGTTATAGAACTCCTTCACCGGCACGTGCGTTTCTCGTTCCGACATTACGGCCACCAGTACAAGGTACTTGTGCGCCGAGTCGAGTTGCGCGAGGTGGCGCGTACGCCAGGCCATGTACGCCTTATCCACGCCCACCCCGAAGGCCGGATCGGCGACCGAGCAATTGGAGCCAAGCGATCTGAAGACGATGTCACGGGTCAGTGCGGCGCCCACCGCTTCGTTGCGAGCCTCGGTGAACACGGGCAGGAAGTACGTCGTTTTCGGCCCCGAGGGCTCCGCGGAACGGGCTTGTGGAACAACAGTCGCCGCAACGACAAGTGCAAACAACAACGAACGCATGCAATCCCCCCCCCCAGCGCCGGCACTAGACCCCCGTCCGTTCGACGGCGCGAGCTGAAGTATGCCAGCCCGCGTGGGCGCCGCCCGGTCCGCTTCTGGCCGATAGCTGCCATCGCTCACCGGGTGACTGCTTTCGACCCAAAGCGGACAGTTCTTGTCAGACGAACCCAGTCTGCATAACCTCAAGGCGAACAGGCATACCGCCGCCTATCAAGGGTCTCCATGAGAACAATCGTTCTTCTTGCGGGGCGTCAATCTCAGGAGTTTGAACAGAATGTTTCGCGGCATGTTGCTAACCATCGTGACACTGACCCTCGTTGCCTGTGCCGGCGAGAGTCCTGGACCGCTTGAAGGCACGTGGGTAGTGTCAGAGCCGTTTCCGGTGCGCGTTACCTTTCGTTCCGGCGAGATGGAGGCGATGGGCGTAACGAAGAAGCTCTCATATCAGATTGACGGTGATCAGGTCCTAGTGATGCACAAGGAAGGCGCCACAAAGGGGATTACCTTCACGTATACGGTTGTTGACGCCAAAACCATTTGATCAGATTCGGGCACTTTTCATCAAATGCGCTGATGTCCGGCGCCGAAATGGGGCCCTCGCTCGAGAACGAGAGCCCCGCATCGCCCCCCGAAACCAGCTTCAGAACGAATATGCGCACGGATACAGCGACAACACCCCGGCGTTGTTGTTCAACTGATCGAGCCAGTTCTTTAACTGCTCCTGGTTCGCCCGCTGCGGGTGGCCACTTATCGTGTAGCCGTACAGCCCGAGCGAGGTGTTCGCCGCCGTCATGAGCTGGTTGATCGTCATGCCCGCCGGCACGTAGAGGCCGTTGCCGTTGACGAAGCCATTGAGCGTATTGAGCTTCATCGCCGCCAGTTGCACCGACAACATGTAGGCCATGTTCACCGCGTTGCCGTTGAGCAACCAGGTCTTAAGCGCCGCATAGTTGGCCGGGTCGAAGTTCGCCCCCGCACCGTTGCGCAGGTTGAGCGCCACCAGCGCCGCGAGATCGCCGGCATCCACCAGCGCCTGCCCGTTGCGGTTGCTCCAGAAGCCGAGCGTGCGCCCGTTGGACGGCTTGGTGCAGTAGTTGCCAAAGGCGATCGTCGTCGTCGCGCCGCCCACCACCGTGAGCGGGCCGCCCGGATTCTGCGGCGAGCCGTCGTGGCCGATGTAGATCGTGGTCGAGTGCACCCAGTTACCTTGCACCGGCGTGCCTTCCTGCACGAAGTAATCGTTGTCGGGCACCAGCGGATCCCACGTGGCCACGCCGTCCGCGGCGGTCAGGTGCGTGGAGTTCACGCCCTGCTTCACCGAAGTGAGCGTCATCGGCCAGTTCGGCAGGTCGATGTCGTAACCCGGATCGTATTGACCGTTCGCGTTCTTGTCGTAGAACTTGTACGCCTCCAACGCACCGTTGAACGCCTCTTCGCCCGCGACCTTGAAGTTGTCAGTCTTCGTGTTGCTGTGGATGAAGCCATCTAGTCCGCAATCGATCCCGGCCCCGCAATACGCTTCGAAATCCGCCGCGCGCGTGATCCATGCCTTGTATACGCCGCCCGGGTTGTCCGTATCGGCGAAGTCGGTGAGGTCCTTGGCCAGGCGGATGGTGATACCGCCAGCGCAGGGCGACGTGCCATTGGGATGCGTGGCGACGTTGCCGAGGTTGGCCGCGATCTTCCCGGAGGAAGCGGCAGTCACGCTGAACTTGCGGTCGAAGGTGGAATCCAGCGAGAGCAACAGGTTGCCCGGCGGATTGGTGACCATGAAGTAGTAATCACCGGGCGGCAGGCCGGGCGAAATGCAGTTCTGCGGACCGCCATTGAGATAAACGTCGAGCTTGCTTGCGTAGTGGTTGCCGTTGACGGTGCTGCCATCAGAGGTGGTGGTGAAGATCGCGCCTGAAATGTTCTGGGCGTTGACTGCGCCGGCGCATAAGGCGCTGACTAAGGTGTACGCGACCATGGCCGCGCGGCGAGTGCGATTATGCATAAGGAAGATCCTGCGCGCGGCTTCCGCCTCTGGCATCGGGTGCCGTACCGCATGGATGAAGTCGCATCCGAGTGAACGGACATTTCGTTTGCCAGCGACTCCCCCTTTGGAGTTAGTCACGCTAAACCATCCCAAGACAAGCTGAGCGGTTGCAAGTTGGACACAAATTTCACGTGCAACGCCCCACACTCCACCCGCCAGCGATGGCAGCCTTGCAAGGGCTTGGCCCCGCTTATGCGGGGCCTTTCTATGCCGCGGGAAATGAAGCGAGCTTTACGCTGATCCTGTTCCTTTGCGGCCGGTGTTTCCAATCCTCGGCGTTGGGAGCGCTGTTTCGATCTCGCATTTGGCCTTCCATCTATGAGCATCAAGATTCCCCCGTCCTGGTTCGACGCGAAGATCGATTACACCCACCCTCGTTTCCATGAGGCGCTTGCGTTCGGGCGGGCAGCGGCGAGAAACGCCAACTGGGAATGGGATCGCGCGGAGACGTCGTTGATGGAAGTCTGGTCGTCGTCTCCGCGTCAGGGGAAATGGTGGGACGTCCGCGGGGCCGTGTTCTACGCTTGGGATGAAGAGCGATTGTCCTTTTCGGCTAAAGACGAAGACGACGAATGGTCCGACGGCGTAGCAGGACTTTGAATGCGCTCTGAATCTCCAGGGGTTGGAGTCGAAGTCACTTGGCGGGTCCGCACCGCGATGGCCAATGTCCGCTTCTGGCCGAAAGCTGACTCTCGGTCCCCTTCGGCGAGCTCCGCCCCTTGAGTGACCGCTTTCGACCCAAAGCGGACATGCGGAAGGCAGCGACAGGGATCGCCTGCAACTGCTCGTCTGCCGTAACTCTTGAATGGTTGCCGCACTGGAAGAAGTGTGGAGTGACCACCTGCTCGGGTGGGGCGCGTGATGGAAACTCGCTCTAACGCGTATAGCGGCGTGTCGAACCGGCACGTTTCATCACGCCAAACGATCAGAAACGGCCCATAGTGGCGGAGCCGCGCAACTTGCGCCGGTTCTCAGTAGCTCGCCTGACCGCTTCGCCCGCTGAGGTCCCTCTGCGGTCTTGGCAGGCACAATGAAATTCAAGAACAACATCGTGCGCATTGTGAGCAATGAGCTCCATATGCTCATCGAGACGTCTCCGAAGCCGAACCTGATGGTGACTCGCAGCGGCTGGCCTCAACTTTCGCCTTTTCCGCTCCTACGCCGCCGCAGGACCGATGCCTTGCCGTGGAACGCAGGCGGGCCGCGTGACGATTGGAAGAGATGAGGAGATAGCCATGACAATTCTCGAATCGTCCGCCGCGCTCGACTTGGCCCTCGACAAGTACGTCATGAGTTTGAGGCGCGCATTTCCTACCGAACATTGGTTTGCGGTAAAGCACTATGCAGAACGAGCATGGTTCGCGGCTGACTTTGCCGAAGTTCCGTGGAGGCAAGTCGAATCTCGCATCAAAACGACGTGGGACGAGACTGAGGCTGCAGCACTGCATGGTCCGGGCAGTCGCGACTGCGATCTGCGCCCGAAGAAGAACCATCGATTCGTCAGCGTGTCCGGCACACATCAGCCTGGTTCAGTTGCCGAGCACGCACTGTGCGATGCCGCCGCCGTTGACCAATACGAGGAATGGTAAGTCGGGCGACTTGCCTTACAAGATGACATTTAGGGCGAGGCGCCGCGCATTACCGACAAACGATAGAGATGGGGCCATCCGTACCCCGCGGGGCTGGGGCCATGAGGCAACCTGGCTGCGATGAGCGCCTCCCCGACGCTAAGCTCCGGACGGCGGACAAGATGCACGTCTATCGGAGCGGGGACGGTGTTTATCTCCTCGTTCCTTGCGTCCTCGGCGAACATCTCAGCCCTGCCTATGAGGATGACGCTGCGTATCTCGGGATTATTTCCTGCCCCCGTCTTGGATCATCGATTTGTGCGGAAATTGAACGGCAACTTGAGGCGCATGGCGTAGCTCGCCTTTCGCGCCAGCAGTTCTTTGACGAAGGCATTATCCGCGTCACTTAAGTGCTTTGGCCTTAAAATTTGTGCGCCTCAGACGAATACTCTTCCCGAGTTCATCGGCACACCATGGAAGGGCCGAGTCCGTCTGGGGGCGCTAGGTCTTATAGGGCGAGCCGAGAAATATGCTGTCCCATTTGCATTGGCAGCCGCGGCAATTTCAAGCACAACCGGAAACACCCAGCGAACGCGGCAACGACGTCCGCTTTTGGCCGATAGCGGACATCGGCTGCCTTCGACAGAGACGTCAGCGAATCTCGAGCGAGACGATCTGGTTCGCCCGCAGCTCAAACGTATACGCCAACTCGACCGGGCTCCCGGGGAAGTTGCCGGTGAGACGCGCTATCAGAAGCACCGTATTGCCGTTCTGCGAGGCCGCCAATGGCTCGACCCGATACTGATACTTTTGCTTCGCTTCTCGCTTCCAAGCGATGATGGCGTCCAGACCTCGAATCGTGCGCCCTTCGTCGCGGACCTCGGCATCAGCGGCAAAACACACAGAGAACAGGCGTTCGTCGTTGCCTGCATCAGCCTGCAGATAGAGTTCGATGGGAGTCGGCAGTGTGATCTTCATTCGGACTCCCACCGAGCAGGGTCAGTCGATGCGTTGGATGCTCTGCTTAGGTGGGCAAGCGAGATGTGAATGACCGCTTCTGGCCGAAAGCGGACTCTCGATCCGCTTCGGCGGGCAGCGCGAACATTATGGTCAAGTCGACTCAGCCTCGGCCTTCGCGCGCCGTTTGAGCATCTGGCTCCGCGCAATCCGGCGGAGCGGCAACAAGGTGCGGCGGTACACCGCGGACATTGCGCGGCGGCGCTCAGAGACGCGCCAACCGAAGCCCTGCTCGATCGCATACAGGCACGGGTTGCAGATCCCGCAGGGATTCCCATCGCGCGTGGGGCGATGGCAGAACCAAGTAAGGCCCAGAAGGTCGAGCCAGCCATGGCGGCGCGCCACGTCGGCTGTGTCTTCCTTCGTCATGTCGAACAGCGGCATGGAGAAGGCGCCGAAGAGCGCAAGCGCATCGACATCCTCGTAATCGGGCGGTACGCGGAACGTCTCGAGGCCATGAGCATCGATCACTTGGATCGCGCGGCCATGAAGCACGCCATGCGGGCCGTGGAAGGTGCGTTCGACAGACAGCTCGACACCATCGAGGCCGCGTTGCTTGCAGTAGCGCGCGAGCCAATCGTATTGGTCTCCGAGATGGTGGACCACGGCGAGCCGGCGAAATGCGCGGGTCAGTTCAGGATATGGAGCGATCTCCGCGAGCGGCACTTCGTTCACGGGCAACAACAGTTCGCGCGTGTGCGGATGCTGTTCAAATAGCGCCTCGCGGATCCGCGCCATCGCCTGGCGCTCCGCGCCGGCCGAGCCGCGCGTGGGGTCCACGACATACGTCGGCGCCACAAGCAGGCGGTGTTCGAGCAGGAGGGATAAGAGGCGAAAGGTGGAATCCCACCCGCTGGTCCAAAACACATTTACCGGCGCCTTGTCGTCCATGTGCCCTCCGGCGAGACGGGCTGCGCGCCCGTTTGGCTTGTGACGCCAAGGGCGCCGCAGGACGGCCATCGACGCATGCAAAGCATCGCCGCCCAAGGTGAAGCCGACGTTGATGGTGTGGCTGGGACCATTGCCGTGGTGCATTCGGAGGCCCTGCAAGCATGACGCGGCACCCGCCATCTGCCACCAGCAACCCCGCCATAGATCAGCCTTGATTTCGAAACAGACACGCCAGTCGCGAGCGTCCGCTTCTGGCCGAAAGCGGACACTGGGCATACGCGCCGATAAGTGGTGGCCGATTTGTGTCGGCCGCGCCGTGCCCCGAGATACGACCCTCGCTAGATGGCGAGGAAGGAGGGGCTCTAGCTTGCCCGCATATCCTCGTACCGGGGCTTGAGTGGTCGAGGGTATTGCCGAGGGTAAGGCAATCCTGCGAAGCCAAGAAAATGCGAAGAATCAGGTGTTTAGGCCAGAGGTTCGAGTCCTCTCCTGGCACCAGACGCAAGGTCTCACAAGATCCCCGGGATTTAGTGAGCTCTCAAAAGCCCCGCTAAAGCGGGGTTTTTTGTTACCTACAAGTACCATTGCGCCGCCTGCGACCGTCGGAATACGTTTTTTGGGTCTCCGATCAATCAGGCGTTATGGCTCATGGCGAAATACAAGCTGTCCAAAGACGATATCAAACCCCTTGCAGAGGGCTATGGCGGGTGCATCGCCACAGACAAAATTACCGTCGAGGGCCATCCCGTGCGCTTCATGTATCGGGAGACACCGGACAATGACGTTGATAGTGGCTGGCGCTTCATGTCCGGATTGGAGAGTGATGAGTACATGGACACTCCCCCCAACCATGACGTCTACGACATCAACACCATCGCCAATTACGACCCAACGATCATTCCTTTCCTGGACGCTCCAGAGGGCAGCGCCTTCGAGAAGACTCCGGAATCGGAGAGATTCATTGCAGTCACTGACTGGGCACCCGATGAGGCCTGACGGACTCCATGGACTCCGCTGACGCGGGTCAGGCAAACGCCGACAGCACCCCGGCCACGATGTCGCCGATCTCGCTTACGGCGTACCCGCCTTCCTGCACCAGCACCGTCGGCAGTCCCAGCGACGCGATCCGCGCGCCGAGCAGCGGGAACGTCTCCGCCCCCAGTTTGAATCCACTGATCGGATCGCCCTCGAAGATATCCACGCCGAGGGAGACGACCAGCGCATCCGGTACGTAGGCGGCCACCGCATCCAGTGCCGTGTCGAGCGTCGCCGCGTAACGCGCCCACTCGGTGCCGCGCGGCAGCGGGAAGTTGTGGTTGAAGCCCTCGCCGGCGCCCGCACCACGCTCGTCCGCATGGCCCAGGTAGAACGGATATTCGGTGTTCGGGTCGCCGTGGATCGACACGAACAGCACGTCGTCGCGCGTCCAGAAGATGTCCTGGGTGCCGTTGCCGTGGTGGTAGTCGATGTCCAGCGCGGCGACCTTGGCGAATCCGGCATCGCGCAAGCGCTGCGCCGCCAGTGCGGCGTTGTTGATGTAGCAGTAGCCGCCGAACATCGCGCGCCCCGCATGGTGGCCGGGCGGTCGGCATAACGCATACGCGCTGCGATCGCCGGCGGCGACAAGATCCGCTGCCGTGAGCGCGCAATGCGCCGACGCACGCGCCGCCTGCCACGTGCCCGCCACGATCGGGCTGCCCGCATCGAAGCTGTAATACCCCAGGCGCGCGTGCAGTCCCGTCGGCACCCGGTCGCGTCGCATGCCGCGTGCGGGGAAGGCCCCGGCCAGCAGGAATCCGTCGCGTCCCTCGGCGCGCCATGCGTCGTATGCGCCGGCCAGGAACGCCAGGTAGTCGGCGTCGTGCACGCTGGCGAGCACGGCGTCGTCGTAATCACGTGGACCTTCCACCGCCCATCCCGCGCGCTCGATGGCCCCCAGGATGTGGTCCACGCGCGAAGGCATCTCGAAGCACGGCACCAACTCGCCGCGAAAGAGTTCCATGCCGCCGTCGTGGAGTGCGTGGAGCGGGGAGTGGATGAGCTTCATGCGCCGATCATAGAGCGCCTGCCTGAGCAGGGAGAAGTTCATCTCCGCGACCGATGCCGGGAGTACGGTTCGCTCGGCGCCCTGCGCCGGTACCCGAAGAGGTTCCCGAATGAAGATTCGATCCGCAACATGGCTCTGCGCGAGCGCCGCGGCGCTCTTCTGCGTGGCAAGTCTCGCCACGGCCCAGACCGCCAGCCAACCCGCAACGCTGACCGAAAGCCAGGTCACTGCGAAACTCACTGAAGCGGGTTACACCAAGGTGCACGGCGTCGAGAAGGAAGGCACCCACTTCGACGCCGATGCGATGAAGGACGGCAAGGCCGTGCATCTCCATGTCGACGCGATGACGGGCGCCATCACCGCCAACCCGAACGAGTCGGAAGAGAGCGAAGCGCACGAGAAGCACGCAAAGCACACGTAAGCCGTCTACTCGTGATCGTGCCGATGGTGGAGATCGGGGTAGTGCGGGTGGGAGTGGACCAGCGGCGCATGATGGTGGGGATGGGCGTGTGGCTCGCGTCCATCCCACTCGAAATCGTGCGCGTGCTGGTGGTGCTCGTCGTGGACGTGCAGGTGCTCGTGGTCCATCGCCTCGTGCGCGTGTTCGTGCTCGTGGTGCTCGCTGACGTGGAGCCAGACACCGAATGCCATGAGGCCGCCGGCGATCCAGAAGGACAGTCCGGGTGTTTCGCGTAGCAGGAGGAGCGAGAGCCCGGCGCCCACGAAGGGCGCCGTCGAGAAGTAGGCGCCCGTCCTGGCGGCGCCGAGATGACGCAACGCAAGCACGAACGCAACGAGGCTGATGCCGTAGCCGGTGAGGCCGATCAATCCTGCCGAGAGGATGTGCATGGCGTCGGGCAATCGATACCCCAGTGCCAGCGCTGCGCCAACGTTGATCGCGCCCGCGACGCCGCCTTTGATCGCCGCGATCTGCACGGGATCGCCGCCCGAGACCACGCGTGTCAGGTTGTTGTCGATGGCCCAACACGCACAGGCGCCCGCGATGGCCAGTGCGCCCCACGGCACCGTTGCTGTGGGCGTCGCATTCCACGACAGAAGCACACCGCCCGCGACGATCGCCACCATGCCCAGGAAGATGCGGACATCGACGTTCTCGCGGAACACGACCCACGCGATGAGGGCCGTGAGGACGCTTTCGAGATTGAGGAGCAGGGATGCGGACGAAGCGGGCGTGAGGGAGAGCCCGAGCATCAACAGCACTGGGCCCAGCACGCCACCGAACAGGACCGCGCCCGAGAGCCACGGCACGTCCGCGCGCCGCAAGGGCGCTTCGGCGGAGACGGATTGCTTGCGGACGCGTCGGATCAGCAGCCATGTGCCCAGACCGAGGCCCGATCCTGCATAGAGCAGCCCCGCGAGCAGGATCGGCGGCGTATCGGCGATCAGCAGCTTGGCGAGCGGCGTGCTGGCGCCGAAGAGCAGGGCCGCCAGCAGCGCGGCACCGATGCCGGACGCCAACCATGTGCGAGGGGCAGTGCGCATGCATGCCAGCATGCCCCAATCGAGGCGCTTCTACTGCAGGAACGCTTCGATCGCGCGTATCGCCTGTTCCGGCTGCTCTTCCATGATCCAGTGGCCCGAATCGGTGATCACCGCGCCATCCACGTGCTCGGCGACGGATTCCAATTCCGTCTTCATCGCGGCGCCGTAGGAATGATCGCCGCCGATCGCCAGTATGGGGAGTCGTAGCTTGCCGCCCTTGGCGAACAGCGCCTGGTTGTCCTTCGCGTCCTGCGAGAACGCCGCGAACTGTCCGCTGAACGCGTCGTGGATCGCGCCGGGTTTCGCATAGAGTTCGGCGTAGTGGTTGCGCGTTTGTTCGTCGATGCGCGCCGGGTTCGCCGACATGTCGTTGTAGAACCGATCGAGCAGGATGCGCTCGCGGCCCTGCACGAGGCGCTCGACATCGGGTCCGCGGAAGTTGAAGTGCCACACCTTGGGGTTGAGCAACTGCTTGTCCCAGCTGCCCAGCCCCGGCAGGGGCGCATCCATGATCACCCAACGCGAAACGCGGTCGGGGTATTGCGCCGCCAGCGCGTACCCCACCATGTTGCCGATGTCGTGCGTGACCAGCTGCACCTTGTCGATCTTCAGCGCGTCGAGGATGCCGGCCAGGTCGCGCGCCTGCGCCGTCTTCTCGTAGCCGCTCTCCGGATGGGAAGACAAGCCCATGCCACGCAGGTCGGGAACGATGACGGTGTGATCCTTCACCAATCGCTCGGCCAGGGGCTGCCACATGTCGCCGGTGTCGCCGAAGCCGTGGAGCAGCAACACGGCCGGGCCATGCCCGCCGACGCGCACGTGTTGGGTTCCGCCGCTGACGGCCATCTCGGAGGCATGGAAGGCAGCGGAGTAGGGATGCACCTCGGCCTGCGCCGGCCTCGCGATCCCGAGCAACAGGGTGATCAAGCCCATCGCCAGGAGCCTGCGGGAGTCTGCGTCGAACCGTGCCATGTGCGTCCTCGCGTTCGTGTCGGTCCTTGCAGGGAACGTCGTCGCCGCCGCGGATCGGACGCGCAGCGCGCCTACGCGGGCCGATCTTCCTCCAGGAATTTCGGCACGCCCACGCGCAGGCCCTTGTCGGGCAGCGCCATCAGCGTGGATGTGCCGTGCGCCACGAGGTCGCCGCGCTCGTCGAGGACCGTCGCTTCCGCATAACTGATCTGCCGTCCCGCGCGCAGGCAGCGGCCCTCTGCGCGCAGGCTTCCACCCGTCATCGCCTTGAGGTAATTGAGCTTGAGATCGACGTTGACCAATCCGGCCGTTTCCGGGATCCGCATGTAGGCCGACCACCAGGTGGCGCTGTCGATGAGCGTGGCGAAGACGCCGCCGTGCACCATGCCGAAGCCATGGGTGTGTCGCGCGTCGAGGTCGACAGTCACTTGGGCGCGATCGAAGTCGAGGACGGCGAGCGTCATGCCGAGGATCTGCGGGAACTTCGAATCGCGCACGAGCTGCTGCATGGCTTCGATGTAGGCGGGGTTGGGCGTCATCGGATGGGCCTCATGCATGGCACGACGCGATGATGGCGCCGATCCGGGCGCCTGTCTTCCACCGTTGACTAACGCATGCGCGCCTAGCATCGCCAGGCGCATCGCGCATCAAGCTCAACAGCGAAACCACCGACGGAGTGTCGAGATGCCCAGTCCCCTTGCAACCGAGATCTACACCGCGCACGCCCATGTCACCGGTGGACGCGAAGGTGCCGGCAAGACCAGCGACGGCGTGCTCGACGTCCTGCTGGCAACGCCGGGCACCGGTAAGCCCGGCACGAATCCCGAACAGCTGTTCGCGGTCGGCTATTCCGCGTGTTTCCTCAGCGCGATGCACATCGCCGCGCTGCAATCGAAAGTGAAATGGCCCAAGGACGCGGCCATCGACACCGACGTCACGCTGGGCCAGACCGCGAATAAGGAATACCAGTTGCACGTCGTGATGAACATCGACCTGCCCGGGCTGGACGCGGAGACGAAGCGCAAGCTCGTCGAAGCGGCCCACGCGACATGCCCGTACTCGCGCGCGACGCGCGGCGACGTGGAGGTGGAGCAGGGGATCAAGTGAAGGCGACCGTGCAGCGGACGCTTATGCTCGGGCATCCGCAATGATTTCGGAGGCTGTCATGGCAGGAATCCTGCAGGCCGGCACGCCCGCACCCGACTTTCGCCTCAACGCCACGCCCGACCAGGCCTTGTCGCTGGGCGAACTTCGCGGCCGCCCCGTCATCCTCGCGTTCTATCCCGCCGACTGGAGCCCGGTCTGCGGCGACCAGATGGCGCTGTACAACGAAGTCCTGCCGGCGTTCCACCAGGCGGGTGCGCACTTGCTGGGCATTTCCGTCGACAGCGTGTGGTGCCACCAGGCATTCGCGCAGGATCGGAACCTCCACTTCAACCTGCTGGCCGATTTCGAACCGAAGGGGGAAGTCGCGCGCACCTACGGCGTCTACGACGCCGAGCATGGCTGCAGCCAACGCGCGCTGTTCGTGCTCGACAAGGACGGCGTCATCGCGTGGAGTTACCTGTCGCCGGTGGCCGTCAATCCCGGCGCCGACGGCATCCTCGATGCACTGGACGCACTTCCCGGCGCATGAGGCCGGCGGGAGAACGACATGCTCAAGATTCCCGTGGGACCGGAAGATCATGCCCAGGGCCATCCCGACGCGCCGGTGACGCTCGTCGAATACGGCGATTACCAGTGCCCGTACTGCGGCGCGGCCTATCCGGTCATCCGGCGCGTGCAGGAGGCGTTGGGGGATCGACTGCGCTTCGTGTTCCGCAACTTCCCCATCACGCAGATGCATCCGGAGGCGCTGCGCGCGGCGTCGACCGCGGAGTTCGCCGGGGCAAACGGGCGTTTCTGGGAGACGCACGATTACCTGTACGAGAACCAGACCCGGCTGGGGCCGACGCTTTACGCACGCGCGGTGACGGCGCAGGGCCTGTCCGCGGAGGACCTCGATGCCGCCCTGCGCGCGGGCACTTACGAGGAGCGGATCCGCAACGACTTCAATGGCGGGGTCCGCAGCGGCGTCAACGGAACGCCATCGTTCTTCATCAACGGCGAACGCTACGACGGCCCCGCCGATTTCGACGAGATGGTCGAGGTGCTGCGCCAGGCGGCATCGTAGGGGCTGTCACAGCCGCTCACGCCTGCGGCGGGATACAGTTTTCGCACCCTTCCCGCCGGACCCGCCCGCATGGCGACGAGCAAGCACAAGCTGTTCACCCGTTTCGCGAAAAAGGCCGCGCACTTCACCGGCACGCCGACCTGCTTCGTCATCGCGCTCGCGATCATCGTGGTCTGGGCGGCCACCGGTCCGCTGTTCAAGTTCGGCGACACCTGGCAGCTCGTGATCAACACCGGCACCACCATCATCACCTTCCTGATGGTGTTCCTGATCCAGAACACGCAGAACCGCGACACGGAGGCGATGCAGATCAAGCTCGACGAACTGCTGCGTTCGCACCGTCCCGCCAACAACGCGATGCTCGATCTCGAAGAGCTCGAGGAGGAGGAGCTCGACGAGTTGCGCAAGACGTACGAGGAACTGGCACGTCGCAGCCGCGATTCGCGGCGGAAGTGAAGCGCCGCGTCAGAGCGCTCCGCCGACGATCCCGTCGCTCAGCGCATACACGACCGTGCGCACCGGGCGGAACCACGGCACATCGCGCGTCCCCGTGCGCGACTCGATCCGCCACTTGCCCAGCCTGTCATCGATGGGCCCGCCGGACGTGAACTCGAACCACACCTGGCCGACGCCGGGCAGGGCCATGCTGCTGCGCGCGTAATGCGAAAGGCTGGCCGCTTCGGCGCTCAGCTTCTCGAGCCGCTGGCACATCAGCGCCTTTTCTTCCGCGTCGCCGCCGGCGTTGTGCAGTGCGCAGCCGATCGGCGCGACCTCCTGCGCATGTCCGGTTTCATCCAGGCGCACCGCGACCCGCACGATGGCGTTGGTTGCGCGAAGGGGCGATTTCAGGAACGTGCGGGGAGCGAGGCGGTCCCGCATGTCGTCTCCGCCCGCTCCGAAGGCCACGTCCTCCAGGCGGATCGCGTAGCCATCGGCGACCTTGGTGGCGACCAGCGAGAGCAGCATGGGCGTGCGCGATTCGTTCGCACCGTCGGGCGGCGCCACGGCGATGAAGGTCCAGTTGGGGATCGCCTTGTCCAGGCGCGCGCGAATGCTGTCGGGCACCTTCGATGCGAGGACGTATCCACGCACATGTCCGCCTGGGTCGACCGCGATTTCGCCGGCCACGCGCATGGTCATCACCTCTTCGAGCGGTGGCGGCATGGCTTGGTCGGAGGCGGCATTCGTAGCCATCGGCGCGATGGCGAGCACGGACAAGCAGGCTGCCATCGGCAGCGCAAAGGTGTTTCGCATGAGGGTCCCCTGTTCCCGCTATAAAGCATACAAAGGATTGCCCCCACCGAGGTCCCCCATGCACCGCTCGCGACTCTGCGCCCTGCTGATCGACTGCAACACCGACGACATCGACGCCGCCGCGCGTTTCTGGTCCGCCGCACTCGGGCGGGACATCGACCGCGACCACCCCGGCACGCGCGGCAGCTACGTCATGCTCGACACCAGGCCCGAGGAACCCATCGTGCAGCTGCAGCGCGTCGAACACGAAAGCCGCGTGCACCTGGACATCGAGACCGACGACATCCCGGCGGAAGTGGCGCGACTGGAAAAGCTGGGCGCGAGCGTGGTGCGGCAGCTCGAACGCTGGGTGGTGATGCAGGCGCCTTCGGGCCATCGCTTCTGCGTGGTGCGCGTGCAGCGGCCCGGATGGCCGAAGGACGCGAACACCTGGGAGTAGGGCGTCAGCCGCCCGCCAGCCATGCGATCGCCGATTCGCGATCGTCGAATCCCTTGACCGTGATGTCGCGGACGATGCTCGCCATTTCCGCCGCGCGCATGTGTTCGGGCGACAAGCCGATGATCGCCACCCTGCAGCCCGCCAGGATGTCGGCGCTGATGGCCTTGGCGACGTAATCGATGCGCGCGCCGGGCACGGATTCGACAATGTGCGCGTCGCGGTAGTCGCCGAGCACGCGGCGCAGGCCGCTCTCGCGCAACAGGCGCCCCACCGCATCCACGGCGACGGCCCGTTCCTCGTAGGTGACGGCACCGCTGTAGCGGAGCTCGACGAACGCACCCGCCTCTACGACCACTGAATGACCCATCCGCCGGCTCCCCCCGGGCGCGACCGAACGTCACTTTAGCGCAGGCTTCGGCCGTCGGTTGGGGGCGTCACTTCGGCGGGAAGGTCGCGAACAGCTTCGGGATCGTGGCCTCCAGGGCCGCGTCGACCTTTTCCGGCGTGGTGGGTGCGTTGCCGGAGGCGGTTCCGCGCCAGATTGCCTGCTTGGTCTTCGCGTCGTACATGTCGATCACGAGCGCGCCGACGAGATTGGTTTTCGGGGTCGACGTGCCGGTGCTGGTCCCGAGGCCGGCGCCACCGTTGTTGCCCCAGCCTCCGACGCCCAGCCCGACCGAGAAGTGGTGGTAGCTGACGTCTTCACGCGTGTCGAGGCGGCCGGCGAGGGCGATGTCGCCGCCCTCGGGGACGCGCTGCAAACCTTTCGCGGCGAGCTGTCCGTCGATCGCACGGATGAGCTTGTCGTGCGTGATCGGCGATTGCGGGTGCGGTTCTTCCACCCAGGTGTAGGTGCGGTAGCGGGCGAAGTCCACGCCTTGTGCGTGGTCGGTCTGCACGACGGGGGCGCTGCTGGCGCAGGCGGTCAGCAGGAGTGCGGCGAAGGCTGCGGGGAGCGTTGTGCGATGCATGGCGGGGTCCTCCATGACTGGACGACCGCTACCATGACGCGCCAGCGGCCATGGTGTGTTCACGGTTCGTTATCGGAGGGGGTTCCACAAGACGGGCGTTCCGCCGCGAGCCGTCGTGTGCTCCTCGCCGCTCGCATACGGCAAGCTCCCGTCGAGGAGCACACGACGTCTCACGTCGGACCGCTCGCGATTTGATGCCCTCGCGGAGCGTCTGGGGTTGTGGGCGCGTCGCGATCGGATCGCGTGCGCCAACACCGTAGCTTCGGATCGTCGGCCCGTCGCCCACCTCGGCGCTGCGCCGTCGCGTGCGTCACCTTCGGCAGGCGACGTGCCTAGCGAGGTTTGTGGGCACGCGCCCCTTCGGCCCGAAGGGGCGTCCCCAACAATTGATATCTAGGCACCTTGCCCTCCGAAGCGGGACGCACATGCCGATGCAGCGAGCGAGGGGGCAAAGTGCCGTCCTTCCGAAGCCGGAAGTTGGCGCACGCGTTCGCATCGCGGTGAAACGCGGCTCCCAGACGCTCCGCGCAACGATCAAATAGCGAGCGGGCCGACGTGAGCTGCCGTGTGCTCCTCGACGGGAGCTGCGGTATGTGAGCGGCGAGGAGCACACGGCAGCTCGCGGCGGAACGCCCGTCTTGTGGAGAAAGCAGCCCCCTTCACGCAGCACTCACGGAACCCACGGCCGCTTGCATGCCGACTCGTCGTTGGGACAAGAGCCGACCTTCCCAACCGGAGCCCCACCATGCGTTCCACGATGCTCTTCTCCGCGCTTGCACTGCTGATCGCCAGCGCACCGTGCCTGTCGCAGAACGCCCCGATCGCGAAGACCGCGAACGAACGCTTCAACAAGCTGGACGTGAACCACGACGGCGTCCTGAGCCGCTACGAAACGGACGCCGAAATCGTCCTCGGCGTCCTCGACACCGACGGCGACGGACAGATCACCGCCGCCGAACTCAAACCGCTGCTCGGCCCCAACGCCGACGACAAACTCGCCCTGGATCGCATCCGCGTGGCCGACCGCACCGCCGACGACAAACTCAACGTCGACGAAATCGAACGCGCCGCCAACATCCGCTTCGACTGGCTCGACGCCAACCACGACGGCAACGTCGACGAAGCCGAACTGCAGTCGCGCTTCCTGGTGCCGTTGGTGACGCCCGGGCACTAAGCCTGCGCGAGCGTCGCGCTGTCGATCACGAAGCGATATTTGACGTCGCTCTTCAGCATGCGGTCGTAGGCCTCGTCGATCTGCTGGATCCGGATCATCTCGATGTCGGACACGATCCCGTGCTCGGCGCAGAAGTCGAGCATCTCCTGCGTTTCGGGGAGGCCGCCGATGAACGAGCCGGCGATCGACTTGCGGCCGATGATGAGCACCAGCACGTTGGGGCCCGGATGCGGATGCTCGGGCGCGCCGACCAGGCACATCGTGCCGTCGCGCTTGAGCAGCGTGGTGAAGGCATCCAGGTCGTGGCTGGCCGCGACGGTGTTGAGGATGAAGTGGAAGCTGCCGCCGTGCGGTTTCATCTGTGCCGGATCGCGCGACACCACGACTTCGTCCGCGCCCAGGTCGTGCGCATCCTTCCGCTTGCTTTCGGACGTCGTGAACGCCACGACGTGCGCGCCCATCGCATGCGCAAGCTTGATGCCCATGTGCCCGAGCCCGCCGATGCCGACGACGCCCACCTTCTTGCCGGGCCCGACCTTCCAGTGGCGCAACGGTGAGTAGGTGGTGATGCCTGCGCACAGCAGCGGCGCGACGGCGGCGAGTTGTTCTTCCGGATGGCGGATCTTCAGCACGAACTTTTCGTCGACGACGATGCGCTGCGAATAGCCGCCGAACGTGTAGCCGGGCGGATCCTGCGTCGGCCCGTTGTAGGTGCCGACGAAGCCGTTCTCGCAATACTGCTCCAGGCCATCGGCGCAACTCGCGCAATGCTGGCAACTGCCGACCAGGCAACCCACGCCCACTGTGTCGCCGACCTTGAAGCGCTTGACCTCGCCGCCGACGGCCGAGACGTGCCCGACGATTTCGTGCCCGGGGACGCAGGGGTACTTCGTGCCGGGCCATTCGGAGCGCACGGTGTGCAGGTCGGAATGGCAGATGCCGCAATACTTGATCTCCACCTGCACGTCGCGCGGACCAGGTGCGCGGCGCTGGATGTCGATCGGTTCCAGCGGCTTGTCGCCGGCATGGGCGCCATAGGCTTTGGTGTTCATCGCGGGCTCTCCGGGGCATCGTGTCCCACTACAGTACTTTTACTGAGCGCATTGCGGAGATTTCGCTGTCGCGCCTTGCCGACGAGCGGTGCACGATGGTCGCGACTTTCACGCGAGGGCGGGGCAATGGCATCGACGACTCTGTGGCGAGTGATGGGCCTGGCCCTGCTGGGGTTGCCGCTGTGCGCCTTCGCGCAGGATGCGGACGAGCTGGCGAAGAAGCTGGCCAATCCGGTGGCGAGCCTGATCAGCGTGCCGTTCCAGTTCAATTACGACGACGGGTTCGCCGACGGTGGCAGCCGCACCTTCGTGAACGTGCAGCCGGTCGTGCCGGTCTCGATCAGCGAAGACTGGAACATGATTTCGCGCACCATCCTGCCGATCGACTACCGCGACGACGTGCCGCCCGGCACCGGCAGCACCTTCGGCCTCGGCGACATCACGCAGAGCTTGTTTTTCTCGCCGAAGGAGCCCACGAGCGGCGGTTGGATCTGGGGCATCGGACCTGCCTTTTTGCTTCCGACGGCCACCGACGATGTGCTGGGCACCGGCAAGTGGGCCGCGGGTCCGACCGCCGTGGTGCTGAAGCAGACCAGCGCCGGCTGGACGTACGGCTTCCTGATGAACCACTTGTGGTCCTTTGCGGGCGACGACGATCGTGCCGGCGTCAGCAACACGTTCTTCCAGCCCTTCCTCACCAAGGCGCTGGGGCAGGGGCGCACGCTGTCGTTCAACTTCGAATCCAGCTACGACTGGAAACATTCGCAGTGGACCGTGCCGTTCAACGCGGGCTACAGCAAGGTGACGAAGATCGGATCGCAGATGGTGAGTTTCCAGGGCGGCGTGCGGTACTACTTCGAAACGCCCGAAGGCGGCCCGGATTGGGGCGTGCGATTCACCGCAACGCTCCTGTTTCCCGGGAAATGATCGGTAGATTTACTGGTGCCTGCACGGTAGTAATCGCGTAGCTGTGCATGGGGGCGTTTGCGGAAGATGGCGGCCTGTCCAAGAGGAGTCCGCCATGGCGACCGCGAAGAAGAAAGCTGCTCCCGGGAAAAAGAAGTCCAGCGGCGGCAAGAAGCCGAACATCCTGGTGATCTGGGGCGACGACATCGGCATCGCCAACCTCAGCTGTTACACGCACGGGCTGATGGGCTACCACACGCCGAACATCGATCGCATCGCGCATGAAGGCATGATGTTCACCGACTCCTACGGCGAGCAGAGCTGCACCGCGGGGCGTTCGTCGTTCATCACCGGGCAGAGCGTGCATCGCACGGGCCTGTCGAAGGTGGGCATCCCGGGCGCGCCGCAAGGCATGGTCGATTCGATCGTCACCATCGCCTCGCTGCTGAAGGACCAGGGCTACACCACCGGGCAATTCGGCAAGAACCACTTGGGCGACCTCAACAAGCACCTGCCCACGGTGCATGGCTTCGACGAATTCTTCGGCAACCTCTATCACCTCAACGCCGAGGAAGAGCCGGAGATGTACGGCTATCCGAAGGATCCGAGGTTCCGCGAGAAGTTCGGGCCGCGCGGCGTGATCCACAGCTGGGCGGCCACCAAGGACGATGCGACCACGCATCCGCGCTGGGGCCGCGTGGGCAAGCAGAAGATCGAGGACACCGGTCCGCTGACGACCAAGCGCATGCTGAACTGCGACGACGAATTCGTCGCCGCGGCGACCGACTTCATCAAGCGCGCCGACAAGTCCGGCACGCCGTTCTTCGCGTGGGTCAACACCACGCACATGCACTTCATCACGCACACCAAGCCCAAGAGCCTGGGCCAGGCGGGCGACCACCAGTCGCCGTACCACGACACGATGGTGGACCACGACCGCAATGTCGGCCAGCTGCTCGACCTGCTCGACGACATGGGCCTGGCCGAAGACACCATCGTCATCTATTCCACCGACAACGGTCCGCACATGAACAGCTGGCCGGACGCGGGCATGACGCCGTTCCGCAGCGAGAAGAACACCAACTGGGAAGGCGCGTTCCGCATTCCGGAAATGATCCGCTGGCCCGGCCGCATTCCCGCTAGCGTGGTGTCCAACGAAATCATCCAGCACCACGATTGGTTGCCGACGCTGCTTGCCGCCGCGGGCGACACCACCTGCATGGACCGCCTGAAGAAGGGCACCACCGTCAACGGGCGCAAGTACAAGAACCACATCGACGGCTTCAACTTCCTGCCGTACCTCACGGGTCAAACCGATGAGGGCCCGCGCAAATGGTTCTTCTATTTCAGCGACGACGGCGACGTGCTCGGCATCCGCTGGACCAACTGGAAGATCTGCTTCATGGAGCAGCGCTGCCGCGGCACCATGCAGGTGTGGGCGGAGCCGTTCACCAAGTTGCGCATGCCCAAGATGTTCAACCTGCGCACGGACCCGTACGAACGCGCGGACCAGACCTCCAACGTGTACTGGGACTGGGTGATCCACAACGCGTTCTGGATCTATGGTGCGCAGGCGGCCGCCGCGCAGTTCCTCGATACGTTCGCCGAGTTCCCGCCGGCGCAGACGCCGGGCTCCTTCGACCTGGGCCAGGCGGTGGCGCAGATGAAGACGCTCCCGCACGGGTCGTCGTAACGGGCTTCAGCCCTCCGGCATCGACTTCGCGCGTTCCAGGTTCGCCTGCCACTGCGCGAGTCGATCGCCGCGGCCTTCGCACAGCAGTACGACCAGGCGGTCGAGCAGGTGCTGCACGCCCGCCTGGTACAGCAGCGGCTCGATGTAGGCGCGCTCGTCGTGCGCGGAGACCAGCAGCGAGACGTCTGCGTGCGCGCGCAGGGGGTTGGACGTGTGGCGCGTCACGCTCACCACCTTGCCCTGGCGCTCGCGCATCGCACGCGCCTGCCCGCACAACGCGGACTGGCGACCGTGCTCGGAGATCGCGAGCAGCACGTCGCCCACGCGCGCGGAGGCGATGCTCGCGCTGAGATGGGGCAGGTCGAAATGGTGCACGGCGACGATGCCCAGCATCGCCAAGCGCTGCGCGAAGGCGCGCGCCACGGGGCCGTCTTCGCCGGTGCCGATCAGCAACACCTTGTTGGCGCGATCGAACAGCGAGGCGACATAGTCCAGCACCGCCGGTGGATTGATGGTGCGCGTTTCCGCTTCGGCGTCGGTCTTGCAGCGCCACAGGTCGCCGGAGCGCACATCGGGCGCGTCGTCCGCATCGGCCTTCGCCGCGGCGGCGACCTCGGGCACCGCGGCTTCGGCGATCGAATACTTCAGGTCCGGATAACCGCGATAACCGAGCTTCTGGCTGAACTTCACCACGCTCGACTGGCTGATGCCCAGCGCGGCGGCCAGCTGCTGCGAGGAGTAGTCGCGCATCAGCTGGGCGTTGTCGAGGATGAAGTCGGCGATGCGGCGCTCGATCGCCGACATCTGCTCGCGCTCCGCGCGGATCCGCAGCAAGGGTGCCGTCACGCGGCGAGCGGCTCCAGACCGCGGATATTGCGGATGCCCAGGCCCGGTGCATCGGGGATGGAGATCTCCGACTCGTTGAAGTTCACGCCGCCTTCGACTGGGTTGAACTGCGAGAGGGACGGGCCGTCCAGGTCGACCTTGGTGATCGCATCGGCCTTGGCCACCGCCAGGTGCACCGCCGCGGCCACGCTGATGCTGGACTCGAGCATGCAGCCGATCATGCAGTCCACGCCGTGCAGCGAGGCGATGTCCGCGATCTTGATGGCATTGGACAAGCCGCCGGTCTTCATCAGCTTGATGTTGATGATGTCGGCCGCGCGCATGCGGATCAGCTCGATCACCTGCGCGGGGCCGAACACGCTTTCGTCCGCCATGATCGGCGTGGTCACGCGCTCGGTGACGTAGCGCATGCCTTCCAGGTCGTTGGCCTTCACCGGTTGTTCGACGAGTTCGAGCTGGATGCCGGCGTCCTCGAGCGCGCGGATGGCGTGCACGGCCTGCTTCGCGGTCCAGCCCTGGTTGGCATCGAGGCGGAGCAGGGCGCGGTCGGCCACCGCGGCGTGGATCGCCTTGGTGCGCTCGATGTCCACGCCGATTTCCTTGCCGACCTTGATCTTCAGCGAATCGAAGCCGCGATCCACCGCGGAGATCGAATCGGCCACCATCTTGTCGATGGTGTCCACGCTGATGGTGATGTCGGTGGTGATCACCGGGTCGCCGCCGCCGAGCACCTTGTAGAGCGGCGCGTCGAAGAGCTGGCCGAACAGGTCGTACAGCGCGATCTCCACTGCGGCCTTGGCGCTGGTGTTCTTCTCCATCGCCGACTGCACGAGGCGCGTGTTGCGGTTGAGGTCGGCGATCTCGCGGCCGATCAGGCGCGGCGCGATGTGGAAGCGGATCGCATCGATGATGGACCCGTGCGTGTCGCCGGTGATTACGGCGGTCGCCGGCGCTTCGCCGTAGCCGACGTGCCCGGTATCGGTATGCACCATCACGACCACGTCCTCGACCTGCGACACGCTGCGCAACGCCGTCTTGAACGGCGTCTTCAGCGGCACGCGGAGCATGGCGAACTCGATGCGGGTGATCTTCATTCGGCGGAGGTCCTGTGGTCCTTGGACGATCAGTGCGCGACGCGGACGATGGTGGTCATGCGATCCACGTAACGGTGGGTCGGGTCGTACATCAGCGGGAGCAGCGGGGTGACCGAGACGGCGTTGAGGTGCATCGAATGCAGCTTGCCGTCGGCGCCGAGGAAGCTGCCGCCGTTGGTGTCGTGGATGACGTAGGGCTGCCCGTCGATGGTGCCGATCATCATCATCACGTGGCCGGGGATATAGACGAGATCGCCCACGCGCAGGCGCGAAACGGCGGCGTCGCGCTCGGCACGCGTGCTCGTGTCGGTGAAGGGCGTGCGCTGCAGCACGGGGCTGCGGGCCTGGTCGCCGGTGTTGCGCGGCATCAGCAGGCCAAGGCTCGCATAGACCTCCGACACGAAGCCGCTGCAATCGCGTGCGTCGTAATCGTGGCCCCAGCCGTAGCGCTCGCCGAGGAACTTGAAGGCCTGGCGCAGGATGTTGGCCTGCGTGACCGGCAGCGGCGACGCGGCCGTGTCCGCGTTCTTCTGCACCAGCGCGGGCGCGATGCGCAGCGTGCCGTCGTCGTTGCGCAAGGGCAGTTGCACCGCGTACGAGGTGTAGGGGTGTTGTCCGTTCACCGGCGTGTCGCCCGGGACGTCGGCGATCGGCAGGCGCGTGCCCATGTCGAGCGGAAGTTCGGAGGCCTGCGGCAATTCGGGCGTGTAGACCGTGCGCACTTTCGGCGCGGTGACCAGTCGATACGGCGTGGCGGCGGCGTATGCGAGCACGGTGTCGCGAGGGCCTTCGGCGATGCGCTTGCGTTCGATCCACGCGCGATAGCGCTTGCTCACGACGAACGCCCACTGGCCGTCGCGGCTTTCATGCACGATCGCCACCGGCATGCCCGGGAAGAGCGCGCTTTCCTGGAAGCGGTCGATGTCGGTGTCGTCGTTGTCGGTGAACGCGCGCAGGTTCGACGGGAAGGTGCGCAGCGAGGCGCGTTCGGTCACCAGCGCATAGCGCGGCGTGATCGCGTCCGGCACCGCGGCCAGGTTCGCGTCGGCGACGAGGCCGTCGAGCGTGGCGGCGGGAATCTCCTTTCCCTTGTCGTCGTACAACGTGCGTGTGGGACGCGAGGAGAGATCGGCGATCCATTCGCTCGCCTGCGCTTTCGTGACCGAAGCGGGCAGGGTGGCGAGATCGTGGATGGTCGGGTCGTCGGCGAGCATGCGTGCATTCGCCGCGTCGACGCCTTTCGCATCCAGCAGCACGCGGTCGGCTTCCGGGCCGAGGCGCTTGATCCAGAACGCAGGATCCAGTTGCGCATCTGTGACACCGGGCACCGCGAGCAGCGAAGGCGACGGCGCGGTCGACGACTTGTCCAATGCGAACGCGGGCGTGGCGATCGCCAGCGCCAATCCCATCGCAAGCAAGGACTTCATGAACTTCGTTTGCATGGCAAACCTCATGCGTGGCTCAGGGCGCAAGCGACGACAGCACCGACGCCATCAACAATCCAAAACCGGTCCCGAGGATATAACCCAGCAGGGCGAGCAGAATCCCCACCGGCACCAGCGCCGGCGAATACGCCGCGGCCAGCACGGGCGTTGCGGCCACGCCGCCGACATGCGCGAGCGAGGAGATGCCGCACAGGTGCAGGTCGAAACGGAAGGCCTTCGCCATCAGCGCGAGCAGGATCGCGTGGATCGCGAGGATGCTCAGGCCGCAGGCGATGTACCAGGGCGCCGAGGCGATGCCCGCGAAGTTGCTCTGCGAGGCGAGGATCGCGACGACGAAGATCAGCAAGCCGCTGGCGATGCGGCTGGCGCCGGGGAATTTCGCGATCGGCGTGTGCGCGACGATCAGCCCGGCCACGGTCGCGAAGATGATCGTCCAGGACGTGCCCGACATGTACATCGAGTTGGGCATCAGGCCGGCCAGTGCGCGCGAGCCCGTGCCCGCGGCGAGCGCCATGCCGAGCCACAGCAAGACAGCGTCCGGCGTGATCGGCCCGGTGGCGGTCGGCACCGAGGCGACGATGTCGCCGCTCTCCTTCGCCTTCGTCCAGCGATTGAACGCAGGCGCCAAGCGCGCGATCGAGAACAGCACCGCCACCCACACCGAATAGCAGAGCGCATCGGTGAGCAGCGCCATCGCGAGCGCGTTGTCCGACATGCCCACCGCTTCCTTCACCGCCACCAGGTTGGCCGACCCGCCGACCCAGCTGCCGCTCAGCGCCGCCAGCGGTTCCCAGCCTGTTTCCGGCAACACGTTGCGGAACATCAGGTAGGTGGTGGTGAACGCGACGAACAGGCACAGCGTGGTGCTGAAGAACACAGCCAGCACGCGGGGCCCGAGCGCGAAGATCGCGCGCAGGTCGCAGTTGATCATCAGCAGGAAGAGCATCGCGGGAATGACCTGTGCGATGAGCATCTTCTGCACGGCCTGGATGTCGCCCTCGATGTGCCACAGGCCCGACACCGACAGGGCGGTGACCGTCAGGTAGACCATGACGATGGGCGGCATCACGGAGAACACGCGCCACCCGAAGCGGCGTTCCAGCATGGGGAACGTGCCCGCGATGAGGAGCATCAGCGCCAGATACGGCCAGACCGTGTGGATCATCCCGTCCCCATGCCCCGGCCCCGGGTCGGGGCGTGGTCGGAATATATATTCATCGCTCGTCGGCAGGGAAGAATAATTTATTGACCGATTGTGATGGGCATGTTACACAGCGCCTCGCACCGCCTTTCAGAAGGTCGTTTGCGCTTGGACAAGGTCGCCGCCCGCCGGTTGATGTCCCCATTGCCCGCGATTTGCATCGCGGCATGCCTCGCCTTCGCCGCCGCGTGGGCGGCAGAGCTTCCCGGCCAGGCGCCCGCCGACATCGTCTCCCTGATCGACGCCGGTCACTTCAAGGAAGCCGACGCGCGCATCGATGCGGCCCTGAAGGCCACGACGCTCAGCCCCGCCGATCGCGATGCGCTGCTCTTCCAGAAGGAGCGCATGCGCCGCATCCACCTGGATTTCCCCCTGACGGAAGCCGAGGTGCGCGCCAAGCTGAAGGAGAACATCCCCGACCTGCGCGAAGACGAATTCGCGCAGTGGGATCGCAGCCTGCTCGAACACCTGACGATCGATGGCGACAAGCGCTATTTCAATCGGTCCGTGGGCAACCTCTGGCGCCTGAGTCCGGAAGCCGTCGCGCGCCGCGCCAAGCCGCCGGTGTTCCGCGACAGCCCGCTGGAATCGCTGCATCCGCACCACACGCAGGCCCATGACGCGGCGATCGCGACCGGCAAGGCCGGCGTGCTGCCGCAGCGTTTCCGCATCACGCAATCGCTGACCGTCAACGCCGATGCGGTACCGGCCGGCGAGACGATCCGCGCCTGGATCCCGTATCCGCGCGAGATCGCCGGGCAGCAGGACGAAGTGAAGTTCGTCTCGAGCACGCCCGCCAATGCGCAGGTCGCGCCCGCGACGACGATGCAGCGCACCGCCTACATGGAAGGCAAGGCCGTCGCGGGCAAGCCGACGAAGTTCGACGTCACCTACGAGGTCACGATCTCGGCGCAGTCGCATCCGATCGACGCCGACGAGGTCGTGCCGCTCACCGACGCGCAGCGCACCGAGCTCGCGCCGTTCCTGTCCGAGCGCGCCCCGCACGTGGTGTTCACCGACGACCTGCGTGCACTCTCGCGCGCCACCGTCGGCGATGAAAAGAACCCGTATCGCATCGCGCAGAAGCTCTTCGCCCTGGTCGACGACAAGTTCCCGTGGGCCGGCGCGCGCGAGTACTCCACGCTCTCCAACATCAGCGACTACACGCTGCACGCGCACCACGGCGACTGCGGCCAGCAGACGCTGTTACTCATCACGTTGCTGCGATTGAACGGCATCCCCGCGCGCTGGCAGTCGGGGATGATGTTCTCGCCCACCGATTACTGGAACCTGCACGACTGGGGCCAGGTGTACCTCGCCCCCTACGGCTGGATGCCGATGGACGTGACGTTCGGCAAGCTCGAAGGCGATCCGAAGACCGAGTGGTTCTACCTCGGTGGACTGGATGGCTATCGCGTCGCCTTCAACGACGACTACAGCCAGCCGTTCGTGCCCGCCAAGACGTTCTTCCGCTCCGAAACCGTCGACTCGCAGCGCGGGGAAGTCGAATGGAAGGGCGGGAACCTGTACTTCGATCAGTTCGACTACGACTTCGAATGGCACCTGGTGCCGGCTCATTAACGGGGAGAGGCAATGAAGAGCAGGGCGTTGCACCGTAGTTCTCTGTGGCTCGCGCTGGCCGTGGTCCTGGCCGCACCGATTCCGGCTGCATTCGCGGCCAACACCGACGGCACGCTCATCGGCCACGTCGCCGCCGGCGCCGAAGTCACGGTGCGCAACCCGGAAACGGGCTACGTGCGCACGGTGACGGCGGATGCCGACGGCAACTACCGCTTCCCCTTCCTGGCGGTCGGCACATACACGGTGTCGGCGAGCAAGGGCGGTGCCGCACTCGGCACGGCGAAGACGGTGTACGTCAGCCTGGGCAACACGCTCTCCGTCGATCTCGGCGAAACGGCGGGCCCGGCCCAGCTCGAAACGGTCGAGGTCATCGGCGCCAACGTCGTGTCCCCGATCGACCTGACGTCCACCGAGTCGGCCACCAACATCACCTTCGAAGAACTGCAGCGCCTGCCGGTGGAGCGCAATGCGCTCGCGGTGGCGATGCTGGCGCCGGGCGTGGTGCGCGGCGAATTCGGCGGCGTGTCCTTCGGCGGTTCGTCGGTCGCGGAAAACGCCGTGTACATCAACGGCCTGAACGTCACCGACTTCTACAACCGCGTCGGCTTCTCGTCCGTGCCGTTCTCCTTCTTCCAGGAGTTCCAGGTCAAGACCGGCGGCTACTCGGTGGAGTTCGGCCGCACCACCGGTGGCGTCATCAACGCCGTGACCAAGTCGGGTACGAACGACTTCAAGTACGGCGCCGAGCTGGTGTGGGAGCCGAGCTGGCTGCAGTCCACGCAGCACGACAACCCGGGCCGCGTCTCGCGCTACGACCAATACGACAGCGCCAGCCTCAACGTGTATGCGTCCGGTCCGCTGATCAAGGACAAGCTGTTCTTCTTCGGCATGTATGAAGCGCGGAGCTACCAGCCGCAGAACACCGACGACGGCAACTCCAACTTCTTCGACGGCGACTCGAACAACGCCTTCTGGGGCGCGAAGCTGGACTGGCAGATCACTGCCGACAACCTGGTCGAGTTCCTGGCCTTCTCCGACAGCGACGACCTCACCACCGACAGCTTCAACGTCGGGGCCGACGGTTCGCGCACCTACGAGAACACGACGTTCAACGAATCCGGCGGCAAGAACTGGGCGTTGTCCTACACCGGTTACTTCACCGATACCTTCTCGATGAAGGCGATGTACGGCTCGAACACGCGCAACGCGAACGTGCACAGCCTCACCGACGATTCGTGCACGCTGGTGCAGGACCGCCGCGTCAGCTCCGACTTCATCGGTTGTACGTCGAACACGTCGGTGATCGCGCGCAGCGACGAACGCAAGGCCGCGCGCCTGGACTTCGAATGGCAGCTGGACGGGCACCTGCTGCGCTTCGGCTACGACCACGAGCAGAACACCAGCGACTACAACAGCCACTACCCGGGTCCGGGCCTGCGCTACGAGGTCAACAACATCCCGGGCAGCGGCCGCGTCAACGGCACGCCGGTCCCGGCGGGCGCCACGGCCTACGTCCGCACCCGCGAGGTGCGCAACAACGGCACCTTCGAGACCACCAACTCGGCGTACTACCTCGAGGACAACTGGCAGGTCACCGACCAGCTGATGCTCAACCTCGGCGTCCGCGTGGAAGGCTTCGACAACAAGGACGGGCAGGGCAACAGCTACATCAAGATGGACAACATGATCGCGCCGCGCTTCGGCTTCTCCTTCGATCCGAAGGGCGATGCGTCGATGAAGATCTTCGGCAACGTCGGCCGCTACTTCCTGCCGGTGGCGAACGTCATCAACATCAAGCAGGCCGGTCCGTTCCTCGATCGCCGCACGTTCTATGTGTTCGAAGGCTTCGGGCCGGACAACATCCCGATCCTCGGCGAGCAGATCGGCCCGGTCGATGTGTCGCAGGGCGACGGCAGCGTGCCGGACGTGCGCGGCGAAGTCGACGCGGACATGGATCCCGTCTACCAGGACGAGCTGATCCTGGGCTTCCAGCAGCAACTAACGCCGAGCTGGTCGTGGGGCGTGCGCGGCATCCACCGCAAGCTGCACAACGCCATCGACGACATGGAGATCACCTGGAACGGCTACTGCGAAACGGATTTCTTCGCGATGGCCAACCCGGGCAAGGAGCTGACGGTCTACGGCGACACGGACTGCGACGGCACCAACGACAGCTGGATCAACATCGACACGAACAAGACCGGCTGGGTGAAGTACGACGAGGACGGCAACATCCTCGGCATCGTCGGCTGGGACAAGCCGCGCCGCTCCTACAGCGCCCTGGAATTCGAGTTGGACCGCGCCTGGGACAACAAGTGGGCGTTCAACGCGTCCTACACGTTGGCCTACAGCAAGGGCAACGCCGAAGGTCCGGTCAACTCCGACACGAACTTCTCCGACAGCGGCCGCACCGAAGCCTTCGACAATCCGTGGGTGAACTACAACGCCTTCGGTTACCTGCCGAACGATCGACGCCACCAGGTGAAGTTGCGCGGCACCTACGCGTTCAACGACAACTGGCAGGTCGGTGCGACGCTCGATGCGCGTTCGGGTCGTCCGATCAGCGCGTTCGGCGCCGCCAATCCGTTCGACAGCACGGAGTTCCACAGCCAGTACGTGTGCATCGCGAACTGCGATGCGCCCAACGCCCAGCGCGTGTACCAGTTGCATGAGCGCGGCACCTACGGCCGACTGCCGTGGACCTTCGACCTCGGCACGAACCTCACCTACCTGAAGACCTTCGGCAACGCGGAGCTTCGCGTGAAGTTCGCGATCTACAACCTCCTGAACCAGCAGAGGGTGACCGAGGTGATCGAGGACCTGGAATCGGAAGACCAGATCGGCACGCCGAATCCGTTCTTCCTGCAAGGCACGGGATACCAGCAGGCCCGGTATGGGCAACTCACGGTGTCGCTGGATTTCTGAGCAACGGTGCGGTACCCCTCTTGTGGGCGGCCTCCGCGGCCGCCCCTTTTTTTGGAGGAGCGATTCGATGAAACGAGTCCTGGCGTTCGCGGTGGCGTGGTGCGTGGCGGGGCTGGCGCATGCGGCCGCGCCTGCGACGAATGCCACCTACGACAAGGTGGTCGACGACATCGTCGCGCAGTACCACCTGCCGGGGCTCGCCGTCGGCGTGGTCCGGGACGGGCAGGTGGTCTACACGCGCACGGTCGGTGACCTGGAAGCCGGCAAGGACGGGAAGATCTCCTCGCGCTCGATCTTCAAGATCGCATCGAACAGCAAGGCGATGACCGCCAGTGTGCTCGCGCGCCTGGTGGAGCAGGGCAAGCTGCGCTGGGACGATCCGGTCATCAAGTACCTGCCGGATTTCCGGATGAACGATCCCTGGGTCACGCGCGAGATGCGCGTGCGCGACCTGCTGATCCACAACAGCGGCCTGCCCGAAGGCGGCGGCGATTTGATGTTGTGGCCAGAGCCGAACAACTTCACGCGCGAGGACATCGTGCACGGGCTGGCGTACATCAAGCCGGCCTATGGCTTCCGCGCGGGGTATGCCTACGACAACCTGTTGTATGTCGTCGCCGGTGAAGTCGCCGCGGCAGCGGGTGGCGCGCCGTACGAAACGCTCGTCAAGCGCGAGATCTTCGATCCGCTCGGCATGACGCATTGCCGCGTCGGCGCGTTCGATCGCAGCGCGGCGGGCGAAGTGGCGCAGCCGCACGTGCAGGTGGACGGGCGTTACGTGCCGGGCAACGTCGATCCGCCGCAGGTGCCGGCGATCGCCTCCGCGCCCGCGGGCGGCATCCGCTGCAGCCTGGACGACATGCTGGTGTGGATGCGCAACTGGCTCGTGCCGGATGCGAAGCAGCTGGCGTGGCTGTCGGAAGACCAGCGTCGCGAAATGCAGACGCCGCGCACGATCATGCCCTTGTCCGCGCGGCGCAAGCGCTGGGACAACGCGCATGTGTATGCGTACGGCTATGGCTTCCGCATGGCGGACGTCGACGGGCAATGGACGGTCTCGCACACCGGCACGCTGTCGGGCATGTATTCGATGATGGCGATGCTGCCTGATCGAAAGAGCGGGTTCGTCTTCATGATCAACGCCGATGCGGACGATGCGCGCACGGTGCTTGGCGAAGTGTTGATGAAGGAATTCACGTCGCCGGAATCGCAACCGACGGTGGCGAAGTACGCCGGCCTGCTGGCCGCCGAGTCGGCGCCGTCGTCAACGTCCGCGCAGAAGCCGGCCGCCGCGGCGCCCACGCAACCACGCGTCGCGCTCGCGCCGCCGTTCGATGCCGCGCGCATGGGCACCTGGAAGGACCCGTGGTTCGGCACCGTGCGGCTGTGCCCGGACGGCGGGCGCCTGCGCTTCGCATCGGAGAAGTCGCCGAAGATGCTGGGCACGCTGGTGCGCGTGGGCGAGCACTGGCTCGTGGACTGGGATGACGACCTCGTCGACATGGAAGCCTGGCTCGATTTCGACGGCGGCCACATGCGCATGCGCAAGACCGATCCGGAAGGCGATTTCAGCTCAGATTACGAGGACCTGGATTTCGCGCGGACGGGGGACTGTCCGGGTTAAGCTCCGGGCATGCGCGCCCACACGCTCCAGCGCATCCTGGCCCTGGTGTTCCTCGTGCTCGGCGCGTGGTGCCTGTTGCAACCGCGCATGGTGGAGTCGCTCGCCATCCGGCCGGAACACCAGGTGCTCAACGCGACCTCTGCGGTGTTCATCGCCTGCTTCGGTGCGCAGGCGATGCTGTGCGGCGTGCTGATCTGGTTCGCGAAGTTCACGCCGAAGACCTTCCTCGCCTTCGGCCTGCTCGGGTCGATCCCGTTCTTCGCGTTCAACATGTACTTCTACTTCGTGGTGCCGATCTTCACGCGCTGGATGCTGCTCGACTTCGTCGGCAACCTCGTGATCCTTGCCTGCGGGATCTGGGGATGGCGGCTCGCCCGGCGCGAAGGCTTCCACCTGCACTAGGCGAGCCGCTTCCCGCGGCCGCTATTGCTCGAACGCGATCCGATCCAGCTCCGCCGAACGCGCCAGGGCGAGCACGCGCGTCACCACGCCGTAGTCCGCATCGCCGCTGGCCTTGATGACCAGGGTGGGCGGATGCGCGGGATCACGCTGCGCTTCCACCGCCATCAGGGCCTGCAATGCGCTGTAAGGCTGCACGGCGCCGTTCCAGGTGATCGATCCGTCGGCCTGGATGCCGAGCTTGATCTTGTCGTTGACGGTGGGCGGGTTGGGGTTCGGGCGGGGCAGGTCGAACTGCACGGCACGGCTCAGCGTGGGCGCGGCCACCATGAAAATGATGAGCAGGACCAGCATGACGTCGACGAGCGGGGTGATGTTGATGTCCGCGAAGGCGCGGTCCCGGGGCGCGGAAGCGAATGCGTGTGTCGCCATGCCTGATCTCCCTGACCGGGGGCAGGACGCCCCCTGCGGCCTTCACGCTACGCCAGCTTCCTGAATCCGGCAACGGGGGCATCGCGCCCCGGAATCAGTGGTCAGGCCCCTCGGATTTCACGCATCCCCAACACATTCCACTGTCGCTTGCGCGTGAAAGTTTGCGCACTTCAGGTGGCTTAACGAACGGATCACACTCGCTAAATCGCACGAAAATCGCATTCAGGAACATCAAACTGAACAATAAGTTCGGCGCAATCCGCAGTTTTGCGATTTCGCGCTTTCCAAGCTTCACGTGTCCTCTACATTTGCCCTCGCTCCGGGGCACACCGGCGAATCATCTGGTCATAGAGGTCACAACATCATGTTGAACACGAACGTCGGCCGTCGCGCCTTCATCAAGAACTCCGCCCTGGTCGCGGTGCCCCTGTTTATCGGTGGCGTTGCCATGCCGGCCTTCGCGCTCACCACCCCGCCGTCGCGTGCCCGTGGCACCACGGTCCGCAACGTCAAGAACTACGGCGCCATCGGCGACGGCGTGCACGACGATACGGCCGCCATCCAGGCCGCCATCAACTCGCTCCCGACCGCGGGCGGCATCGTGCAGATCCCGGCCGGCACCTACATGATCGACACCAACAAGAAGATCAACCTGCGCAGCTCGATGCTGCTGCAGATGGATCCGAATGCGATCCTGAAGGCGAAGACCAACAACCTGATCCGCAACTACATCCTCTACATCAACGACAAGTCCGACGTCGAAATCGCCGGCGGCCAGCTGGTCGGCGACCGCGACACGCACGTCTATTCGGGCACGAGCACCCACGAGTGGGGCCACGGCATCCAGTGCCTCGGCGGCAAGCGCGTCACGATCCGCGACCTGCGCGTGTCCAAGTGCACGGGTGACGGCGTGTGCGTCGGCGGCGCGGCCAGCGACGTCGTCATCGCCAACATCATCTCCACGCAGAACCGTCGCCAGGGCCTGTCGATCACCAACTGCACCAACGTCAAGGTGTACGACTCCGAGTTCAGCTTCACGCAGGGCACGGCGCCGGAGTGCGGCATCGACATCGAGCCGGATGCGGGCTACACCTGCTCGAACATCCTGATCCAGAACTGCCGCATGAACGACAACAAGAAGTACGGCGTCAACATCTGGCAGCGCACGAGCGCGATCACCATCACCGGCTGCACGCTGGAGAAGAATGGTTCGCTCGGCCTGGGCACCAACGGCACGTCCAACCTGACGGTCACCAACAACACCTTCCGCCTGAACTCGGCGACGGGCGTTGTCTACAACACCGGCACCAACGGCGTGAACCACAGCAACAACCTGTCGTACCAGAACTACACGCGCCTCGGCGCCAAGACGCGCACGCCGTTCACGCAGACCGGCTGGACGTCGAAGATCGAGCGCGACGTCCTGATCCGCGGCGGCGCCATCGCCACGATCGGTACGAACAAGTTCCAGTAAGACTGTCTGCCCTCGTCGGCAAACAAGAAGGCCCCCGGGAAACCGGGGGCCTTTTTTCATGCGCGGTGCGCGCGCGTCAGTGGGTCGGCACCATCAGGTGCTGGTAGGGCGTGCCTGCCCACATGACGTAGGGCATCGACGTATCCGGATCCGGGCTCTTCGGATACTGGTCGTAGAACGCGGGTTCGGCACCGACCACCATCACGTGCGGTCCGGTCTTGATCCAGTGGTTCTCCTTCGTCGGCGCCTTCGCATACGGATCGGTGTTGCTCGCATCCGTGCCGCCTTCGAGCATGTACGCCAGGCCGACCTTGCCGGCGGTCGGGTCCTTCTTCGACATCCACGCGCCGGCCCAGTCCATCGCCGCGGCATCCACGCACATCGGATCGGGGCCGGGCGTCTCGGGGTTGTCGGCCATGCAGGTGAAGCCGTTGCTGCCTTCGCGCACGGTGCGCATCTGGCCCTTGTCGTCGAAGGCGACGATCTTCGCGCCGGCGGAGACCTTGGCGGGGGCCGCGCGCATCGCGCTGTCGATGATCGATTTGTCGGAGGCTGGCGCGGCGGCCGCCGCGTGCTTCTCCTTCGCGCTCGCGAGTTCGGGCACCAATGCGGCGCCGAGCGCCGCGACGAGCAATAACGTACGAGTCATGGAACACCTCGGCAGGACAGGCCTGGCAGGGAGGGGAGGGCCGCGTCGTGCATGCAGTGCGGACACACACGCCAACGCGGGTGGAACGACTGTGCGGCCGCCGCTTATCGGTTCGCCACCGACTCTGCAGTAATCAGCCCACGATTGGACAAGCGCCGATTGGGATACAGCGCAAGCGAACGTTCGAACGCGGCTTTCGCGAGCGCACGTTCGTTGCGCGCAAGGTAGAGCTGCCCGAGCAATTCCTCCGAAGGCAGCGTGGGGCCGGGCGTCACCGCATGCTTGGGCGTGGAGGCTTCGATGGCCGCCGCGGCCTGCAGCTTTTCGATCGCGGGACCGTCGTGGCCGTTGGCGCGCGCGATGGCGGATTCCAGTTGCAGTTGCAGCACGTGGATGTTGCGTTCGAACAGCGATTCGTTCGCCGCCTGCATCTTGCGGCGCAGTTCCATCATGCGATCCAGCGCCGCCAGCGCGTCGTCGTGGTGGCCCGTGTGCGCTGCGCCCATGCCGTGCGCGAACTGCGAGATCGCTTCGGGCCATGCGTACTTGTCCCATTCCACCCACACGGGCGTGCGCGGCTTCAGTGCTGCGGCGCCGGCCCAGTCCTGCGTTTCCAGCGGAATGCGCGCCTGCACCGACGCGAAATGGAAGGCGGTCTTGAACGAAGGCTGCAGGTGTTGCGTGGCGAGCAGGCGGTCGCGTTGCTTCTTCGCGTTGGCGATGTCGCCCTGTTGCAGGTACGCGTAGACCAGGTATTCGATCGCGTGGGGGAACTCGTCCCACACGTATTCGCCATGGTCGCCGGCCGGGTAGCGCAGCGCGGCATCGGCGGCGCGCAGGTTGCCGCGCACCACGCCTGCCCAGTCGCCCTGGCGCGTATAGACGTGCGTGGGCATGTGCAGGGCGTGCGGGTTGTCGGGTGCGTGTTGTTCGTAGGCACGCACGATGTCGGGCGATTCGTGCTCCCGGCCCGGCACGTCGTCGGCGTGCACCATGTAGTGCATCGCGCCGGGATGGTCGGGATGCGCCTTCAGCACGGGCGCCAGGAGCGCGGCAGCGCGATCGGCGTTGTCGCGCGTCGCGCGGTCCTGCGGCGTGGTGGCGAGCAGGGCCAGGGCTTCGAACGTAGTGGCATCGACGTCGTTCGGAAACGCTTCGTGCGCACGCTCCGTCGCATCGGCCCAGCGGTGGATGCGCGCCCAGTAGTCTTCGGAGGGCGGATCCTGGAAGAAGGCCGCCGTCGCATCGATGAACAGTTGTTCGCGCTGATCCCGCGAGCCGATGTCTCGCGCCTTCTGCACCTCGCTCCAGCCGAGCTTGCGGTCATCGAGGTCGGGCCGCGTCGGCCAGAGCGGCTGGAACAGCGTCATCGCCACGCCCCAATGGGCCATGGCGCACTTCGGGTCGCGCTCGGCGATCGCGCGGAAGGCCGCGCGCGCCTGCGGGTAGGTCATGTGGTGGAGCAGGGCGAGCGCGCCGTCGAAGTCGCTGCGCACAGCCGGCGCGCAATGCACGCCGAAGTCGACGCCGCCGGGCGCATGGGTTGCCGCGGCATGCGGGTCGCCGGCGCCGGCCTGGCAGGCCACGACCGCCCACAGCGCGCCCACGGCCGCTGCCTTCCGGACCCTCGCGATCGGCTCCATCGCGCCTCCGATGCCATTCCATCCGATGGAGCTACGGTACGCCCCTGCAAACGTATGCACGGCCGTCGTCACCGCCATGGCGGCCGCATCGGTTTAGGCTTGGCACACGCCCAGCCCCATTCAGCCAATGCCCGGAACCACCGCGTCACTCCTCGTCATCTTCGGCGCCTCCGGCGACCTCGCGCAGCGCATGCTCCTGCCGTCGCTCTATGGCCTCCAGCACGCGGGCCTGCTGCCGGAGCGGCTGCGGATCCTCGGCACCGCGCGCAGCGAACTCGACGATACGGCCTTCCGCGCCAACGTCGCCGACGCCGTGCGCAAGCAGGTAAGCGCGCCGGACCTGGACGAGGCCTCGCTCGCCGCCTTGCTCGACCGCATGGCCCACCAGGCGGCGGACTCGGGCAACGCCGATTCGATGCGCGTGCTGGGTGAGCGCATCGCCGCGCTGCGCACCGGCGACGTGCTCTACCACCTGAGCACCGCGCCGCGCTTCTACGGCCCGATCTGCGATGCGCTCGGTGCGCTCGGCCTGGCCGGCGAGGGCACGCGCGTGATGCTCGAAAAGCCCATCGGCCACGACCTGGCGAGCGCCCGGGCGATCAACGATGGTGTCGCGCGCGTGTTCGACGAAGACCGCGTCTTCCGCGTCGACCACTACCTCGGCAAGGAAGGCGTGCAGAACCTGATCGCGCTGCGCTTCGGCAACGCGATGTTCGAACCGCTGTGGAATGCGCGCCACATCCAGCAGGTGCAGATCACCGTCGCCGAAACGGTCGGCGTGGAAGGGCGCGGCGATTACTACGACACCTCCGGCGCGATGCGCGACATGCTGCAGAACCATCTGCTGCAGTTGCTGTGCCTCACCGCGATGGAGCCGCCGGCGCGCTTCGAGCCCACCGCCGTGCGCAACGAGAAGATCAAGGTGCTGCGTTCGATGCGCCGCATCGGCCGCGCGGAAGTGCAGGCGGAAACCGTGTCCGGGCAATACACCTCGGGCGCGGTCGGTGGTCGCGTGGTGCCGGGATATACAGAAGAACTCGGCCGCGACAGCCGCACCGAAACCTTCGTGGCCATCCGCGCGCACATCGACAACTGGCGCTGGTCCGGCGTGCCGTTCTACCTGCGCACGGGCAAGCGCATGCCGCGGCGTTCCACCGAGATCCACCTGCAGTTCCGCTCGGTGCCGCATTCGATCTTCGATCCGAGCGCGCGCATTTCCCCGAACGCGCTGACGATCCGCCTGCAGCCGGAAGAACGCATCGAACTGCGGCTGATGAGCAAGACGCCGGGCCTGGATCGCGCGGGCCTGCGTTTGTCGCAGGTGGCGCTCGACCTGGACATGCACGAGGAATTCGCGGCCGCCTCGCGCCGTCCTGCTTACGAGCGCTTGTACCTGGATGCGCTCGAAGGCAACGGCACGCTGTTCGTGCGCCGCGACGAGACCGAAGCGGCCTGGGACTGGGTGGATGCGGTGCTCGACGGTTGGCGCGCCAACGACATCACGCCCCGTCCGTATCCCGCAGGCACCTGGGGCCCGGCGAGCGCGGTGGCGATGATCGAACGCCACGGGCATTCCTGGCGCGAGTGACGATGGCCTGGATCGAGCACGATCACGACACCGCCGACGCCTTGGCCGACGCGCTTGCGGACGCATTGTTCGCGACCACGCGCGCGGCCATCGCGACGCAGGGCCATGCATTGCTCGCGCTGGCGGGCGGGCGCACGCCGTGGCCGGCGTACCGTCGCTTCGCCGACATGCCGCTGGACTGGCACAAGGTCGCGCTGCTGCCCACCGACGAGCGCTGCGTGCCGCACGACCACGCGGCCTGCAACGTGCGCGAATTGCGCGAGGTGTTCGCGCCCGCCGACGGCGTGCGCATCGAATCGCTGACCGTCGACGACGGCGACCCGAACCGCTCGCAAGCCCATGCCCGGGCGCTGCTGGCGCGCTCGGCCGCGCCCTTCGATGCGATCGTGCTGGGCATGGGACTGGATGCGCATACCGCGTCGCTGTTCCCCGGCGCCGCGCAGCTCGCTGCCGCGCTGGACCCGTCGGACGAGCGCGGCGCGTATCGCATCGACCCCGTCCCGCTGCCGCCCGAAGCCCCGTTCCCGCGCATCACCCTGTCGCTCCCGCGGTTGCTGCAGGCGCGCACCTTGCACCTGGCCCTGTCGGGCGAGCCCAAGCGCGCGATACTGCGTCGTGCGCAAGCCGGCGGCCGCGACGCGCGCCTGCCGATTTCCGAAGTGCTGCACGCCCCCGGCGTTTCCGTGGACGTGCTCTGGAGTCCCTGATGCATCCCGTCACGGAACGCGTTACCCAACGCATCCTCGAACGCAGCCGACGCACGCGCGCCGACTATCTCGCGCGCATGGACGCCGCGGCGGGCGAAGGCCCGCATCGCGCGCGCCTGAGCTGCGGCAACCTGGCGCACGGCTTCGCCGCCTCGGGCGAAGACAAACCACGCCTGCGCGGCGCGCACACCGGCAACATCGGCATCGTCACCGCCTACAACGACATGCTCTCGGCGCACCAGCCGATGGAGCATTACCCGACGCTGATCCGCATGGCCGCGCGCAACGCGGGCGGCAGCGCGCAGGTCGCAGGCGGCGTGCCCGCGATGTGCGACGGCGTGACGCAGGGGCGCACGGGCATGGAGCTCTCGCTGTTCTCGCGCGACAACATCGCGATGGCCACCGCCGTTTCACTGTCGCACGACATGTTCGACGCGGTGCTGTGCCTGGGCGTGTGCGACAAGATCGTGCCGGGCCTGCTGATCGGCGCGCTGAGCTTCGGCCACCTGCCCGTGATGTTCGTGCCCGCCGGCCCGATGCCGCAGGGCCTGACCAACAAGGAAAAGGCCGCGGTCCGCCAGCGCTACGCGGAGGGCAAGGCCACGCGCGAGGAACTGCTGGATGCCGAAGCGGCCTCCTACCACGCGCCCGGCACCTGCACCTTCTACGGCACCGCCAATTCCAACCAGACGATGATGGAAGCGATGGGCCTGCACATGCCGGGCACCGCATTCGTCAATCCGGGCACGCCGCTGCGCGATGCGCTCACGGTGGCGTCGACGGAGCAGGTGCTGCGCGTTTCGGCCCTGGGCGATGACTATCGTCCGCTGTGCCGCACCATCGACGAGCGCGCCATCGTCAACGCGATGGCCGCGCTCGCGGCCACCGGCGGTTCGACCAACCACGCGATCCACCTGGTCGCGATGGCGCGCGCGGCGGGTGTGCTGATCGATTGGGACGACCTCGATGAACTTTCGCGCGTCACGCCGCTGATCGTGCGTGCGTATCCGAACGGCGCGGCGGACATCAACCACTTCCATGCGGCCGGTGGCATTGGCTTCGTGCTGCGCGAGCTGATCGACGCGGGGCTCGTGCACGCCGACATTCCGTGCGTGCATGGCGGCGACCTGCGACAGCAGGCGATGGAACCCTGGCTCGACGGCACCACGCTGAAATGGCGCGAGCCGCCGAAGGCTTCGCTCGATGCGAGTGTCGTGCGCACGGTGGCCGAACCGTTCGACAAGGAAGGCGGCCTGCGTCGCCTGCAAGGTAATTTGGGCCGCGCGATCGTGAAGATTTCCGCCGTCGATCCGCAGTACCGAAGGATCGATGCGCCCGCGCGCGTCTTCGATTCGCAGGACGACCTGCTGCGCGCGTTCAAGGCCGACGAACTGCGCGGCGATTTCGTCGCCGTCATCCGCGGCCAGGGCCCGCGCGCGAACGGCATGCCGGAGCTGCACAAGCTCACCCCGACGATGGCGGCAATGCAGGACCGCGGGCAGCGCGTCGCGTTGCTGACCGACGGGCGCATGTCCGGCGCCTCGGGCAAGGTGTTGTCGGCCATCCATGTCACGCCGGAAGCGTCCGACGCGGGCGCGATCGGGCGCATCCGCGATGGCGACCGCATCGTGATCGATTCGGAGGCGGGCACGATGGATGCCGTGGTCGCCGAGGCGGAATGGCATGCGCGCACGCCGCAGGCGGGCGACCTGTCGGCCAATCGCCACGGCATGGGGCGCGAGTTGTTCGCGATGATGCGCGCGCAGGTGGGCACGGCGGAGCAGGGCGGCAGCGCGCTGTTCCTGGATGAGGACAAAGTCCACGCGGCGCGGGGAGTGCATGCATGAGTGACGACGTCGCCCTGGTCGCCGACATCGGTGGCACCAATGCGCGTTTCGCGCTCACCGATCTGTCCGCGGCCACACCGACGCTGCGCGAAGCGAAGAGCCTTCCTGCGGCGGAGTTCGCGAGCCTGCAGCATGCGATCGAGCATTACCTCGGCGAAGTCGGCGTGCAGCCCAGGCGCGGTGCGCTCGCGGTGGCAAGCCCTGCCGACCGCGACGAGATCCGCCTCACCAACCGCGCCTGGTCCTTCAGCCGCAGCGAACTGCAGCGCATGCTCGGCTTCGACGAACTGCGGGTGATCAACGACTTCGGCGCGGTCGCGTGGGCGGTGCCTGCGCTCACGCCCGAGGACCGCACGACCCTGCACGGCCCGACCGCAGGCCCCTTGCGCGGCCCGGTGACCGTGATGGGCCCGGGCACGGGACTCGGCGTGGCGATGCTCGTCGGCAACGAAGCGCATTGGCACGTCGTGGAAACCGAAGGCGGGCATGTGAGCTTCGCGCCGCTGGGCGACGAAGAGCAGGCGATCGCGCGCTGGCTCACCTCGCAGTTCGGACGTTGCTCGAACGAGCGCGTGCTGTGCGGCGCGGGCCTGTCGCATGTCGACGCGGTCCTGCGCGGCAAGACCCACGACCTCGACGCACGCCCCGTGCTGCGCGATCCGGCGGACATCGTCGCCGCCGCGCTCGAAGGCCACGACGTCGCCGCGCGTCGCGCGCTCGCGCGCTTCTGCGCCGTGCTGGGCAGCGTGGCGGGCGATGCGGCGCTGATCCATGGGTCGCGCACGGTGGTGATCGCCGGCGGCATGGTGCCGCGCTTCATCCCGTTCCTGCGCAGCAGTGCGTTCCGCGAACGGTTCCTGGCGAAGGGGCGCTTCGTCGCCTACCTCGAAGGCGTGACCATCCATGTGATCACGCATCCACAACCCGGGTTGCTCGGGGCCGCGATGTCGCTGCGCGCCGGCACGAAGGAGGGCACATGAGCCGTTGGAACATCGATACGCGGCAACAGGCCGTCGATGCCGTCCTCGCGCGCGCGCCGGTGATGCCGGTGCTGCGCATCGACCGCATCGAAGACGCGGTGCCGCTCGCGCGCACGCTCGTCGAGAACGGACTGCCCGTGCTGGAAGTGACCCTGCGCACCGGCGTGGCCTTCGCTGCGATCGAAGCGATCGCGCGCGAAGTGCCCGAAGCCGTGGTGGGCGCGGGCACCGTGCTGCGTGCCGCCGACATGGGCGCGGTCGCCGATGCCGGCGCCGTGTTCGCCATCTCGCCCGGCGCCACCGATGCGTTGTATGCCGCCGCGGAGAACGTCGCGATTCCCTACATCCCCGCCATCGCAACGGCCAGCGAGCTCATGCGCGGCATGGACGCGGGCCACGTGCGCTTCAAGTTCTTCCCCGCCGAATCCAGCGGGGGCCTCGGTGCGCTGCGTGCCTTCGCGGGGCCGTTCGCGCACGTGAAGTTCTGCCCGACCGGCGGCATCGACGCCGCGAAGGCGCCGGCGTATCTCGCGCTGCCGAACGCGATCACGGTGGGCGGCTCGTGGATGGTGCCGAACGAGGCCCTCGCAGCGCGCGACTGGGCCACCATCGGCGCACTCGCGAAAGCCTGCACGACCCTGCGGGGCTGATCGCCCTCCGGTTTTCCTACACGCACGCGCGGCGTCGCCCGATGCCGCGGCGCACGCGTGTGCGCGACGCTGGCCATTCCCAACGGAATGGAGCGACCCAATGCGGGCCGAAGCGGTGAAGATCGGAATGAAGGAAGGCGAACTGCGTGCGGCGCTGGGTGCGCCTTACCGCGTGCAGTTGGCGGGTGCGTCGATGGTGTACCGCTGGCAGGACGCGGCCGGCGAAGACGCGGGCGAGTGGTTGCGCGTGCGCCTGCGGCGCGTGCGTGGGCAGGGCTTGTCGCATGCGGTGGTCGACCAGGTCGAAGGCCGCTGCGGCGGCGTGGCGATCGCGATGCCCTGACGCAAAAAAAGACCCCTGCCGGTTCGCACCGGCAGGGGCAGGAGGGGTACTGCGTTTTTCGTGGATCAGAACTTGTAGCTGACGCCCAGCAGGTAGGTGCGGCCCCACTCGATGTTCTCGAGCGGGCGGTCCTTCGTGGTGGCGTAGGTGCGGTAGGCCTCGTTCGTCAGGTTCGTCGCCTGCAGCAGGAGCGTCACGCCCTTGAACGTGGAGTTCTCACCGAAGGCGTAGCTGACCTGCGCGTCGGTCTGGCTCTCGCCTTCGACGTAGCGCAGCGTGCGGTTCGCGGCGAAGTTGCTGATCTCGCCGATGAAGTCCGAGCGCCAGCGCTGGCTGATGCGCGCTTCGAAACCGTTGTTCTCGTAGTAGCCCGTGAAGTTGGCGACCTTGTCCGACAGGCCCGGCAGGGAGATGTTCGAACTGCCCACGCTGGAGGCGCTGTCCGGATCGACGATGGCGATGTCGCTGTCGAAGAAGCCGGCGCTGGCGATGAAGCCGAAGCCGTCCGCCTGTTCCCAGAACAGGTCGAGCGGCAGCGACGCCGTCAGTTCGAGGCCCTGCAGGTAACCGCCCTTGCCGTTGTACGGGGCCTGGAACTGGCCGAAGTTGGTCGTGACGATCGCCTGCTGGTCCGGCGGCATCTGCGCGATGAACGGCGAGAAGTCGTACTCGCGCGACTGGGTGTAGATGTAGGTGCGCAGGTCCTTGTAGAACGCCGCGGCCGACACGTAACCCTTGGTGCCGTTGAAGTACTTCTCGTACGAGACGTCATACGAGTTGGCCAGCCACGGATCGAGCTGCGGGTTGCCGCCGGAGCCACCCGGGATGCCGGTGGCCGTGGAGATGCCGAACTCGAACGAAGCGCGGAGCTGGTCGAGGCGGGCGCGCGCGATCTGGCGGGCCGCACCGAAGCGCAGCGTCTGGTCGTGCGAGAACGAGAACGCCAGGTTCAGGCTCGGCAGGTAGTCGGTGTAGGTCTTGCCGTTCTCGTACGGACGCGAGTTCTGGCCGGCCGGCTGCGAGGCGTCCCAGTAGTTCGACGACGAGGACTGGTCGGTGTGCTGGATCTGCATGCCGATGTTGCCGCGCACCGGGATCGAGCCCCAGGTGGTGTCGATGTTCGCGCGCAGCCAACCGGTGCTGATCGTTTCGTCGACGGTCCAGGCCTTGGCGACCAGGTAGTTGGCGTTTTCGTTCGGCGCGAAGGTCATGTAACGCGCGACCGCGGCCGGCACGTTCCAGGACGGGATCATGCCGACGCCGGCGAAGCCGAGGTCGACCAGGCCGTACTGCAGGTCGTCGCCGATCGAGGTGATGCCCTGCGCGCCGAGGTTGATGTTGCCTTCGGGCTGGTGCTTGACCTTCTCGCGGTCGCCGTAGTGCGCGCCGATGTCGAAGTCCGCGAACACGTTCTGGAGGAACGGCATCGGGATGTTGGCGTTGACGTTGAAGCCCTTGAGCTCGTCGACGACGTTCGGCGTCTTGCCGTAGCCCGAGCCGTAGATCGTGTTGGCCAGGAACAGCGCATGCGAGTTCGAGTAGTCGAGCGTCGGATGCAGCGTCGCGAAGCCGCCCTGCGGGAACGACAGCGTCAGCGTGTCGAACGTCGGGTTCGGCAGCAGCTGCGTGTTGTTTTCCAGCTGCACTTCATCGCGCGTGGACTTCGACCAGCTCAGGTCGGCGGTGACGTTCGCCTCGCCGAACTTCATCTGGTTGTTCCAACCCACGCCGTTGATCGTGTCCTCGCGCTTTTCGTACATGCCGCGCACGAGCGGGTAGGTGTTCGTCAGCGTGCCACCGGTGAGGGTGCCGTTGCTGTTGACGGTCGGATCCCACACCTGGGTGACGTTGTTGCCGTTGTAGTTGAAGTTGGCTTCGAACTGGTTCGCGGTGTCTTCCTGCACGGCGGAGGTGTGGAAGATGTCCAGCGTGCTCGTCCACTCGGCGATCGGGGCGAACTGCAGCGTGCCCATGAACGCATTGCGGCGGATGTAGCCGGTGCGGCGAAGGGCCTTCGCGCCGTCGGTCACGTACGTGCCGGCGGGGACGCCCGCGCGGCCGGCGACCTGCCACGGTTCGTACAGGCCGGTCTGCTCTTCCTGGATCGGCGTGTCGGAGTGCGAGAAACCGAGCGCAATGCCGATCTCGCGGTTCATGAACTGGCCGATGTAGCTGGCGTTGAGGCGGTTGCCGTTGCCGTCGGCGTTCGCCGCCGAGCCCAGCGAGTTGCGCTGGTAACGGGCGCTGAGCGCAACGACCGGCTTTTCGAAGTCGAGCGGGCGCACGGTGCGCATGTCGATCGTGCCCGACAGGCCCTGGCCCACGAGGGCGGCGTCCGGCGTCTTGTAGACGGTGACGCCGGCCATCAGTTCGGACGGATACTGGTCGAACTCGACGCTGCGGTTGTCGCCCGTGCTGACCATTTCGCGGCCGTTGAGCAGCGTGGTCGAGAAGTCCGGCGACAGGCCGCGGATGGAGATCACCTGCGCACGGCCGCCGACGCGCTGGGCGGCGAGGCCCGGCAGGCGGGCGATGGATTCGGCGATGGAGACGTCGGGCAGCTTGCCGATGTCTTCGGCGGAGATCGCTTCGACGATCGAAGTCGACTCGCGCTTGGTGTTGATCGCGTCTTCGATACCGGTACGGATACCGACGACGGTGACGGTTTCGAGCTGGCTCGCCTGCTGCTGTTGCGCAGTGCGCTTCTTGGCCTGGTCCTGCGTGGTGGTCCCGGTCTGCGCGGTCTGGTCCTGCGCGCTCGGGCCCTTGTCAGGCGTGGTGTTCGTGGTCGACTGCGCCATGGCGCCGGTCGCCAGCATCATGGTGGCCGAAGCCAGCGCGACACTGAGCAGGTTGCGTTTCAGGTGCTGCATTGTTCCCCTCCGGAAGAAGTCATTTCCCCGTCGGCGATGGTAGGGGTAGCGCTACCGCCGGTAACTTTTTTGCATACGTATTCATTGCAAGCGGGTGACGGGGCCCGGCACGCGGGTCCCGGCGCATGGAATAGTCCGCGCACCACCGATCCCGCCTTTCCGCGAGGCTGCATGCATTCAGGTCCGCGCCCGTCGCCCGCAAGGCCTGCCACCAAAAGGTGGCGGCTCGGCATGGGCCTGGGCGTCGGGATGCTCGCCACCGCGGCCTTCGCGGCGGATCCGGCACCCGCGACGGGCCCGCGCGACGTGCCGTCGCCCGACTGGCGCGACCAGGTCGTCTACTTCCTGATGATCGACCGCTTCGCCAACGGCGACCGGGGCAACGACGACCAGGGCGCGGGCGAGACCGACCCGGCCGACAACGCGAAATACAGCGGCGGCGACCTGCGCGGCGCGCGCGAGCGCATCGCCTACATGCGCGACCTCGGGGCGACGGCGGTCTGGATCACGCCGCCGGTGGCCAACCAATGGTGGAACCCGAAGGCGCATTACGGCGGTTACCACGGGTACTGGGCGACGGACTTCGGCTCGGTCGACAAGCATTTCGGCACGCTCCAGGACTACCAGGCCTTCGCGCAGGCGCTGCACGGCGACGGCATGTACCTGATCCAGGACGTGGTGGTGAACCACGTTGCCGATTTCTTCCATTACGCCGCGCTGCCCGATCCGAAGGACCCCGCGCGCGGGCTGTCCTTCGTGCGCGACACGCAGGGGCAGGGCGCCCCGACGCAGGCGCCCTTCAATCGCAATGATCCGCGCGATCCCGCGCAACGCGCGCAGGCGATCTATCACTGGACGCCGGACATCGTCGATTTCACCAACGACACGCAGCGACTGACCTGGCAGAACGCGGGCCTCGACGACCTGAATGCGGAGTCGCCCGAAGTGCGCCGCGCGTTGCGCGCGAGCTACGGCAAGTGGATCCGCGAGGTCGGCGTGGACGCCTTCCGCGTCGATACCGCGCTGTACGTGCCGCCCGAGTACTTCGCGGACTTCCTGCGCGCCGATGATCCGCAGGCGCCCGGCATCCTGCGCGTGGCCGAAGCGACGGGTCGCAAGGACTTCCATGTATTCGGCGAGGCCTTCGCCTCCGACAAGCCCTTCGAGGACAAGCAGGCCAGGCGCATCGATGCCTACATGCGCGCGCCCGATGGCACGCCCTACATGCCGGGCATGCTCGACTTCCCCTTGTATGCCACCGCGACCGACGTGTTCGCGCGTGGTGCGCCCACGAAGCAACTCGGCTGGCGCATCGAAGACCGCATGCGCGTGTTCGCCGATCCGTGGCGCATGGCGACCTTCATCGACAACCACGATGTCGACCGCTTCCTCGCCAGCGGGGACGAGGCCGGCTTGAAGCAGGCGCTGCTGATGCTGATGACGCTGCCGGGCATGCCCGTGATCTGGCAGGGCACGGAGCAGGGCTTCACCGGGATGCGGACGGCGATGTTCGCCGGTGGTTTCGGGGCACAGGGACGCGATCATTTCGATGAGGACGCGCCGCTGTACCGCTACCTGCAGCGCGCCATCGCATTGCGACGCGGGGACAAGGTACTCAGTCGCGGGACGCCGGAGGTGCTGCGCAGCAATGCCGCGGGGCCGGGCGTGCTGGCGTACTGGATGAAGGACGGCAGCGGTGAAGCGCGGCTCGTCGTGTTCAACACGGCCAACCACAAGGCGCTGCTCGACAACCTCCCGACGGGGCTCGCCGCGGGCGACCTGCTGCGCAACGTGTTCGCGATCGACGGCAAGGGGCGCGACCTGGACGTCGGCGGCTACGGGAATGTCTCCATGGTGCTGCCGCCGCGCTCGGGATACGTGTGGCGGGCGGAGACGCGGGACACCGCCGTCATCGACGACACGGAGTATCCGGAACTGGATGACCTGCCGCGCGAGATCTTCGAGGGCGACTTCGACGTGCAGGGGGCGAACCTCGTGCCCGGCGACGTTCGCGTCGTCGTCGACGAGGACTACGACCACCCGATGCCCATCACGCGGCAAGGCGCGCACTGGCGCGCCCGCATCGACACGAGCGCGATGCTCGACCCGGCGATCGAACACACCGTCGTAGCGTGGATGGACGGCGTGGGCGCCAGTGAACGCCGCACCTTCCATGTCGCGCGTCCGTGGACGCCAGCGGCCTCCATCGACGATCCGCTCGGCGACGACACCGGTCCCGGCGGCCGTTACACCTATCCCACCGAAGCCACCTTCGCGCCGCGCCAGGGCGACATCGAGCACGTCGACGTCGCCACCTCCGGTGGCACGCTGCGCGTCACGGTGCGCATGCGCGCGATCACGACCACGTGGAATCCGCCGAACGGTTTCGACCACGTGGCGTTCTCGGTGTTCGTCGACGTGCCGGGCATGCAGGGCGGCGCGCGTGCCATGCCGAACCAGTTCGCCGACCTGCCCGACACCATGCGCTGGGACGTGCACCTGCGTGCGAACGGGTGGGGCCGCGCCATGTTCGATGCACGCAGCGCATCCGCGACGAACGAAGGCACGCCCTCGGCGAGCACCGCGCTCGTCGACGTCGATGCCGCCGCACGCACCGTCACCTTCACGTTCCCGGCCGCCTCGCTCGGCCGCGCCACCGACCTGGCGGGCGCGCGCGTGTACGTGACGACCTGGGACTACGACGGCGGCTGGCGCGCCTTGCGCCCCGTCGCGGCCGATTACGCCTTCGGTGGCGGCGATCCCGCGCGCGATCCGCGCGTGCTGGATGCCGTCGGACCGATCACCATTCCAAAGCACTGACCCTCGGGGGAGGACCGCACCAATGAGTACCGCTGTTCCTGCAATCGACCAACACGCGACGATGCGCGTGGTGTGGATCACCGCCGCCGCTGCGTTGGGCGGCTTCCTGTTCGGCTACGACACCGCCGTGATCAACGGCGCGGTGGATGCGATGCGCGGGGCCTTCGGGCTGAGCGCGGCGGCCACCGGCTTCGCGGTGTCCTGCGCGTTGATCGGTTCGGCGATCGGTGCGTGGTACGCCGGTCCGCTCGCCGACAAGTACGGCCGCGTGGCGACGATGCGCGTGGCGGCGGTGTTGCTTGCCATCAGCGCGCTCGGCGCAGGCCTGGCCTTCGGCGTGTGGGACCTGATCCTGTGGCGCGTCGTCGGCGGCATTGGCGTGGGCGTCGCTTCGGTGATCGCGCCGACCTACATCGCCGAGGTGTCGCCGGCGCACGTGCGCGGACGACTCGGTTCCTTGCAACAACTCGCCATCGTGCTCGGCATCTTCGCGTCCTTGTTGAGCGATGCGTGGCTCGCCAATACCGCGGGCGGCGCAGCGCAGCCCTTGTGGCTCGGCCTGGATGCGTGGCGCTGGATGTTCCTCGTCGCCGTGGTGCCTGCGTTGATCTACGGCGCGCTGGTGTTCGCTGTGCCCGAATCGCCGCGCCACCTGGCCGCGAAGGGCCGCTTCGACGAAGCGCGTCGCGTGCTGCGCGACGTGCTGAACCTGCGCAACGACGCCGCACTCGACGCCAAGCTGGCGGAGATCCGCGACAGCCTGCGCACCGAGTACGTCCCGCGCCTGTCGGACCTGCGCGGCCCGCGCATGGGCCTGCTGCCGATCGTGTGGGTGGGCATCCTGCTGTCGGTGTTCCAGCAGTTCGTCGGCATCAACGTGATCTTCTATTACTCCTCCACCTTGTGGCATTCGGTGGGCTTCAGCGAATCCGATTCGTTCAACATCACGGTGGCGACCTCGGTGGTCAACGTGCTGGTCACGCTGGTCGCGATCGCGCTGGTGGACAAGGTCGGTCGCAAGCCGCTGCTGCTCGTCGGTTCGGCCGGCATGGCGGTGACGCTCGGCCTGATGGCGGTGTGCTTCTCGCACGCGGTCGGCACCGGCGCACAGCTCACGCTGCCGGGCATGTGGGGGATCACGGCGCTGATCGCCGCCAACCTCTACGTCGTGGCCTTCGGACTGAGCTGGGGCCCGATGGTGTGGGTGCTGCTGGGCGAGATGTTCCCGAACCGCATCCGCGCGATCGCGCTCGCAGTGGCGGCGTCCGCGCAGTGGATGGCGAACTTCGCGATCACCGCGACCTTCCCGAGCCTGGCCGAGATGGGCCTGAGCTTCGCCTATGGCCTGTATGCCGCGTTCGCGGTGCTGTCCTTCGTGTTCGTGCAGCGTGCGGTGCGCGAAACCAAGGGCATGGAACTGGAAGCGATGACGGGCTAGTGCCCGTAAGCCCAAAGCAGGAAATCCGGCAGCATCGCCGCCCAGGCCCATTGGCGATGCTGCCCGTTCTTGAGCTCGACCACCTTCACCTGCGTGCCGCCCTTGCGTAGCAGGGCGGCCACTTCGTTGGCGTCGTCGATGACATCGATGACGCCGTCGTGGTCGCGGTCGCTCGTCTCTTCGGCCGTCCCCGCAGCGAAGTAGGCACGCAAGGCCGGGTGGGGTGCATCGCGCGCGACGATCCCTGCGGCGAGGCGCTGGTCCTTCGCGTCGGCGATCCAGAACGACGGCGAGAACGCACCGAGGCGCGCGAACACGTCGGGATACTGCCAGGCGAGGTCGAAAGCGTTGAGGCCGCCGAGCGACCACCCGAGCACGGTGCGGCCCTCGGGCGTTGCCTGCGTCGAATACTGCGCATCGACCCACGGCACGAGCGTTTGCGCCACCCACTGCGAGTACGCATGCGCATTCGCGCCCACGTCGCCGTACTTCGTCGGACCGACGACGCTGCGGGCGGCCTGGCGATCGGACAGGCCATACCCGGCCATCCGGTCCTTAGGCATCGTGATCGCGACGAGGATCAGCGGGGCGATCGCGTGGCGGTCGTAGAGCACCTGCAGCGTTTCGCGCACGCGCACCGGGTCGAGATCCTGGCCATCGTCCATGTAGAGGACGGGGTAGCGCAGCTGCGGGTCGTAATGCGGCGGGAGCTGGATGTCGAGGCGGAGGTTTTCGGGCTGCGAGACGGCTTGCGCAGCCGGTGTCGCAGCGAGCGTCGCGGGCAGCGTGGTGGTGACCAGTGGCGGCAGCGCCTGCGTCGAACCCGGCTGCACGAAGACGACGGCGGTGCGCGCGGGGATGTCGAAGCGACCGGTGGGAGCGTCGAAGGTCGCCGTGGTGGCGCGCTTGTCGGCGGCCTCGGGTGCCTGATGCACCGGATGCAGCGACCACGCCTCGCCACGCGCACTGTCGATCACCACCGAACGGGGCGCTTCATCGGCATTGAGGAACACCATCGCTCCGCCGAAGTTCGCATCCGGCAGACCCTGGCCGTCGATGTGCGCGATGACCAGGCGTGCATCGTTGCCCGCGGGGAAGCTGACGCGCTTGCGCACTTCGCCGGCGGAACGCAGGTGGAAGAGCGAGGTGCTGGCGCGGATGCGGAGCAGGTCGCGGAAAGCGTCGCGCGTCCACGCGATGTCCCGTGGCGTGGGCTTGATGCGTGCGGCGTCGGCGAGCAGCGGGCGCATCGCGTCCAGGTCCTGCGCGTTGTCCTGCGCAGGAGGCAGGCCGGCGCCGAAGCCATTGTCGGTGTACGTCCAGTCGAGGCGGTTGAACGCGTCGCCCGAGTCGTAGCTGTTGCGATCGAGCGACTTCGAACGCAGCACGTCGATGCCGGCGTGCCAGTAAGCGACGCCCTGGCTGAAGGCGGTGGTCGCCGCGGCCAGGAGCTGCACGCGGGCGCGGTCTTCGGTCGACGTGTCGCGCGGGAGTTTCCACACGCCGATGTCGAACAGCGTCTGGTTGTCGTGGTTCTCGACGTAGTTGACGACTTCGTTCGGCGATTGGGCATAGCCCGCGGGCTGGCCGTTGTACTGGACCTGTTTCCCATCGACCGTCGGGCCGCCGCGCAAGGTGCCCGCCAGGCCCACGCGCACCAGGTCCGCGAGGTGCGGATCGTTCGCGCCGTTGCTCCATCCCTTCGCGTCGATCAGCGCCGGCACGTGGTCACCGGGTCCGCCACCGCGCACCGCATCGCGCGCACGGTCGCTGAAGGTCGCGATGTCCGAGCCGCCCAGCGCCGACTGCGAGGCCTGCACGAAGCGCTTGCCGTCCGCGACTTCGCCGAAGTTCCAGCCTTCGCCGATCAGCTGGACGTTGCGGCCGATCGGGCTGCTGCGCAATTCGTCGCGCAACTGCTCCATCACCGCGCGCGGCTGGTGGCCCATCAGGTCGAAGCGGAACGAATCGATGCCGAAATGCGCCGCCCATTGCAGGACCGAATCGCGCATGAGTTTGCCCATCATGCGGTGCTCGGTGGCGGTGTTCGCGCAGCACGTGGAGCGTTCGACTTCGCCCTTTGCATCCAGGCGGTGGTAGTAACCCGGCACGATGCGATCGAGCACCGAGGCTTCGTCCTGGCCCGACGCGGACGTGTGGTTGTAGACGACGTCCATGCCCACGCGCAGGCCCGCCGCGTGCAGGGCCTGCACCATCCGGCGGAATTCGACGATGCGCGCCAGGCCGTCGGGATCGGTGGCGTAACTGCCTTCGGGCGCGCTGAAGTGCGCGGGCTCGTAGCCCCAGTTGAAGCAGTCCTTGTTGCCGGACGCGGCGGGATCGCAACCGCGCTCGGGCACCACGCTGAAGTCGAACACCGGCAGCAGGTGCACGTCGGTGATGCCCGCATCGGCGAGCGCGCGCAGGTGGCGCATGCCGTTGGAGTCGGGATGCGTGAACGCCAGGTACTTGCCGCGGTGTTCGGCGGGCACGGTGTCGTCGTCGCGCGAGAAGTCGCGGACGTGGAGTTCGTAGATCGACAGGTCGACGTTGTGGTCGATGCGGCGGGGCGGCTGCGCGCCGACCCAGCCGGGCGGAAGCGTGTCGCGCGCGTTGAGGTCGACGGTGAAGCTGCGCTTGCCGTTGGCCGAGAGCCCGATCGAATAGGGATCGGTGACGCGGTTGCGCACCAGGCCGACGCCGGGGACGAAGACGTCGACGAGATAAGCGTAGTAGAGGCCGGGCGCATCGCCCGACACGGCACCCCACGCACCGGTGTCTGCGGCTCGCGACAAGGGCAACAGCGCCTGCGAGGGCGCCTGCGGGCCACCGAACAGGCAGACGGCCACGTTGCGCGCGGTCGGCGCCCAGACATCAAAGCGCCCACCGCCGTCATGGAAGCGCGCACCGAATCCCACGTTTTCGTCGCCTGCGTACAAGGCATCGAGCGCGCCGGGGATCTGCAGGCGCGTGGCGTCAGCGACGCTGCCATCCGCGTTCTCGCGCACGAGCACGACGTCATCGCGCAGCAGCGCACGCACGTCGACCGACTCGGGCACGCGGAAGCGCGGACCGTCACCGATGAAGCGGAATTGCGCCGCGAGTTCCTTCGGCAGCGCTTCGTCGAACGGCGCCAGCGCGATCGGCGCGCCGCGTGCACGCTTCAACCGATAGCGCCCGTTTTCAGGTGCCCCCGGCCACTGCAGCGTCGTCCCGTCCAGCCAGTACGCGCGCGCATCGCGCGCCGCGAACTTCGCGGGCGCGAGCAACCTCGTCGATCCGGGCTTGTCGCAATCCGCCTGCGTCGGCCCCGCCGCGAGCGCCGGTCCACCGACCAGCGCCAGCCACAGTGCCACGACCACGCGCTGCATCCTCACACCGCGGCGTAACACACGCCGCGCGGCAGCAGCACCACGCGACCGTCGACGATGCGCGCATCGTTCACCGGCGCACCGTCGAACAGCTGTGCGTGCGCGTGGCTCGCCGGCAAGGTCCACTCGACATCGCGTTCGGAGAGGTTGAACGCCACGAGCAGGGATTGCCCAGCCTCGCGTCGCACGAAGGCGAGCACCGGCTCGGGCGCGTCGAGGAAGGCGATGTCCCCCGTGCGCAGCGCCGGCTGGTCCTTGCGCCACCCCAGGAAACGACGGACCGCGTTCAGCACCGACGACGCGTCGGACTCCTGTGCAACGACACTCATGGCGCGATGCGCCTCCGGGATGGGCAACCAAGGCGTTTGTTCGCTGAAGCCGCCGTCCTGCGTCCACGGCATCGGCGTGCGGCATCCGTCGCGGCCCTTGAAGTTGGGCCAGAACGCGATGCCATAGGGATCCTGCAAGGCTTCGTAAGGCACGTCGGCTTCGGTGAGACCGAGCTCTTCGCCCTGGTACAGGCACACCGAGCCGCGCAGCGAGCACACGAGCGCGACGAGCTGGCGCGCGAGCGCAGGGTTCGGACCACCGCCGCCCCAGCGCGTCACCGCGCGCACGACGTCGTGGTTCGACACGGCCCAGCACGGCCAGCCGTGGGGCATGCGCGCTTCGATCGTTTCCACCGTCGCGCGGATGTAGGACGCCGTGCTGTCGTCGGTCAGCAGTTCGAAGCTGTAGCCCATGTGCAGGCGCTGGTCGCCGACGTATTCGGCCATCGTCGCCAGCGAGTCTTCCGAGGAGATCTCGCCGAGCGCGGCGGCGCCGGGATAGCGGTCGAGCAGGGCGCGCAGGTCTTCCAGGAAGCGCAGGTTTTCCGGTTGCGTGTTGTTGTGCCAGTGGTACTGGTAGGCATACGGGTTGTCCGCGCTGAAGCCGCGGCCCGTGCGCAGTTCCGCCGGCTTGGGCGGGTTGTCGCGCAGCTTCGCGTCGTGGAAGCAGAAATTGATGGCGTCCAGGCGCAGGCCGTCCACGCCGCGCTCGAGCCAGAACTTCACGTTGTCCAGCGTCGCTTCGCGCACGGCCGGGTTGTGGAAGTTCAGGTCGGGCTGCGAGGCGAGGAAGTTGTGCAGGAAGTACTGCTCGCGCCGCGGTTCCCAGCGCCACGCCACGCCGCCGAAGATCGACAGCCAGTTGTTGGGCGGCGTGCCGTCCGGGCGCGGGTCGGCCCACACGTACCAGTCGTGCTTCGCGTTGTCGCGCGAGGCGCGGCTTTCGGTGAACCAGGCGTGCTCGATCGAGGTGTGGCTGAGCACCTGGTCGATCATCACGCGCAGGCCGAGGCCGTGCGCCTTGGCGAGCAGGCGATCGAAGTCCTCCAGCGTGCCGAACAACGGATCGACTGCGCGGTAATCCGCGATGTCGTAACCGAAATCGGCCATCGGCGACTTGAAGAACGGCGAGATCCAGATCGCGTCGACGCCCAGGCGGGCGACGTACTCGAGCTTCTCGAGGATGCCCGGCAGGTCGCCGACCCCGTCGCCGTCGGTGTCCAGGTAGCTACGCGGGTAGATCTGGTAGATCACCGCGCCGCGCCACCACCTTGTGTTGTCCATGCATCCCCTCCGCGATGGCGCCATGATTCCACCGGCGCGCGCGCCGCCGCGATGAATACGTTTGCAAGACGCACGGCCGCACAGGGCCGCTTGACCTACCATGGCCCCGGACGAAGGGGGACGGATGCGGAAGGATAGTGGAGCGCAGGCCGGGGGCGCACGGCCGACAACGCGGGTCGTGCTCGCGTGCGTGGCGTTGGCGGCGGTCGTGCTGTCGGCAGGGGTGATCGCCGATGCGGTGTCGGCCGAGCCCGTGCGTGCGGATGACGCCGCAGCGGCCCTGCCCATGCGCACTGAAACCGGGAACCCCGAGTTCGATCGCCTGTTCGCGCTGGCGCAGACCGAACTGGACAAGGACCGCGTCGACGCCATCACCGACTGGTCCTTCAACGACCAGAAGCCATACCCCTGCGTGTGCTTCGAGACCGGCGAGAAGTGGCATTACGTGTGGACGCGCGACCTGTCGTACGCCGCCGACCTCGCGCTGGCGCGCCTGGACCCGGAGCGGACGAAGACCTCGCTGCGCTTCAAGCTCTCGGACGTGCGCAACCCGAAGGTGCCGCAGGGCCTGTTCGTCGCGCAGGACACGGGCTCGGGCGGCAGCTGGCCGATCAGCACCGATCGCGTGGTGTGGTTCCTCGCCGCGCGGCACCTGCTGGACGATCCGGCCTTCGCCGACGAGACCTGGCGTGCATTGGCCGATACGCTGGCGCAGGACCGCAAATACGCCTTCGACGCGGACATGGGCCTGTACCGCGGCGAGACCTCCTTCCTCGACTGGCGCGAACAGAACTACCCCGCGTGGACGGCGAAGGACACCACGTTCATCGCGCAATCCTTCGCCTTGTCGACCAACGTGCTGCATTACGAAGCGCTGCGGCTGGCCGAACGCATGGCCACCGAACGCAAGGACGCGCGCGCCGCGGAGTTCCGCGCGCAGGCCGATGCGCTGCGCACGGCGATCGACGCGAAATTCTGGCGCGAGGACCGCGGCCTGTACATGAGTTACATCGGGCCCGCGTTCGCGCCGGTGCCGGTGGAGAGCTACGACCTGCTGGGCACCTCGCTGGCGATCCTCGCGGGCATTCCTTCGCAGGAACGCGCGACGCGCGCGCTCGCCGATTACCCCGTCGTCGAACATGGCAGCCCGGTGATCTGGCCGCAGCAGCCGGACACCGCGATCTACCACAACCGTGCGATGTGGCCGTTCGTGAGCGCCTACGCGCTGCGGGCCGCGCGCAAGACCGCGGATGCGGCGCGAATCGAACACGAGATCCGTTCGCTGATGCGCGGCGCCGCGACCGCGGGCTCGAACATGGAGAACTTCGAGCTCACGACGCAGGCCGTGCATGTCGATGACGGTGCCCTGAGCGGGCCGGTCGTGAATTCGCCGCGGCAGTTGTGGTCGGTCGCCGGGTACCTCGACATGGTGCTGCGCGGCGTGTTCGGGCTGGAGGACAACGGCGGGGTCGCACCGTTGTTGCCGCTGCCGCTCGCGAAGGAGCTGTTCGGCGATCGCCGCGAGATCAAGCTGGTCATGCCCGGGCGCACGATCGTGTTGCGCAGGCCGAAGCAGTGGGTCGGTCCGTTGCTGGGCGCCGCTGCGGTCGCGACCAAGGGCGAGACGATGATCGTCAGTCTCGGGGCGGGCAACGCGCCTTCGACGACGCTGAGGACCAACGGTGCCGCCTTCGCACCGCCGCAACCCGCGGCGCCGCAATGGACCGAAGGCAAGTTCGACTGGACGACGACGCTGCCGGAAGGCGTGCGCCTGTACGTCGACGGCAAGCTGCGCATCCGCGAGGACGATCCGCGCGACGTCGCATTGCCGTCTTCCACGTATTCGCAATGCATCACGGCGACCGCAGTGAAGGACGGCATCGAATCGCTGCCTTCGCCCACGACCTGCATCGGCACCTCGCAAACGCTCGGCGGTGTCTTCCCGCGCAACTGGTCGGCGCCGCACACCGGCCGCTACCGCGCGCAGTTCCGCTATCGCAACACCAACGGCCCGGTGAACACGGGCATCACCGCGGCGGTGAAGACGCTCGTCGTCACCTGCGGCGACGAGCGCCAGGCCGGCACCATCGTCATGCCGCACCGCGAAGGCGAGGGCGATTCCACCGCGTTCACCTTCACGGCCAGGCGCGACACGCCGTGCACCTTCACGCTCGAGGACGCCACCAACATGAGCGACCTCGCACACTTCGCGCACTACACCGGCGGCAAGGGCGGCGCGAGCGGCCCGCTCAACGCCGCCGACGTCGGCCTGCTCACCCTCATGCCGGCACGCTGAACCACTTCCGAGGATCCCTGATGACCGCACCCAACGTGAAACCGACGCTGACGTTCTGGCAGATCTGGAACATGTGCTTCGGCTTCCTCGGCATCCAGTTCGGCTTCGCGCTGCAGAACGCGAACGTCAGCCGCATCTTCCAGACGCTCGGTGCGTCGATGGACGACATTCCGATCCTGTGGATCGCCGCGCCGCTGACCGGGCTGATCGTGCAGCCGATCGTCGGTTACCTCAGCGATCGCACGTGGACGGGGCTGGGGCGTCGTCGTCCGTACTTCCTCGTCGGCGCGGTGCTCGCTTCGCTGGCGCTGTTCGCGATGCCGAATGCGCCGGTGCTGTGGATCGCCGCGGGCCTGCTGTGGATGCTGGATGCGTCGATCAACATTTCGATGGAACCCTTCCGTGCCTTCGTGGGCGACCAGCTGCCGGTGAAGCAGCGCGCCTCGGGGTATGCGATGCAGAGCTTCTTCATCGGCGTGGGGTCGGTGGTCGCCAGCATGTTGCCGTTCCTGCTCGCGAAGATGGGCGTGTCCAACACCGCCGGGCCGGGCGAAGTGCCGCAGACGGTGCACTACGCGTTCTACCTCGGCGGCGCGGTGCTGTTGGGTGCGATTGCGTGGACGGTGCTGCGCACGCGCGAGTACCCGCCGGAGCGTTTGCAGGCGTGGGATGAAGCGCCCCCGATCGCCGCAGGTGTGCGCGACACGGGCCGCATGCGCCGCAATGCGCTGGTGTGGCTGATCGTCGGTGCGGCCTTCATCGCCGCGGTGGCAACGCAAGGCTGGGCGAAGGAGCTCTACATCCTCGGCGGCCTGGTCGCGGGCTACGGCGTGCTGTTGCTGGTGCGCACGATGCTGGGCGGCGACGGCGGCTTCCAGCACATCATGGACGACCTGCAGGACATGCCCACGACGATGCGCCAACTCGCGGTGGTGCAGTTCTTCTCGTGGTTCGCGCTCTTCGCGATGTGGATCTACACCACGGGCGCGGTGACCTCGGTGCATTTCGGCAGCACGGACACGACGTCGGCGGCCTACAACGAAGGCGCGAACTGGGTGGGCGTCCTGTTCGCGGCCTACAACGGGTTCGCGGCCCTGGCGGCCGTGGTCATCCCGTGGATGGTGAAGCGTTGGGGCCTGCGCACGAGCCACCTGATCAACGCGACGCTTGGCGGCGTGGGGCTCATCTCGATCGCGCTGATCCGCGATCCGCAATGGCTGCTGCTGTCGATGGTGGGCGTGGGCTTCGCCTGGGCCTCGATCCTTTCGCTGCCCTACGCGCTGCTCTCGGATGCGGTGCCGGCGGCCAAGATGGGCGTGTACATGGGCATCTTCAACTTCTTCATCGTGATTCCGCAGCTGATCGCGGCGAGCCTGTTGGGCTTGCTGCTCAAGACCTTCTTCGCCAACCAGCCGATCTATGCGCTGGTCATCGGCGGAGCGAGCCTGATCGTCGCGGGCCTGTGCGTGCTGCGCGTGCGTGAACCGGCATCGCACGCCGTCGCGGCGGTGACGCCGTGATGCGCGCGAAGTCGCTGTTCGTCGCGATCGGTGTCGCGCTGCTGGCGTCGTGCAAGCCCGCGCCCGCGCCGCAGAAAGTCGCGGCAAAACCCGCCGAAGCCCCCAAGCCCGCCGACTACTACGGCACCAACGAACCCTTCGCCGCGAACGCGGTGTACTTCGTCCTCACCGACCGATTCGTCAACGGCGACAAGTCGAACGACCACCGCAACCAGGGCAAGGGCCCCGCGCTGCATACCTTCGATCGTCCGACGCCGGGCGCGCCGAAGGGCAAGTCCGACAACGTCGGCTACCTGGGCGGCGATTTCAAAGGCGTGCTCGACAACGCGCAGTACATCAAGGACATGGGCTTCGGCGCGGTGTGGATCACGCCGATCGTCGACCAGCCGGACGAAGCCTTCACCGGCGGCGAGCCGGTGAAGTGGGGCGGGTTCTGGACCGACAAGGGCAAGACCGGCTACCACGGCTACTGGGGCGTCAATTTCTACAAGCTCGACGAACACCTGCCGAGCAAGGACCTCGACTTCCGCGGCCTGACGAAAGGCCTGAAGGCGCATGGCCTGAAGACCGTGCTCGACATCGTGATGAACCACGGCTCGCCCGCGTTCTCGATGCCGAAGGCGCAGCCGAAGTTCGGCAAGATCTACGATGCGGACGGCAAGCTGGTCGCCGACCACATGAACCTGGCGCCCGACAAGCTCGATCCGAAGAACCCGTTGAACGCGTTCTACAACCGCAAGGGCAACCTGGCGCAGTTGTCGGACATCAACGAGAACGACCCGCACGTGCTGCCGTATTTCCTCGGCGCGTACGAACAGTGGATCGGGCAGGGCGCCGATGCGTTCCGCATCGACACGATCGGGTGGATGCCGCATCCGTACTGGCATGCCTTCACCACGAAGATCCGCGAAAAGCACCCGGGCTTCTTCATGTTCGGCGAGGCCTTCGAGTTCGACGCCAACAAGATCGCCGAACACACCTGGCCGGAGAACGCGGGCGTGAGCGTGCTCGACTTCCCGTTGCAGAAGGCCTTGTCGGAGGTCTTCGGTGGCGCGTCGGCGCACAAACCGGGCGCCGGGTTCGAGCGCATCGGCGAAGCGCTGCACCTCACCGACGGCCCGTACGCCAACCCGTACGACCTGATGACCTTCTACGACAACCACGACATGCCGCGCCTGGACGCGACGGACGAAGGCTTCATCGACGCGAACAACGTGCTGTTCACCATGCGCGGCATTCCGGTGATCTACCAGGGCTCGGAAACGGGCTTCGAGCGCGGAACGGCGGAGCACGCCGGCAATCGCAATTACTACGGGCAGGCACGCATCGACGCCGCCAACGACAGCCCGATCTACCGCCAGCTCAAGCGCATCGCGAACCTGCGTGCGCAGACGCCGGCCCTGCAGCGCGGCCTGCAGGTGGACGTGGAGTTGCAGGGCGATCGCGCCGCGTTCTATCGCGTGCTGCAGGAAGGCAAGACGCACCAGATCGCGCTGGTGCTGCTCAACAAGGGCGGGGCGCCGGCGCAGTTCGTGGTGCGGCAGGGCCTGCAGGCCGGGCGATGGTCGCCGGCGCTCGGGGGCGCAGCGGTCGACGTCGCGGAAGGCGGCCAGCTCGAAACCACCGTGGCACCGCACGACGTGGCGGTGTTCCTGCTCGATGCCCCGGTGACCGATGCCAGCCTCAAGGCCGACCTGGATCGCGGGATGGCGCGGGCCCGGCGGCACACGGCCGGATGAGCCTGGGGTCAATAATCCAGCACATCAGGTAAGCATGGCAAAACATCATGTAAATAATACTTGACATAGGGTCAGGTATTCATTACCTTGCCGCCACCTTCCCAAGGAGTCGCGGCAATGCTGGCCAGAGAGCGTTTCAGCTGGGTCCAACTGACGGGCCTGGTGTTGTTCTTCGGGGCGTACTTCGTCGTGGTGTCCGCGTTGCAGCGCGCCCACATCGAACCGACCTTCCTCCAGAAGATCGGCATCCTCGCCATCGCGGCGGGGTCGCTCGCGGTCGTGGTGCTGATCGACCGCATCATCGCGTGGCTCCGGCCCGACCGGAACGCGAAGCCCGACGAGCGCGACAAGCTGATCGAACTGCGCGCGTCGGGCATTGCGTACTACGTGCTGATGGCCGGCGCGCTGTACGTGGGCTGCTACCTGCCGTTCCTGGCAACTACGTGGCAGATCGTCAATTCGACACTGGCCGTCGTGGTCATCGCGGAAATCGTGCACCACGGCCTGGTCGTGCTCGGCTACCGGAGAGGCTGGCGTGTCTGAGCGCAAACTCACCAACAACATCCGCACGCTGCGCTTCCTGTCCAACGAGATGACGCAGGCCGAGTTGGGCGAGCGCGTGGGCGTGACGCGGCAGACGATCGCGGCGGTGGAATCCGGCAAGTACTCGCCGACCCTGGAGTCGGCGTTCCGGATCGCCGAGGTGTTCGGCAAACCGCTGGAGGACGTGTTCCGCTGGGAGGCGTAGTCGTGCAGGATGCGGGCGAACCCACCACCGCGAGCGCGCAATGGATCCCTCCCTGGAATATGTCGGCTTCTGGCGGCGCGTGGTGGCCAGCATCATCGATTCGGTGCTGGTCGCCCTGCTGATCTATCCGCTCGCGGTGATGGTGTACGGGCCGGGCTACTTCCTCGACACGCGCCTGCTCAAGGGCGGTGCCGACTTCGCCATCACCTGGGTGCTGCCCGCGGTCCTCGTCATCTGGCTTTGGGTCTCGTGGAGCGGACAGACGCCGGGCAAGCGCGTCGTCGGTGCGCACATCGTCGATGCGGACACCGGCGGTCCCGTCTCGACGCGCAAGGCGATCGTGCGTTACCTCGGCTATTTCGTCAGCATGCTCGGCTTGTTCATCGGCTTCCTCTGGGTCGGGTTCGATCCGAAGAAGCAGGGCTGGCACGACCACATGGCGGGCACGGTGGTGGTGCGCAGGAAGCGCTGATCGCGATCACTTCATCGAATGGATCCCGAACATGTTCCCGTCGGGGTCCGTCGCCAGCGCGATGAAGCCGTACTCGCCGATCGAGAACTTGTCCTTGAAGATCTTGCCGCCGTTGCCTGCGACGCGGCCGGCTTCGACCGCGCAGTCCTCGCTCATGAAGTAGACGATGGTGCTGTTGTGGCCCGCGTCCATGCCCTTCATCCATACGATCGCACCGCCGGCGCCGCCGGTGTCGCGTTCCATCGGGAAGGCGAGCATCTTCAGCTCGTCGCTGCTGTCCAGCGGCGTGAACTGTGTATCGAGCACTTTTTCGTAGAAGGCCTTCGCGCGCGGAAGGTCGTTCACGTAGATCTCGAACCAGCCGACGGGATTGGGGCGGGCCATGGCATGTCCTCCGGGAAACCGGGGAGGATCGCGCCGGCTTCGCTAGCCGCGCGTGAGCGTGTCCTTCACGCCGAGCGACGCACGTGGCACTCGCGTACGCATTGGAGGCACCCGTTGGCGCGCGGGAAGAAACGCTTCGCCGCCTCCACCGCCGACCGGCATTCGGGGTGGTGGCCGAGGTTGAGCGGAAACGTGGGCACGCGGCGGCACCCTTCACGGTGGACCAGGTGCTCGCCGTTGTCCTCGGGATACAGGTTGACGAAGTAGCGGTGCAAACCGGCGCTCGCGGCGTGGACCAAGGGCCGCGAGGTTAGGTGACGCGCGGTAGCGGGGGACCGGGAAAAATTCTCTGCTGCGCTGCGGTGCGATCTGTCTGCGCACGCACGCGCGGTTTCCCGAGCTGCATCGCCTTGCCCTGAAGGACGGTGTCGCGTTGCGCAGGCGCGTGGAGACTCGGACCTCCCGCACACGGCAGCGACACGATGGCTACGCTCTCCCTGCTTCGGCACCAGGCGCCGTCCGATTTCCACGATCTCGCGCGTCCGCTCGGCTGCTTCGCGCCGCATTGGGCGCGTTACGTCGTCGCCGACCGCAGCGGCGCGGTGTGGGCCTTCGAGCGCTGTCCCTTCATCGACCGGCACCAGGGCCAATGGGTGAACAAGGTGGGCGGCGGCCGCTTCGCCTTGATCGGCACGCATGCCGGCGGTTGGCCGCAGTGGGCCGAATCGCTGCACTACAGGCGCGGCGGCTTGTGGGTGAATGCGGAGGTCGAGATCGCCGCCGAACGGCGTCGACGCCTGCGCGAGGCGGTCGCAGGCGCGGTGCGATTCGTGGTGTTCATGTCCGCACTGGTCGCTGCGGTGCAGGCGGCCTGGTGGAGTGGCTGGCTGTAGCAACGCGGTGGGTGGCCACCGAGAGCAACCGGCGCCGCTGCTTGTGCAGTTGCTCCTTCGCGAAGGTGTCCAGCGCGTCGCGGTCGTCCTTGTCAAAGGGTGAGTCCGCGTTGCACGCATCCAGCAGGAGTTGCAGGTCCTGCAGGTCGCCCATCTTCTCGGCCAGGCTCTTGTCGAATTCCGTCAGTTCGCCGGCCAGGCCCGCTGCATTCCGCGCGCGATGCTGTTGCGACAATCGACGCACGCGGCGGCGCCACGCGTGCCAGGCCACTTCCGTATCGGTATCCACCACGCGTGCGAGCGCTTTGACGATGCGATGGGTGGTGTGCGCCAGGCCCACGTCGAGTTCGTCGGGCGTCAGCGCCGCCCACGGCAGGCCCGAAAGTGCCGCACGCAGCGCCGACAACACACTGCGCGCGTCCACGACGCTTTGCAGGCATTGCGCGTCGTTCTCCAACTCGCTGCGACGCGCCGCCGCTGCGCGGCGCGCCCGCTGCAGGATCTGCTGCGTGGCCGCGTCCTGTTGCTTGTCGGCCAAGCGATCCAGCGTTTCGACCAAGGCATGCGCGTCGCGCAACTGGGACAGGCTGCGGTTCACGCGGCGCAGCGCGCGATCCACGACGCGCGCACCGGGGCCGAGCGTCGTGCGTCCCATCGCCAGCGTCGCGCGCGTGCGGCGCATCGCCTTGCGGGCGCGATGCACGCCCGCGTGCAGGCGGCCGCCGAACGCGTCGAGCGCGTCGACTGCGGCGGCGAGTTCCTCCTGCGCGTAGTGCAGCAGCGCGGGGCCGGGGCCGTTGGAAGCCATTGTGACAGTCTAGGACGCGGGACCCGATGCCGGCTGTATGGTCGGCAGACCGAGGTGCGCGAGCCGACGGGAGGTAGCGATGCGGAGGGCCTGGGTCAGCCTGGCGATGGCAGCGGTCTGCGCGGGTGTCTTCGCGGCCACGCCCGTGAAGACGCCGATCACGCCGGCCGTTTCGAAGCCCGTCGTCTTTGCGCCGATCGTCGTCGTCGGACAACGCGCCACGCCGGCCATCTGGGAACTGCGCAAGGGCAACAAGACCCTGTGGATCCTCGGCACGCTGTACCCGGTCCCCAAGGGCGTGGACTGGGACCCCAAGCCGATCGAACAGCGCGTGGCCGTCTCGCAGGTCGTGCTGGGGCCCATGGGCCTGTCGGTCGGGGAGGACATCGGCTTCCTGCGCGGCCTGTTCCTGCTGCCGGCGTTGCGCCGATCGCGCTTCAATCCCGACGGCCAGACCTTGCACGAGGTGCTTCCGCCGCCGCTCTACGCGCGTTGGTCGCAGGCCCGCGCGCGATGGCTGGGCGAGGACAAGGACGTCGAGCGCTTCCGCCCCATCTACGCCGCGTTCGAGCTCGACAATGCCGCGATCGACAAGGCAGGTCTCGCGCCGCCGCGGCGCAAGTCGATCGTCGAACAGGCCGCGAAGCGCTTCGGCATTCCGATGGTCGACGTGCGGCTGAAAGTGGAGGTGGATGCGCCCCGCCAGGCGCTGCGTGAGTTCAATGCATCGAAGCTGGACGACACGCGCTGCCTCGAAGAAACGCTGGACCGCGTCGACAACGACCTGGTGCACATGCGCGAGCGCGCGGAAGCCTGGGCGGCGGGGGATGTCGAGCGCTTGCGCACCTTGCCGTTCCGCGAGCAATGGGAAACCTGCCTGGCGGCGCTCGGCAGCACGGACGTGGCGCGGGAGCACGGCGTCTCGAACGTGCCGCAACAGATGGAAGCGCGCTGGCTCGCCGAAGCGCGCAAGGCGATGGCCTCGCACGATCGCGTGTTCGCCACCTTGCCGGTACGGCTGCTGCTGCGAAACGATGGCGTGCTCGGCGCGTTGCGCGCGGACGGCTACGTCGTCGTCGCCGAACCCTAGGTGTCGAGCGTCGCCTGCAGCCGCGCGAGCGCCTCGCTCCACGCGCGCCGCAGGCCATCGGCCTCCGGACGCGTCTGCAGGCGTTCCTGCATCACCTTCACGTCGGTGGCGTTGCCGGCGGCGACGAAATGGAGTTCGACGGGCGTGTTCGGCGCGGCGTCGGACTGGTGCCAGGTGAGGACGATGCTTTTCGGCGCAACGACCTTGCGCAGCACGGCGCGATTGCCGTCCGCATTCGCCCAGGCGCCGCCATCGCGGAAGTCGATCTCGTTGTCGGTCCCGAACCAATGGTCGAGCGCGGCGCCGGTGGCGAAGGCATCGAAGCAGGCGCGCGGGGAAGCGTCGATGCGCCGTTCCACGTCGATCGCATAGCCCAGCGCGCGGCCATCGGTTTCCTTCGCACCGCGCGCGCGTTCGTACTCGACCAGCAGCGTGTCGATCCACCAGGGATCGAGCGCGAATTCGGCGCGCAGGTGGTCGCCGATGGCCTGGCGCCCGAGGTCCGGCCCACCGAGCGTGTCGAGCAGGGCGAACCAGTCTTCGGCCGTGCGGCCCGTCTCCAGCCAGGTGGTGGCCTCGTCGAGCGGCTTGTCCGATCGCAGGTCGATCTTCATGCCCGTATGCTAGCGGCCAATCGTGCCGGCGGGAGCCCCCGCATGTACCTGCCCGAAGACAGCGTCAACGAGGTCGAGCAGCAGTGGTTCGGCCGCCACCTGGCCGCCATGCGCGAGCCGGTGCTGTCCGTCGCCGGCAAGCCGAAGGATTACGTCGCGGTGCGCATCCTGCGGCTGCCGACCTTCACGCATCCGTCCGCCGTGCGCGTCGAGGCCGAGGGTGATCGCATCGTGCGCCGTGCAGTGGAGACCGACGGGCAAGGGGGCTTCGATGTCGGCGAGGTCATCGTCGATCGCGCCGGCACGCTCACGCGCACGCAGGCCGACGTGATGCTGGCGGAACTGGACGCGACCGGCTTCTGGTCCTGGCCCGCGGAAGAAGAAGGCGGCCTGATCATCATGGACGGCACCGAGTTCGTCGTCGAAGCCATCCGCAACGGCGAACACCGCGTGCGCGTGCGCACATCGCCCGATGTCGGCACGGAGGAACGAGGGCTGGTGAAGTTCGCGGATTTCTGCGAGTCGCAGTTCGCGGCGACGGGCTTCGACGATGCCTCCGAATTGGACGAGGACGACTAGGTCGTCCTCGTCCGTCCCGCTCGCCCGCGTCAGTACTGCTGCAGGCCCAGGATCGACTGCAGCACGCTGGTGAGGATCACCGCGACGTCGTTGTTGCCGTTCTGGTTGCCGTAATAGGTGCCGTAACGGTAGTCCTGCCCGTACGCGTCCTGGTAACCGCGCTGGAAGCCCTGGCGGAAGTAGTCGTTGTATTCGCGCTGGTCGACGTAGTAACCGTTGTAGCCGTAGCTCGCGTCCTGGTAGGCGAAGTTGTTGCGCCAGTCGCTGCGCCAGCCGTCGACGCGGTCCGCGTTGCCGGCGCGCACGCCCATCTGGTAGCCGTAGCGCACGGCCTGCTGGAGCATGTCGGCGGTGTAGCGGTCGGCGGTGTAGTAGCGGCCGTCGCGCAGGTAGCGATAGGACACCGGTGCGTAGTAGTAGGGGTCGTTGTAGCCCGCGCGCGGCGTCCAGCGCGCCTGCATCGCCTGTTGCTGCTGCCAGTACCACTGCTGGTAGGCGTACTGCTGCGCGCGACGCTGCGACTGCAGCGCGGCGATCTGCCGCGATTCGGCGATGCGGCGATCGGCGACGTAGCGTCGGTAGTCGGCCTCGCGGCGACGCTCCAGTTCGACACGTCGTGCATGTTCGGCGGTGCTCACGCGGCGCGCCTGGTCGCGGCGGACGGCCTCTTCGTGGCGATCCGCGTCGCGTTGCGCCTGCGCGCGACGGTCGGCTTCGCGACGCGCCGCTTCGCGATGGTCCGCGTCGTGGCGGGCGATGTCGCGACGTTCCGCGTCGCGGCGTGCGGCATCGCGCTGCTGCGCTTGATGGCGCGCATCGTTCTGTTGCGCGGCCTGGCGGCGATCGATGTCGTGGCGTGCGGCATCGCGTTGCTGCGCTTCGCGACGCGCGTCGTCGCGCTGTCGCGCCTGGCGATCGGCGGCTTGGCGGCGTGCGGCCTGGTCGTGTTCGGCCTGCTGGCGCTGCGCCTGCGCATGCTGGTCGGCGCGTGCCTTCTGCTCCCGGGCCTGCGCGTCGGCGCGGGCCTTGTCGGCGTTGCCGTTCTTGTCGTGCTTGCCGTTGTCGTGCTTGTCGTTGCCGTGCTTGTCGTTGCCGTGCTTGGCACTTTCGGCCTGCTGCGCCTGGTCGGGCTGGCGTGCGGCGGCGGGCGCGGTCGCGAAACCCGCGCCGAGGGCGAGCGCGATGGCGGAAGCGAGGAGCGCGTTCTTGTGCAGGGTCATTGCGAGCCACCTTGGCGGTCTGCGTGGGATGTGCACAGTGAGCGGCCGTGGGGCTGAATGCGTTCTGAGAAAACGCGTGAAGGGCGCGATGCGTTCAGCCGCCGTCGTCGTTGTCGACGCCGCGTGGGCATGTGCCCGATGTTCAACCCGGTGAACGAAACTCACGACCAGCGGTGCGCGAAGGCTGGCCGAACCACGCGACACGGCGCGTGGCTTGGAAGGAGGGCCATGGCCGGCCCGCAGAGGTGGCCTCATGTGGGCTTCGCACGCGCGCGGTTTGGTGGCTTGCCTGGCGATGGTGCTTGCGTCGAATGCATTCGCGCAGGAGGACGTGCTCGGGCCCCCGGACGCGCTGCAATTCCCGACGCAGGCGAGTGCCGACGCGCCGAACGGCGTGACCGGTCCGTTCCTGCGCAAGACGATCGAAGACACCGTCGACGTCGCGTTGTGCGAAGCGCTCATGCGCAACGACGGACGCCCGATTCCCGCGGACTTCACGGCCGCGAACTGCGACCCGGCGTACGCCGCGAAGGTGCGCAACCGCGAGGGCAGCGTGCATTGGGCGAGCGCCAGTGCGCGACCGCTGCAATGCGGCGGGAACTGCGTGGGGCGCCCCTTCATGACGCAGTCGCAACGGGTCGGCGAACCGAACCTGCGCGAAGCGATGCTGTACGGACACATCGATCTCACCCTCGACGGCCCCGTCGATCGCAGCCTCACCTACTTCTTCGAAGCGCACATTCCGTGCAAGGCGAGCAACGGCGCGAAGACCGGCAACGTCGATGTGCGCTTCGAGATCGGCGATCCGGTCGTCGGTTCGCCGGGCGTCGTCGAATCGATCCTCGACTTCCTGTTGCTCCCCGCGCGCCTGTCGGATCGCATCGACGCCGGGATCCGCGCGATGCTGTCCTCGGTGCCGGGCACCAGCCAGGAAGTCGGCGCGTGCCGATCGGTGGGCGTCGGCCTGTCGACGGGCAATCCGCAGTTCGACAACGTCGTGTTCGACAAACCTGTTTCGGCCGGCGGACGTCGACCGCTTGCCGATCTCCTGCTGCGCGGCGACCGCGTGAAAGTGGAATTCCTCTCGATCACGCGGCATCCGCTGCCGGGGCCGCCACTTGTCGCGCCGGAGCATGCGCAGCCGGGTAATCCGGCGGCCGGCTATTTCACGGCGTATCTCAACGGCGTGCCGGTGGGCTTCCCGGTGCCGCTCAACATGTCGCCCGAAGCCCTGCAGTTGCCGCCCGAGGGAGGAACGATCGCGCTCAACTACTGCAAGACGCTCCCGATCGATGGATGGGATCGCCTGCAAGTGATCTTCGGCAACGGCCTGGGCGGCGCGGTGTGGTCGCAGTTCCCGCGTGCGCAGGGATTCGGCCAGGGCGTGCCACGCCGCATGACGACGGGGCGGGGCATCGTCGTGCCGGGACTGCCGGGACCCAACGGGACGACCAAGCCCCAGTCGGTAACGCTGCGCGAGTTCGAGCTGTTGTATCGCATCACCTTCCTGCCTGCGCCGGCCTTCGAGGCGGTGTCGGAGGGCGGCGGGCGTCGACCCCCGCGCGGCAGCGTCACCGGCGAGCTGGGAGAACGCCCGCCCTTGGTCAGCGATGGCGCGCCAGGTCCGGTGGCCTGCCGCGAAATCTGAGGGACATGTCGCTCGCGTTGTAGGATGGTTCCTGCCTTTCGATAGAAGCAGGTGCCGGTGCATCACGACTTCGCCCTGATCTCGACGCTGGCGACTGCCTTCGGCGCAGCGCTGATCCTGGGCTTCGTCGCCGCCAAGCTCCGCATGCCGGCGCTGGTGGGGTATCTGGTAGCGGGCATGGTGATCGGGCCCTTCACGCCGGGCGTCGTCGCCGACACGGGCCTTGCGTCCGAACTCGCCGAAATCGGCGTCATGCTGCTGATGTTCGGCGTAGGCCTGCACTTTTCGCTCGACGATCTCTGGGCGGTGCGCAAGATCGCGCTGCCTGGTGCAGTGCTGCAGATCGCCGCCGCCACCGCGATGGGCGCGTTCGCCGCATGGTTCTGGGATTGGTCTTGGGGGGCGGCGATCGTGTTCGGCCTGGCCTTGTCGGTGGCCAGTACCGTGGTGCTGCTGCGCGCGCTCGAAGCGCGCGGCGTGCTCGAGTCGATGAACGGACAGATCGCGGTGGGATGGCTGGTCGTCGAAGACCTCGCGATGGTGCTCGTGCTCGTGTTGCTGCCGCCGCTCGCGGGCGCATTGGGCGGAAACGCGCCGGAGGGCGGCGTTCCCGGAGCGATCGGGACGGCGGCCTCGGGCAACGTCTGGGCCGTGCTCGGACTCACGCTGCTCAAGGTCGGCGCATTCCTCGCGCTGATGCTCGTCTTCGGGCGCAAGTTGTTGCCGCGCCTGTTGTGGTGGGTGGCGCAGACCGGTTCGCGCGAACTGTTCACGCTGGCGACCGTGGCCTTCGCAGTGGGCATCGCCTTCGGCGCGGCCGAGTTGTTCGGCGTGTCCTTCGCGCTGGGCGCCTTCATCGCCGGCATGGTGCTGCGCGAGTCGGAGCTGTCCCATCGCGCGGCCAATGAAACCCTGCCGTTGCAGGATGCCTTCGCGGTGTTGTTCTTCGTCTCCGTCGGCATGTTGTTCGACTGGCACGTGCTGGTCGACGAACCCATGCACGTGATCGCGACGGTGGCGATCATCGTGTTCGGCAAGACGCTTGTCGCCGCCGCGATCGTCCTGCTCCTGCGCTATCCGTTGAACACCGCGCTCACCGTGTCCGCGAGCCTGGCGCAGATCGGCGAGTTCTCCTTCATCCTCGCCGGGCTCGGCGTGTCGCTCGGCGTGCTGCCGAAGGAAGGGCAGGGCCTCATCCTCGCGGGCGCGATCATTTCGATCGCTTTCAATCCGCTGTTGTTCGCTGCCGTCAGTCCGATCACGCGCTGGATGCGCGAGCGGTCCGCGCTCGCGCGCCAACTGGAGCAACCCGCGGATCCCACCGCGACGTTGCCGATGTCGACCGATCCGAAATACCTCGCGGGCCACGCGGTGCTGGTCGGTTACGGGCGCGTGGGCAAGCGCATCGCGCAGACGCTGAGCGAGCAGGGCGTGCCGGTCGTGGTCGTGGACCAGAACCGCGAGCGCGTCGAACTGCTCCGGGAGCGTGGCTTCGCCGCGGTTTCCGGCGATGCCTCCGAGCCGGCGACGCTCGTGCAGGCGCACATCTCCGGTGCGCGTTTCCTGGTCGTGGCCATCCCGGACACCTTCGACGTGCGTCGCATGGTGGATACCGCGCGCACGATCAACCCCGGCATCGACATCGTCGTGCGCAGCCACAACGCCGAGGAAGCCGCCTTGCTCGCGAAGGAGGGCGCCGGCCACGTCTTCCTGGGCGAAGTGGAACTCGCCGATGGCATGACCGACTACGTGCTGTCCAAGGGCGCGTCGGCCAAGGCGCCCGCGCACTGACCTCCCGACCCGGCCGCTTTCGTTTGTCTTCCCATCGATCCGCGTGAGTGCCCCATGCCCGATCCGTTCGAACCCCTCCTCGCACGCGCGCATGCCCATGCGCTGGATTACCTCGATCACCTGCCGGACCGCTACGTCGGCTCGCTCGCCTCGCGCGATGAGCTGATCGCCGCCCTGCGCGCGCCGCTGCCGCCGCACGGCGAGCCGGGCGAACACGTGATCGACCTGCTCGCAGCGCAGGTGCCGCGGGGCACCACCGCATGCAACTCGCCGCGTTACTTCGGCTTCGTCATCGGGGGTGCGACGCCGGTGTCGCTCGCCGCCGATTGGCTTGTGTCGACCTGGGACCAGAACGCCGGCATCTACGTCATTTCCCCGTTCGTGGCCGTGATCGAAGAGGTCGCCGGCGACTGGCTGCTCGACCTGTTCGACCTGCCGCGCGAATCGGGCGTGGGCTTCGTCACCGGTTGCCAGATGGCGAACCTCACCTGCCTGGCCGCGGCGCGCCACGGCGTGCTGAGGCGCGTGGGCTGGGATGTCGAAGCGGACGGATTGCAGGGCGCACCGCGCATCAACGTGGTCGCATCGGCCGAATCGCACATCACCATCGATGTCGCGTTGCGCTACCTCGGACTGGGCACGAAGTGCATCCAGCGCGTCGAGGCCGACGCGCAGGGCCGCATGCGCGCGGACAAACTGCGCGAGAAACTCGCCACCCTGGAAGGCCCGACCATCGTCTGCGCGCAGGCGGGCAACGTGAACACCGGCGCGTTCGATCCCTTGCGCGAGATCGCCGATGCGTGTGGCAAGCACGGTGCGTGGCTGCATGTCGACGGCGCGTTCGGCCTTTGGGCACGCGCGAGCCACGATGCGGGCACGCGCGCACTCGCCGATGGCATCGAACTCGCCGATTCCTGGGCGACCGATGCGCACAAGTGGCTCAACGTGCCTTACGACTGCGGCGTCGCGCTGGTGAAATCGCGCGAGGACCATCGCGCCGCGATGACCTCCTCGGCCGCCTACCTGATCCAGACCCAGGGCGCCGAACGCGACGCCGTCGACTGGGTGCCCGACTTCTCGCGCCGCGCGCGCGGCGTCCCCGTCTACGCGAACCTGCGCACGCTGGGGCGCGATGGCATCGCCGACCTCGTCGATCGCCTGTGTTCACGCGCGCGGCAGATGGCCGATGCGCTGCGCGACGAACCCGGCGTGCAGGTGTTGAACGACGTCGTGCTCAACCAGGTCCTGGTGCGCTTCGACGACGACGATGACATGACCCGTCGCGTCGTCGTCGGTGTGCAGCAGGACGGCACCTGCTGGCTGGCCGGCACGACCTGGCAGGGCCGTGCCGCCATGCGCATCTCGGTGTCCAACTGGGCCACGAGCACCGAGGACGCCGCCCGCAGCGCGGACGCGATCCTGCGGGTCCACAAGGCCCTGCGCCGCGGCTGAGGGTCCCGTCGCCCGCGTCCGCTTTGGCTCTGGCGCCGGGCGGGCGGCCCCCCGAAAAATATTTCCAGGCCGATGTCGATTCCGGCCCCGGTCGGCCGTCGTCTGGATACCACCCACCGAAACAGGAGCTCCACCATGCGTTTCCTCTCCATGGTCCGCGTCGCCGAAAACACCGGACAGGTCCCCAGCGAGCGGCTCATGACCGAGATGGGCAAGCTGATCGAAGAGTTCGCCGCGAAGGGCGCCCTCGTCGATACGGCCGGCCTGCGGCCGACGTCCGAAGGCATCCGCATCCGCAACAACCACGGCAAGCTCAGCCGCACCGACGGCCCGTTCACCGAAGCCCGCGAAGTCATCGGCGGCTACGCCATCCTCGAAGCCCCGTCGCTGGCCGAGGCGATCAAGCTCACCGAACGCTTCCTGGAGATCCACGGCGACGAGTGGAACGTCGAATGCGAAGTGCGCCAGATGGAGATGCACGGCGAAGCCGATTGCAGCAAGGCGGCCTGATCTTCGCGGCCTGACCTCCTCCCCCCGCGACGCGAGGGGCATCGCCCCTCGCGTTCTTGCGCGCAGCGTCAGAACGTCCCGCTGAAGGTGATCGAGTAGATCGGCCCGATGCGCCGGTTGCGCATCTCGTGGAAATCGATCGGCCCCGTGCGGCGGTCGACGTACACGGTGCGATCCCACATCGACATCGCATCGCCCAGGTTGCTCGCGGTGAACCGCACGTTCATCCCGAACACGTCCTTGTTCTCGATGAACAGGTTCGCCCAGATCGGGCCTTCCCACTGGCGGCCGACTTCGGTGAGGCGATAGTCGAGTTCGTAGTACGAGTAATCGATCGCGCCGCCCCAGGCCCAGTTCGTGTTCGCGATGTCGTGGCGCAGGGCGATTTCGGCGAGCGATTGCAGGTTGTTGCTGATGGGGCGCTTCTCGAAGGTGAGCGGGTCTTCGACGCTGCTGTGTTCCATCTGCCAGGTCGCATCCACTTTCGCGCCCTTCCAGCCGATCTGGTCGAGGTTGAGCGTGCCCTTCCATTCGAAGCCGTACACCGTTGCGCGGTCGATGTTGCCCGGGCTTTCGCCGGTCGCGCCGATCGGGATGGTGTCGACGATGTCGTCGATGCGCTGCCCGTACACGCGCAGCGTGGTGTTGCCCCACGCGCCGAGCTTGCGGTTGGCTTCGACCGAGAGTTCCCAGGTCTGCGGCGGCACCAGGTCCGGATTGCCCGCGTTCTGCGTGTCGTTGTTGAGGTTCACCGACGCGAGGAAGTCGTAGAAGTTGAGCTGCCCGACGCGACGTTCCAGCTTGAAGTTGAAGTCGAGCGTGTCCGACTGCTTCCACGCCAACGACACCAGCCCCTTCGGCCGCAGGAACGTGCGCGACATGCCGCCCGCGCCGACCTGTTCGAGCTTGGAGTATTCGCCGCCCACGTTGACCTGCAGTTGCAGCGTCGGCGACAGCGCGCGGCCGTAGCTGGTCATCACTTCATAGCGGTCTTCCTGCACGGTGGCCGTGCCGCCGGGCAGCAGGAACGGATCGTAGTTCCCGGTCACCGGATCGTAGAAGAACAACTCCGCGGTGCTGTCGAGACTGTTGAACGCGTATTCGCCCGACACCTGCAGGTCGCCGCCCCAGCCCTTCCAGCGATATTCGGTGCGCGCAATGCGCTCGATCTCGTCGCCGTTGCGAGTGAAGCGCGAGGCTTCCGTGGGCGTGGTGTCGTCGAGGAAGTCGTCGATCACGGTGTCGGAGATGGGGTCGCGCGTGAAGCGATACAGGCCGATGAACTTCCAGCGCCCCGGACCGAATCCGAATTCGTAATCGCCGCCGAGCTCGTAGTTGTGGCCGCCTTCCTCCGACATGACGCTGCGATAGCGATCTGGCAGGCCCGAACCCACGCGCATGCCGTTCTCGTCGTAGTCGTAGAACACGCGCTGGTAGCGCCCGTTGAAGTTGCCCTTGTCGCCGTCCGCGTTGGTCCAGGCCAGTTGCGTGGCGAGCGTGGGCGCGTCGAACTCGCCGGTCCATTCGTCGACGCGGTTTTCGCGCACGGTGCCGTCGGCGTTGTAGATCACCGTCGGGCCACCGGCGCCGCTGTGGTTGCCGTTGTTGGTCAGGCCGATCGTGTAGTCCATGCCACCGGCCTTGCCGCTCACCGACACGTTGCCCCGCGTGTATTGCGGCGAGGTGTAGTACTTGCGCCAGTCCGGGCGCCATTCCCACTGGCCGCTGATGCCTTCGGCCTTGGTCACCACGTTGGCCACCTGGCCGGTGAGGCCGGGAATGTCGAGCGTGGCGCCGTCGACGATCTCGATGCGCACGACGTTGGACGCGGGGATGCGTTGCAACTGCCCGAGCACGTCCTGCGATTTCGCCGACAGGCGCTGGCCGTTGATCAGTACGTTGCCGGTCGCCTGGCCGAGGCCGCGCTCCTGCACCGCGTTGCGGATCACGAAGCCCGGCACCTGTTCGAGCATGTCCAGCGCGTTGTTCGGCGCGAAGCGCGTGAAGTCGGCGGGCAGGTAGGTGCGCGCGCCTTCGGTGCCGGCCTTGGCGGGCGCGGCCGCCTCCTGCGCCAATGCCACGGAAACGCAGAACGGCAACAGCGCCAGGCCCAGCACCGCACCCCGGATCGACAACGGCATCGCGACTCCCCTTCGCATGAACGATGGGGGAGGGATGCCGGGCCGCCGGGCAGGGTTTAAAAGCGGCCGCTCACGGTGAACGAGAACGTGCGGCCGATCGCGCGGTTCCGCTGTTCATGGAAGTCCACGGGCCCGGTGCGGCGATCCAGGTACACCGTCCGGTCCCAGCGGCTCGGGGCATCGCCGAGGTTGCCCAGGTTCAGGCGCATCTTCAGTCCTGCGACGTCCTTGTGTTCGATGAACACGCCTGCGAACACCGGCCCTTCGTACCAGTTGCCGACTTCCGTCAGGCGCACGTCGGGTTCGCGCCAGGTGTAGTTCGCGTACGCGCCGTAAGCGATCGGCGTGTCGCGAATGTCGTGGCGGAAATCCAAGCGCGCGTAGGACTGCAGGTTGTCGCTGATCGGCCGGTGTTCGCGGGTGAGCGGATCTTCGACATCGCTGGTTTCCATCTGCCAGGCCAGGTCGAGCTTGCCGCCCTGCAAACCCAGGCGCGCGAGCGGGAAGGTGCCTTTCCATTCGAAGCCGGACAACGTCGCGGTGTCGAGGTTGCCGGGGCTCTCGCCGTGCGCGCCGATCGGGACGGTGTCGACGATGTCGTCGATGCGTTGCGTGTACACGCGCAGCGTGGTCGTGCCCCAGTCGCCCAGTTTGCGGTTGGCTTCGAGCGAGAGCTCCCAGGTCTGCGGCGGCACGAGGTCGGGATTGCCGGCGTTGGCCTGGCCGTCGGCCAGGTCGACGGTGGCGAGGAAGTCCTGGAAATCGAGTTGTCCGACGCGGCGTTCCAGCGCGAAGGCCAGGTCGGTGTTAGACGAGGGCGTCCATGCGATCGACACCAGCCCCTTCGGTCGAAGGAAGGTGCGCACCTGTCCACCGGCGCCGACCTGCGCGAGCTTCGAGTACTCGCCGCCCGCGTTCACCTGCAACTGCAGCGTCGGGGTCAATGCGCGGCCATACGTGCCCATCAGTTCGTAGCGATCCTCCTGCACCGTGGCCACGGCACCGGGCATGGGCGTTTCGACGAAGGCCCCGCTTGCAGGGTCGAACACAGCGAGGGTCGCGGCGCTGTCGAGGCGGTTGAAGGCGTATTCGCCCGACATCTGCATCTCGCCGTCGAACGCCTTCCAGCGATATTCGGCGCGACCGATGCGTTCGCGTTCCCGGCTGTCGCGACGGAAGCGCGTGCCCTGCAAGGGCGTCGCGGGATCGAAGTCGTCGACAACGACCATGTCGGTTCTTGGCGTGCTGATGCCGCGGATCAGCCCGATCAGTTTCAGCCGCCCCGCGCCGAGCCCGAATTCGTAGTCGCCACCCAATTCATGGTTGCTTCCGTTCGCCCGGGACGTGACCGTGCGGAAACGATCCGGCATCCCCGCCGCAACGCGCAGGCCTTCTTCGAAGTAGTGATTGGTCTCGTCCTGGTAGCGGGCGTTGACGTTGGCGATGTCGCTGTCGCGACCGGTCCATGCGAGTTGCGCGCTCAGCGCCGGCCGTTCGATGCGCTGTTCGAATTCGTCGTTGCGCGACTCGCGCAACGAACCGTCGGCGTTGGTCACGGTGGTGGGGCCACCGGAGGCACCGACCGTGCCGTTGTTGGAGAGCCCGAGCGTGTAATCCACGCGGCCGGCGCTGCCGTTGATCGACACGCTGCCGCGCGTGAACTGCGGATCGGCATAGCGTTCGCGCCAGGCGGCGCTCCATTCCCACGTGCCTGCGATGGTCGAGCCTTTCACCACGATGTTCGCGACCTGGCCGGACAGGCCGGGAATGGCGAGCGATGCGCCGTCGCGCAGTTCGATGCGCACGACGCTGCTCGCGGGAATGCGTTCGAGTTGCGCGAGCACGTCGTTCGATTTGCCCGACAGGCGTTGTCCGTTGATCAGCACGTTGCCCGTGGCCTGGCCGAGCCCGCGTTCCTGCGCCTGCGACCGGACGACGAAGCCGGGGACTTGCTGCAGCATGTTGAGCGCGTTGCGCGGCGCGAAGCGGGCGAAATCCTGTGGCGTGTAGTTGATCGAAGCGGGCGGTGCTTCGGCGGCGATGGCGAGCGACAGGGCGAAGGGAAGCAGCGCGGCGCAAAGGCGCGCCTGGAGAACGACGGAAGACCGCATCGAAAGACCTCGGACGAATGGAAAGCATCACGCCGCGCATCGCATGGCTGCGAGTGCGCGGCGCGAAGATGGATTCGTCCGATGCGTCGATCGTTTAAGGCAGGACGCGTGTCCTCACCGGAAATAATTAATTCAATCGATCACTGCTTGGTCGTGCGTTGCTTCATGTCTTCCAGCCACGCAGCGCCGCGACGTTCCATTTCCTGCGGGCTCACGTCTTCCTTGTGCGTGCCCAGCATCCACTTGTGGCCGAAGGGATCGACCACCGTGCCCATGCGATCGCCCCAGAACTGGTCTTCGGGCGGCTGCACGACGGTGGCGCCGGCCTTGACCGCCTGTTCGATCGCGGCATCGGCATCGGGGACGTAGATCAACATGCCACCGGTCGCGCCACCGCGCGACTTCGGCGACAGCGCGCCCCATTCCGGGAATTCATCGGACAACATGAAGCGCGAACCGGCGATGTCCATTTCCGCGTGCGCGATCTTCTGGCCCATGGGCAGGCGATAGGTTTCCTTTGCGCCGAAGGCCTTCTGGTAGAAGTCCATCGCCTTGTTCGCATCGTCGACGACGACCGACGGCGTCAGCGCGTGGTAACCGGTGGGCGTGAAGTTTTGCGTTGCCATTGCTCGAAGCTCCAGCGGTGGGGGAAGTGCGGAAGGATGCATCGCAGGGCGTTATGCGGCGGTCATGGGACTGTGTCGTCGCGTCGCGTTATGCTGCCCGCCTGCGATCGGAGGATCCGCCATGGCCACGGGCTGGGCCGGCGACAACGCCGTCAACGAACAGATCGATGCCACCATCAAGGACGGCATCAAGCGCATCCGCAGCCGTTTGCCGACCGGGCCTTCGCTTGAGGCCTGCGAGGAATGCGGCGCCGTGATCCCGGAGGCGCGCCGCGCGGCCTTGCCGGGCGTGCGCCTGTGCGTGCCGTGCCAGGAAGAACACGATCGCGAACAGTCGTCGATGTCCGGTTACAACCGCCGCGGCAGCAAGGACAGCCAGCTGCGTTGACGTAAACGCTGACGTAAAACCAGGGCTCACTTGGGGAGGCCCGTTGATGTCGAAGGCGATCCACTTCCATTGGTGGCCGCGCGCGCTTGCGGCACTGTTGCTGCTCGCCCTCGCGTTGTGGGGTTGGGTGCAGGTGTCGGCGTGGCCGTCGGCCATGGTGATCCGCGCCGCCTTCTCTTCCGGCGGCGCGCACACCGCAGCCGCGCTCGGCAAGCATGTGCCGCGCGGAACCGCCGCGACCTTCGATGTGCACTACGCACCGGACAGCGTGGATGAAACGCTCGACGTCTTTGTTCCGCGCACGCATGCGCGGCCGTTGACGACGATCGTCTGGATCCACGGTGGCGGGTTCGTCGCCGGCGACAAGTCGGAGATCGCGAACTACGCGCGCATCCTCGCAGCCCAGGGTTACGCGGTGGTGACCGTCAACTACACGCTCGCGCCGGAAGCGCATTACCCGACGCAGTTGCAGCAACTGAACCTTGCGCTCGCCTGGGTGTCGGCCAACGCCGGGCGCCATGGACTGGATCGCGAGCGCATCGTGCTCGCCGGCGATTCGGCCGGGGCGCAGCTTGCGGCACAACTGGCCAACCTCGTGACATCTCCCGCGTACGCGCAGCGCGTCGGCGTACGTCCTGCACTGCTGCCATCACAGTTGATCGGCGCGGTGCTGTTCTGCGGTCCGTACGACAGCGATTACGCGAAGCCCGCGCCTGGCGCAAAGCCCTCGTGGTTCATGCAGTCGGTGATGTGGTCGTACATGGGCCGCAAGGATTTCTGGAACCAGCCCGGCATCGACGATTGGTCGGTGGCGCGGCATGTCACGCACGCATTCCCGCCCGCGTTCGTGTCGGTGGGCAACCACGATCCGCTGCAGCAGCATTCCTACGCGATGGCCGATGCGCTGCAACGCGCCGGCGTGCGCGTGGACACGTTGTTCTGGCCGAAGGATCTGCAACCCGGGCTGCCGCACGAATATCAGTTCAACCTCGACAACGAGCAGGGCAGGGAAGCGCTGCGTCGCCTGGAGGCCTATCTCGCCGCGCTCTGAATCGCGAGCAGCGCAGCGAGCCGATCGAGGAATTCACACTGCGCCGGAAGCAGGAGGACGCGCGCTTGTTCGAGCGTCGCCCAGGTGGCGCGATCGATCTCCGGGTACGCCTGCACCTTGCCGCTGCGTGGCGGCCACTCGCATTCGAACGGGTTGCTGTGCAATTGCGAAGGGTCGAAGTCGCCTTCGAGCGCGAAGGCTTCCACCCACTTGCCGCCCTTCTGGCGGATACGCCCGAGCGGTTGCAGCGTGCCGGAGACCTGCGTGCCCAGTTCCTCCGCGAATTCGCGCAGCGCCGTGGCCTCCGCGGTTTCGTCGCCTTCGGGTGCGCCCTTCGGCAGCGTCCACGCCCCGGCGTCGCGGTTGCGCCAGAACGGGCCGCCGGGATGGCAGACCAGGACGCGCAGCGCATCGGGATCGCGGCGATACAGCAACAGCCCGCAACTGCGCTCGGGCATGCGCGGCTCAGCCGGCTGCGGCGCCCGCCGCGGCGGCTTCGCGATCCTTGTAGAGCAGGCGGACTTCGAGCAGGTTGCGCACGCGCAACAACAACTCCTCCGGATCGAAGGGCTTGCGCAGGAAATCTTTCGCGCCATAGCGCAGCGCCCGGGTGCGATGCCCGGGTTCGGCGGTGAGCGCCAGGACCGGCAGGTAGCCGCCGCGTTCGAAGGGCTTGAGCGATTCCATCACTTCGAAGCCGTCCATGTACGGCATGTGCACGTCGAGCAGGATCGCGTCGAAATCCTGCTCGCGATGCAGCCCTTCGACCGCACGCGGGTCGCTCGTGGCCACCACGTCCCCGAAGCCGGCCGCGGTGAGCATCTGTTCCAGCGAGCGCAAGGCATCCGGATCGTCGTCGACGACGAGCAGTCGGGCGGCGAGGATGTCGGCGGCGCTGATCATGGGCATTCCTTGCGGGATCGTGGCGGCGAACGGTCCGGTGCGCACGGTGAAATCCCGATGACCGGCCTGCCCGCGGGCGGAAACATTTTCCCCGCGAGGGCGCCCGCGCGACCTGACAAACGGCTGTCCGCTGCCGCTTGGTGCCGGCGTTGGCCGGGGCGCAGGGGTGACCATTGGAGGAAACGCGCCATGAATCGTGCTCTGAGGGCCGGGATGACCCGGATCGTATTGCTCTGCCTGACGCTGTTCGCCGCGCCGGTCTTCGCGCAGGACAGTGCGTATACCGAAGGGGCGGTCGTCGAGGTGAGCTCCATCAAGGTCGTCGACGGCCAGTTCGAGAACTACCTGGCCTACCTCCAGAAGAACTGGAAGGGCGTCATGGAAGAGGCGAAGAAGGCCGGCTACGTGCTCGACTACGGCGTCTACCGCAACGACGCGCACAGCCCGCAGGAGCCCGACCTGTACCTGGTGGTCACCTATCCCAACATGGCGACGCTCGACGGCATGCAGGCCAAGATGGCGCCGATCATGAAGAAGGTGACGAACCTGAGCGTCAAGGAAGCGGACGAAGCCTCGGGCAAGCGCGTGGTCATGCGCGAGCTGCTCGGCTCCGAACTGCTGCGCGAGCTCAAGCTGAAGTAGTCTTCCGGCCGCGCGGCGCCTGCGTGCCCGCGCGGCTTGGCTTCGCTTCGCCCAATTCGATCCACGTCGGCGCGTGGTCGCTCGCGCCCGGCAAGTCGCGCACCCAACGATCGACGTCGGCCGCACGCAGCCGTGGCGCAAGGTCCGCGCTGAGCAACAGATGGTCGATGCGCAGCCCCGCGTTGCGCGGCCAGTGGTTGCGGAAGTAATCCCAGAACGTGAAGACCTTGTCCTCCGGATGCAGCGTGCGCAGTGCATCCGTCCAGCCTTGCGCGAGCAGCGCCTGCCAGCGTTCGCGGGTTTCGGGTTGCAGGAGCGCATCCTTCTTCCACGATTTCGGATCGTAGATGTCGAGCGCGTCGGTGGGCACCACGTTGTAATCGCCGGCGAGCACGACCGGATGGCCGCTGTCGAACAGGCCTTGCGCGTGCGCGAGGAAGCGATCGAACCACGCGAGCTTGTAGTCGAACTTCGGCCCAGGGCGTGGATTGCCGTTGGGCAGGTACAGGCATCCCACGATCACGCCGTGCGCGGCGGCTTCGAGGTAACGGCTCTGCACATCGTCGCGCGCGCCGGGCAGGCCGCGGCGGCTTTCGATCGGATCGCTGCCGCGCGAGAGGATCGCCACGCCGTTCCAGGAGGCTTGCCCGTGCCACGACGCGCCGTAATCGACGTCGCGCAGTTCGGCGATCGGGAATTTTTCGTCGACCGCCTTGAGCTCCTGCAGGCAGGCGATGTCCGGCTGCTCGCGCTCCAGCCATTGCAACAGGTGGGGCAGGCGCGAGCGGATGCCGTTGACGTTGAAGGTCGCGATGCGGAGCGGGGCGCCCTTGCGTGCCGGCATCAGGGTGTCTGGCGCGGCGCTTCTTCGTCGCGCGCGGGCGTGAGCGTTTCGAAATCCAGGTCGATGTTCTCGACTTCGTGGTCGTACACCTCGATGCCGGGCGCGGCTTCGCGGGCGATGGAGGGGTGCATCGCAACCTCGGGCCGCCGCACGATCTTGCGATAGGGATCGCCCGTATCGCCCGCGGCCACGGGCACGCGCGACGATCGCCCCGACAGCCGTTCGAAGGCCTGCGGATCGTGCGAGCAGAAAATCTCGATGTCGGGATGCGCGCGATGCAGCGCACGCAGGCGCGCCTGGTTGCGCAGGCGCGCGGGGCGATCCTGGTCCAGCATGCGCTCGTACAGCCGCAGGCCCATGCGGCAGTGCGGGTGCTCGTCGATCTCGCGCGGATCGAAGAAGGCATCGCCGGCGTGCAGGCGCCAGCCCTCGTCGGCGCGGATCGCAACGCCCGCATGGCCCAGCGTATGTCCCGCCAGCGGGACCAACAGGAGGTCCGCCGGCAGGCCGCTCAACGCGCGCACGCAGGGCAAGCCCATCCAGTGTTCGCCTTCCCGTGGCTCGTAGGTGATCCAGTGGTTGCGCGTGGACCACTGCTGCGGGCGGTAGCGCTGCCGATCCATCCAGGTCCTCTGCCGCGCGGCATCGTCCCGCTCGCGGGCCAGCAGGTGTACACGCGCCCGCGGGAAGTCGTCGAGGCCGCCGGCGCTGTCGAAATCCAGGTGCGTGAGCACGATGTCGCGCACGTCGGAGGCGCGGAAGCCCAGCCGTTCGATCTGCCGCGCCGCGGTCATCTCCGCATGCAATTCCGGCTTCACCAGCCGCAGGAAGAAACGGCTGAGCCGTTGCCCGGGATCCGTGACATCCCCCAGGCCCAGGCCCGTGTCGACGAGCACGAGTCCGTTTTCCGATTCCACCAGCAGGCAATGCGCGATCAGGTGGCCGCGCTCGAACGCCGACCTCCCGGACGTCGGGCGGGTCGTCATGCAGTTGAGATGATGAACCCGCATCGTTCGGGGGATTTTCGAGGGGCGGTCTGTAGCGGCAACGCGAGAAAGGCATACAGGCGGTCGCCCGCGTGTCGGCATGCTTGTTGCGCTGCGCAAAACGCAGCTTCAAGCTCTGCGCTTGCCACTGCATGCATGCATTCATTGGCCTATATGCGCGTCCAATTCGACGCGATGCGTTACATGCGCGTTAAATCATGCGTGGTCGCTTTCACGCCTCTGAATCGTTCCCAACGTGAATGCGCCGATCGAGTGCGAATGCTCAGCAATTCGATGACGAGTAGGTGAAAAGTCATCCCGAGCGGTTACAGTCCCTCCACGCCATCACGAGACGTCGACAAGTTGATCGACCGATCCATCGTGATTGCAGCGTGACTTCCTTCCATTGATCGGCTGGCTCTTCGCCAACTTTCTTGCCGATCCAAAAACGAAAGGGGTTTTCACCTTGAACGACACCAAGCTCGTGCACGCCGTGCGCGAGGCAGGAATGCCTCGTCGCGAATTCATCCGAAACTCCATGGTCATGATGGCACCGATGGTCATCGGGGGCGTTTCCTTGCCCGCCTTCGCCCTGACCACGCCGCCGAACCGCGCGAACGGCAGCACCATCCGCAGCGTCAAAACTTATGGCGCCGTGGGCGACGGTCGGCATGACGATACTGCGGCGATCCAGGCCGCCATCAACTCGCTTCCCACCACCGGCGGCACGGTCACGATTCCGGCCGGCACGTACATGATCGACACCGGCAAGAAGATCAACCTGCGCAGCAAGATGCACCTGCAGTTGGCTTCCGGTGCGATCCTCAAGGCGAAGACCACTTCGCTCTCGCGCCACTACCTCATCAACATCAGCGGCAAGACCGACGTGGAAGTCTCCGGTGGCCAGCTGGTCGGCGATCGCGACACGCACATCTTCGGTTCGAGCAGCACGGAAGAGTGGGGCCACGGCATCTCGGTCGGTGGCGGTTCGCAGCGCGTCACCATCCGCGACCTGCGCGTGTCCAAGTGCACCGGCGATGGCGTGTGCATCGGCGGCAATGCCTACGACGTGGTGATCGCCAACATCATCTCCACCGGCAACCGTCGCCAGGGCCTGTCGATCACGAACTGCTCGAACGTCAAGGTCTACGACTCCGAGTTCAGCTACAGCAAGGGCACCTCGCCCGAGTGCGGCATCGACATCGAACCGGACGAGAACGGCCGCGCCACGGCGATCCTCATCCAGAACTGCCGCTTGAACAACAACGCCAAGTACGGACTGAACATCTGGAAGCGCTCCACCAACGTCACCATCACCGGGTGCACGCTGGAGCACAACGGCAGCCTGGGCATGGGGACGAACGGCATTTCCGGCCTGAAGGTCACCAACAACACGTTCCGCTACAACTCGGCGACCGGCATCGTCTACAACACCGGCACCTCGGGCGTGACCCACAGCGGCAACATGTCGTACCAGAACTACACGCGACTGGGCGCCAGGTCCCGCACCCCGTTCACGCTCACCGGCTGGTCGAGCAAGGTGGAGCGCGACATCCTGTGGAAGAGCTCGTCCTCGCGCACCATCGGGACCAACTCCTACAAGTAAGCAGCCGGGCGCAGAACCCGGTTTATGAAGCGGCGCCCTCCGGGGCGCCGTTTTTTTCATGCGATCGGCCCCGGCCGCCCCTTTTGGCCCCCGACCCGTGTTAAGGTTCGCGCCGCTCGCGCACGGCCTAGCGTTTTCCCGGCCCTTGATCGCCCACAGGCGATCCTCCCGTACCTCTTTCGTTGCGCGACACGCACAGGCCTTCTTGCCTGCTGCGCACAACTGACTCGACAGCGCGGTTCCAGGGAAAGCTTCGAGTGCACGCCGCATGCGGCGTGCGACCACATCGGAGCTCCATCCATGACGTTTGAAAGCCTCGGGCTCGCGCCCGCGCTGCTGCGCGCGCTCGCCGAAACCAACTACAACACGCCCACGCCAATCCAGGCCGACGCGATCCCGCTCGTCCTCGCCGGCCACGACGTGCTCGGCGGCGCGCAGACCGGCACCGGCAAGACCGCTGCCTTCGGCCTGCCGTTGCTGCAGCGCCTGGCCGAAGGCCAGCCGGCCGCGGTGAAGGGTCCGCGCAAGCCGCGCGCCCTGATCCTGGTGCCGACCCGCGAACTCGCCGTGCAGGTCAACGACAGCCTGCGCGCCTACGGAAAGCACCTGCGCCTGAACATCACGTCGATCTACGGCGGCGCCGGCATGCAGCCGCAGATCGAACAGCTGCGCCGCGGCGTCGACGTGCTCGTCGCGTGCCCCGGCCGCCTGCTCGACCACCTGGAGCGCGGCACCGCGAAGCTCGATGCGGTGGAAATGCTCATCCTCGATGAAGCCGACCGCATGCTCGACATGGGCTTCCTGCCCTCGATCAAGCGCGTGATCGCGCGCGTGCCGACCAATCGCCAGACGCTGCTGTTCTCTGCGACCTTCGAATCGCGCATCCGCCAGCTCGCGCTGGAGTTCATGCGCAACCCGCAGCAGGTGCAGGTCGCGGCGAACAACACGATCGCCGACACCATCGTGCATCGCGCGCACCCGGTCGACGGCCCGCGCAAGCGCGAGCTGCTGATCGACATCCTTGCCAAGCGCCACACCGAGCAGGTGCTGGTGTTCGGCAAGACCAAGCACGGCTGCAACCGCCTGGCCGAACAGCTGGAAGACGCCGGCCTCGCGGCCGTGGCGATCCACGGCAACAAGAGCCAGGCGGCGCGCCAGCGTGCGTTGAACGACTTCAAGTCGGGCAAGGCGCGCGTGCTGGTGGCCACCGACGTCGCCGCGCGCGGCCTGGACATCGTGAACCTGCCGCTGGTGATCAACCACGACCTGCCGATGGTCGCGGAGGATTACGTGCACCGCATCGGCCGCACCGGCCGCAACGGTGCGCAGGGCGAAGCGCTGTCGCTGGTCTCGCCCGACGAAGCAGGCCTGCTGCGCCAGATCCAGCGCATGCTGAAGGCGGACATCGCGATGGAGACCGTGCCCGGTTTCGAACCGAGCCGCCAGATGCGCAGCGACAACGCGCCCTTCAATGCGCCGCGCGGTCCGCGTCCGCAGCGCGGGCATCGTCCGCATGGCAAGCCCAGCGGCCAACAGCCGCGCCATGCGCACGCCGGTCCGAAGCAGCATCGCGGTGGCGGCAACGGGAAGCCCGCCAGCGGCACGCGCCGCGACTCGCGCGCCTGATCGCAACGTCCGTTGAAAGAAGAACGCCAGCCTCGCGGCTGGCGTTTTTCGTTGGGGGGAACGACTTGCGCGTTACTGCGCGGAGCTGCGACCCGGTGCCGGCTTCGCAAGGCCCTTGCTTTCCGCTTCGCCGATCAGGGCCCTGAGCGTCTTCTCGGCCTTGCGTGCTTCGATTTCCTGCTGCTTGCCGAGCGCATCCATCTGTTTGCCGAGTTCGTCCATCGGCTTGGACGCTTCGTCCATCTGGCGGCCCAGCGCATCCATCGGTTCGCTGTTGCGATCGAGCTTCGCCGATTCGCGATCGACGATCGCGCCCTGCGCATCCATCTGTTCGCCGAGCTTGTCCATCTCTTCGCCGAGCTTGTCCATTTCCGCATCGAGCTTCGCGTTCTCGGCGTCGCTGTCGGCCTTGCGCTGCTTCATCGCGATCAGCTGCTGGCGGCCGGCGAGTTCGCTCTGCTGCTTGCCCAGCGCGCTCATGCGCTCGCTCGCCTGCATCATCGCCGCCGAGGGGGTGTTGTCCTTCGACAGGGCTTCCATCTGCTTGCCGAGCGCTTCCATCTTGTTGCCGTGCACCGACATCTGGTCGCCGAGGGCGGACATCTGCTTGCCGAGTGCGTCGGTGTTCTTCCACGCGGCCCGGGCGCGCGCGACGATCGCGGGATCGTCGATCACGTAGGCCTTGCCGGCGTGGCGATACCACACGAAGTCGTCCTGCAGCGCGCGCTTGGCGGCGTCGATGTCGTGCATGTCGCCCGCGGAGCCGGACATCGAGTAACCGTCCTCGCCCTTGCGCACGATGGCCCAGGCGTCGCGGTCCTTGTCGTTGCCGAAGTGCGTGACTTGCGCGACGACGGGCGTGGCCTGCACGGCGGGCGTGGCGGCCACGACGGGCGTTGCCTTCACTGCGGGAGACGCGGCGACGACAGGCGTGGCCATGGCGCTCGGGGCGCTTGCAACAACAGGCCGGGCAGTGACGGCGGGCGTCGCGATGTTGGGCGCGTGACCGATCTGCGCCTGCGCATAGAAGGCCACGCACGCCGCGGCGATGCCGATGAGGGGAAGCGCGACGCGTCCGGCCGGCGGGGTGCGCTGGGCACGCGACTGCGAGCGGATCAATTGCTGGATGCGGGACATCAGCTGGCCTCCATGGGCGGCATGTGCGAGGTGGGGAAGGGCGGGGCGGACGGGAAGTTCGGACAAGGCCGCGAGTGCGACGGCGAGGCGGCGCGGATCGCCGATGGCATCGGCGGCGAGGCGGTCGGCGATGAGTTCGCGTTCGATGCGCACGCGACGCGACAGCCACCAGGTCACCGGGTGGTAGAACAACAGCGCTTCGACCGCGCGCTGCAGCAGGTTCACCAGGTAATCGTGACGACGCACGTGGGCGAGTTCGTGGGCGAGCAGGGCATCGACGAGTTCCACCGGCATGCGCAGCGCGACCGACGTCGGCAGCAGCACGACGGGGCGCAACCAACCTGCGGCGACCGGCGAATCGAGCGCATCGACCAGGCGCAGCGCAACGCCGCGCAGGCCGAAGCGTTCGGCCAGCGCATCCAGGCGCGCTTGCCATTGCGCTTGCAGCGGGGATTGCGTGGTCGCGCGCATGCGTGCCACCCACGCCACGCCGAACAGTGTGCGCAGGCAGAACACGCTGGCCCCGGTGGCCCACAGTGCGACGATCAGCGGCGACATCGTCTCGAGCCGCGTGCGCCAATCGAGCGCGACAACCGCATCGTTCGAGGCTTCGATGAATCGAATGGGCGCACGCGCTGCGATGAAGGCCCCGGTCTGCGCATCGCCGAACGCCAGCAGCACGCTCGCGACCGGCACCACCACGCAGGCGAGCATGGCGATGCAGGCGATCGCATACCGCACCTGCGGCCGTGCCTCGCGCGCGATCCGCAACGCAATCGCCGCCAGCGCACCGATCAGCGCGCCCTGCCAGGTGAATTGGATCAGCGCCTGCCCGACGGCGGGCACCAGCGCAGCGGTGAATTCACTCATCGGGCGACTCCTTCGCGGTGTCCTCGAGCAGGCGCCGGATCTCCTCGCGTTCGGCATCGGTCACGTGCGCATCGAGTGCGGCGAGGACCAGGTGCTTGCCGGAGCCGGCGAATGCTTTCTGGATGAGGTCGGTGAGCAGGTTGGTTTGAAGCGCGTCCTGCGCCTGCGCCGGGGCATAGACGTGCGAGCGCTGGCTTTCGTCGCGGGTGAGCAGGCCCTTGCCGTGCATCACCTGCATCAGGCGCAGGACGTTGGCGTAGGTCAGGCTCGGCCGCTCGGCCTGCATGGCCTGGTGGGCGTCCTTCACGGTAGCCGGGCCGAGCTCCCACAAGGTGCGCAGGAGATCGAGTTCGGCGGCGGTGGGCTTGCGATCGGACATTCGGGCGTGGCCTTTGGACTTGCCGACGCACGCTACGCCGTCTAGAACGGTTTGTCTAGACCAAATTGTCTAGGTCGTAAGTCATGGGGGCGAAAGGCCTATTCGAGCGAAGCGACGGCCATTTCGAGGGTCTGTCCGCACTCGGCATCGAGCTTCAGCGTCGCCAACGCATCGGCCCGCGTGGTCCCCAGGCTCAGCAGCGCAAGCGGCAGTCCGGCTTCGCGCGCCTTCAGGGCGAAGCGATAGCCCGAATAGACCATCAGCGAAGAACCCGCGACGAGCATCGCGTCGCTCGCCTGCAAGGCCTGCTGCGCCGCATCCACCCGCGTGCGCGGCACGTTCTCGCCGAAGAACACCACATCGGGTTTGAGCAAGCCTCCGCACGCTGCACAACGCGGCGCGACGAACGCCGTCGTGTCGATCGCGTCCAGGTCCGCATCGCCGTCCGGTGCGATCGCCGCTTCCTCCACCGCGTGCGTCCATTCCGGATTGCACGCGATCAACTGCGCCTGCACGTCCTCGCGCGCAACGCGCGCATCGCAGGCGAGGCAACGCACCGCGTCGATGCGTCCATGCAGGTCGAGCACATCGACGCTGCCCGCACGTTGGTGCAAGCCATCCACGTTCTGCGTGACCAGCCGCGCTATGCGACCTCGCGCCTGCAGTTCCGCCAGCGCGCGATGCGCCGCGTTCGGCCGCGCGCGCGACACCATCGGCCAGCCCGCAAGGCTGCGCGCCCAGTAACGCGCTCGCGTCGCCGGATCCCCGACGAAGGCCTGGTACGTGACCGGCGGCCTGCGCTTCCACGCGCCGTCGCGATCACGGTAATCCGGAATGCCCGATCCGGTGCTGCAGCCCGCGCCGGTCAGCACGAACACGCGCGGGTGCGCGCGCAACCAATCGGCGAGGGCAGGGGCGTGGACGGCCGTGGCAGGCATGCCCGTATGATGCGCCGATGCCCGCGACCCTGCGCCGCCCCCGCACTTCGCTCCTGCGCACGCGCGGTGAACACGACAGCGGCAAGGTCGGTTTCGTCGAACTGTTCTTCGACCTGGTGTTCGTCTTCGCCGTGACGCAGCTCTCGCACACGCTGCTGGCCGGCCTCACGCCCGCGGGCATGGCGCAGGTCGGCCTGCTGCTGCTCGGTGTGTGGTGGGTGTGGATCAACACCTCGTGGGTGACCAACTGGCTCGACCCGGAACGCATTCCCGTGCGCGTGGCCGTGCTCGCGCTGATGCTCGCGGGGCTGTGCGTGTCGGTGGCGATCCCGCAGGCCTTCGATTCGCGCGGCATGGTCTTCGCCTGCGCCTACGTGGCGATGCAGCTGGGCCGCACCGTGTTCTTCCTGTGGGCCGTGCGCGGCGAACACCCGAACATGCGCCGCAACTTCCAGCGCATCCTCGCGTGGCTGTTGGTGTCATCGGTGTGCTGGATCGTGGGTGCGTTCAATACGCACGACGTGCGCTTCGGCTGGTGGGCGCTCGCGCTGGCGATCGAGACGATCGCGCCGCTCGCGTACTTCTGGGTGCCGGGGCTGGGGCGGTCGACGATCGAGGACTGGGATGTCGTCGGCGGCCACCTCGCGGAACGCTGCGGGTTGTTCATCATCATCGCGCTCGGCGAATCGCTGCTCGTCACCGGCGCCACCTTCGCTGCGCTCGACTGGAACGGCGACACGCTGCTCGCCTTCGCCAACGCCGTGCTCGGTTCGGTGCTCTTGTGGTGGATCTATTTCGACACCGGTGCACCGCGCGCGACGCGCCGCATCGAGAGCGCGCGCGATCCGGGCCGCGAAGCGCGTTCGGCTTACACGTATGCGCACATCCTGATCGTCGCGGGCATCATCGTGTGCGCGGTCGCCGATGAACTCGTGCTCGCGCATCCGCACCAGGTGCCGCGCTTCGGGCTCGCGGTGGTGATCGGCGGGCCGTGGCTGTACCTGCTCGGAAACGCGCTCTTCAAATGGATCACCAACAATCGCCGTGCGCCGCCGCTGTCGCACCTGGTGGGGCTGGCGATGTTCGGTGCGGTGGCGGGGCTCGCATGGGCAGGCGTGCTCTCGCCGCTCGCATTGGCGCTGATCGCCAACGGCGTGCTGTTGGTGGTCGCGGCCTGGGAATCGCTGGCGATCCGGCGCGGGGCGCGTCCTCCCGTGGAGGCGTGAGGGGGGACGCGACAAGCGGCCGTAGTTGGGGCAGGATGCGCGCCATTGCCCTCGGCCGGATCCTTCGATGCGCCAGCGTTCGCCCCTCAAGTTCGCCTGCCTGGTCGCCGCGCTCCTCGCGGGCTGCGCCACCGGCAACCACGGGTGGACCGGCAAGGGCGCGACGCCGTTCGATACGGCGCAGGCCGATTGCGACACGAAAACGCAGGACCTTCCCGCGGGCAAGCAGCGCGAGGGAGCGTTCGACCAATGCATGGAGGAACACGGCTGGCGCCGACCCTGAACTGCGCCCACGGCCGAGCATGCGTTCGCGCGCCGGCTTACGCAGTCTGAACACGACGACCACCGGGTCGTCACGGCGTTTCCCGTATTCCTCCCGCACCCAACGCGGGCAGCGGTGCCCGGACGAGGAGGAGGCAGCATGCGGAACGACACGTTGTACAAGACCCGGCTCGCGCTGGCTTGCGGTGCGTTGTTGGCACTCGGTCTGGCGGGCTGCACGAAGCACGAAGAAGCCACGCCGACAGAGCCGGCCGCTTCGACGGCGGCAGCGCCTGCGGAGACCATGCCGCCTGCGCCGATGACGCCGGCCGAGACGATGCCTGGCGCGCCGATGACGCCTGCCATGCCTTCGACCGCTGCGATGCCGTCGTCGGCGACGGCGCCGGCCACCGGCGAGGCGAGCGACATGACGCCGACGACCGAACCTTCGGCCGCCGACGCCGCCGCCACCGCGACGGACGCCGCCAAGGAAGCGGCGGGCGCAGCGAAGGATGCCGCCAAGGACGCGGCCTCCGCAGCGAAGGACGCCGCCAAGCAAGCGGCGAGCGACGCAGCGGGCGCGCCGGCCAAGAAGTAATCGGCTTCTCGCTGGAACGTTTTCGACGGCGGCCCCCGGGCCGCCGTCGCCTTGTCCGGGCCGCATTCCGACGCCGGAACAAAATTTGGCGGATCGTGTCGATTCCCGATCCCGCCGTTCGTCGTTCCAGTCGTAACCCCCACACGACCACACAGGAGCACGTCATGCGCGTCATGGTCTTCGTCAAGGCGACCCCCAATTCCGAGGCGGGCGTGATGCCCACAGAAGAACTCTTCCGCGAAATGGGCGAGTTCAACGAACAACTGGCCAAGGCCGGCATCCTCCTCGCGGGGGAAGGGCTCAAGCCGTCCTCCGCCGGCGCGCGCGTGCGCTTCTCCGGCCGCAATCGCACGGTCACGGACGGTCCGTTCGCCGAAACCAAGGAACTCGTCGCGGGGTTCTGGCTGTGGCAGGTGCAATCGATGGAAGAGGCGATCGAATGGGCGAAGCGTTGCCCGAACCCGATGCCGGACGAAGACTCCGACATCGAGATCCGCCCGGTCTACGAACTCGAGGATTTCGGCGACGTGGTGCCGAAGGACGTGCAGGAGCGCAGCGCCGAACTGCTGCGCGGCGCGAAGCACTGACCCCGCCACGACAACGGACCCCCGCATGCAACTCGAAGAACGCCGCCGCTGGCTCGCCCTGATCGTCCTGTGCCTGGGCGTGCTGATGATCGTGCTCGACACCACCATCGTGAACGTCGCACTGCCGTCCATCAAAACGGACCTGCGCTTCACCGACGCCTCGCTCGTGTGGGTGGTCAACGCCTACATGCTCACCTTCGGCGGCTTCCTGCTGCTCGGCGGGCGGCTCGGCGATCTGTACGGGCACCGGCGGCTGTTCCTCGCGGGCATCGTGGTGTTCACCGGTGCGTCGCTGGCCTGCGGGCTCGCGCATTCGCAGGGCATGCTCGTCGCCGCGCGCGCGGTGCAGGGCGTGGGCGGCGCGGTGGTCACCGCCGTCGCGCTGTCGCTGATCATGATGCTGTTCCAGACGCCCGCCGACCGCGCGAAGGCGATGGGCATCTACGGCTTCGTGTGTGCCGGCGGCGGCAGCGTCGGCGTGTTGCTCGGCGGGCTGCTCACCAGCACGCTGGATTGGCACTGGATCTTCCTGGTGAACATTCCGCTCGGCGCGGTCGTATTCGCGTGGTGCCTGCGGTTGTTGCCGGGCGGCAGCGGGCATGCGGCGGGCGGCAAGCTCGATGTCGCCGGTGCGATCACGGTGACGGCGGCGCTGATGCTGGCGGTGTACGCCATCGTCAACGGCAACGAGATCGGATGGACCTCCACGCAAACGCTCGGGATGCTGGCGGCGGCGGTGGTGCTGCTCGCCGCGTTCCTCGCGATCGAAGCGCGCGTGCGCGAACCGCTGATGCCGCTGGGCATGTTCCGCCTGCGCAACGTGGCGGCGGCCAACGTGATCGGCGTGCTGTGGGCCGCGGCGATGTTCGCGTGGTTCTTCCTCTCCGCGCTCTACATGCAGCTCGTGCTCGGCTACGGGCCGATGCAGGTGGGCCTGGCCTTCCTGCCGGCCAACCTGATCATGGCCGCGTTCTCGCTCGGGCTCTCGGCGAGGATCGTCATGCGCTTCGGCATCCGGGGGCCGATCGCGGTGGGCCTGCTGCTCGCGGCGGCGGGGCTGTCGCTGTTCGCCTTCGCGCCGGTCGAGGGCGATTTCGCCACGCACGTCCTGCCGGGCATGGTGCTGCTCGGGTTCGGGGCGGGCATGGCCCTGAATCCGGTGCTTCTCGCGGCGATGAGCGATGTCGCGCCGTCCGACTCGGGCCTGGCGTCGGGCCTGGTCAACACCGCCTTCATGATGGGCGGGGCGCTGGGGCTGGCCGTGCTGGCGAGCTTCGCGGCCGCCGAAACCGCATCCCTGCAGGCCGCGGGTGCGGAGCTGCGGGCCGCGCTCAACGGGGGCTATCGCGTGGCCTTCCTGCTCGGGGCCGCGTGTGCGGCCGCGGCGGGCCTCTACGGATGGCTGGTCGTCCGCGCCAGGATGCCGGACGCGGCGCCCGAGGGGGTCGAGCCACTGGCCGAGTGAGACGCGCATCTCGCGACTGAGACGTTCATCCCGGTCAACTTACCGCTCAGCCGGCAGAACCGGCGGTTCGCCTTTACATATGGCTGAGATTTCCTGCTAATGGGGACCATTCTGCCGTCCTTGGGGGGCGGCGGACGTGGAAGGGGATCTGCAGTGGACACTTTTGAACGCGGCCCGCGTGCGGGCTACGCGCGCCAACGTGCGGCGGGTTTCACCCTCGTCGAGCTGATGGTCACGATCGTCGTGGCCGCCATCCTCCTCGGCGTGGCCGTGCCCAGCTTCCAGGTGACCATCAACAACGGTCGCCTGGCGACGGCGTCGAACGAGCTGCTGGTCTCGCTGCAGACCGCGCGCATCGAAGCCATCCGCTACAACGACCACACGATGGTGTGCCTGAGCAAGACCGCCAACACCGCGACGCCGACCTGCGCCGCGGCCGGGGCCACCGACTCGACGGGCTGGATCACCTTCGTCGACGTCAACCACAACAACGCCTACAACGCCGGCACCGATCGCCTGCTGCGCCGGTCGACCGTGCCGGACAAGATCACGGTGCTCGCCAGCAGCAACATCCCGCAGGGGATCCGCGTGGTGTACCTGCCCGACGGCTACGCACGCAACCTGCTGGGCACGTCGCTGCTCACCGGCACCTTCGACCTGTGCATGCAGACCAAGCGTCCCCCCGAAAACGTCCGCCGCGTCGCCATCGGCACCGGCAGCCGCATCGGGATCACGCGCGTCGCCGTCGCCAACGGCGCGTGCAACACGCCGCCGAACTCCTGAGTGCCTCCCGCATGAAGACTCCCCGCATTCCTGCATCGTCCCAACGCCGCCAGCGCGGCGTCGGCCTCGTCGAGGTGCTCGTCGCCGTCGTCGTGCTCGCCTTCGGCCTGCTCGGCATCGCGGCCATGCAACTCACCTCGCTGCGCAACAGCCAGAGCGCGCTCGAACGCAGCCAGGCGGTCGCGCAGACCTACGCGATCCTCGATGCGATGCGCGCCAACCGCCCGGTCGCGATGATCGGCGGCTACAACATCAACAAGACCTGCACGCTGCCCGATCCGGGCAACCTGGTCGCCAACGACCTTCGCCACTGGCTCATCACCATGCAGGACCCGCAGATCCTGGGTCCGAACACCTGCGGCCAGATCACCTGCGGCACCGCGTCCTGCAGGATCCAGGTGTGGTGGGACAACTCGCGTTCGAAGGGCGGGTCTGCGCAGGAACTCGTCACCACGAACACGCTGCTGTGAGCACGCACATGACCCGATCGATCCTCCCCGTGCGTCGCCACCAGGCCGGCTTCACCCTCGTCGAGCTGATGGTCTCGCTGCTGCTCGGCCTGATCGTCACCGCCGCGGCGCTGGCGATGTTCCTCAGCAACCGCCAGGTCTACGCCTCGACCGAAAACCTCTCGCGTGCGCAGGAGTCGGTGCGCAACGCCTTCGAACTGATGTCGCGCGAAATGCGCGAGTCCGGCAGCAGCGCCTGCGAAACCTCGCTGCCGACGGTGAACCTGCTCAACGGCTTCGCCGGCACCTGGTACTACAACTTCGATTCGCCGATCCACGGCTACGACGGCAACCAGGCCTTGTCGGGCACGGACACCCCGATCGGCACTGCGTTCGGCCAGCGCATCAACGGCACCGATGCGATCGAACTCAAGTCCGCCACCAACGACGGCGTGGCGATCACCGCGGCCAACCAGGCCGCCGCGCAGCTGACCGTCAACACCGTCAACCACGGCATTTCCTCCGGCGACCTGGTCATGCTGTGCGACTTCGACCACGCCGCGATCGTGCAGGTGAGCAGCGCCAACCCGGGCGTCACCGCCACGATCACGCACGACACCGCCGGCACGCCGGGCAACTGCACGCGCGGGGTCGGCTACTCCTTGCCGGCCAACTGCGCCGGTTCGGGCAGCCCCTACACCTATGCGACCAACGCGTACATCTCGCGCATGCGCATGGAGCGCTGGTACATCGGCAACGGGGCGCGGGGGCCGTCGCTGTTCGAATCCGCGCTGGTGAACAACGCCGGCGTGCTGTCCATCGAAAACCGCGAGATCGCCGAAGGCGTGACCAACATGCAGTTGCAGTACCTGCTGCTGGGCGCCAACGACTATGCCGACGCCAGCACCATCAGCGCCGCGAACTGGGGCAGCACCAACGTGCTGGCCGTGCGCGTGCAGCTGACGCTGCTCGGCGCGAACACCGGCGAAGGCGGCGACGCGATCCCGCGCCGCCTGGAACACACCGTGACCCTTCGGAACCGAGTCCCATGAGCGTCCGCCAACGTCCCCAATCGCAGCGCGGCATCGCGCTGATCGTCGTGCTGATCCTGCTCGTGGTCATGTCGATGCTGGCCATCGTCAGCCTGCGCGGCACGCTGCTCGAAGAGCGCATGAGCTCCAACATGACCGACCGCAGCCTGAGCTTCCAGGCCGCGGAAGCCGCGTTGCGCGAAGGCGAAGCGCTGGCCGCGACGAAGCCGACGATTCCCGCCAGCGGTTGCAACAACGGCGTGTGCGCACGCCCGCTCGCGACCGATCCGCCGCGCTGGAAGGACGCGACCGTGTGGGCCGCTGCTCGCCAGGGCACCGCGCTCCCGAATACGGCGCGCCCGAACTACTACATCGAATTCCTTGCCAACGACGTGCCGCCGCGCGGCACGTGCACGACGACCGAAGACGTCTCGCCCGATGCCACCTGCACCGTGCTCGAGTCCCGCTATCGCATCACCTCGCGCAGCCAGGCCGCCGGCCGCGCGACGGTGATCCTGCAAACCACTTACGCAGTGCCCTGAACGGAGTCAGCGCCATGTCCGCCCATCCCTTGGTCCGTGCCCGCCTGCTGGCTCCGGCGTTTGCGTTCTGCGCAACGCTGCTGTCGCTGCCCTCCGCGGCCGTCTCCATCCCGGATACGCCGCTGCAGACCGGCACGGCGTACCCGCCGCCGAACATCATGTTCATCATCGACGACTCCGGGTCGATGCAATGGGACTTCATGCCCGGCGCGAACTCGTCGAGCGAACTGCCCGCGGTCAGCCCGTCGAACATCGCGATCAACGCGTACAACCGCAACACGCTCTACTACAACCCCAACATCAACTACCTCCCGTGGATCAAGTCGGACCAGTCGCGCTACACGGGCGGCCTGTCGTACACCACGCTCAGCGCCTACGGCGATGACAGCCTGTTGTCGGGCGCGGTCAACCTGTCCAGCAGCAATCGCCTGTTCTACGTGCCGAAGGACCAGCCGACCTCGGGCACGCAGTTCGACTATTCGAAGACGGCCTCGTACTGGCGTTACTACATCCCGGCGGGTGGCAACACCATGCTGAAGTCGTCGTACGCCACGGTCACCGGCACGTACGGCAACAACTACTCGACGTTCCCGAAGACCGGTGGCACCGCCATCGGCGCAGCCACGGGCGGCGCGACCTCCTTCACGTTCACCGTCGCGGCGAACACCCAGAACATCACGTTCTCGACCACCGGCGGCTCCTACGGCCAGAACACCAACCGCGACGACAGCAAGGGCAAGGGCGCCTCGCTGGCGCTGTTCGATCCCACCGGCGCCTCGGCCTGCAACTCCGCCGGCAACGGCAACGACGAGAGCTGTTCGATCGACTTCCCGGCCCTGGGCACGTGGACGGTGACCGTCACGGCGGCCAGCGGTTACAAGAACGTCACGCTCAACGGCAAGTACGACAACACCAACCGTTGCCCCGGTACCGGCAGCACCAGCGCGACGACCGACTGGGTCGACTGCGTGGCGGCCCAGCCGGACGTGCACAACGACAACGGCACGATCACGCAGCGCTCGCTGGTCAACGAACTGGTCAACTACGCGACCTGGTACTCCTACCACCGCACGCGCATCAAGGTGGCCAAGGCCGGCGCGAGCGAAGCCTTCAGCCGCCTGAACTCCAACCTGCGCGTGGGCTATGACTCGATCTGGAACCGCAACCCGTACCTGATCCCGGTGGGCATCAGCAACGGCGTGTTCCAGGGTGCCAACCGCGACAACTGGTACGCGCACCTGATCGCCGCCGACGCGAGCCAAGGCACGCCGCTGAAGGGTGCGTTGCAACGCACCGGCGACTACTTCTCCGACAGCTCCTCGACCGGCCCGTGGGGCCCGGAGAGCGGCAACAACCAGATCAGCTGCCGCCAGAACTTCGCGATCCTCACCACCGATGGCTACTGGAACGACGATTCCGGCTACACCCACCCGGTGGGCGACACGGACAAGACGGCCGGCCCGACGATCACCGACGGGGCCGACCTGAGCTACACCTACAACCCGCTGAAGCCCTTCATCGACAACTTCAGCGGCAGCACCAACTCGCGCGGCGACACGCTCGCCGACGTGGCCATGTACTACTGGAAGCGCGACCTGGTGACCACGCTCACCAACAACGTGCCGTACTCCAACGCAGACCCCGCGTTCTGGCAGCACATGGTCACCTTCGGCGTGTCGATCGGCCTGCAGGGCCGCCTGAATCCGAAGACCGACCTCGGCGCGATCACGCTGGGCACCAGTCGCTGGGGCGATCCGACCGACGCCGAAGACGCCGACCGCATCGACGACCTGTGGCACGCCTCGATCAACGGCCACGGCAGCTTCGTCAGCGCGCGCGACCCGCAGGAGTTCGCGCAGGCGCTGGCCGATGCGCTCGCGACTGTGCAGGCGCGCAACGGTTCGGCCTCGAACGTGACCGCGAACACCACCTCGTTCATTAGTGGCTCGCGCGTCTACCAGGCGCGTTACGTGTCGGGTAAGTGGATCGGCGAGCTTGCCGCGTACGACGCCACTGCTTCCGGTGCCGCCGCCACGCCTGCGTGGGTCGGCTCGGCCGGCATCACGTATACCGGGCGCAAGGTCTTCACCTGGAACGGCACCGCGGGCGCGACCTTCCCGACGACGGCGCAGACCACGTCGCTCGCCCGGACCACCGGCATCGCGCCGGTCACCGGCGCCCTCAACGTCAACTACATCCTGGGCGATACGTCCGGCGAACGCCGCATGGGCGGGACCCTGCGCAGCCGCGACGTGCTGCTGGGCGACATCGTCAACTCCTCGCCGATGTACGTGGCCGATACCAACACGCTGTACGTCGGCGCCAACGACGGCATGCTGCACGCCTTCGACGCCGGCGACACCAGCCTCGCCACGACCACCGACGGCAAGGAACTGTTCGCCTACGTGCCGAGCGGCATCGACTTCACGGCGCTGTCCACCTACAGCGACCCGCAGTACGTGCACCACTACTTCGTCGATGGCCCGGTGGTGGTGTCCTCGCGCAAGCAGACGCCGGCGCAGAACATCCTGGTGGGCGCGCTCGGCCGCGGCGGCAAGGGCCTGTTTGCCCTCAACGTCACCGACCCGGCGAACTTCGGCGCGACCAACGCCATCTGGGAGCTGCGCGACAACGGCGGCGACATGGGCATGGTCACCGGCGATCCGCTGATCGTGACGCTCAACGACGCGGCGAAGACGAAGGCCGTGATCGTCAGCAACGGCTTCAACAGCACCAACCAGCATGCGGTCCTGTTCATCATCGACCTGATGACCGGCAGCGTGCTCAAGAAGATCGACACCGGCGTGGGCGGCGACAACGGCCTGTCCGAACCGCGCGGCCGCGACGTCGACGGCAACGGCACGGTGGACGTGGTGTATGCGGGCGACCTGAAGGGCAACCTCTGGAAGTTCGACCTCGCCGGCACGACCGCGGCCACCTGGACGATCGCGCTCGGTGGCAGCCCGATGTACACCACGCGCAGCAACCAGCCGATCACCACGGGCCTGGCCATCGCGCGCAACCCGGTGGACGGCCGCTCGTGGGTCTTCTTCGGCACGGGCCGCTACCTGTCGGTCGGCGACGTCAGCGACAACACCGTGCAGTCGCTGTACGGCATCATCGACAGCAACACGACGGTCACCGAATCCAACCTGCAGGCGCGCGACATCCCGCTGGTGGGCGTCATCGCCGGCCGCAAGGTGCGTTCCTTCGAGCAGAACAATCCGCTGCCCGCGGGCAAGAAGGGTTGGGTGCTCGACCTGGACACCCCGACGGCCGGCGAACGCGTGGTGGTGCGTCCGCAGATGCGCGGCGCCGCGCTGGTGGCCTCGAGCATGACGCCGCCGACGGCCTCGACCTGCGACGCCGGCGGCAGCGGCTACATCAACGCGCTCGACGCCTTCACCGGTACCGCGCTGGTCGAACCGTTCTTCGACGCGGACGGCAACGGCACCTTCGACAACGGCGACAAGCTCGGCAGCGGTTCGGGCGCGACGGGCGTCGGCTCGCTGGGCACCGGCAACGGCAGCCCGACGAAGGGCGTGTTCATCGGGAACACGATCTTCTATAGCAAGACCGACGGCGGCGACGGCGACGAAAAGACCAACAACTCCGGCGGCCTGGCACGCCGCGTCCAGTGGCGCGAAATCCTCCAGGACTGATCCATGCACGCATATCGGAACAAGAAGCGCACCGAAGCAGGCTTCACCCTGCTGGAACTGATGATCGTGGTCATGATCGTCGCGATCCTCGCGGCCCTGGCCATCTCCGGCTACGACTTCGCGACGCGCAAATCGCGTCGCGCGGCGGCCAAGTCCTGCCTGACCGAAGCGGCCGGTGCGCTGGAGCGCTTCTACACGGTCAACCAGACCTACGTCGGTGCGGCTTACACGTGCTCGGGCGACGTGAACCAGTACTACACGGTGAGCTACACCCTGGCCGCGGGCACCTTCACGGCGACCGCCACGCCGCAGGGCAAGCAGGCCAAGGACACCTGCGGGACCTTGTCGCTCGACAACACCATGTTGAAGACGCCCGCCGGCAACGATTGCTGGTGACCGTCGCCTGCGACTGGTAAAACCTTCGCCCATGGAGACGGGCGAAGGGCATGTCCGCCGCACCATCGAAGCGGTGTGGCGGATCGAATCGACGAAACTGATCGCGGGCCTCGCGCGCATGGTGCGCGACGTCGGGTTGGCGGAAGAACTCGCGCAGGACGCGTTCCTGGCCGCGATCGAACACTGGACGACGCAAGGCGTGCCCGACAAACCGGGCGCGTGGCTGATGGCGACCGCCAAGCGCCGCGCGATCGACCGCCTGCGCCAGCACCAGCTGCACGCACGCAAGCAGCAGGACATCGACCACGACGAGGATTGGCAGCCCGCGCTCGCCGGCGCCGACCCCGAAGCCGCGGCCGACGACATCATCGGCGACGACGTGCTGCGCCTGGTGTTCACCGCCTGCCATCCCGTGCTCTCGGTCGAAGCGCAGGTCGCGCTCACGCTGCGCCTGCTGGGCGGACTGACCACCGAGGAAATCGCGCGCGCCTGCCTCGTGCCCGAGGCGACCGTCGCGCAACGCATCGTGCGCGCCAAACGCACGCTCGCCGAAGCGAAGGTGCCCTTCGAAACTCCGGGCCGCGAAGAATTGCCGCAGCGCCTGTCGGCGGTGCTCGGCGTGGTCTACCTGATCTTCAACGAAGGCTATGCCGCGACCAGCGGCGAACACTGGATGCGCCCCACGCTGTGCGAAGAGGCCTTGCGCCTGGGCCGCATCCTCGCCGCGGTGGATCCGGACGAGGCGGACGTGCACGGCCTGCTTGCGCTGATGGAGCTGCAGGCCTCGCGCCTGCACGCGCGGACGCAGGCCGACGGCACGCCGATCCTGCTCGCCGACCAGGACCGCATGCGCTGGGATCGCCTGTACATCCAGCGGGGACTTGCATCGCTCGCACGGGCCGAGCGCCTCGGCGGTGCGGGGAATCCGTATGCGTTGCAGGCGGCGATCGCGGCCTGCCACGCGCGCGCGCCGACGTCGGCCGACACCGATTGGGCGCGCATCGCGGCGCTCTACGACACGCTGGCCCAACGCATGCCTTCGCCGGTGGTGGAGCTCAATCGCGCCGTGGCCTACGCGATGGCGTTCGGGCCGCAGGCGGGGCTGGACCTGGCGGACACGCTCGTCGATGCGCCTGCGCTGCGGGACTACCACCTGTTGCCCAGCGTGCGCGGCGATCTGCTCGCCAGGCTCGGCCGCCTGCGCGAAGCGCGCGTGGAATTCGAGCGCGCCGCGGGGCTGGCGCGCAACGAACGCGAAGCCCGGTTGCTGCGTGAACGGGCAGCGGCGATCGTCGACTGAGCGTGCATGCTCCTCGTGCGACGCTGGCGCCATGCCCGTCGACCCGCGCGATCCCGCCACGCAACACACGCACAGTCGCGGCGCCTGCCACCTGTACGTGTTTCCCTGCGCCTACGAAGACCTGCTGAAGCTGGGCTTTTCGCGCGATCCGCTCGCGCGCCTGCAGCAGTTGCATCCGCGCTGGTTCGAGTTCTTCGACCTGGATCGCGCGCTTGCGGTGGACACCGAATCGGTGCCGGATGCACGCGCGCTCGAGCTGCGGTTCAAGCACCTGCTGGACGCGCACAACGCACCGCAGCCCCTGACCGTGCACGATGCCGCGGGCGGCAAGGGCGAGTGGTATCGCGGCGCCTACGCGCAGCTCGCCGAGGCGATCCGGACCTTGGGCGAGGCGGGATACACGGTGCACGCGCCATTGCGCCCGTGGCTGCGCAACGCGCTCGAGCGCCGCGCCGATCTGTTGTTCTCCTGGACCAGCGCGATGCTCGATCCGGATGCGATGGCCGGCATCGCGCAGTCGGCCGTCATTCCGCCGACACCGGCGCTGCGGCTCGTGCGCGATGCGCTGGACGCGTACGACGCGCTGGGGATCGACCTGGCGCCGTGGCTGCCGCCGTCGGTGCATGACTGGCATCGCGCCACAACTGGATGACCGAATACGCACGCCATGGGCGCCACGCTTCAGCCGCGGCGGCAAGGGCGCGTGCGGTGAGGCGCGAGCCGTCGGCGGGCAGGGCGCGTTGCAGCACGAGGTCGTCGGCGGGGAACGCATCCGGATGGCCGAGCGCGCGCATCGCGATGTAGTGCGCGGTCCATGGGCCGATGCCGGGGAGGGCGGTCCAACGTTCGACGAATTCCTCGAGCGTGGCGTCGGTGCGGAAATCCACGTCGCCCTCGAGCACCGCGCGTGCCACGCCTCGGATCGTCTTCGCGCGTGCGGAGATCAGGCCGATGGATTCCAGGTCCGCGTCCGCCAGCGCGGCCGCGGTGGGGAACAGATGGCCGAGCCCCGGTGCTGCTTCGTTCGCCAGCGGCGTGCCCCAGCGCTGCGCCACGCGCATCGCCATCGTGCGCGCCGCGGCGACGCTGATCTGCTGGCCGAGGATCGCGCGCACGGCGAGTTCGAAACCGTCCCACGCGCTGGGCAGCCGCACGCCCGGCGCCGCGTCGACCAGCGCACTCAGGCGCGGATGCACCGATAAAGCGTCGGCGATCGTGCGCGGTTCCGCATCGAGGTCGAACATGCGGCGCACGCGCGCCACCACCTCCAGCAGGCGTGCGGGCGGCACGCCGTGCACCTGCAGGCGCAGCGCGTGCGGATCCTTGGCATCGCGCGTCACGCAGAGCCAACCGGGCGCATCGCCTTCGGCCATGGGCGCGATTAGGCGCGCATAGGCATCGTGGTCCACCTGCTCGACGCCCGGCAGCGCACGCGTGCGCAGGAAGGCGAGCATCGCTTCGAAATCGTAGGGTGGTCGGAATCCCAGACGCAGGCCCAACGTGTCGTCGACCTGCGAGGGCTCGCGTTTGCGCAACTCGCGCGGGGCCATGCGATAGGCCTCGTGGAAGACGGTGTTGAACCGGCGCAGGCTGCCGAAGCCCGCGGCGAGCGCGACCTGCGTGATCGGCATCGTCGTTTCGGTGAGCAGTTGCTTGGCGAACAGCAGTCGACGCGTCGCATGCACGCCGCTCGGCGGCGCACCGAGGCGTTCGACGAACAAGCGTCGCAACTGTCGTTCCCCCAGATGCACGCGATCGGCCAGTACGGCGAGCGGTTGTTCGGCCAGCAGGCCCGCATCGATCAGCTTCAGTGCGCGCGCCATTGCATCGTCGCCGCGCCGCCACGCTCCGTCGCCCGGCGCGAGTTCGGGCCTGCAGCGCAAGCACGGGCGGAAGCCCGCCGCTTCGGCTGCCGCCGCGCTCGGGTAATAGATGATGTTGCGCGGCTTCGGCGCAGGCGCGGGACATACGGGCCGGCAATAGATGCGCGTGCTGGTGACGCCGGTGAAGAACAGGCCGTCGAAGCGCGGGTCGCGGCTCAAACGTGCCTGTTCGCACACCTGTGCGCTGGGCATGTGGACGCCGGGCATGGTCGTGCTCGTGAGAATTGCGGCGGTCGACATGCGGGCACCTTAGCACCGCGCCCGCATGCCGACTCGCCGGATTCGGACATCACTGCTCAGTCGAGCGGCGTGGCGCGAAAGACGACGAAACGGCCGGTCGCGTTGTCGATCGCCTGGCCGGTGATGACGCCGAAGTCGTCGATGTCGTTCGCGGTGAGGATGGTCGCGTCGTCGCCTTCGGTGATCATCGCTTGCAGGTCGCGCATCGTGCCGCGCGTCCACACGAAGCCGCGGCACACGCCTGCGCTGTTGCACGACTGGCCCACTACGCGGCCGAGTTCGTTCATGCCGCTCGCCTGGCTCGTGCTGTCGCCGGGCAATGTGCCGAGATCGACGATGCCCGTCCTGCGCGTCCACAGGAACGCATGCGGTGCGAAGTCGATGCCCGCCACCGTGTTCCCGAAGCCCGCGATGTCGCCGCGCAGGTTGATCGCGACCGGTGTGTTCCAGGCATCGCCGCCGATGTCGCCGAGGTTGTGCGGCACGCGATTGCGCCACACCACGGCATGGCGCGCGCTGCGTTGCCCGACCGCGATGTCGCAGATGCCGGAGATGCCGACGATCTCGCCGAGATCGTTGATGGCGGTCGCCGCGCTCGTGCTGTCGCCGGGCAAGGGCGGCAGCTCCGTGGGCTTTCCATCGAGTCCCCATCGCACCGCGCGGAACTGCAACTGCTGCGGCGCCACGCAGGTGGGGTCGTGCACCGTGTTTTCCGCCCAGCCCACGGTGAACCCGAAGTTGTTGGTGCCGCTGGCGAATCCGTGCGTGCCGCCCAACGTCGGCAGCGGCGTCATCACGTTGTTGCGCCAGCGGAAGCCCAGGCAACGCACACCGGTGCGCGTGGCCGCGGGGAAGAAGAACCCGCAGCTCCAGGTTTCGTTCAAGGGATCGGGTTCGTTGGTCTGCGCGATGCCGCTGACGATGCCGACGATGTTCTTCACGGGGAACACCACGACGCTGTTGGGGCCGCCGAGGGTCTGCAGATCGGTGACGGTGTCGCCGCGCCAGAGGGTGGCGTGGCGCGACTGGTTACCGGTGAGGTTGCCGCGGCCGGTGATCCAGCCCCGGTCGTTGATCGAGTTGCCGGTGGCGGAGGTGCCGCCGAGGCCGGTGAGGATGTCGAGCGAGTAGCGGGTCTGCGCCTGGACACCGGTCGCGCAGGCCAGCGCGACGGCGGCAGGGAGCAGGCGCCGGGCGAGGGAGGTATGCATCATGGCTGTCTCCTTGGGGGGAGGGTGCAGGCCGGCTCCGGAACGACGCGAGGGCATGCAGGTGCATCCCACGCTTCCGGCATAGGCGTTGCTCGCCGCATTCGGACATCATCCCCCTGCACCCCACGGGAGCTCAGCCATGTTGCGATCCGCTTTGCTGCTTGCAGGCCTGTCCCTCTCCGCGATCGCCGCAGCGCAGCAAGCGCCGCCACCGGCGCCGAATACCGCCGAATGTGCGGTCTGGGCGCGCGAATCGAGCTTCGCCAAGAGCGTCGAGGACCATGACGCCAAAGCCTTCGCCGAACACCTGCATGCCGATGCGAGCTTCATCAGCGGTCGCGATTCGGTCGCGCGCGGGCGTGATGCCGTCGTGGCCGACTGGTCCTCGCTCATCGAAGGCAAGGACGTGCGCCTGCATTGGTATCCCGATGCGGTGACGGCGACGGGCGACACTGGGGTGGCGGTGTCGCGCGGCCCGTACTGGATGGAGAACCTCGCGCCGGATGCGAAGGACAAGTGGATGGCCGGGCGTTTCATCTCCACCTGGGTGCGCGACGCGCAGGGCACGTGGCACGTGCTCTACGACGGCGGTGGCGGCAACGTGCCGAAGCCGGCCACGAAAGAAGACATCGACAAGCTCGTGGCCGGGCGCAAGGCCTGCCCGACGGCGGCGCAATGAGCGAAGCGGCGTTCGCGCGCCTGCCTTTCGCGCTGCCCGACGCGCAGCGCAACGCGTTGGCGGCCGCCTATGCGTCGCCGCCGCGTGCGTACCACAACGCCAGGCACGTCGACGAAGTGCTGCGCCACTACGCCAGTGTGTCGGCCGGGCCGGGCTGGCTGCAGCCGGTCGAAGTCGCCTTCGCAGTGCTGTACCACGATGCGATCTACATCGCCGGCGCGAAGGACAACGAAGCGCGCTCGGCGGATCTCGCGCGCGACCATCTTGCGCAATGGTGGCCGAAGGTCGATGCGGAACAGGTCGCCACGCTGATCGATCTCACCGCGCGGCACGGCACCCTCTCGCAGGCCGACGTGCCCGATCCCGACGCGCGCCTGTTCCTGGATTGCGACATGGCGATCCTCGGTGCGCCGCCTTCGGAATTCGACGCCTACGACCGCGCCATCACCGCCGAGTATCGCGGCGTGGTGCCGGGTTGGTTGTTCGCGGTGAATCGCAAGCGTTTCCTGAAGGGCGTGCTCGCACGCGAACGCATCTACCTCAGCGACTTCTTCCACGAACGCCTGGATGCGCAGGCGCGGGCGAACCTGCGTCGCGCCATCACCACCAAGCGCTAGGGCGCAGTCCACTGCGGGAATGTTCAGCGACGCCCCGGGAAGACGAATGCGCCGGGAGGGAAATGCAGGTCGTTATCCTGATGGCGATCCAGCAGCGGGATGGTCGGATGGAGATCGAGGGGTTTGGAAGCGCGACACGCGAGCTGGTCGACGGTTTCGAGCAGCGGATCGGCTTCTCGCTGCCGGACGATTACAAGGAATTCCTGCATTTGCACAATGGGGGAAGTGCAAAGAGGGGATACCCCACTTTCATTCTTGAGGCCTTGGGGGAGGAAGTGCCCTTGGACGTGTTGTATGGATTAGGCGTGGATGAGGCGTTGGATTTGCGGGGATGGTTCGATGAGTATGAGAAGGAGTTGATGCCTGGCAGCATCATCATTGGCAGTGGTGCCTGCGGGGGCATGGTGACGCTGGTCGACAATGCAGACCTCAAGGGAGTCTATTTCTGGGATCATGCATTCGCGTTCCCGCCATCCGACGAAGAAGGGAACACGTATTACGTCGCGGAGAGCTTCCAGGCGTTCATTGATTATCTGAATCTCCCGGAACCCGACTGACATTTGCTTTCGGCGTCCTACTGCGACGACGTTCCCTGCACGCGATCCTCCGCTGCCAGGCGCGCACGCAGGCTGCCCGATACACCGGTGCCCACTTCGAGCGGCACGTGCAGGTTGCCCGCCGTATGCGGCGCTTCCGGCGCCTGCGACATCTGCAGTTCGCGCGTCATCACGGAAGTCACGCCTTCGGTGAGCCGCGGTGCGAGTTGCTGCGCGAACGCCGCCGCGATCGCAGGGGCGCCCACGGTCACTTCATCGCGCGGGGAGATCACCACATCGACGATCGCACGCACGACGCGGTCGGCGTCGGTCACCGGATAGGGCCGCAAGGCATGCCCGGTGTAGTTCGCCGCATGATCGTAGAAGGAGGTGTCGGTCGCCATCGGCAGCACCGCGCACACCCGGATGTCGTGTTCGCCATGTGCGCGCAGTTCCTGCCGCAGCGAGGCGCACAGGCCCATCACGCCGTACTTCGACGCGCAGAACGAGCCGTAGTAGGGCGCCGGCGTGCGGCCGAGCATCGCCGCCACGTTGACGAGCGTGCCCGTCTGCATGCGCCGGAAGTGCTTCATCGCGACGTGGCTGCCGCTGATGGTGCCGCCCAGGTTGGTGGCGATGACGCGCAGGTGATCGTCCAGCGGGATTTCGTCGAAGCGCCCGATCGCGGCGACGCCTGCGTTGTTGATCCAGGCATCGATGCGGCCGTAGCGGCCGAGCGCTGCGCGCGCGAGGTTTTCCACGTCGCGCGGATCGCCGACGTTGGTGGTCACCGGCAATGCATCGCCGAGCTCGTCCGCCAGCGCATGCAGCAAGTGCGTGCGGCGCGCGGCGAGCACGAGCGTGGCGCCTTCGGCGGCGAGCGCGCGGGCGACGCCCTTGCCGATGCCGCTGGACGCGCCGGTGACGACGATCGTTTTGCCTTTCAGCTTGTCGGTCATCGCGCGCGTCCTTCGGTGGGGCCTGGGTGCAGGATCGCGCCGGCCGTGTTGGTTCCGCGTTCACGTCGCCCCCACGGCGCCTGCCGGAGCCTGCGCGTCCGGATGGCGCCTTCGGGCGCGTTGGAACAGGCAACAGGGGGCACGTCATGACCAGGAAGAACCGCCGTCGACTGCGCGTCATCACCGCGCGCGCCATGATGTGCGCGGTGCTGTTCGCCGCACTCGGGGCGACGGGCTATCGCGACGCCTCCGATCCGGATGGCACCGATCCGGGGCAATCGGCGTCGATCGCGCCGTAATTTGCGCGCCCTGAGGCCCCTGTCGCGGCCCAGGTGACTTCAAGCAGGGTGCCGAACCGGCGGCCGTGTGGCATCGTCGCGCGATCCCTTGGAAGGACCTGCCTGACCATGCTTCGTCGCTCCCTGCTGCCGCTCGCGCTCGCGACCGTCCTCGTTGCCCCCGCCGCTTTCGCGGCAGGCCAGAAAACCGAAAAGGCCCCCGGCCAGGGCGACCTCACCGACTTCACCTACCAGACCGGCCTGCCGCGCGCGCCGGAGCAGGAAGCGGTGGTGTTCGAGAACGCCGACCTGTCGTTCAAACTCGATCCTTCGAAGGAATCGCTCGCCGGCGACGCGAAGCTGACCTTCCGCGCGACCAAGCCGATCGACAAGCTCGTCGTCGAGTTGGACCGCAACTACAACGTCTCCAGCGTGGAAGTCGACGGCCAGCCGGTCGCGAAGGGCACGTGGACCAATCCCGAAGGCCGCATGTACGTGCCGCTGGCCAAGCCGCTTGCCGCGGGCCAGGCCGCCACGCTGCGCATCGTGTACGACGGCCACCCGCACGTTGCCAAGCGCGCGCCGTGGGACGGCGGTTTCGTGTGGTCGAAGGCGCCGACCGGCGAACCGTGGTTCGTCAGCGCGATCCAGGGCAACGGTTGCGACCTGTTCTGGCCGTGCATCGACCACCCGCAGGGCGAGCCGTTGCAGGTCGACCAACACGTCACCGTGCCCGCGCCGCTGGTGTCCGCCGGCAACGGCGTGGCGATGGGCATGGACGAAAAGGATGGCTGGCGCACCTACCACTGGCGCACGAAGAACCCGGACACCTACGCGATCGCGATCAACGTCGGTCCGTATGAAGTGATGCAGGCCGATTACAAGTCGCGCTACGGCAACACCATCCCGCTGCGCTACTGGTACCTGAAGAGCGACGACCCGGCGAAGGTGAAGGGCCTGTTCGCCGAGTTCTCTTCCATCCTCGATTTCTTCGAAGAGAAGATCGGCCCGTATCCCTTCGCCGACGAAAAGATGGGCGTGGTGGAAACCCCGCACCTGGGCATGGAGCACCAGACCATCAATGCCTACGGCAACGAGTACAAGAAGTCCGAGTACGGCTACGACTGGCTGCTGCAGCACGAATTCGCGCACGAGTGGTTCGGCAACCAGCTGACCAACAAGGACTGGGACGACATGTGGCTGCACGAGGGCTACGGCACCTACATGCAGCCGCTGTACATGCAGTGGCTGCGCGGCGACATGGAATACCACGCCAACCTGATGAAGCAGCGCGCCACGCTGGCGAACGTGCATCCGATCGTCAGCGACAAGCCGATGCGCGAAGAGGACGTGTACAGCGACGAAGTCGGCCCGGGCCACGACATCTATTACAAGGCGTCGCTGGTGATGGACACGCTGCGCCATTTGCTGGGCGACAAGGACTTCTTCGCCGTCACGCGCCAGATCGTGTACGGCAGGACCGATCCGAAGCCGGGTAACTTCAAGCCGCTGTATGCCAGTACGCGGGATTACATCGCCGCGGTGAAGCAGGTGACGGACAAGGACTACCAGTGGTTCTTCGACGTGTACCTGTACCAGCCGAAGCTGCCGGAACTGATCGCCACGCGCAACGGCGACCGCCTCGACCTGCGCTGGCAGGTGCCGGGCAACAAGCCGTTCCCGATGCCGGTGGAAGTGCGCGTCGGCGACAAGGTGGAGACCGTCGCGATGGCGAACGGGCAGGGCAGCCTGCCGATCCAGGCGCATGAGAGCTATACGCTCGATCCGCATTCGCTCGTGCTGCGCCAGCTGCCGCACATCGACGCGTTCCAGCAGGACAAGAGCGAGCGCGAGAAGGAAGACGCCCGCAAGAAGGCGGCGGGGGGCGGTTGATGACGACCGTCGTCGGCATCCTGATCCTGATCGTTTGCCTCTGGCTGGCCTTCAAGGTGGTGGGCGTGCTGATCAAGATCGCCTTGTGGGCCGTGGTCATCGGCGGCATCTACTGGCTGCTGGCGCCGTATTTCGGGTGGCCCTGGCCGCCGTTCTGATCCGCGCATGACGGGCATTCGCGCACAATGCGCGGATGCACGTCCTCCGCTACGACAATCGGTTCCTCGAACTGCCGGGCGACCCGGACCTGTCGCCGGGCATCCGCCAGGTGGCGGGGGCGTGGTCGCGCGTGCGGCCCACGCCCGTGCCGGCACCGCGACTGATCGCGCATTCGCGCGAGATGGCGGCGATCCTCGGCTTCAGCGAGGCGGACGTCGCCACGCAGGAATTCGCGCTGGTCTTCGGCGGCAATGCGCAATGGCCGGGGATGGATCCGTTCGCGGTGAACTACGGCGGGCATCAGTTCGGCCACTGGGCGGGCCAACTGGGCGACGGGCGTGCGATCACGTTGGGTGAAACGCTCGATGCGCAAGGACAGCGTTGGGAGCTGCAACTGAAAGGCGCAGGTCCGACCCCGTATTCGCGTTCCGCGGATGGTCGCGCCGTGCTGCGTTCCTCGATCCGCGAATTCCTCTGCAGCGAAGCGATGCACCACCTCGGCGTGCCGACCACGCGGGCGCTGAGCCTGGTCGCGACCGGCGAGGACGTCGTGCGCGACATGTTCTACGACGGCCATCCGAAATCCGAACCCGGCGCGATCGTGTGCCGCGTCGCGCCGTCCTTCATCCGCTTCGGCAATTTCGAACTGCCTTATTCGCGCGGCGATCTCGACCTGCTGCGCCGGCTTGCGGATTTCTGCATCGCGCGCGATTTCCCCGAGCTGGAAGGCGAGGGCGAAGCGCTGTACGGCGATTGGTTCGCCACCGTGTGCGAGCGCACCGCGGTGCTGATGGCGCACTGGATGCGCGTGGGCTTCGTGCACGGGGTGATGAACACCGACAACCTGTCGATCCTCGGCCTCACCATCGATTACGGGCCGTACGGCTGGATCGACGACTTCGATCCGGACTGGACGCCCAACACCACCGATGCCGGCGGGCGTCGCTATCGCTTCGGCTGGCAACCGAAGATCGCGCACTGGAACCTCACGCGCCTGGCGCATGCGATCTCGCCCCTGTTCTCCGACGTGGCGCCGCTCAACGAAGGCTTGCAGCGCTACATGGATCGCTTCGTCGAAGAGGATCGCAACAACACGGCGCGCAAGCTCGGCTACGGCGAATGCACGGATGCGGACATCCAAACGATGCAGGCCCTGCAGGCATTGCTGCAGGTGGCGGAAGTGGACATGACGCTGTGGTTCCGCGCGCTGGGGCGGTTCGATCCGCAGGGCGACATCGGCGCGCAGCTCGAAACGCTGTTCGATGCCACCTGGTACGACGAAGCCAAGCGTGCGCAGGCCGCACCGGCGTTCCTCGAATGGTTGCAGCGCCACGCGGCGCGCCTGCGCGAAGATCCATCGACGCCCGCCGAACGCCGCACGCGCATGGACGCGGCGAACCCGAAGTACGTCCTGCGCAACTACCTCGCGCAGGAAGTCATCGACCGTGCGGAGCAGGGCGACGAGGCCGGCGTCGCCGAGCTGCTCGACGTGATGCGCCGCCCCTACGACGAACAGCCGGGCCGCGAGCGATTCGCGCAACGCCGCCCGGACTGGGCGCGCGACCGTGCGGGCTGTTCGATGCTGAGCTGCAGCTCCTGACCGATCCACTAAACTGCGCGCATGCCCCTGATCACCCTACAACGCGTCGACTACGGCGTCGGCGGCCCGCTGCTGCTGGACGGCATCGACCTGTCCATCGAACCCGGCGAGCGCATCGCCCTCATCGGCCGCAACGGCGCCGGCAAATCCACCCTGCTCAAGCTGCTGGCGGGCGAGATCCGCCCGGACGACGGCGAAGTGCGCGTGGAAGGCGGCCGCCGCATCGCGCGCCTGGAGCAGGAAGTGCCCGGCGACATGGCGGGCACCGTGTTCGATGTGGTCGCCGGCGGTCTTGGCGAAACCGGTGCCTTGCTCGCCGAGTTCCACCACATCAGCCACGCCGAACACGTCGACACCGCCGCGCTCGCGCGCGTGCAGGCCAAGATGGAAGCCGCGCATGCGTGGGACATGGACCGCCGCGTCGAAGAGATGCTCCATCGCCTGTCGATCGACGGCGACGCCGCATTCGGTTCGCTCTCCGGCGGACGCAAACGCCGCGTGCTGCTGGCGCGCGCCCTCGTCTCCGCGCCCGACCTGCTGCTGCTCGACGAACCGACCAACCACCTCGACATCGAATCCATCGAGTGGCTGGAAGCCTTCCTCAAGGGCTGGAACGGCGCACTCGTGTTCGTCACCCACGACCGTCGCTTCCTGCGCGCGCTCGCCACGCGCATCGTCGAGATCGATCGCGGCAACGTGACCAGCTGGCCTGGCGACTACGACAACTACCAGCGCCGCCGCGAGGAACGCGCCAACGCCGAAGCGCAGGAGAACGCGCGCTTCGACAAGCTGCTGGCGCAGGAAGAAGTGTGGATCCGCCAAGGCATCAAGGCTCGTCGCACGCGCGACGAGGGCCGCGTGCGCCGACTCGAAGCGATGCGCAACGAACGCGCCGCGCGCCGCGAACAGATGGGCCGCGTGCGCATGGAAGCCTCGCAGGGCGAGGCGTCGGGCAAGAAGGTCATCGAAGTGAAGGACGTGTCCTTCGCCTACGACGGGCGGCCGATCGTGCAGGACCTCTCCACGAAGATCCTGCGCGGCGATCGCGTGGGCCTCGTCGGACCGAACGGCAGCGGCAAGACCACGCTGCTGCGCCTGCTGCTCGGGCAGCTCAAGCCCGATGCGGGCGAAGTGAAGCCCGGCACCGGCTTGGAGATCGCGTACTTCGACCAGCAACGCGCCGCGCTGCGCGAAGACTGGAACGCGATGGAGAACGTGGCCGGCGGCAGCGACACGGTGGACGTCGGCGGGCGCAAGAAACACGTGCTCGGCTACCTGCAGGATTTCCTGTTCACGCCGGAGCGTGCGCGCGCGCCGATCACGCGCTTGTCGGGCGGCGAGCGCAATCGCCTGCTGCTCGCGCGTTTGTTCGCGCAACCGTCCAACCTGCTGGTGATGGACGAACCGACCAACGACCTCGACGTCGAAACGCTCGAACTACTCGAAGAACTGCTCGCCGACTACGCAGGCACGCTGTTGCTCGTCAGCCACGACCGCGACTTCCTCGACAGCGTGGTGACCTCCACGCTGGTGATGGAAGGCGACGGGCGCGTCGGCGAATACGTGGGCGGTTACACCGATTGGCTGCGGCAACGGCCGGAGCCCACGCAGGCGAAACCGGCGGCACCCGTCGCGGCGCCCGTCAAGCAAGCGCGTGCACCGGAGCCCGCGAAGCGCCGCCTCTCCTACAAGGAACAGCGCGAGCTGGAAACCCTGCCGGTCCAGATCGAACAACTCGAACGCGACGTCGCCGAACTCACCGAAGCGATGCACGACCCCGCGTTCTACCAGCGCGAAGCGCAGATGATCGTCTCGCATAACTCGCGCCTGGCCGAAACGCAGGCCGCGCTCGATCGCGCCTATGCGCGCTGGATGGAACTCGACGCGGGCTGACGATCAGTCTGCCGCCGCCGCGTCGATCTCGTCGAACACCGACTCGGGCAGCGCGATGAAGGACCAGAAGGGAATGTGGCGCTCGCCCCATTCCTGCGCGCTTTCCTCGAGGATCTCCAGCAGCGTGTCGAAGTCCTCGGTGCCGCCCTGCTGCAGGTCGCCACCGTTCTCGAACAACAGCGTGAAGCCCGCGGCGGGCAGCCAAGACAGATCGCGCAGGCTGTCCGCCAGCGCATCCCAGTTGCGCCCGAAGGTGCCCGGGAAGTCCAGCGCCGTCGCGATGCGCAGCAGCAACGTGGACTTGTCCGCGCCGCCCAGGTCGATGCGCCGCACCTGCAAGCCCGCATCGCGCGCGGCGACGCCCAAGGTATCGAGGTCGTCGGTGGTGACGAAGTAGACGCCCGCGTTTTCGGCATCGGCGAGGCCGAGTTCCCAACCCGACTCGCTCATCGAATGCCTCCGGCGCGCGTCACATCCAGCGCGCCCACGCTGAAGGAACGGAAGCTGTCGTAGTGATCGTCCGTGTAGTACCAGACTTCGGGCGGAGAACCGCCGGTGATGATGCGGCGCGCACCGCGCGAGCGCTCGCCCGGAGTTTCGACCGTGTACTCGCGGTAATAGCCGCGCGACTGCGAGGGCAGGTGGCCTTCGCGATTGCCGAACGTGCTGCCGTCCTGGCGATTGTCGAACGGACCGCCGTGCGCGATGCGCGCGATGGTGTCGTGGGCTTCGGCGGGCAACCATGCAGGCAGGCCCGCGAGCGCGCTGTCGTCGGCGGGCGAGCGCAGCTGCACCTGGCTGGCGGGCGCGGAAGCGGCGGGTGGCGTCGTGTGTTCCAGCGGCGGCGATTTCACCGGGCGCGGCCACAGCAGCCAGCCAGCGAACAGCAGCGCGGCGGCCACCCAGACCCAGGGATTGCGCAGGTGTCGACGCATGACGCTCTCCATTGCGATGCACCGCGCACCATACTCCACCCGGTCCGGATGAGGTGTCGACAGCGCCATGGCGGCCACCCGCAATATCTTCTTCGCGTTCGCACCCGAGCCGACGTTGCGCCACAGGCTCGCGCTGGAAACCGCGCGTCTTCACGCCGAATGGGGCGGGCGACGAACGCAGGAGGCGAAGCTGCACATGACGCTGGTGTTCCTCGATGCGTTCCCGGATCCGCTGCCCGACGACATCCTCCGGGCCGCACGCGCCGCCGCCGACACGATCGCGCTGCCGCCGTTCGACCTCGTCGTGGACCGCGCCGACCGCTTCGGCAGGCGCATCGGCTGGCTCGGCTGTTCGCACCTGCCCGATGCACTGCAGCAATTGCATGACGCGCTTGCGCAGGCCTGCCGCGAGCGCGAGGTACCGATGAAGAAAGAGGACCGCTACGTCCCGCACATCACGGCACTGCGCGCCCCGCGCCGCCCCGAACCGCATGCGATCGGCCCGCTGCCCTGGCACGTGGGGCATTTCGAATTGATGGCGAGCGGGGAAGGGGCGTACGAGACATTGGGCCGCTGGCCTCTGGCATGATCCGCCGCATGAAGACCGACCCGCGCATCGACGCCTACATCGCCAAGCAAGCCGACTTCGCGCGGCCCATCCTCGAACACGTCCGCGCCGCCGTGCACGAAGCCTGCCCCGACGTGGAAGAAACGCTGAAGTGGAGCATGCCGACCTTCCTGTACGGCGGCGGCATCCTGTGCGGCATGGCGGCGTTCAAGCAACACGCCTCGTTCGGTTACTGGAAGCACGCGCTGGTGGTGGGCGAGGGCGAACCGCGCGATGGCATGGGAAGCTACGGCAAGCTCACCTCGGTCAAGGAGCTGCCGCCGAAGAAGACCCTGATCGCGCACATCAAGCGCGCGATGCAACTCAACCTGGACAACGTGAAGTCGCCGGCGCAGCGCAAGACCGCACCGAAGCCGCCGCCGGAAGCGCCGGAAGACCTGCTCGCCGCGCTGAAGAAGAATGCGAAGGCGAGGAAGACGTTCGAAGCGTTTCCGCCGAGTGCGCAACGGGATTACGTCGAATGGATTATCGAGGCGAAGCGGGAAGAAACGCGCAAGACGCGCCTCGCGCAGGCGGTCGAATGGCTGGCGGAAGGCAAGCGCCGGAATTGGAAATACGAGAACTGCTAGGCGGCAGGCAGCCCCCACGTCCCGCGCAGAGGACCGACACGCAGTCCGTTGTCGCGACTGCAGGGCGGCCATGGATGGCCACCCGGGCGGAGCTCCGGTTGCATGGATGCGGCTTGAAGGCGCTCCGACAGGCGCGATAACGGACTGCGTGGCGGTCCGACGTTCTGGTGTCGCGCTCTTGCCTCTAAGCAGTCACTCAGCCAGGAACCGCCCACACCCGCGATACGTCGTCCCGCCCACATCCAGCGTCGCAGCGACCGGAAACGCGTCATCGCTCATCCCGTCACTGCACGCCTTGCGCTCCAACACCAAGCGCACCTTCGACCCGTCGGTCGCGGTCCCCGCATAACCGAGCAGACCGGAGAGCGCCTGCGCCTTCGGCACATCGACCACGCGCTTTCCGTAGTCGAGCGTGGCATCCATCGTCGGCGCCTCGCCGCGCCCGACTTCAACCACCCACCCCGGCTCGTTGCCGATCGCACGAAACGCCACGCCACGCTTCTTCGCCACATCCCACGGCGAACCCGCCTGCGGCGGCGTATCCGCGCGCACGCAATCCAGCTTGCCGCCGCCCTCGCGCGTGAGCGTGCCCTTGTCGCCCTTCGTCCAGAATTCGTTGCCGCGATGATCGGCATAGCGCGCACCGGAGGCCGACTGCGCCAGCGGCAGCGACATCGCACCTTCCGGTAATTGCAGGTCCACGCGCCCGCCCGCCATGTCGAAATCCGCAGCGAAGGTCATCTCGCCGCAGGTCCACGACGTGTGGTGGATGTTCGCAACCGGCGGCGGCGCGTCGCCCGCGCTCACGCGCGTCATGCGGAACTCGACGACCTTCGGATCGCCGGGCACCACCGGCACGCGCGTCTGCGTGACGAAAATCAGGTGTCCATCGGCGCCACGCAGCGATGCATGCAAGCCGTACTGCCCGTTCGGCCGGATCTTCGCCGGGTCGTACATCAGCGAGAAGTTGTACGGAGGTCCCGCCACATCCTCCAGCGTCGTCTCCGCGATCACCGCCTGCTGCGTATCGGCAAGCTGGTTGTCGATCAACTGCACGGTGAAGTCGTTCCCCGGCGGTAGCTTCAAGCGCTCCAGGAAATAGGCGCTGCCGTGGATGTAGTTCGATTCGGTCGGAATGGGCGCGACCGGGGAAGGCGCGGTTTCGCGCTCCGGGCAACCGGACAGGACCAAAGCAGCAACAAGCGCGACGAGGTAACGCATGGCAGGCTCCTGGCTGAACGCCGGCATCGTACGCCGCCGTCAAACCGCACGCCCTTCACGACGTGCGTGGCTTAAGTCTCCAGACATCCACGCGGAGCCAGGCCATGATCCGCAAGCTCGCCAACGGCCAATACCGGCTGTACTCGCGCAAGCTCGATCCGAAGACCCACAAGCGCAGGAACCTCGGCACGTTCTCCAGCCGCGCGGCGGCGGAGAAGCACGAGCGCGAGGTCCAGTATTTCAAGCGCCACTGACCTCCGTCAGGGCGCCGCGTCCACCCGCATCACCGGGTAGAGGTTGAAGCGCTCGTCCCACGAGGCGTGCTTGCGCGCGAAGAACGCCAGGCGCGCGTCGGGGTCCTTCGCGAAGGCGTCGTCCTTGAGTTTCGCTTCGAACTCGGCCTTCACCTTCGGATCCTTCAGCATCTCGCGGGCTACGTCTTCGGCGACGTAGGCCTCCATGTATTCCTTCTGCTCGAAGGCATTGTTGAACTCGCCCCACGCGGCGAGCGCGTCCGGCGCCTGCGGTTCCAGCAGCGCCATCACCAGCCGTGCCTTCGGCTGCGCGATCGGCACGAACAGCGCGCCGGCGCCGACGTCGCGCGTTTCCGGCGCCCACTGGCCTTCGAGGTTCAGGCGCTGGTGGCCTTCCACGGAATTGCCCGCGAACTTCGTGTTGGTCGCGCGGAACACCTGCACGTCGCGCTTGGCCAGCGCGTGATCGAGGGTGTCGAACTTGATCCCGTGGACCTTGAGCTTCTCGCCCACCCAGGCGGCATGCGCGGCGGGCACGATGTAACCGGCCTTCGGCGCCGTTGCCATGTGCCCCGGCTGCACGTCGTCGCGCAGCGGGATGTGCCAGACCTGCGGCTTGGTCTCGTCGTAATGCGTCATCAGGCCGCCGGAGATGTCCGAGTGCGTGCGCGTGTAGGCGTAACCGAGGAAGTCGATGGTGCGCACCTTGTCGCTCGCCGCGTAGTCGAGCGGCACCGGTTGGCCGGCGAGCGAACGCGCGTCGGCGGCCTGCGCGATCTTCATCCAGTCCTGGCCGTGCGCGGCGATCTGGCGGATGACCGAGAGCACCACGTCGTGCGTGGTCTTCACGCGATGCGGGTAATCGCGCCACGAATGCGTTTCGACCAACATGCCGAACCGGTTGCGCAGTTGGAAGTAACCGGTGGAGAAGCGCGGCGGCGACACGCCGTCGATGAAGCCGGATTCGGGATTGTCGTTCTCCACGAACGAGGGATAGAAGGCGACGGGCAGGGCGCCCTGCTTCTTCACTTCGTCGATCACCGTGTCGCGGAAGGTCTTGCCGGCAGCCTTCAATGCCTCGTCGCCCGCGTGCACGGGTTCGACCTGGATCGCGACGTCCTGCTGGAACTTCGCGCCGTCGGTGACGTGCAGGTCGATGTAGGCGATCGGGTCCCACGCCTCCACCAGGCGCAGCATCGCCTGCATTTCCGGCGTGTCGGCCTTCGCGTAGTCGCGGTTGAGGTTGTAGTTCTGCGCGGTGGTACGCCAGCCCATCTGCTCGGGGCCGCGCTGGTTCGGACGGTTCCAGGCGCCGAAGCGCTCGTGGCCGTCGATGTTGAACACGGGGACGAAGACGAGGACCTGCTTTTCCAGCGCGCCCTTGTCTTGCTTGCCATCGAGCAGCTCGCGCAATGCGAGGAAGCCCGCGTCCTTGCCGTCGATCTCGCCCGCATGGATGCCACCCTGCACGAGCAGCACCGGCAAGCCCTTCGCGCGCACCGCTTCCGGCGTCAGTGCACCGCTGCGCGACACGATCAGCGCCTTCATCGGCCGGCCTTCCGGTGTCGTGCCGAAGTCGACGCAACGCACCGCATCCGGATACGCCTTCGCGAACGCGCTGCACAGCGCGATCACTTCTTCGAAGCGCCCCGTGCGCACGAAGCCCGAGCGCTCCGACACCGTGGTGAGATCCGTCCTGGTGAGATCCGCGCTTGTGAGATCCGCGCTGGTGAGATCGGTCGACGCCGGCGCGGCATGCAGCGGCGCGAGGCAGGCGAGGAGGGCAGCAGCGAGCAGGGAGCGGGGCAGGGACATGGGGCATCGGCCGCGGGCAAGGGAACGGCGATGGTATCCAAACCGGGGGCGATTCCTTCGTGGCGTTGGTCATGCTGCTGCCAGTGCGCTGGCGGCAGGGCGCGAGGCTAAGATGGGCGCCTCTCCCAAGCACCGTTCGGACGCCGATGACCACCACCCTCTACTACGCCCCCGGTGCCGCGAGCATGGTGGTGCACTGGCTGATGATCGAACTCGGCGTGCCCTACGAGCTGCGCCTGGTCGACACCGCGGCCGGTGCGCAGAAGTCCCCGGAGTACCTCGCGTTGAATCCCAATGGCGTGGTGCCCACCCTGGTCCTGGACGACGTGCCGCGCTTCGAAGCCGCCGCGCTGCTGATGACGCTCGCCGACCGCGATCCGCAGCACCGCTTCGCCCCCGCGCACGACGACCCGCAGCGTGCCGACTACCACCAGTGGATGTTCCACCTCGCCAACGCGGTGCAACCGCTGTTCCGCAACTGGTGGTACCCGCATGAAGCCGCGGGCGAGGCGAACGCCGAACTCGTGCGCGCCTCCGTCGCGCCGAAGATCGCGCAAGCCTGGGATCGCCTCGACGCGCACATCGCGAAGAACGGCCCGTACATGCTGGGCGATCGCCTCAGCGCCGCCGATTTCTACCTCGCCATGCTGATGCGCTGGTCGCGCAACATGCCCAGGCCCGCGACACAGTGGCCGCATTTGCTCGCCTTCGCCGATCGCATGCGCGCACGCCCGTCCTTCGCGCGCCTGTACGAACTCGAAGGCCTGGCCGAATGGGGCAACGCCCCCGCCACGACGACCGCCTGACGCATGCAGACCTGGATCCTGATCGGCCTGACGGTGATCGTCTCGTGGATCGCCTTCGAGCGACCGCGCCTGATGGACCGCCTCACGCTGTGGCCGCCCGCCATCGCGCGCAAGCACGAGTACGACCGCCTGGTGACCTACGGCTTCGTGCATGCCGACTGGATGCACCTGTTGTTCAACATGTTCACGCTGTACTTCTTCGGCCCGCTGGCGGAGCGCTTCTACGGCGCGACGCTGGGGCCGCTGGCGTTTCCCTTGTTCTATCTCTCGGCGATGGTGGCCTCGATCCTGCCGACCTACCTGCGCCATCGCAACGACGCGCGGTATCGCAGCCTCGGCGCGTCGGGTGCGGTCTCGGCCGTACTGTTCACCTTCGTGCTGCTCAACCCGTGGGCGACCATCTACGTGTTCGTCCTGCCATGCCCGGCGATCATCTTCGGCGTGCTGTACCTCGGGTATTCGGCCTGGGCCGATCGCCAGGGGCACGGCAACGTCAACCACGCGGCGCACTTCTGGGGCGCGCTGTACGGCGTGGCGTTCGCGATCTTCGCCGAGCCGCGGCTGCCCGCGGCGTTCGTCGAGCGCTTGCTGTCGCCGGGGTCCTGAGTACTCACCCGCGCTGAATGTGCCCCGTGATATCCGGGGCGCGGGGACTGACTCGAGGAGGCGTCCATGGCGACCAAGAAGGCTGCGAAAAAAGCGGCCAGGAAGGCGACGAAGAAGACCGCGAAGAAGGCCGTGCGCAAGGCCGGTGCGAAGCGCACGGCAAAGAAGGCCGCGAAGAAGGTCGTGCGGAAGGCCGCCGTGAAGCGCACGGTGAAGAAGGCGGCGAAGAAGGCCGCGAAGAAGACCGCGCGCAAGGCAGTGAAGAAGACGGCGATCCGCCGCGCCGCTGCGAAAAAGACAGCGCGCAAGGCGGTGAAGAAGACCGCGACGCGCAAGGCCGCGGCGAAGAAAGTCGCGAAGAAGGCCACGAAGAAAGTCGCAGCCCGCAAGTCGCCGGCGAAGAAGGCCGCGAAGAAAGTCGTCCGCAAGGCCGCGGCCACGAAGCGGGTCGCCACGAAGAAGACCGTCGCTCGCAAGGCACCGCGCAAGCCGCGTGCCGTCCATGTCATTCCCGAGCCCGCGCACATCACGCCCGAGCAGGCGCTGGCCAACACGCGCGCGCTGCTGGAAGCCAAGCATGCGCACGATCGAGAGACGCCGGCGTGGCAACACATCGGCGAAGGCGGCAACCACGTGCCCGATCCGGGATTCCAGTCCGAGGAAGCGCGCATGAAGGCGAACGAACTGCACCAGGGCGAAACGCATCAGTCCGCCATCCAGGGCAGCATCGGCGCGACCGATCGCCAGAACCAGGGCAAGCGCGATGCCCGCGGGTGACCTGGGGCCGGTCCGGCACGAGGCGACGGGGCGGTTCACCGTCCTCGTCGACGGCCACGTGGCCGAGCTCGATTACCGGGTGGAAGGCGGCGCGATGACCCTCTTCCACACCGGCGTGCCGGAGGCGATCGGCGGGCGCGGCATCGCCGGCGAGCTGGTGCGCGTGGCGCTGGACCATGCGCGCGCCGCGGGGATGAAGGTGGTTCCGGCCTGCAGCTACGCCAAGGTCTGGATCGAGAAGCACCCGGAGTACCGCGACCTGCTTGCCTGAAGGCGAGGGCGGCCGCGCCGGTACAATGCGCGGCCCGTCCCCCGGCTCCCCGCATGCGCCTCAACAAGTTCATCAGCGACACCGGCGCCTGCTCGCGCCGCGAAGCCGACCGCCTCATCGCCGAGGGCCGCGTGCAGGTCAACGGCGTGCGGGCGCGCGTGGGCGCCGAAGTGGGCGAGGGCGACACGGTGCTGGTCGACGGCGAGGCCCTGAAGGCCCGCGCCGCTGCGGGGCCCGGCAAGCGCAAGCACGTCTACATCGCGCTGAACAAACCGGTCGGGATCACCTGCACCACCGAAACCACGGTGAAGGACAACATCGTGGAGTTCATCGGCCACGAGCAGCGCATCTTCCCGATCGGGCGCCTGGACAAGGATTCGGAAGGCCTGATCCTGCTGACCAGCAACGGCGACATCGTCAACGAGATCCTGCGCGCCGAGAACAAGCTGGAGAAGGAATACCTGGTGGCGATCAACCACCCGGTCACCGACGAATTCCTGCGCGGCATGGCCAAGGGCGTGCCCCTCCACGGGCAGCTGACCCTGCCGTGCAAGACCGGCAAGCTCGGCCGCTTCGGGTTCCGCATCGTGCTGGTGCAGGGCCTCAACCGGCAGATCCGCCTCATGGCCGCCCACTTCGGGCACCGCGTGAAGACCCTCATCCGCGTGAGGATCGGCAACGTGAAGCTCGCCCATTTGAAGGTCGGGCAGTGGCGCAACCTCACCGACCAGGAGCTCCGGGGCCTGATTCCGGGCCGCACGGAATGGTGATGCCCTCGACGGCTGCGTGAATGTTCCCTCTGCGTATTCACACTTCCGGGGCAAAGTAGGGTAAGGTGCGCCCACTGTTCCAAGCGGGATCACGGTACATCGTGGCCCGATGCGGTAGATCAAGGACCTCGTGTCTGCGGTCGCTACATCGTTCGCGTCTTACCCCTTGCTAGACAGTCGCGGCCACTATGGTGGTCGTGCATCATCCAACCTGTTTTTCAAGGAGTAATACCCATGTCCGATCGTCAGACCGGCACCGTCAAGTGGTTCAACGATGCCAAGGGCTTTGGCTTCATCACGCCGGAATCCGGCCCGGACCTCTTCGTGCACTTCCGCTCCATCCAGGGCACCGGCTTCAAGTCGTTGCAGGAAGGCCAGCGCGTCACGTTCAAGGTTGTGCAGGGCCAGAAGGGCCTGCAGGCCGACGAAGTCCAGGCGGTCTAATCGCCCCTGCTTCGCGGAGCATCCGGCGCGGCAACGCACCGGACGCACCCGATCGAAAAACCCGGCCTCGGCCGGGTTTTTTGTTTTCGGGCGTCAGAGAAGACCGGCCTTGCGTGCCGCTTCGACCTGCGCGGCGGCTTTTGCGCGCGCCGGCGCGAGGATGCGGTCGTAGCGCGGATCCTTGCGCAGGTCTGCGAGGAAAGGATCCGCATCGATGTCGGCGATCTGCTGGAAGAAGCCGGCGTCGACGCCGCGCTGCAACGCCTGCACGGCCGCGTCGCGCTCGCCAAGGAGTTCGTGGCCTTCCACTTCCAGCCATCCGCGCCCACCGTTGACGGCGGGATAGGGGCGATCGGCCACCGACGCCATCGCGGCCCGCATGAGCGCCTCGCCTCGAACACGGTCGCCGGAGCGCAGGAGCGCCGCCGCGGTCTGCACTGCAGCGTTGGCCCTCGGCGAATACACAGCCGCGGGCGGTGCATCGAACCAACGCGGGTTTTGTTTGCGCTCCACCGCGATCAAGGGCGCGGGGTCCCCCATGAGCAGCGACATCCCCGCGTCGAACGCCTCGCTGTACTCCTTGGGCGTGCGTCGCAGCAAAGCCTGCGCCGCGGCGAAGTCCCCGCGCAGGTAGGCCAGGCGCGCCTGGGCGAAGAGGATCGCGGCGGCATCCGGTGCGTGCGCCGCGAGCGGGCGCAGGCATGCGTCGGCCTCATCGAGGGCACCGAAATCGATCAGCGCGTAGCAGCGGTGTGAGCGGAAGGCGTAAGCGTCCGGCGCGAGCCCGTCCTGCGTCTGCAGGTCGCGAAGCGCCGAAACGAGGTCGCCGTGCATCGTGTGGATGACGCTGCGGTCGTCGTAGCTGCGCGCGACCTCGGGGGTGTCGGCGATGAGCTTGTTGCTTTCGGCGAGTGCTGCGTCGAGGTGGCCTGCCTGGCCCAGGGAGAAAGCATAGGTGCCGCGGATGACGGGGGAGAGCGGATCGAGCGAGCGCGCTTTCGCGAGCATCGGCAGCGCTTCCTCATAGCGGCCCTGGCCCGCGGACAGAAGCTCGCCGAGCCATTGCCAGCCCGTTGCGTACCCGGGCGCCAGTGCGACACCGCGCCGATACGCCGCTTCCGCACCGTCCACGTCGTTGGCCATTTCCAGCGAGACGCCGCGCGCCACCTGCACCTCGCCCAGGTCCGGCGCGAGCCGCAGTGCCTGCTGCAGGTAGGCTTGTTCCTTCTTGCGCTCGGCATCCGTGATGCTGCCGTAGTTTTCGATGAGATGAATCGCGTCGTGCGCGCCGACATACGCGCGCGCGTAATTCGGATCGATGCGGATCGCCTGCTCGAAGTACGCCAGCGCGCGCCGCATGTCGCCGACGTCGCGCTTGGGCATCAGCGCCATGCCCTGCAGGTAGGCGTCGTACGCGGCGACATTGTCGGTGCGCTTGCGCACCAGGCGGCGTTGCGTCGATTCGGGGAGTTGCATCGCGAGCGCATCGACGACGGAGGTCGCGATCTCGTCCTGGATGCGGAACACGTCCGTCATGCGCCGATCGAACTGTTTCGACCACAGGTGCGAACCATCATTCGCACGGATCAGCTGCACCGTGATGCGCACCGTGTCGCCGGCCTGCTGCACGCTGCCTTCCAGCACGTGCGCCGCACCGAGCTGGCGGCCGATCTCGCGCATGTCGGTCGACTTGCCCTTGAACGCGAACGAGGAAGTGCGTGCGATCACTTTCAGGTCCGGCACCTGGGCGAGCATGTCGAGCGTGGTTTCGGCCAGGCCGTCGGAGAAGTAATCGTTCGCCGCGTTGCCGCTCATGTTCACGAAGGGCAGCACGGCGATGGAGCGTTCGGGGGCCTTGGTGCCGCCGCGGAAGGCCGGTTGCCCGAGGAAGTACCAGGCGACGGCGAGCACGACCAGGCCCAGGCTGATGGTCGCCATGCGCTTGTTGCCGACCTTGCCGGCGGTGAAGCGCAGGCCGTCGGGCGTCACGTCCAGCGCCCAGGAGAGCAGCAGGGCCAAGGGAAACCCGAGCGCGAACAATAGGATGACGAAGCGCAGGGTCCACGGAGGCGCGTCGAAGGCAGGCAGCGCGATGGAGGCGGCCTGGATGGCGACCCAGGCCACGACGAGGTAGACCGTCGCGACGCGGATGACGCGGCGTTGCTTGAGTTCTTCGAAGAAGGACACCCGTCGCTCCGGCTCCGTCGCTTCACAGAACGGGGAGCGGGGCGTCGTTCGGTCAGCCGGGCGGCCTCGAACGGGCATCGGAAGGTGTATCCCGGCGTCACGCGCCCGGCGATAATTTGCGCGCGACCCCGAGCCAACGGATTGCCTCATGACGCGTCGTTCCGCCCTCGCCATCGTGTCGGTGCTGCTGCTGGCCGCCTGCCAGCGACAGGCACCCGCACCCGCCACCACCACGCCGCATGCGCCCGCCACGGCGAGCACCGCCGTCGCGCCCGCGTCGGCCGCGAGCGTCGGTGGCCTGCACGACGTGGTGGAAACCACGCCGCGCTACGTCATCGGCATCAGCTATCCGAAGGAAGCGGCGGCGCATCCGGGCCTGGCGGCTGCGTTGAAGCGTTACGCCGATGCCTCGCGCAAGGATCTGATGGACGCGGTCGACGGCCTCGGCAACGACACGCCCACCGCGCCTTACGAATTGAGCCTGTCGTACACCACGCTGGTGAACACGCCGGCGATCATCGCCATCGCCGCCGACGGGAGCCTGTACACCGGCGGCGCGCACGGTTCGCCGCTGATCGCGCGCTTCGTCTGGCTGCCGCAGCACAACGTGCAGCTCACCGCGGAGGAACTCGTGCCCGATGCGACGGGCTGGCAGGTGATTTCCGATTTCGTGCGCGAGCAATTGCATACCGCGCTGTCGCAACGCATCGACGCCGACGACGTGCCCGCCGAAGACCGCGCCGACATGCTCAAGCAGGCCGTCCAGATGATCGACGAGGGCACGGGGCCGACGGCCGATGCGTTCTCCGAGTTCGAGCCGCGCCTCGGGGCGGACGGGAAGATCGACGCGCTGCGCTTCGTGTTCCCGCCTTACCAGGTCGGCCCTTACGCCGATGGCACGCAGACGGTGGACGTGCCCGCGGACGTGCTGTTGCCGCACGTCGCGCCGGCCTACCGTGGGTTGTTCCGCGGCGGTTAGCCGATGTCGGCGCATCCGTTCCGCCAACGGATCCTGCAACTGATGCACGAGGCCGACGTGTGGCCGGACGCGCGCACGACGCCCGCTGCCTGGGGCCGGCGCCCCTGGGATCCGAGCATCCACGACGAACATTTCTACGGCCGCGTGCTCACGCAGGGCTCGCTGGGGCTCGGCGAGTCGTACATGGACGGGCAATGGGACGTCGACGATCTCGACGGCATGTTGTTCCGCCTGATCCGCGTGGGCGCCGAAGCGAAGGTGCGTGGCCTCGGCGCCGCGTGGGACGCGTTGCGCGCGCGCTTGCAGAACCTGCAATCGGAATCGCGCAGTTTCGAAGTCGGCCAACGCCACTACGACCTCGGCAACGACCTGTATCGCGCGATGCTCGGCAAGCGCCTGGTGTACAGCTGCGGCTACTGGCGCGAGGCGAAGGACCTGGATGCCGCGCAGGAAGCGAAGCTCGACCTCGTCTGTCGCAAGCTCGGCCTGCGCGCGGGCATGCGCGTGCTCGACATCGGGTGCGGGTGGGGCGAGGCGCTGAAGTTCGCCGCGCAGAACTACGGCGTGCGCGGCGTGGGCGTCACCGTCTCGCGCGAACAGGCCGAGCTCGCGCGCATGCTCTGCGAAGGCCTGCCGATCGAGATCCGGCTGCAGGATTACCGCGAGCTCGATGCCAGCGACGGCGGCTTCGACCGCATCTTCTCCATCGGCATGTTCGAACATGTGGGCGTGCGCAACTATGCGAAGTTCTTCGACGTGGCGCGCCGCTGCCTCGCCGACGATGCGCCCGACGGCGGCTTGGTCCTGCTGCACACGATCGGCAACAACGAGTCGGTGGCGCACACCGATCCGTGGATCGCGCGCTACATCTTCCCGAACTCGATGCTGCCCTCGGCCAAGCAGATCGCCACCGCGCTCGAGGGCCGCTTCGTGATCGAGGACTGGCACAACTTCGGCACCGACTACGACCGCACGCTGCAGGCCTGGCGCGCCAACGTCGAGCGCGCCTGGGACACGCTGCCTTCGCGCTACGACGAGCGCTTCCGGCGCATGTGGCGGTTCTACCTGTCCGCATCGATGGCCAGTTTCCGGGCGCGGGCCATTCAGCTTTGGCAACTCGTCCTTTCGCCGCGGGGCGTGCCCGGCGGATACGTGGCTCCGCGCTGACCAGCGGCCGTGTCGTCTCACAAGTTGCGACCGGAGCGTGGCAAGGTGCGCGGCATGCACCGAATCGGTATGGGCGCCGACGTCCTGAAGTTGTTCCACCCGGCAGTCTCCGGGTGGTTCGCGCGCACCTTCCCCGCGCCCACCGAAGCGCAGGTGCAAGCCTGGCCCTCCATCGAGGCGGGCCGCAACACGCTCGTCGCCGCGCCCACCGGCTCGGGCAAAACGCTCACCGCCTTCATGGCCGCCATCGATGCGCTGGTGCGCGAGGGGCAGGGTGGCGGACTGCCGGATGAAACGCAGGTCGTCTACGTCTCGCCGCTCAAGGCGCTGTCCAACGACATCCACCTGAATCTCGAAGCGCCGCTCGCCGGCATCCGCGAAGAGCTCGAACGCCTCGGCCTGCCCGACGTCGACATCCGCACCGCGGTGCGCACCGGCGATACGCCGCAGGGCGAACGCGCGCGCATGCGCAAGTCGCCGCCGCACATCCTGGTCACCACGCCCGAATCGCTCTACGTGCTGCTCGGTTCCGAATCGGGCCGCGCGATGCTCTCGACCGCGCGCACCGTCATCGTCGACGAAATCCACGCCGTGGCCGCGACCAAGCGCGGCAGCCATCTCGCGCTGTCGCTCGAACGCCTCGACGCGCTGTGCGGCAAACGCCTCACGCGCATCGGCCTGTCCGCCACGCAGAAGCCGATCGATGAGGTCGCACGCTTCCTGGTCGGCGCTTCGAAGGTGGCCGCCGACGGCACGCCCGAGTGCGACATCGTCGACATCGGCTACACGCGCGAGCGCGACCTGGCGCTGGAAGTGCCGCAGACGCCGCTCAGCGCGGTGATGTCCAACGAACAATGGGACGAGGTGTACGCGCGCATCGCGCAGCTCGTCGAACAGCACCGCACCACGCTCGTGTTCGTCAACACGCGCCGCATGGCCGAACGCGCCGCGCGCCACCTGGGCGAAAAGCTCGGCAAGGAACACGTGGCCGCGCACCACGGCAGCCTGGCGAAGGAACTGCGCCTGGACGCGGAGCAACGCCTCAAGGCGGGCCAGCTGAAGGTGCTGGTCGCCACGGCCTCGCTCGAACTGGGCATCGACATCGGCGACGTGGACTTGGTCGTGCAGCTCGGTTCGCCGCGCGCGATCGCCGCGTTCCTGCAGCGCGTGGGCCGTTCGGGCCACCACGTGGGCGGCGTGCCGAAGGGTCGCCTGTTCCCGCAATCGCGCGACGACCTGGCCGAATGCGCGGCGCTGCTGGATTGCGTGCGCCGTGGCGAACTCGATGCGCTGCAGTTCCCGCGCGCACCGCTGGACGTGCTGGCGCAGCAGATCGTGGCCGAAGTCAGCGCGCAGGAATGGGACGAGGACGCGCTGTTCGACCTGTTCCGCAACGCATGGCCCTACGCGTCGATGTCGCGCAAGGATTACGACGACACCTTGTCCATGCTGTCCGAAGGTTTCACCACCCGCCGCGGCACGCGCGCGGGTTATGTGCATCGCGATGCGGTCCACAAGCGCCTGCGTGGCCGCGCGGGCGGGCGCATGACCGCGATCATGTCCGGCGGCACCATTCCCGACACCGCCGACTACAATGTGCTGCTCGAACCGCAGGCGCAGGTCATCGGCAACGTCAACGAAGACTTCGCCATCGAGAGCCTGGCCGGCGACATCTTCCAGCTGGGCAACGCCAGCTACCGCATCCTCAAGATCGAACCGGGCCGCGTGCGCGTGGAAGATGCGCAGGGCGCGCCACCGAGCATTCCGTTCTGGCTGGGCGAAGCGCCGGGTCGCACCGACGAGCTCTCGCACGGGGTTTCGCGGCTGCGCGCCGCGCTGGCCGAGCGCATCGATGCCGCCGAAGACCCCGCGCAATGGCTGATGGAGGACGTCGGACTGGAGGAACACGCCGCACGCCAGCTCGCCGACTACATCGCGCGCCAAGCCGTCGCACTGGGCACGCTGCCGACGCAGGATCGCATCGTGCTCGAGCGCTTCTTCGACGAATCCGGCGGCACGCAGCTCATCCTCCATTCGCCCTACGGCAGCCGGCTCAATCGCGCCTGGGGCCTGGCGCTGCGCAAGCGCTTCTGCCGCAAGTTCAATTTCGAACTGCAGGCGGCGGCCACCGAGGATGCGATCGTGCTGTCGCTCTCGACCAGCCACAGCTTCCCGCTGATCGAGGTCGCGCATTACCTGCATTCGAACTCCGCGCAGGACATCCTGGTGCAGGCGCTGCTCGATGCGCCGCTGTTCGGCGTGCGCTGGCGCTGGAACGCGACCACCGCGCTCGCGCTGCCGCGCTTCACCGGCGGCAAGAAGGTCGCGCCGCAACTGCAGCGCATGAAATCCGAGGACCTGCTCGCCACCGTGTTTCCCGACCAGGTGGCGTGCGCGGAAAACCTGGTGGGCGAGCGCGAGGTGCCCGACCACCCGCTGGTCGCGCAAACTTTGGACGACTGCCTGCACGAAGCGATGGATACCGACGGGTGGCTGGCGTTGCTGCGTCGCATGGAATCGGGCGAAGTGGAAGTCGTCGCGCGCGACCTCACTGCGCCGTCGCCCTTCGCAGCCGAAGCGCTCAACGCACGCCCGTATGCCTTCCTCGACGACGCGCCGCTGGAAGAACGTCGCACGCAGGCGGTGATGTCACGTCGTTACGCGGATGCAGATTCGGCGGAGGATCTCGGCCGCCTCGACCTCGACGCCATCGCGGAGGTCCGCGCGCAGGCGTGGCCGGATGCGCGCAATGCGGACGAGATGCATGAAGCCTTGATGGGACTGGGCTGCGTGACCGAAGCGGAGGCGCGCACTTCCGGCTGGATGCCGCTGCTGCAGTCCCTGGCCGAAACGCAACGCGCGACACGCGTGGCAGCGGGCGAGGGCCTGTGGTGGGCCGCCGAACGCCTGCCGCAGATGCAGGCGCTGCATCCCGACGCTGCGATGTCACCGACGATCGCGGTGCCCGCGTCTTACGCGCGCGAATGGTCGCGCGAAGAAGCGACACTCGCGTTGGTGCGTGCGCGCCTCACGGGCCTCGGCCCGGTGACGGCGCAGGCGATGGCAGCGTCGCTCGCCTTGCCGCCTGCCGACATCGACATGGCCCTGCTCGCGCTGGAATCCGAAGGCTTCGTGATGCGCGGCCGCTTCACCTCGGGTCCGGATGCACCCGCGAGCGAGGAGTGGTGCGAACGCCACCTGCTCGCGCGCATCCATCGCTACACCATCGGTCGCCTGCGCCGCGAGATCGAACCGGTCGAGCCGCGCGACTACATGCGCTTCCTCTTCGACTGGCAGCGCGTCTCGCCGACCGCGCGCGTGAGCGGCCCCGAAGCGCTCGCCGGCGTCGTCGCGCAACTCGAAGGCTTCGAAGCCCCGGCCGCCGCTTGGGAATCGGACCTGCTGCCCACGCGCGTGGCCGACTACTCCATCGCCTGGCTCGACGACCTGTGCACCGCGGGCCGCACGACCTGGGCGCGCTTGCGCAATGCCCCGTCGGATGCGCACGGCGGCCGCACCGCACCCGTCCGCGCGACGCCGATCGTGCTGTTGCCGCGTCGCCAGCTCGCCACGTGGACGCAGGCCGCCGCGCAACGCAAGGACGAGGATCCGCCCTTGTCCTCGCGCGCCGAGAAAGTGGCCGACTACCTGCGCGAGCACGGCGCTTCGTTCTTCGACGAACTCGTCGGCGGCGCGCACCTGCTGCGCACCGAACTCGAGGACGCGCTGGCCGAACTCGTCGCGCGCGGCCGCGTGCACTGCGACAGCTTCGCGGGCCTGCGTGCATTGCTGGTCCCGCAGTCAAAGCGACCGTCGGCGTTCAGCGGCCGACGTCATCGTCGCGCCTCGCTGTTCGGCATCGAGGATGCCGGGCGCTGGACCTTGACGCGTCGTTCGTCCGAACCCACCGAGGCGCTATCCCCCGAATCCATCGAACACATCGCCCGCACCTTGCTGCGCCGCTACGGCGTGGTGGGCTGGCGCCTGCTCGAACGCGAAGCCGCCTGGCTCCCGCCCTGGCGCGAACTCCTCCGCGTCTACCACCGCCTCGAAGCGCGCGGCGAAATCCGCGGCGGACGGTTCATCGCCGGCCTGTCGGGCGAACAGTTCGCGCTGCCCGAGGCGATCGGCGCGATGCGCGCGGTCCGCAAGCGCCCGCACGACGACACGTTGGTCGCCGTCTCGGCGCTGGATCCGCTCAATCTCGTCGGCACCGTGCTGACCGGCGACAAGGTGCCGCGCCTGCTCGGAGCGCGCGTGCTGTATCGCGACGGCATCGTGGTGGCCACGTGGGTCGCCGGCAAACTCGACTGGCACGCGCCGGCCTCGCTCGACGAACAACGCCAGTGGCGCCGCACCTTGCTCCGCGAGCCCGAGCATCCGGCACTGCACGGCATTCCGGGCATGGCGACGCCGTCACCGGAGTCGCACGCGCCGTAGGTTCAGGCGGCGTGGGCCTCCACGCGCACCGGCATCTCCTTGTACAGCGGCGTGCGGCTGCCGTCGGAGAACACGCTCGCGGCGATGAGGCCGCTGGCTTCCGGGAAGTACGCGGCGCAGCACCCGCGCGGGATATCCCAGGCGCGCGCCGTGAAGCCGGTGATGCGGCGCACGTGGCCGTCGTCCACGAGGGTTTCGACGTCGACGCGATCGCCGTCGCGCAGGCCGCGCGCGGCGAGGTCATCGGCGTTGAAGAACACCACGCGGCGATCGCCCGCGACGCCGCGGTAGCGGTCGTCGGCGCTGTACACCGTGGTGTTGAACTGGTCGTGCGCGCGTATCGTCATCAGCGTCAGCACAGCGTCGCCGTGGCGATGGCGGGCGAGTTGCACGGGCGTGTCGTCGCGCATCGCATGCGCCAGGAAGCGCGCTTTGCCCGTCGTCGTATTCCACAGGCGATGCGCGGCGTTGTTCGGCAATGCGAAACGGCCATCGCGCAGCAAGCGATCGTTGTAGGCCTCGAATCCCGCCGTCACGCCACGCTGGCAACGCTCGATGCGATCGCGGATCGCCGCATAGTCGTGTGCGAATTCCTCCCAGGGCACGGACGGCGCGCATCCGAGTGCGTGCGCGAGTTCGGCCACGATCGCCGGTTCGCTGCGCTGAAGTTCGCTGATCGGCGTCTGCACGCCGCGCGAGGCGCGCACGGTGCTCGAGGAATCCTCGGTCGAGATGCATTGTTCACCGCCGGGCCGGAGGTCGCGGTCGGTGCGCCCCAAGGTCGGCAGCAACAATCCGACTTCCCCCGGATAACAGTGCGTGCGATTGAGCTTGGTCGCGATGTGCAGCGTGAAGCGGCAGCGCGACAAGGCCTCGAGCACGCGCGGCGAATCCGGTGCGGCCACGCCGAAGTTGCCGCCGAGCGACAGCATCGCGCGGATGCGTCCGTCGAACAGGCCTTCGAGCACGCCGGCCGCATCGAGTCCGGCATCGCGGCAGAGCGGGGCGCCGGGGAAGGTCGCTTCCAGGTTGTCGAGCCAGGCGGTGGTGACCGTCGAGGTCGCGCCCATCGTGCGGTCGCCCTGCACGTTGGAATGTCCGCGCACCGGCATCGCGCCCGCGCCGGGACGCCCGATGTTGCCGCGCAGGAGCAGCAGGTTGACGATCTGCTGGATGGTCGCGACGGCTTCCGGATGGTGGGTGAGGCCCATGCACCAGGTGATCATCGTGGCGTTCGAACGTGCGTAGCGTTCGGCGATGTCGCGCATCTGCGCTGCACGCAAGCCAGAGCGCGCGACGAGCATTGGCCAAGCGCTCGCATCGAGGTCGGCGAGCAAGGCCTCCACGCCTTCGGTATGCGCCGCGATGAACGCATGGTCGAACACCGTGCCCGGCGCCGCGCGTTCCATCTCGAGCAACGCCTTCATCACGCCCTTGAGCGCAGCGAGGTCGCCGCCGATGGTGACCTGGTGGATCGCATCGGCCACTTCGATGCCGCGATCGCGCAGCAGCTCGCCGATGTCCTTCGGATCCGAGAAGTCGGTGAAGCCATGTTCGCGCAACGGATTGATCGCCAGGATCGTCGCGCCGCGCTTCTTGGCCTGGTGCAGCGCGTGCATCATGCGCGGGTGGTTGCTCGCCGGGTTCTGGCCGATGACGAGGAACAAGTCAGCATGCTCGAAATCCTCGAGCGTGCAGGTGCCCTTGCCGGTGCCGATGCTCTGCTTCAGCGCAAAGCCAGAAGGCTCGTGGCAGAAGTTGGAGGAGTCGGGCAGGTGCGCGCTGCCGTAGGTGCGCGCGGCGAGCTGCCACAGGAAGGCCGCTTCGTTGCTGCTGCGGCCGGACGCGTAGAAGGCGACAGAGGCGGGCGGGAGCGAGAGCAGTTCGCGCGCGGCGATCGCATATGCCTCGTCCCAGCCGATCGCGCGGAACGTGCCGTGTTCGTGCAGGACGGGCGTGGTGAGTCGTCCCTGGAACTCCAGTTCGAAATCACCGAGCGCGCGCAATTCCTCCGGTGTCCGGCCGTCGAAGAATTCCGCGCCCACCGCTTTGCGCGTCATCTCCCACGCGATCGCCTTCTGCCCCTGCTCGCAGCTGTCCACGAGCGGGCGGCCGGTCTTGTCGGGGAAAGCGCAGCCCGGGCAGTCGAAGCCGTGCACCTTGTTGGCCGCGAGGAAGGAACCCACGAGCTTCATGGGGATGCCCTGGCGCGCCCAGGCTTGCACCGAGCCGCGGATGGCGCCGCGGCCGCCGGCCGGGTGCGGGTAGGGGAAGGTCGACGTTTCATGCAAGCGAGCATACGACCTCATGAAAATGAACAGGAATCCCCGGCGAATCAAGGGTTTGCCTTTCACTCAGCGGTTACATGCGCGCGCCAACACTGCGCGCCATCCCCCGTTGCTGAGTCCGCTCCTCCATGGTCATCCATCTGAATGCGCCGCCTCGCGAACTCGACGAGGTCAGTTCCGCTCGCGCTCGTGCACTGGGCGAGCTTGCCACCGGCTTCTATCCCGGCCTGACATGGCAGAACGTCGAACCCCAGATGGCCAGCGACTGGAACCGCGTGCGCGGCAAATCCGCTTTGGGGTGGAACGAGGTGCGCGACGAAGCGCATTCGGCTTGGCAGTACGCGAAGTTGAGCAAGGATGCCTGCTGCTGCGACGACCAGCCGGTGACGATGTCGAACGTCGCCTGAGCGACCGCCGCTTTCCACGGAAAAGGGCCGCTTGCGCGGCCCTTTTCTTTTGCAACGTTGCCAGCGATTACTTCTTCGCCGGCGTATCCAGGCCGCGACGCTTCAGCAGCGGCTGGATGTCCGGGCTGCGGCCCGCGAAATCCTTGAACAGGTCCAGCGCGTCCTTGGTGCCGCCGCGCGAGAGCAGCGTGTCGCGGAAGTGGTCGCCGTTGGCGCGCGTCAGGCCGCCGTGCTGCTTCATCCATTCCACCGAGTCGGCATCGAGCACTTCCGACCAGATGTAGGCGTAGTAGCCGGCCGAGTAGCCGCCCATGATGTGGCTGAAGTACGGCGTGCGGTAACGCGGCGGCACCGGCGGGAAGTCGAGGCCGGCCTTCTTCAGCGCGTCGGCTTCGAAGGCCATCACGCCGGACGCAGGCGGCGCCTGCTCGGGCGAGATCTGGTGCCAGCTCTGGTCGAGCATCGCGGCGCCCAGGTATTCGGTGGTGGCGAAGCCCTGGTTGAACTTGCCGGCAGCGACGACCTTGTCGAGCAGTTCCTTCGGCATCGGCTTGCCGGTCTGGTAGTGCTTCGCATAGTTCGCGAGCACCGACGGCCAGTCGGCCCACATCTCGTTGACCTGCGAGGGGTACTCGACGAAGTCGCGCGGCACGGAGGTGCCGCTGAAGCGCGGGTAGGTGACGTTCGAGAACATGCCGTGCAGCGCATGGCCGAACTCATGGAACATCGTGGTCACTTCATCCCACGTCAGCAGCGTGGGCTGGCCCGCCGGCGGACGCGTGATGTTGAGGTGGTTGGCCACGACCGGGAGGAAACCGGTGAGCGCGGACTGGTCGACGTAGGAGTTCATCCACGCGCCGCCCTGCTTGGAATCGCGCGCGTACATGTCGGAGATGAAGATGGCGAGCTGCTTGCCGTCCTTGTCGAACACGTCGAACACGCGCACGTCCGGCTCGTACACCGGCAGGTCCTTTCGCTCCTTGAACGTCAGGCCGTACAGCTCGTGCGCGGCGTAGAAGACGCCGTTCTGCTGCACGTTGTCGAGTTCGAGGTAAGGCTTGAGTTCGTTTTCGTCGAACGCGAACTTCGCCTTGCGCACCTTCTCGGAATAGAAGGACCAGTCCCACGGTTCCAGCTTGAAGGTCGGCTGGCCCTTGGCCTTCTGTTCCTTGTCGATCATCGCCTGCAGGTCGGCGGCTTCGCGCTTCGCATTCGCCACCGCCGGCGGGGCGAGCTTGCCGAGCATGTCGTTGACGGCCTGCGGCGACTTCGAGGTTTCATCTTCCAGCACGAACGCGGCCCAGGTCGGATACCCAAGCAGGTTGGCCTTCTGCGCACGCAGCTTCACGACCTGCGCAATGATGCCCGTGGTGTCGTATTCGTTGCCGCGGCTGCCGCGCGCCATCGAGGCGCGATAGAGCTTCTCGCGGATCGAACGGTTGGTCAGCTGCGCCGCCGGCGGCTGGCCGGTGGTGTTGAGGATGGTGAGCACGTACTTGCCATCGAGCTTGCGCTGCTTGGCCACGTCCGCCGCGGCGTCGATCTGCGCGTCGGTGAGGCCGTCGAGTTCGGCGCGCGTATCGACCACCACTGCCGATGCGTTGCGCTCGGCGATCAGCTTCTGGTCGAACTGCGTGCCCAGCGTGGCGAGCTGGCCGTTGATGTCCTTCAGCTTCACCTTGTCGGCGTCGCTCAGCTTGGCGCCGGAGCGGACGAAGTCGGTGTAGTAGCGCTCGACCAGGTGCAGCTGTTCGGCGTTCAGGCCCAGCGAGGCGCGGCGGTCGTACAGCGACTGGATGCGCGCGAACAGCTTGGGATTGAGGCGGATTTCGTCCGTGTGCGCGGCGAAGATGGGCGAGTACTTCTCGTCGATCTTTTCGCGCGCGTCGTTCTTGTCGGCGCCCAGCAGGTTGTAGAAGACGGTGGTCGAGCGCGTCAGCGTGCGTCCGCCTTTCTCCATCGCGACGATGGTGTTGTCGAAGGTCGGCTCGGCCGGATCATTCGCAATGCGTTCGACTTCGGCCAGGTCTTCCTTCATGCCCTGGTCGAAGGCCGGTGCGAAGTCGGTGTCCTTGATCTTCGCGAAGTCCGGGTAATGCAGCGGCAGCGGGCTGTCGGCGAAGAAGGGATTGGCGGCAGTGGCGGGCGCGGACACGGCGGTTCCTTGCGGCTGGGCCTGCGGCGCGGCGAGGGCGCTGCTCATGGTGAGGGCGAGCGCGACGGCGCAGGCGAGCGGGTGCTTCATCGGGGCGGGTCTCGTCGGGACGGGGAAACCCGCGAATTTACCCGAGGCCGCGTGATCGTACGAATGCCTTGAGTCAGGGTGGGTGAATGCCCCAGTTTCAGCAGGGGGTTCACGCCCCGGGGACCGGGCCGGCGCCATCCTGCGGTCCTTGCACACAGGAGGACGCAGATGGCCAACGTGACTTCGGTAATGACCGGCAACCCGGCCTGTTGCACCGCCGACACCCCGCTGCGCGACGTGGCGCGGATGATGGTGGACAACGATTGCGGCGAGATCCCGGTGGTCGACGACAAGGGCCAGCCCGTGGGTGTGGTGACCGATCGCGATATCACCGTGCGCATCGTGGCCGAGGCCCGCGACACCATGAGCGCCACCGCCGGGGACGCGATGACCAAGCCCGCGAAGACCGTGCGGGAAGACAGCTCCCTGAAAGATGCGACCGAGCTGATGGAATCGGCGAAGATTCGGCGCATTCCCGTGGTCGATGCCGGCGGCAAGCTGACCGGCATCGTGTCCGTCGCCGACATCGCACTGGCGGGCAAGGACGTCCAGACCGCGCAGGTCGTCAAGCAAGTCTCCGAGCCCGGGCGCCGGAAACACTGACGAGGGGATAGACTCCGGGAGAAACGGAACCCGGAGTCCCCCATGTCCACCGTCTACGACTTCTCGGCCACCGACATCGATGGCCAGGCGCGCACGCTGTCCGAGTACAAGGGCAAGACGCTGCTGATCGTCAACGTCGCCTCGCAGTGCGGGTTCACGCCGCAGTACACCGGACTGGAAGCCTTGTGGAAGACCTATCGCGACCGCGGCCTGGTCGTGCTCGGCTTTCCCTGCGACCAGTTCGGCCACCAGGAACCGGGCGACGAAGCGGAGATCAAGAATTTCTGCTCGATCAACTACGACGTCGACTTCCCGCTGTTCTCGAAGATCGACGTCAACGGTGCCAAGGCCCATCCCCTCTACCAGTGGCTGAAAGAGGAGAAGGGCGGGTTCCTCGGCATCGATGCGATCAAGTGGAACTTCACCAAGTTCCTCGTCGGCCGCGACGGCAAGGTGCTGAAGCGTTACGCGCCGACCGACACGCCCGAATCGCTCGCGAAGGACATCGAAGCCGCGCTCGCCTGACGACGCTTCATGCCGAACAGCGGGCGCAGCAGGTTGCTGCGTCGGATGATCGCGTGCAGTAGCGCGCAGCCCGCGACGGTGCCGAGCAACACGAGGGCGGGCTCGACGATCGGGCCCAGGTGCATCGGCACGATGGCGAAGGCGATGGCGATGATCAGGCTCTGGTGCAGCATGTACCACGGGTACACCGCTTCGGTCGCATACGGCAACCAGCGGAACGGGCGGTTGAGGTAGGTGCGCGCGTAACCCAGGATCGCGCAGAGCATCCACCACACATACAGGTTGCGCAGGATCCAGATGACCGACTGCATCGCATCGGCGATCGGTTCGGGCAACAGCGTGGCGCAGGCGATGTAGAAGCCGAACAACGCGATCGCACCGGTGAGCGCACGGCGACGCAGGCCGGCGAGTTCATTCCACACACCGTCCAGCGTGCCGAGCCACCAGCCGTACAGGAACACGGTGAAGTACATCGCGTGGCGATACCAGTCGTGCACCAGGTCGCCGGTGTCCTTGAAGTGCGGCTGCAACAGCAGCGTGGCGATCATCAGCGGCACCGCGGGCCAGACCAGCAAGTGCAGGCCGCGCAGGCGCGCGAGCGGATTCGGCAGGCGCTTGAGCAGCGGCAGCAGCAGCGCGAACACGCAGGTGTAGGTCCACAGGTAGGCCAGGTACCACAGGTGGTTCCAGGTGAAGCCGTGTTCCCAGCCGGCGAAGGCGCCTGCGGGCCAGGTCGTATGTCCGTAGTAGCGCACGAGGAAGGCGAAGAAGCCGGGCTGCACCAGGCCGTTCGAGACGCCTTCGGCATACGGCTGGATCGGCACGACGACCCACATGCCGAAGACGAGCGGCAGCAGCAGGCGCCAGGAGCGCAGGGCGATGAAGCGGGCGATGCGCGTGTCGCGGAGGAGGAAATGCACCGACAGGCCCGAGATCAAAAAGATCAGGTCCATGCGCCAGCGGTTCATCGCGAGCATCGGCAGCTGGATCGCTTCGGTCGTGTAGCTCGACTTCAGATGCCAGCCCCAGTCCTCGCCCCCCACGTAGAGCATTCCCCAGTGGTAGAGGATCAGGGCGGCGAAGGCGATGGCGCGCAGGGCGTCGATGTCGTGGCGTCGGGAGTTGGGCAGGGCGGCTTGCATGACGGGTGTCCGCGGTGGATGTGGCAACGACCATCCCGCCCCGGGCCTGCCTGCCACAGCGCGAAGTGACCAATCCGGCCCCGCGAGGGACGAACCGCGGACCCGTGGGACGAACCCCTGCCGTCCCACCGTCCCGCTCGGCCACAATGCGCGGCATGTCGACCACCGCCGCCCTGCCGCCGCCCAACATCTGGGATCGCTTCCAACCGTGGCGCCGCACCTTCGAGGTCGGCTTCTGGGTGGTCAGCTACGTACTGAACGCCATCGCCAACACCGAGGTCACCTGGCTCGACATCCAGCGCGCGCACCTGCACTTCGAACGCTGGGAACCGGCCGTGTGGGAATGGTCGAGCGCGATCGTGTGCCTGGCGCTCGTGCCGGCCGTGGTCTGGTTCACCCGCTGGAACCCGGTCCGCTTCGACACCTGGAAGCGCGCGCTGCCGCTGCACCTGCTCGGGAGCATCGCTTGGTCGGCGCTCCACGTCGGCGGGATGGTCGCGCTGCGCGAGGGCGCCTATGCCCTGAACGGCGCCGACTACGATTTCGGCAACTGGCTGCGCGAGTGGGGCTACGAATACCTCAAGGACGTGCGCAGCTATGCCGCCATGGTCGCGACGATCGAAGCCTGGCGCTGGTTCCTCCGCCGCTGGCAGGGCGAAGCGAGCGTGCTCGCCCCGCCGGACGACACGCCCGCGCCCGCGGCGACCGAGCGGCCGGAACGCTTCCTCGTGCGCAAGCTCGGCAAGGAATTCCTGATCGCCGCCAACGACGTCGAAGCGCTGCAGGCCTCGGGCAACTACGTGAACCTGCGTGTGCGCGGCCGCGACTACCCGCTGCGCAGCACCATGGCGACGATGGAAGAACAACTCGATCCCGCGCGCTTCGTGCGCGTGCACCGCAGCCACATGGTCAACCTGGACTGCATCGCGGAGATCGAACCGCTCGATACGGGCGATGCGCGCGTGGTGCTGCGCGACGGCACGGTGGTGCCGTGCAGCCGGAAGTATCGCGACGCGCTGCGCCCGCTCGCCGCGGGCTGATTACTTTTCGACGAACGCGCGCTCGAACACATACTGCCCCGGCGTGCCGATGCGCGGTGCGGCCGTGAACCCGCGTCCATCCAACAGCGCGCGGAAATCCGCCAGCATCTGCGGGCTGCCGCAGACCATCGCGCGGTCGTGCGCGGGGTCCAGTGCGTCGAGGCCGAGGTGTTCCATCATCCGGCCGCTGTCCATCAGGTCGGTGAGGCGCCCGCGTTGGTCGTGGCCGTCAACCCGGAAGTCTTCGCGCGAAACGGCCGGGTAGTAGTGCAATTGCTTCGCGATCTGCTCGCCGAGGAATTCATGGCGCGGCAATGCATTCACGATGTAGTCGCGGTACGCCAGGTCCGCCGCGTTGCGCACGCCGTGGCACAGGATCACCCGTTCGAAGCGCTCGTAGGTCGCCGGATCCTTGATCACCGCCAGCCACGGCGCGAAGCCCGTGCCGGTGCCGAGCAAGTAAAGATTGCGCCCCGGATGGAGGTCGTGGATCAGCAGCGTGCCGGTGGGCTTGCGTCCGACGAGGATCGAGTCGCCTTCCCTGATGTGCTGCAGGCGCGAGGTCAGCGGCCCGTCCTGTACCTTGATGCTGAAGAACTCGAGTTCCTCTTCCCAGTTCGCGCTGGCGATCGAATACGCGCGCATCAGCGGCCGCGTGCTGCCGTCGGCCTGTTCGACGGGCAGCCCGATCATGACGAACTGGCCGTTCTCGAAACGGAAGCCATCGTCGCGCGTGGTCGTGAAGCTGAAATAGGCGTCCGTCCAGTGGCGGACGTCCAGCACCGTTTCCGTGCCGAAGGGAGAGGACATGCGGGGGCGGGTGTTGCGGGGGGAGCGCGGATTTTAAACCGGGCTCACCTCGGACCGCGCTCCTCGCGCGGCCGGGCCTTGTGGTCGCGGCGGAATGCACTCCAGACCAGGGCCAGCCCGACCCCGCTGCCCAGCAGGAAACTCACCAGCGCCAGGGCCGGGTAGCCGAACAGCTTCCAGCCCGGGGTCTCGATGCGCATCAGCAGGGCCGAGGAGAGGATCAGGGACGCGGTGATCACGCCCGCGCTGATGCGGTTGGCGATCTTCTGCAGGTTCTCCATCAGCTGCGAGTCGTCGAGGCTGCCGACGTGCACGGTGAAGCGGTTCTCGGCGAGCAGCGAGAGCAGGTCGGAGATCTTGCGCGGCGACTCGCGCAGCAGGGCCTGCATCTCCAGCATTTCGCCGGCGACGTTGGCCGGCGTGAAGGATTGCTTCAGTTGCTCGCGCATCACGCGCTGGATGTGCGACTCCACGATCGACTTCACGTCGAGCTCGGGATCCAGTGCAAAGGACACCTGTTCCAGGTTCAGCAGCGTCTTGCCCAGCAGGCTCAGCTCCGGCGGCGTGCGCAGGCCGCAGGCGGTGGCGATGCGCACCAGTTCGATGACCAGGCGGCCTTCGGACATCGCCTGCGATCCGGCATGCGCGGCGTAACGCGCGACGAGTTGCCCGATCTCGCGCACGTAGCGCTCGTGGTCGAAATCCCCCAGGCGCGTGCCCATCGCGATCGATTCACCGGCCGCTTCCTCACCGCGGCCGTCGACGCAGGCGAACAACAAGCGGAGCAGGCGCTCGCGCTGCCGCGGCGGCACGTGCGCGATCATCCCGAGGTCGAACAGGCCGAGCCGGTTGTCGTTGGTGACCAGCATGTTGCCGGGGTGCGGGTCGGCGTGGATTTCGCCGTGCACGAACATCTGGTCCAGGTACCCGCGCAGCAGCGCTTCGGCGAGGCGGCCCAGGTCCTGTTCGGTGCGGCGCAGGCCGGAGAGTGCGGTCACCTTGGTGCCGTGCACCAGGTCCATCGTGAGCACGCGCGTGGCGCACAGGTCGCGCACCGGTTGCGGCACGAACAGTTCCGGATAACCGGCGAAGTGTTCGGAAAAGCGATCCAGGTTTTCGGCTTCGGTGCGGTAGTCGAGCTCGTTGAGCAGCGTCTTGCGGAACTCGTGCACCCAATCGGCGAAGCGCAGGCGCCGCCCGATGTCGGTGATGCGATCGGCCTTGCCGGCGACGTTGGCGAGCGTGTCCAGGTCGCTGCGCACGATCTCGCTGACCCACGGGCGCTGCACTTTCACTGCCACTTCGCGGCCGTCGCGCAAACGCGCGCGATGCACCTGCGCGAGCGATGCGCTGCCGATGGGCTTTTCGTCGAACTCGGCGAAGGCCTTGCTCACGCGCACGCCCAGCTCGTCCTCGATCACCGCGCGCACCGCTTCGACCGGAATGGGCGAGACCTCGTCCTGCATGCGCTGCAGGGCGGCGAGGTAGGCGGGCGGCACCATGTCCGGGCGCGTGGAGAGCGCCTGGCCGATCTTCACGAAGGTCGGGCCGAGCGCTTCCAGGTCCTCGACGAATTCCTCCGGCTGCCCGATCTGCGGTTCGACGAGGACCTCGGTGCCGAGCGCCGCGGTGTCCAGGTCGATGCCGGTGAACACGCCCGCGCTGCGGTACTTCAGGAGGAAGCGCAGGATCTGGGCGCTGCGCGCGAAGCTGGCGGGATGGTGCCCATTCATCCGGAAAGCGTAGTCGCCGCGCCGTCAATGCGATTTCACCCGGTGGGGCGTGTCAGCATCATGGAATGGCAGACGCGGGCACGCTGTGGACCATCGGGCATTCGACGCGACCCTGGGAGGCGTTCGTCGCAATGCTGCAGGACGCGGGTGTGGCGACGCTGGTGGATGTGCGGCGCTTTGCGGGGTCGCGGCGGAATCCGCAGTTCTCCGGCGAGGCGATGGCGGAGGCCTTGCCGCATGCGGGCATCGCGTACATGCCGATGCCCGACCTGGGCGGTCGTCGCCCGGCACGCAAGGATTCGCACAACTCGCGGTGGCGCAATGCGGCCTTTCGCGGCTATGCCGACTACATGGAGACGGCGGAGTACGTGCAGGCGAGCGCGCGGCTCGCGGCCGTTGCCTTGCGCGCACCGACGGCGGTGATGTGCGCCGAAGCGATGTGGTGGCAATGCCACCGCAGCCTGATTTCGGACGACTTCAAGGCGCGTGGATGGCGAGTGCTGCATCTGCTGGCGCCCGGTCGCACGGACGAACATCCGTGGACCGGGGCCGCCACGCTCGTCGACGGTCGGCTGTCCTATGCCGAGCCGTCGACGGGCGCGCTGTTCTGAACAGGCACGCCCTGACTCACTCGCGCGCGATCTTCTCGCGCAGCGGCATGCGCCCCGGCCAACCACCGGCCATCGCGCGATACAGCTCCACGACGCTGACCGTGCTGCGCGTGCGCGCTCCGGCGAGCGCGTCCTGCGCCAGCAACTGCGTCCGTTGCGCATCCAGCACTTCGAACAGGTCGACCGCGCCCGCTTCGAACCGCACGTGCGCGAGGCGTGCCGCATTGGCGCTTTCGAGCGCGGCCTGTGCGAGGTGTTCGTCTTCCACGCGCGCACGCGCCTGGCGGATCAGCGCGTTCTCGGTGTCTTCGAGCGCGAGCAGCACCGTCTGGCGATAGCGCGCGAGTTCGCCCTCGGCGTTCGCATCCGTGGCAGCGATGCGCGCGCGCACGCGACCGGCGTCGAGGAAGGACCAGTCGATGCCGAGCGCGACGAAGCCAGTCTCGCTGTCGCGCCCGAACAACGCACTCGCATCCGCCGCTTGGCTGCCGATCAGCGCGCCGAGCGTGAAGCGCGGGAACAGATCGGCGGTGGCCACGCCGATGCGCGCGGTCGCCGCATGCAGGCGTTCTTCCGCGGCCGCGACATCGGGACGACGGCGCAACAACTCGCCCGGCGTGCCTGCATCGATGTGGTCGGGCAGGGCAGGGAGTTCCGCGGGCGCGTCGAGTTCCGTGATGAGCGCTTCCGGCGTGCGGCCGGTGAGCACCGCGATGCGATGCTCGGCGACCGCGACCTCGGCCTCGAACGCGGGCACGAGCGCGAGCGTGCCTTCCAATTGCGCACGCGCACGCGAGGTGTCGAACTCGGTGCCGCGGCCCGCATCGAAGCGGGCCTGCACCAGGCGCAGGGTTTCGCGCTGGTTCTCGGCGTTCTCGCGGGCGACGCGCAAGCGTTCCTGCAAGCCGCGCAACTGGAAGTAGTTGCGCGCGACGTCGCCCACGATCGCCACCTGCAAGGCGGCCAGGTCGTTCGCGGTCGCTTCGGTGCCGGCGCGGTTGGCTTCGACGTTGCGACGCACGCGGCCGAACAGGTCGAGCTCCCAGGTCGCCGCCGCGTTCACTTCATACGAATCAACGTCGTCGCGGTCCGCGCGGGAGACGCCCGGCGCCTGGTCGGCGCTGAGCCGCGAACGGCTGGCGCTTCCATGCGCCGTGATCGTCGGGATCTGGTCGAACTTCGATTCGCGCAGCAAGGCATTGGCGGCGTCGTAACGCGACAGGGCGATGCGCAGGTCGTGGTTGGCGGCGAGCGCTTCTTCGACGAGCGCGGTCAGCGTGGGATCGCCGAAGCGTTCCCAGAACGCGTCGTCGGCGGGCGCAGGCGTTGCGGTCGTCGCAGGGGCCTCGGCACGCGCGAACGTGGCGGGCTCCTGCGGCGTGGGCCGCACGTAGTCCGGCCCCACGGTGCACGCCGCGAGCAGCGCCGTGACGAGGACCGACGACGCGACGCGCAACGTGGGGACGAAAGCTTGAGAGGTCATGTCAGCTCCTTGGATTCGCATGTCAGGCCTGCGCCACGGCGACTTCGCCGGACGGGACCTGGTCGCGCGTGACCAGCTTGCGCAACGCGACGTAGAACACGGGCGTGAGGAACAGGCCGAACAGCGTGACGCCCAACATGCCGGCGAACACCGTGATGCCCGTGACCGAACGGACTTCTGCGCCCGCGCCGTGCGAGAACACCAGCGGCACGGTGCCGGCGATGAAGGCGATGGAGGTCATCACGATCGGACGCAGACGCAGGCGGCAGGCTTCGAGCGCGGCTTCCATGATCGACTTGCCCTGCAGTTCCAGCTCGCGGGCGAATTCGACGATCAGGATCGCGTTCTTGCACGCCAGGCCCATCAGCACCACCAGGCCCACCTGCACGAAGGTGTTGTTGTCGCCGCCGGTGAGCTTCACGCCGATCAGCGCGGAGAGCATCGTCATCGGCACGATCAGGATCACGGCCAGCGGCAGCGTCCAGCTTTCGTACAGCGCGGCCAGCACGAGGAAGGCGAGCAGCACGGCGAGCGGGAACACGACGAACGCGGCGTTGCCTTGCGTGGCTTCCTGGTAGCTCAGGTCGCTCCAGTCGAAGCCCATGCCATTGGGCAGCACCTGCCCGGCGATCTCTTCCACCTTCTTCATCGCCTGGCCGGAGGACATCACGCGCGGGTCCGCTTCGCCGAGCAGGTCGGCGGCCGGATAGCCGTTGAAGCGCAGCACCGGGTCGGGACCGTAGGTCTGCTTGATGGTGACCATGGAACCGATCGGCACCATCTCGCCGTTGCTGTTGCGCGTGCGCAGGTTGGCGATGTCTTCCACGTGGTCGCGGAACGGACCGTCGGCCTGCGCGATCACCTGCCAGGTGCGACCGAACATGTTGAAGTCGTTGACGTACTGCGAACCGAGGTAAGTCTGCAGCGTGTCGAACAGTTCGGTGAGCGGCACGCCCTGCGCCTTGGCCTTGACGCGATCCACTTCCGCGTCGAGCTGCGGCACGTTGGCCTGGTAGCTGCTGATCGGGAAACCCATGCCGGGCGTCTGCGACGCCATGCCCTGGAAACCCTGCACCGCATTCTGCAGCGCGCCGTAACCCAGGTTGCCGCGGTCTTCGACGAACAACGAATAACCCGATCCATTGCCCAGGCCGAGGATCGGCGGCGGCATCAGCGAGAAGGCGAAGCCTTCCTGGATGCCCTGGATCTTGGCGTTGAGCTGGTCGTTGATCTGCTTCGCACTCAGGTGACGCTCGGAGAAGGGCTTGAGCGGGAAGAACACGACGCCGCTGTTCGGGGTGTTGGTGAACTGCAGCGGGTTCAGGCCGGGGAAGGCGACTTCATGCGCGACGCCGTCGATGCTGCGCGCGGCTTCGGCCACCTTCTTCAATGCCGCATCGGTGCGCTCGATCGACGCGCCTTCCGGCAGCTTCACGCCCGCGATCAGGTACAGCTTGTCCTGGATCGGAATGAAGCCGCGCGGCACCCACGCGAACACCAGGCCAGTGGCGAGCAGCAGCACGCCGTACACCGCGAACACGCGGCCGCGATGGGCGAGCAGGCCGCCGATGCGCCCCTGGTAGGCCGCCGAGCTGCGCTTGAAGAAGCGGTTGAACGGACGGAACACCCAGCCGAAGGCCTTCTCGATCCAGCGCGAGAGCGCATCCTTCGGCGCATCGTGCGGACGCAGCAGCTTGGCGGCGAGCGCCGGGGACAGCGTCAGCGAGTTGGCCGCCGAGATCACCGTGGAGATGGCGATGGTCACCGCGAACTGCTTGTAGAACTGGCCGGTGACGCCGTTGAGGAAGGCCATCGGGACGAACACGGCGCACAGCACCAGCGCGATCGCGATGATCGGGCCGGAGACTTCCTTCATCGCCTGGTGCGCGGCCTCAAGAGGCGTGCGGCCTTCTTCGATGTTGCGCTCCACGTTCTCGACCACGACGATCGCATCGTCCACGACGATGCCGATCGCGAGCACCAATCCGAACAGCGTCAGCGTGTTGATCGAGAAACCGAGCAGGTGCAGGGCCGCGAACGTGCCCACGATGGACACCGGCACCGCGATCAGCGGAATGATCGACGCGCGCCAGGTCTGCAGGAACAGGATCACCACCAGAACGACGAGCGCGATGGCTTCCAGCAGCGTGGTGACCACGGCCTTGATGGAATCGCGCACGAAGATCGTGGTGTCGTAGACGGTCTTGTATTCCACGCCCGGCGGGAACTGCTTCTTCAGCTCCTCCATCTTGGCCACGACGCCATCGCGGATCGCGAGCGCATTCGCGCCCGGCGCCTGGAACACGCCGACTGCGGCCGCATCGCTGCCGTCCAGGCGCGAGCGCAAGGTGTAATCGCCCGCCGCGAGTTCGACGCGCGCCACGTCCGCAAGGCGCACGACCTGGCCGTCGTCGCCGTTCTTCAGCACGACGTTCTTGAACTCATCCACGGAACGCAGGCGACCCTGCGCATTGATCAGCGTGAGGAAGTCGCTGCCGTTGGGCATCGGCTCGGCGCCGAGCTGGCCGGCGGAGACCTGGATGTTCTGCTCGCGCACCGCACGCACGACGTCGCCCGCGGTCATGTCGCGCGCGGCCACCTTGTCGGGATCCAGCCAGATGCGCATGGCGTAGTCGCCGCCGCCGAAGGTCTGCGCATCGCCCACGCCCGGCAGGCGCGCGAGTTCGTCGCGTACGTGCAGGCGCATGTAGTTGCGCAGGTAGAGCGTGTCGTACTTGCCGCTGGTCGAAACCAGGTGCACGACCATCAGGAACACGGGCGACTGCTTCTGCGTCGTCACGCCCTGCCGGCGCACGTCTTCCGGCAACCGGGCCAGCGCCTGCGCGACGCGGTTCTGCACGCGCACCGCGGCGTCGTCCGCGTTGGTGCCGGGCTTGAACGTCACCGTCATCTGCAGCACGCCGTCGGAGCCGGCCACGGACTTGAGGTACATCATGTCCTCGACGCCGTTGATGGCTTCCTCCAGCGGCGTCGCGACGGTTTCGGCGATCACCTTCGGGTTCGCGCCCGGGTACACGGTGCGCACGACCACCGAAGGCGGCACCACTTCCGGGTATTCGCTGATGGGCAGCAGCGGGATGGCGATCAGGCCCGCTGCGAAGATCACGATCGACAACACCGCGGCGAAGATCGGCCGGTCGATGAAGAATTTGGAAAAGTCCATGAGGGGTTCCTCAGGCAAAAGAGCGGTCCTCCTCTCCCTGTAGCGGGAGAGGACGGAGACGAGGGAAGCGGGGCCGCGGCGTGCCCGTTACTTCATGGCGACCTTTTCCGGCTGCGGCGGCGCACCCATCGCGATCGTCTGCGGCGTGACCGGCATGCCGGGCATGAAGATCTTCTGCACGCCGTGCACGATGACCTTGTCGCTGGGCGCCAGGCCCGATTCGACGACGCGCAGTCCGTCGTTCATCCGGCCGGCCACGATGTCCTTGCGCACCGCCGTGTTGTGCGGCCCGAGCACGTAGACGTACTTGCGGTCCTGGTCGGTGAGCACGGCCTTGTCGTCGATCAGCATGGCCTTGAAGCGGCCGCTGCCCTGCAACTGCACGCGTGCGAACAGGCCCGGCGTGAACACGCGATCCGGATTGGCGACGACGGCGCGTGCGCGGATGGTGCCGGTCTGCGAATCGACTTGGTTGTCGATGAAATCGACCGTGCCCTTGTGCGGATATCCGTCCTCGTCGGCGAGGCCGACGCGCACCGGGTTGCGCACGCCGTCGCGTTCGCCCTTGCGCGCGAGCGCGGCGTAACGCAGGAAGGCCTGCTCGTCGCTTTCGAAGTACACGTACATCGGGTCCTGCGAGACGAGCGTGGTGAGCAGCGTGGCGTCGGCCTGCGCGAGGTTGCCTTCGGTCACCATCGCGCGGCCGGCACGGCCGTCGATGGGCGAACGCACTTCGGTGAACTGCAGGTCCAGGCGCGCGGCGGCGACGGCGGCTTCGGCGGCGCGCACGCCGGCGTTGCCCTGCGAGGAGGCGGCCTTGCGGATCTCGAACTCTTCGCGCGAGATCGCCTTGGCGTCGATCAGCGTCTGTGCGCGCTTGTCCTGGGTCTGCGCAAGCAACTGCTCGGCGCGGGCGCGCTCGAGGTTGGCCTGCGCCTGGTCGAGCGCGGCCTTGTAGGGGCGCGGGTCGATCACGAACAGCAGGTCGCCCTTGCGGACGTCCTGGCCTTCGCGATACGCCACCTGCTGCACGTAACCGCTGACGCGCGGGCGGAGCTCGACGGTTTCCACCGCGGCCACGCGGCCGGTGAATTCATCCCACTGGGCCACTTCCTTGGTGAGCACCTGGGCGACGCTGACCTGCGGCGGAGGCGGCATGCCTTCCGGCGCGGCCGCTTCGCTGGAGCAGGCGGCGATGGCGATCGGCAACAGCGCGGCAAGCGCCAGCACCACGATGGGGGCCGGGTGCCGTGCGCGCGTGCGTTCAACGGCGGGTCGGAGGTTCATGACTGTCTTCCTTGTTCTCGAGGGGGGAGGCGGAATGGGGGCGGGAGAGCGAGCCGAGCAGCGTGCGCGCGTCCTGCAGACAGCGTGATGTCAGCAGGCGTGGGTCGCTATCCGATGTTTGTGGGTCGTCCTCGTCGCTTGCGTCGGAGCACGGACCCGCGCAATGCACGATGGCTTCGGCCGGCGCGCGGTCCCGGCGATCGAGCATCGCGAGCACGCGGCGACCGACGCCGTTCGCGCTCGGCCACTGCGCGCAGGCGTGGCGTTCGTTCTCGCGCGTGCGCACGGGCCAGTCGAGCGAGAGCAACTGCAGGCGGACCGACAGGGCGCGCGCTTCGTCGTGCAGCACGCGCGCGAGCATGTGCAGCGCGGCGCCACCGACCGAGCGATGGCCGTAACCGGCCCACGGGTGTGATGCACCGGGGCCGTCGACCAGGATGTAACCGCCGCCACGCTGGCCTTCGACCAGCAGCGGCAGCAGGTGCCGCGCGGCCGCGAGGTGTGCCACGACGTTCGCATCGAGCGCATCGCGCAGTTCGCTGGCCGGCTTGTCGAGGATGCGGCCGCGCTCGCGTTCCGTGCATAGCGCGGCGATGACACCGTCGATCGGACGGTCGAGCTTGCGGATGTCGCGGGCCAGGGCCGCGGCGCTGCGTTCGTCGCCCGGGTGCGCGACGAGGATGGAAAGGTCGGCGTGCGCATGCGATCCCTGCAATGCGCGCAACCCGTCGCGGTCGGGGGAGATCGCGACGACGGGCCGACCAGCTTCGACCGCCGCGCGGACCACGCCGCGGCCGATGGCGCTGGTCGCGCCGAGAACGAGAAGAGCGGGCTTCACTGTCCCGCTCCCGGGATGGTTTCTCCCGAATATGGGACAAGATTTCGGGCCAATGTATGGCGCTGCGCCGCACCGGCCACGGCCAGGCCGAGGACCAGCAGGGGCATGCCGACGAGGAAGGCCAGCACCCACGCCATCAGCCAGATCCCTGCGCCACCGCTGGCGATGGACTCGCGCATGGCCACGAAACCCAGCCACGCCAATACCGCCAGGGCGATCGGCAGGAGCGGGAGGACGGCGAGGCGGGCGGCTTGCGGGGCGGACATGACGGGGACCTCGGGGAGGATGCCGCACACCGTACGCCTCGGCCCCCCTCTTGATTAGCTGGCAAATCGGGGAATAATTGTCCCGGCTCCGGTCCAATCGGCAGCAGCCGATTCGGTTCCCCCACCGGCGCCCAGCGAAGGAGCGTCCGCATGGCCCGCGATCTCAACGACACCCTGGTTTTCGTCAAGGTGGTCGAGCACGGCAGCTTCATTTCCGCAGCGCGCGCATTGCGCCTGCCCAAGACCACGGTCAGCCGCAAGGTGCAGGACCTGGAACAGCGCCTCGGCGCGCAACTGTTGCATCGCACGACCCGCAAGCTCGGGCTCACCGAAGCGGGCAACGTGTACTACGAACATTGCCAGCGCATTGCACGCGAACTGGACGAAGCCGAAAGCGCCGTCGGCCAGTTGCAGGGCGGGCCGCGCGGCTGGTTGCGCATCACGACGCCGTACTCGATGGGCATCGAATGGATCGCGCCGCTGCTGAGCGAGTTCCATGCGCGCCATCCGGAAGTGCGCGTGGAGATGGTGCTCAACAACGAACCGCTGGATCTGATCGACAAGGAAATCGATGTCGCGCTGCGCATCGGCAACCTGCCGGATTCCAACCTCGTCGCGCGCCGCCTGGCGGTGCTGCGCACGCAGGTCTATGCCAGCCAGCGTTACCTCGAGCGCCACGGCGAACCGCTGCATCCCGACGATCTGCAGCACCACCGCACGCTGGCGATGGTGAAGCAGCGGCGCAACGGCTTCGGCTTCTCCTGGCCGCTGCACGACGGCACGCGCAGCACCGAATTCCGCATCGATCCGGTGTTCGTCGCCAACGATCCGGCCGGCCTCCGCGGCGCGCTGCTGTGCGGCGAGGGCCTGATGCTCGCCAACGACATCATGATGAAGCCCTACGCCGAAGCCGGTTACGTGCGTCGCGTGCTGCCGGCCTGGAACGGGCCGGAGTACGAGATGAACGCCGTGTTCCCGCGCGGTCGCGTGCAGTCGCCGAAGGTGCGTGCGTTCGTCGACTTCCTGGTCGAGCGCCTCGACTTCGATGCAGGCTTCATGCAGCAGGCGGTGTGTCCCGGCAGCAGCTGCAGCGAGGTCGGCAAGCAGGCGAAGGCGGTCGACAACGCGTATCGCCTGGCGCTGCGCAAGGTCGGCGAAACGGCCAAGCCGGCGACCGAAGAGGAAATCGAAGTCGCCGAGGGCTGAGGTCAGATCCCGCTGACCGACGCAATCCAGCGCGATTTCCGGCGTGCGAGGCGATCTTCCGTCGCCTCGCCGTCGAAGTCGCTGCTGCTGCGGTCGAACACCGCCGGATCCACGCCCTCGAACGTATTGATGTTGACAACGGCGTAGTCGCGTCCATCGATGCGGCTGATCACCGCCGGCACGCCGCCGCAGCGCTTGCACACCAGGAAATCCGCGGTGCGCGTGCCGAAGGCGTAGCGCTCGAGCAGGGCGGCGTCCTGCACCTCGAGTTGCAGGCGTGCGTCGGGATTCGAGGTCCACGACGCACCGTGCTTGCGGCAGAAGGTGCAGCCGCAGGCGCGCGCGGGAATTCGCGGCACGTCGTCCGGCCACGTGAGTTCGAACGTCACGTTCCCGCAATGGCAGGCGCCGCGAATCTGCATCACTTCGTCTCCGGCGGCGTGAGGCGCAGCAGCTTGCCGTTGTCTTCGTCCGTCAGCACGTACACGTTGCCGTCCTTGCCGACGCGCACGTCGCGAATGCGCGCGCCCAGGTCCTGCAGCAAGCGCTCTTCGCCGACGATCGCGTCGCCCTTCAGCGAGAGCCGGATCAGGTTGGATTGCGCGAGCGAACCGAGGAAGAGGCTGTCGTTCCAGGGCGAGCCCGGCCGGCCCGTGTAGAACGCCATGCCCGACAGGCCAGGCGACACCGGCCAGTAATGATGCGGTTGCTCCATCCCCGGCGCCGACGTCCCCACCGATTCGGAAATCTTCAAACCCGAGTAGTCGATGCCGTAAGTGATGATCGGCCAACCGTAATTCTTGCCTGCCTTCGGAAGATTGATTTCGTCGCCGCCGCGCGGCCCATGCTCGCTTTCCCACAGCGTGCCCGTGCGCGGATCGATGGCCAGGCCCTGCATGTTGCGATGCCCGTAGCTCCAGATTTCCGGACGCGCATCCTTGCGGCCGACGAAAGGATTGTCCTTCGGCACGCTGCCGTCGAGGTTCAGGCGGACGACCTTGCCCTGCAGCATGTCGAGCTTCTGCGCCGTCGGCCGATGGTTGCGCTCGCCCTGGCTGATGAACACGTGGCCGTGTCCGTCGAAGGCGATGCGCGAACCGAAGTGGTTACCGCCATCGAGCTTCGGCATCTGGCGGTAGAACACACGCACGTCCTTCAACGCGTTGCCATCGAGCGTCGCCATCGCGGCCGCGGTGCCGGCGGTGTCGTTCTCGCCGGGTTCGGCGAAGCTGAAGTAGATGCGGTGCGACGTGGCGTAATCCGGTGCGAGTTCGACATCGAGCAGGCCGCCCTGGCCTTGCGCGAAGACGGTGGGCACGCCGCTGATGGGCGGACCGATCGTGCCCTTTGCATCGATGCGGCGCATGCGCCCCGGGCGTTCGGTGACTAGGAAACTGCCATCGGGCATCAATGCGACAGCCCAGGGATGTTCGAGCCCGTGCGCGATGGTCTCCACGCGCATGCCGGCGGGCGAGGGCGCGGCCGGCGTGTTCGCGGCGCTCGCCTGCGCATTCTGTTCGCCGGCGCTGCATCCGCTGACGAGCATCAGGCACAGCGCCAATCCACCAATGCGTTTCATCGAAGATCGACTCCTGCGAGGGATGAGGAGAGGGTACTACCGATATCCGGCAGCCTGCAGTTCGAAGAGTTCCGCATAGCGCCCGCCCTGCGCGAGCAGGGCTTCGTGCGTGCCGCTGGCCTCCAGTCGCCCTTCGGCGAGGACGAGGATGCGGTCGGCCATGCGCACGCTCGAGAAGCGATGCGAGATCAGCACCGCGGTGCGGCCCGCGGAGAGTTCCTTGAAGCGCTGGAAGACTTCGAACTCGCTGCGCGCATCGAGCGCCGCCGTGGGTTCGTCGAGGATCATCACCTGCGCATCGCGCATGTACGCGCGCGCGATCGCGATCTTCTGCCATTGCCCGCCCGACAGGTCCACGCCGCTCTTGAAGCGCCGGCCGATCACCTGGTCGTAACGATTGGGCAGCGTGTCGACGACTTCATCGGCGAACGCCCTGCGCGCGGCGCCTTCGATGCGCGTGCGGTCGTCCATTGCGGAGATCTGTCCCACGCCGATGTTCTCCGCGACGGTGAGGTGGTAGCGCACGAAGTCCTGGAAGATCACGCCGATGTTGGCGCGCAGGTCTTCCAGGCTGTAGTCGCGCAGGTCGCGGCCGTCGAGCAGGATGCGGCCCTCGTCCGGCTCGTACAGGCGCGCGAGCAGTTTCACCAGCGTGGTCTTGCCCGCGCCGTTCTCGCCGACGAGCGCGAGCACTTCGCCTGCGCGCAGTTCGAAATCGAGGTTGCGCAGCGCCCAGCGCTCGGCGTCGGGATAACGGAAGCCGACGTTCTCGAACACGAAGCCGCGCGCGATGGGGCGCGGGATCGGCACCGCATCGGGCTTCGATCGGATCTCCGGCACGATCTCGAAGAACGAATACAGATCGTCGAGGTAGAGGGCCTGCCCCGCGACCTGCGAGAACCCGACGAGCAAGCCTTCGAGCAACTGCCGCAGCCTCCGGAAGCTGCCGGCGAGGAAGGTCAGGTCGCCGATGCTGAAATCGCCGCGCACCGTGCGCCACGCGATGTACGCATACGCTAGGTAATACGCGAAGGTGCCCAGCGCGGCGAGCAACGTGCCCCACACCGCGCGACGCCGCGCGAGGCTGCGGTTGGCATCCAGGAACTGCTTGGCCAGCGTGCGGTAGCGCGCGATGAAGTACTTGTGCAGGTCGAAGATCTTCACTTCCTTCGCGGTCTCGACGCTCGCGCCCATCTGGCGCAGGTATTCGAGCTGCCGGCGCTCCGGCGTCCACTGGAAGTTGAGCGAGTAGTTCAGCGCGTTGAAGTGCGACTCGCCGACGAACGCGGGCACCAGCGCCACCGCGAGCAAGGCGATCAGCCACGGCGCATAGATGAGCAGGCCGGCGGCGAAGCTGACGACCGTCACTGCGTCCTGCGCCTGCCCGAACAACTGGCTGAGCAGGTTCATGCGCCCCATCGTTTGCCGGCGCGCGCGGTCGAGCCGGTCCTGCAGGTCGGGATCCTCGAAGTCTTCCAGGTCGAGCGTCGCTGCGTGTTCCATCAGGCGCACGCTGGTCGCGTTGGTGAACATCTCCGAGAGCACCGCGTCGGCGTAGCTCACGATGCGGCCGAGCAGGTCGGAGAGGATCGCCAGCGAGAACTCGGCGAGCAGCAACACGACCAGGTGGTCGAGCGCGCCGCTGTGCCAGGCATCGAGGAAGGCATCGAAGCCCAGGCCGCGGCCGACCAGGCGCACGGCTTCGTCGATGATCAGCTTGCCCACGTACAAGGTGGCGATCGGCAACAGCGCACGCACCATGCGCAGGCCGAGGCTCACCAACGTGAGCGTGCGGCTGGTTCCCCAGATCTCGCGCAGGAACGGCGGCAGGTTGCGCAGCGCGCCGACGCGTTCGCGCAGGGAGGGGTTCGCGGTGCGGGCCGGCTCTGCCATGGCCGGCTAGTCTCCGGAACGGCCGGTGACGGGAACAAAAAAAGGGCGCGGATCGCTCCGCGCCCAGGTGGGGTGTGGTCGTTGATTTATTCAAAAACGAGTTCGGCGTCGCCCGAGAAGGTTTCGATGCGGATCTGCCCGTTGCCGGTGCCGAAGCGATGCTCGAAGCTCGCGCCGGGGCCGTACTTCGGACGCTGGATCGTCACACCGGGCGCCTTGAGGTCGCCGCTGAAGGTTTCGCCGCTGGCGCGGGCCGAGGTGTCCTTCGGCATGCGCAGGTGCAGGTCGCCGCTCACCGACTCGGCTTTGAGTTCGCCGCCATCGGCCAGGCCGGCGCGCACGGTGACGTCGCCGGAGACCGTGGAGGCCGAGATGCGGCGCAGGCGCAGGCCATTGCTTTCGGCTTCGATGTTGCCGGACACCGTCTCCACCGACATCTCGCCGTTGAGCTTGCCCTTCAGGCGCAGGTCGCCGCTCACCGTGGAGGCCGAGACCTCCTTCGTGTTGAGCGTGAGCTGCAGGTCGCCGCTGACGCTTTCGATGTGCGCCTCGCGCGGCGCCGCCGCGACGGTGACGTCGCCGCTGACGCTGTCGATCTCCAGCGATTCGCCGGCCACGCCGACGACATCCACCGTCGCCGACACCGCGTCGATCTCCAGGCCCGCGAGCACCGGCACGTTGATGATCAGGTCGGTCGGCTCGGTCTTCTCGTCGCGGCCGAAGCCGCTGTCGCGCTTCGGGTATTCGACGCGGATGACCAGGTCGTTCTCGTCGCCTTCGACGACGAGTTTTTCCACGCCCTTGCCGAGGCTGCCGCCGATGTGGACTTCGGGTTTATCCCACGTGCGGACCTGGATGCTGCCCTTCACGTTGTCGATTTCCACGTGGCCGCGCGCGTCGAGCGGGCGGGACTGGTTGATCGGCGTGGCGGCCCACGCCGTCGGTGCGGCCACCAGGGCGGCCAGGAGGGAGAGGGTGAGCAGCTTGCGGGTCATGGGACTTCTCCAAAAAGTGCAGCGAAAGGCATCGGCATGTGTCAGCTGGCGAGCACGTCGTCGTGCGCGGCCAGGCGTTGCGTGAGTTCGAGGCGACGCGTGTAGGTGCGTTGCAGCTGGTTCAACAGGAAACGCGCGTTGGGGTCGCGCGTGAGCGCGGTGCGGATCTGCGCAGCGCTCTGGTCGAGCACCTGCAGTTCCTTCGAGGCCGGCTGCACCTGGGCGGGGCGGCCGGCGCCGAGGATCTTCAGCGCCGCCTGGTATTCCAGCGTCATCGCGTCGGCTTCCTTCGCGATCAGCTGCGTGTGCGGGTCGTTGGCGGCAGGGAGTCCCGCCGGTGCCTGCACGGGGCGCAACTGCCAGGCCAGGCCGAGGGCGAGCGCGAGCGCGAGCGAGGCGGCGGTGGCCAGCGGTGCGAAGCGGCGCCACGTCGGACGGCGCGCGACGACCGGCGCAGGCTTCACCTGCGGCGTGCTCGCCAGGCGTCCGGCGATCGAGGGCCACAGGTCGCGGGCGGGCTCGGCATCCTGGCGCAGCGCGCGCAATTCCCAGCGCAGCGCGTCGGGCAGCAGGCCGTTGTCTTCTTCGTTTTTCATGTCATGCGTCATGGGAACCTCCAAGCCGCGTGCGCAGCAATCCGCGCGCGCGATGCAACTGGGCCTTCGAACTGCCGACCGCCATGCCGAGTTCGGCGGCGATCTCCTCGTGTTTCCAACCTTCCACGTCGTGCAGCACCAGGACCGCACGCGCCCGCGGGGGCAGGGTGGCGACCGCGCGCTCCAGGTCCATCGTCAGTGCGGTCACGTGGCCCGCCGAATCCAGCGTGCCGATCGAATCCAGGGCGTCCTCGTCGTCGCTTGCCTGCGGGCGGCTGCGCCGCGAGCGCAGTTCCATCAGCGCGGTGTTCACCGCGAGCCGGTGCAGCCAGGTCGAGAACGCACTTTCGAAGCGATACCCGGGCAGGGCCTGCCAAGCGCGCACGAAGGCTTCCTGGGTCAGGTCCTCCGCGCGGCCGGCGTTGCCGCCGACGAGGCGGAGGATCACGCCATGCACGCGACCGCTATGGCGACGGTAGAGCGCCTCGAAGGCGATCGCGTCGCCGGCGCCCGCGGAACGAACGAGCGGCCCGTCGACATCCTCGGCGGGAGGGGTCAGGACTGGCGCGGCAGGTGTCCATTCGGTCACGGCGGAGGTCAGCATATCCACTCCGATGCGGCATCGGCCGGCAAGGTTTAAGGCGCCCGGCTCCGGTGAATGGGTCCGCGAGGGGCTAGAATCGCCGCTTTCCCGCTCCGCTGCTTCCTCGTGACCTCCCAGCATTCCCCCAGCTCGCGGGCCCCCGGCCCGGTGTCGATCCGCCAGGAAGACCTGATCCAGTCGGTGGCCGACGCACTGCAGTACATCTCGTACTACCACCCCGTCGACTACATCCGGAACCTCGCCGCCGCCTATGAGCGCGAAGAGAGCCCGGCGGCGAAGGACGCCATCGCGCAGATCCTGATCAATTCGCGCATGTGCGCCGAAGGCCATCGCCCGATCTGCCAGGACACGGGCATCGTCACGGTGTTCCTCACCATCGGCATGGACGTGCGCTGGGACGACGCCTCGATGGGCGTGGAGGACATGGTCCATGAAGGCGTGCGCCGCGCCTACAACCATCCCGACAACAAGCTGCGCGCCAGCGTGCTCGCCGATCCCGCGGGCAAGCGCACCAACACGAAGGACAACACGCCCGGCGTGGTCAACGTGAAGGTCGTGCCGGGCAACACGGTCGAAGTGATCGTCGCGGCGAAGGGCGGTGGTTCGGAAGCCAAGTCGAAGTTCGCGATGCTCAACCCCTCCGACTCCATCGTCGACTGGGTGCTCAAGACCGTGCCGACCATGGGCGCGGGCTGGTGCCCGCCGGGCATGCTCGGCATCGGCATCGGCGGCACCGCCGAGAAGGCGATGCTGCTGGCGAAGGAAGCGCTGATGGAGCCGATCGACATCGTCGAGCTGCAGGCGCGCGGTGCGTCCAATCGTGCCGAGGAATTGCGCCTGGAGCTGTACGAAAAGGTCAACGCGCTCGGCATCGGGGCGCAGGGCCTGGGCGGCCTGACCACGGTGCTCGACATCAAGGTCAAGGATTACCCGACGCACGCGGCGAACCTGCCGGTCGCGATGATCCCCAACTGCGCCGCCACGCGCCACGCGCACTTCGTGCTCGACGGCAGCGGCGCGGTGATGCTGGATCCGCCCTCGCTCGAGGACTGGCCGAAGCTCACCTACGATTCGAGCAAGGGCCGTCGCGTCGACCTGGACACGCTGACGAAGGAAGACGTCGCCTCCTGGAAGCCGGGCGAAGTGCTGTTGCTCAACGGCAGGCTGCTCACCGGCCGCGATGCCGCGCACAAGCGCATGGTCGACATGTTGAACAAGGGCGAGGCACTGCCCGTCGACCTGAAGGGACGTTTCATCTACTACGTCGGCCCCGTCGATCCGGTGCGCGATGAAGTCGTCGGCCCCGCGGGTCCGACCACCGCCACGCGCATGGACAAGTTCACCGAACAGGTGCTCGCGCAGACCGGCCTGCTGGGCATGGTCGGCAAGGCCGAGCGCGGTCCGGCGGCGATCGAGGCCATCCGCAAGCACGGTTCGGCCTACCTCATGGCGGTCGGTGGTGCGGCCTATCTCGTGTCGAAGGCCATCAAGGCCGCCAAGGTCGTCGCCTTCGCCGACCTCGGCATGGAAGCCATCTATGAATTCACCGTGCAGGACATGCCCGTGACCGTCGCGGTGGATTCCACCGGCAGCTCGGTGCACGAGACCGGCCCGCGCGAGTGGGCGGCCCGCATCGGGAAAATCCCGGTGGTGGTCGCTTGATCGTCCCGACACTGCTGGAACACGTCCTCGACAGCGGCGAATCGTTCAAGGTCCGGCTCGAACAGCAACACGGTTTCCTGCGCGCCTACGTGCACGAAGGCCGCGATTCGCTCGCGGTCTCCATCGCGATGTGGAAGCTGCTCGCCGAACAGTGCGCGCTGCATGGCGCGCGCAAGCTGCTGGTGATCGAAGACCTCGATGCGACGGTCGACCGCGACGACGTGCCGAAGGTGATCGACGCGATGGCCGACTTCGGCTTCGCGAGCATCCGCACCGCCTTCGTCGAGATGCAGGACGACCTGCAGGGCAGCGAGCACGGCGGCATCCTGCTCACCGAACGCGGCATCGCGATCCACGTCTCCAACGACGAATTCGTCGCGCGCCACTGGCTGATGTACGGCGAGTAAGCCTCAGGGCGACGGCGGCGTGTCGCGGTCGTCCAGCAGGTTCTCGGCATCCTTCGCGCGCTGCGCCTGCGCGAGTTGCGCGTCGATTTCCCTGTCCGCGGAGGTATCGGCGGGCGGTGTGTAGTCGGGCACCGCGGGCTTGGGGGCCGACACCGGCACGCCCGCGCGGCGGATGCCCGCATCGTCGAGCGCGCGCTTGACCCGCCGCATTCCTTCGCTGCGCACGCGCGGCACGCTGGTGCGCTTCTGGTCCACCCAGCCGAGGAACTGCACGCTCATGCGGTCCGGCAGGTATTCGGTGATCAGCGTGTAGGGCGGCGGATCGGCGAGCAGGCCGTCGATCCCCTGCATCGCCGCGAGACCGATGCGCTGCGCATCGCTGACCGACGCGGACGGATCCAGCGGCACCAGGAAATCGAAGCGTCGCTTCGGGTTCTCCGAGAAGTTCAGCACGACCGAGCGGAACACCAGCGCGTTGGGCAACGCGAGCTGGTTGCCGTCGAGCGTCATCAGCAGCGTGGCGCGCGAGGTCAGCGCCACGACTTTGCCTTCGTGCACGCGATCGATCAGCACGTGGTCGCCCGGCGCGAAGGGGCGGCGCAGGCTGAGCAGGATGCCTGCGACATAGTTCTCCGCGATGTCCTTGAAGGCGAAGCCGAGCACCAGACCGGCGACGCCCGCCGACCCCAGGACCGCACCGACGAGCGACGAGGCGCCCAGCAGGTCCAGTGCGATCAGCAGGCCGCACACCAGCGTGAGCCATTGCACGACGCGTTGGACGAGGCCTTCGAGGTAGGGATTCTGGCTGTGCACGTGGCCGAGCCACCAGCGCGTGCGGCGCGAGAGTACGCGCCCGATCCACGCGGCCGCGAACACGATGCCCACCGCGATGACCAGCAGCGGCGTCGCCGCGAGCAGGCGCACGAGTTTGTCGCCCACCGCCTGCAAGGCAACACCGAAGCGGTCGCTCAGGCGCGTGCTCAGTTCGATGCGGTTTTCCACGCGCGTCACGCCCCGCGTCTGCGCGGCGATGGATTCGGCGAGCTTCGCGTCTTCCTGGCGGACGACTTCGCCGTGCAGCAAGGCGACGCCATCCACGACGCTCGCTTCCACGCGGCCCAATGCCGGCTCCTTGTCCAATCGCGCATCGACGCGGCGGCCGATCTCGCGATCGTGCGCATCGACGGTCGAGGCCGGCGCCGGCAGCGTGGGGGCCGCGGGCGTCGCCTGCGCACAGAAGGCGAGGCAGAAGGAACAGGCGAGGGCAGCGCGCGCGATGAAGGATCGAAGCATCGGAAACCGTGGGGTCGGGCCAGCTGGCGAGTCTACAACTGCGACTTGATGGGCAGGACGAAGGTCTCCATGAACTTCTCCTTCAGCGGTCGCTGTTCCCACGTTTCGTAGGTGTAGGGCTTGCCCTTGGCCAGGTCCTGTTCGAACACCTGCGTCATGCGTTCGGCGAAGGCCGCGTCGTAGACGTTGAGGCTCGCCTCGTCGTTGAGCCGGAAGCTGCGCAGGTCGAAATTGGTCGAACCCACCGAGACGACCTGCCTGTCCACGATCAGCATCTTGTTGTGGAACATGGTCGGTTCGTATTCGCTGATCTCGATGCCGGCCTTCAGCAGCGGGCCCCAACCGGACTTCGAGGCCAGGCGCGCGGCGTCCGAATCGGTGTTCTTGCCGGGCACGAGCACGCGGATGCGCACGTTGCGCTTGCGCGCATCACGCAGCGCAGCCACCACCAGCGGATCGGGGATGAAGTAAGCAGCTTCCAGGTCGATGCTGTGTTCGGCCGCGGCGATGGCCATCAGGTACATCAGGTGCATGCTCTCGCTGCCGCCGGCGGGCGAGCTGACGAACATGTGCGCCGCCACCTCGCCCTTCGGTTCCAGCGGCGGGAAGTTGTCGGGGCCGTTGAGGACGCGCCCCGTGGTCTTGATCCAGTTGTCGTTGAAGGCGGCCTGGAACTGCGCCACGACCGGGCCTTCCACGCGGAAATGCACGTCGCGCCAATGGTCCTTGTCCTGCGCGTTGCCTTGCCACGGATCGCCGATGCCCACGCCGCCGGTGAACGCCACGCGCCCGTCGACGATCAGCAGTTTGCGATGCGTGCGGTTGTTCATGCGCCCCAGGTTGTACCAATGCAACGGGCGGTAACGCTGGACTTCCACGCCCGCGCTTTCCATCTGCTTCAGCTGCGCTTCGTCCATGCTGTAGCTGCCGGCCCAGTCGATGGTGACGTGGACCTTGACGCCATGGCGCGCGCGTTCCGACAGCGCATCGGCGAAGCGCTTGCCGACGTCGCCGTTCCAGTAGATGTAGGTTTCGAAGCTGATCGTCTTCTTCGCCGAGGCGATCGCCGACAGCATCGCGGGGAAGATCTCGTCGCCGTTCTGCAGGTCCTGCACCGTGTTGCCCGGGAGGATCGCGGGGCCGAGCAGCACGCCCATCTCGCGGCGGAACTGCGGATCGGAGACCGCGAAGTGGTGTTCGACTTTCCGCTCGAGCTTTTTCTCGGGCGTGGCGAAGTTGAGGCCGATGACGACGAGCAGGCCGGTCACCACCACCGTGACGATAACGACGGTCCACATGCGCTGGCTGCTCCAATCCATGGCGTCCCCCTCGACGGGGAAGCCACGTTACGGATGGGCTCGCGCAGCAGCCGTGAATGCCGCTAGAAAAACCATGCGAACGCGAAGATCCCGAGCATCGCGCAGGCAAGCCCGAGCTTGAGCACGATGGCGAGCACCAGCCCGAGCCAGGTGCCGAAACCCACCTTCGCGGCCGCGCCCAGTTCGCGGCCGTGGATCAGTTCGCCGACCAGCGCGCCGACGAAGGGTCCGACGAACAGGCCGATCGGCGCGAAGAACAGGCCAGCGAAGGTGCCCAGCACGGCGCCGACGATCGCCTTTTTGCTGGCGCCCACCCGCTTGGCCCCGTGGGCCGTGGCCCAGAAGTCGACCACGAAGGAAAACAGGGTGAGCAGGCCGAGCACCACCAGCGTTGCAACGCCGACTTTCGCGAATCCCCCGGCCCACGCCGCGATCAGCATGCCGACGAAGACCAGCGGCAAGCCCGGCAGTGCCGGCAGCACCACGCCGGCCAGGCCGACGACGACGAGCAGGGCGGCCAGGGCATACATCAGTTGCGGGCTCATTCGGGCTCCTTCCGGGGGTTTTGGACGGGGTGGGGGCGGGGTCTTCACGCCCGTTGCATTTTCGCGAATGCGGGCGTAGGTTGCGGCCGCTGAGTATCGCCGGACCCCGGCGAACCGCCCAACCGCCGAGGGAGCTACACAGATGTCGAACCGCGAAACCGGGACCGTCAAATGGTTCAACGATGCCAAGGGCTTCGGCTTCATCAGCCGTGAGAATGGCGACGACGTGTTCGTGCATTTCCGCGCGATCCAGTCGCAGGGTTTCAAGAGCCTGAAGGAAGGCCAGCAGGTCTCCTTCGTCGTCGTGCAGGGCCAGAAGGGCCTGCAGGCCGACCAGGTCCAGCCGATGTGACCTTCGCGCGACGGCGCATGCCGTCGCAGCGTCAGCGCATGAAAAAACCCGGCCGCGAGGCCGGGTTTTTTGTTGCGCGTGCCATCAGTTCTGGTGCGGGTTGTTCTCGGCGAAATACTCGTGGCTGTCGGCGTTGTCGATCGCCGCGGCCGGATCGGAGATCGCCAGGCTCTTCGCACCCGCCTGGCCGTACACGTGATCGTCGGTGCCGGCGGTGACGTTGAAATGGCTCATCTCGTGCACGAGCGTGCCGGCCTTCGAATCGGTGCCGGTGGCAGGCGCGGACCAGAACGCACGACACACGAAGATTTCGTACGGGCGGGTCGGATACACGTACGCGTAGTAGCTCTGGTTGCAGCCGCAGTTGATCTTGACCTGGCCGGCGCTCTGGTCCATCGCCGCGTCGATGCTGGCGAAGTGCTGCTGCATCGTCGAATAGCGCTGGCTCGTGTACGCACCGAACCACGTCGTGTAGCGCGGGCCCTGCGTATTGGAATTGAGGTAGCCCTTCGACTCTTCCGTGTAGCTGCGCGCGTTCACGACCGCGGTGCCCGCCTGGCTGATCTGCGTCGTCGTGCAGCCGACGAAACTCACGCCGTTGACCACCGTGCCGCCACCGGACGGCGGCTTCTTGGCGCCGTTGCCGTTGCCGCCGCGCTTGCCGAGCAATTGGTCGCTGCCGTCCACCCACAGGCGCAGCGGCGCGGACTTGGCGATCATCGGGATGCCCGTCGCCTGCTTGAGCATCCCGCCGCCGCCCGAGAGCGATGCGTGCTGCAACGGCGAGGCGAACGTCACTGTGTAATCGCCCGTCTGCGACAGATCGTAGGCACCCGACAGGTCGACCACGACGCGACGCGTTTCACCCGGGCGCAGCACCGCGAAATCCTCCGCCGTCGGCAGCGGACGCTTGATCATCGGCCCTTCGTACTGAACCGGCTTGCCGTCGCGCGTGACCAGGAAGAGCTTGCCTTCGACGAAATCCGAGGGCAGTTCCCACTTCGGCACGCGCACTGCGCGGTTGCTGGTGTTGGTCACGGTCACTTCGACCGCGCCGAGGAAATCGCTGGCCTTGCCCGTGGAGGCGACCAGGCTGACGCGCAACGGGTTGGTGCGGGCGGCGGGAGGCGCGGCGACGGCCGCTGCGATGGCACCGGCGAGGACGGCCGAACCGGCGACGAGACTGCTGAGGGACAGTTTCATGCGAGTGAGTACCCCGGAAGAGAAATGCGTGGAAATGCAGGAAGACTGCAAATGGGGGAACGCAGCTGCCCGCCTCGGCGGGACGCTGCAGGGGCATTTGCCCGACAGGCGCGTGACGATGGCGAAAAGAAAGGGCCGCCCCGAAGGACGGCCCTGGATTCACGAAGCGATGTGGCGTGCCCTCAGCGCGCCCAGACGCGCCCGTCGTACACGCGCACGTAGGACCCTTCGCGGATCCCGCCGATGTCGGCCTGGTTCAAGGTGACCGTGTTGCCGTCGTCCATGCGCACGTACACGTTGTAGCTCTGCGCCTGGTTCTGCATGTTCTTCTGGATCGCGTGGCCTGCGAGTGCGCCGGCCGCGGCGCCCGCGACGGTGGCGGTGTTCTGCTTGCCCTTGCTCGAATCCTTCGCCAGTTCATGGCCGGCGACCGCGCCGACGACACCGCCGAGCACGGCGCCGGTGGCGGCGTTGTTCTGCGTGGTGTTGCCGACCGCATCGATGCGCGTCACCACGCCGCAGTCGTAGCAGTTGGCCGTGGTGGGGGCGGGCGTGTTGTAACCGGAATTGCCATAACCGTTGCTCGGCGTCGTCGACGCGCAACCCGCGAGCGCCATCGTCGCGACGGCCGCGGCCATCAGATGCATCTTCATGCGTGACTCCTTCCTTGTCGGGGGTACGCGGTCGATGCTGTGGCGTGCGCGGTGAATGGGGCATCAAGCGCGCGCGTTTCGGCGCGCGCGCATCAGCGGCGATTCAGTTGCCGCAACTTCAGTTCCGGAAATCCTGGTGGCAGGCCTTGCACGCGTTGCCGATGTCCTGCAGCACCGTGCCCACGGCGGCGCAGTTCAAGGGTGGGTTGTTGCGTGCGGTGTCGAGCGTGGCGCGCAACTGGCCGGCCGCCTTGGTGAAGCGCGCGTCGTCGCGGAGGTCCGGGAAGGCCTGCTCGATGTCGTCGGCGGTCATGCGCAGCGCGGACAGGTGCGGCAGGGTATCGGTCGCGTTGCAGCGATTCGCTTCGACGTCCTTCTTCAGTTCGCCCAGGTGCCACTGCTGCACGTGCATCAGCGCTTCCGGGAAGGGATCCTTGCGTGCGTTCAACGCGCGCAGGCCCATCACGGTGGCGATCACGCCGACCACCAGACCGACCAGGAAGAGGAAGAAGTACCGCGCGCCGGTTCCTGCCATGTCCATGCTCCACCGTGGGGGCGATCCTGCGGACCGCATGGGCGCAGACCTTACCAGACTAGAATGCGCCCCCATGCGACACGACCTGCGCGAGCGCTTCGCCGGCATCGACCGGCTCTATGGAAAAGGGGCCGTCGAACGGCTCGACGGACGCCGCGTGGCCGTCGTCGGGCTGGGTGGTGTCGGCGCCTGGGCGGCCGAGGCCTTCGCCCGCAGCGGGGTGGGGCACCTGACGCTGATCGATGCCGACGACCTGTGCCTGTCGAACACCAACCGCCAGCTGCCGGCGCTGACGGGACAGTACGGCCGCAACAAGGCCGAGGTGATGGCCGAGCGCTGCCGCGCGATCCATCCGCAGATCGACGTCGATCCCGTCGCCCATTTCCTGACGCAGTCGAACATCGACACCTTGCTGGACCGCAACTTCGACCTCGTGCTCGATGCCTGCGACAGCTTCCGCACCAAGGTCGTCTCCATCGCCTGGTGCCGGCGCCGCAAGCTGCCGATGGTGACGGTGGGATCGGCCGGCGGACGCACGGATCCGACGATGGTGCGCGTGCGCGATCTGTCGCGCACGGAACACGATGCGATGTTGTCGCTGATCCGCAAGAAGCTGCGCGGCGAGTTCAAATTCCCGCGCAGCCCGGATCGTTACTTCGGCGTGTCGGCGGTGTACTCGTTGCAGAACGTGCGCTATCCGCAGGCCGATGGCAGCGTGTGCGGCGTGCGCCCGCAGCTGGAGCCGGATGCGGCGCTGAAGCTCGATTGCGGCGCGGGGCTGGGCGCAGCCACGCATGTCACCGGGGCGTTCGCGTTCGCGGCGGTGGGGCGCGCGATGGAGTTGTTGTTGAAGCCCGACAAGCCCGCGCACGCCGCAACGACGGCGGCGGAAACCGAAGCGGGTTAAGCCGTCGCGGGCAACGCGAACAGGCGTTCGGCGTTGCGCGTGGTCGCCTCTGCGATGACGTCGGGTGTCACGCCGCGCAATGCCGCGATGACCTCGAGTACCCGCACGATGCGCGCGGGCTCGTTGCGCTGCCCACGGTGTTCGCTGTCGGGCTGGTCGGGCGCATCGGTTTCGAGCAACAGCGTGTCGAGCGGAATGCTGGCGGCGACGCGACGCACCTTGTTCGCGCGCTCGTAAGTGACCGGCCCGCCGAGCCCGACCAGGAAGCCGAGGTCGGCCAACTGCCGCGCCTGTTCCTCGCTGCCCGGGTAACTGTGGATGACGCCGCGCAACCCGCCGACGCGTTTGATGGAGGCGATCACCGCATCCACCGCGCGGCGCGCATGCACCACGACCGGCAGGTCGAACTCGCGCGCCAGGCGCAGTTGCGCATCGAAATACGTCGCCTGCAGCTCGCGATCGAGGCCTTCCACCCAGTAGTCCAGGCCGCATTCGCCGATGGCGACGGGGCGTTCGCGTTCGATCCAGTCGCGCAATTCGCGCAGGTGCTGTTCGCGATGCGAGGCGATGAGGAGCGGATGCAGGCCGTAGGCGGGGAACAGACCGGGGTCGTTTGCGCAGGCATCGCGCAGGCCGGGCCAGGTCGCCGCTTCGATCGCGGGCACGATCTGCCGCACCACGCCCGCCTCGCGCGCACGCGCGACCACGGCGTCGCGGTCCGCGTCGAATTCCTGGACGTCGAGATGGCAGTGCGTATCGACGAGCGCGTGCATCGGGCGAGCGCCCATCAGCGTCGCGAAGGCGCGTCGACCACGTTCGGGGCCTTGCGTTTGCGCAGGCCGGCCAGCAGCAGCGTGCCCAGGCCGAGCAGGATTTCGTCGGCGAAGGGAATGAAGTCCGGAATGGCCGTGTCGACCACGAACAAGCTCGCCATCACGAGGAACAAGCGCGGGTAACTCAGCTTCTCCAGGTACCGCATGACGGGGCTGAGCAGGGGATTGGCCATCGAGGCAGTTCTCCGGGACGCGTGCATCCCGATGTGGGGCAAACGCTAGCACGCGCAAGCATCAGGCGTGCCGTGCTTCACGATTCAGTTAAAAACCCGTGAAAAGTTGGGGTGGCCGTTCAGCAAGGACGTGTTGGAATCCGCTCCGACAAAGCGCAGTCATGCGCCGCACGTGAAAAGGAACAAGGCCCAAGGAGGCCCGCCATGTTGAAGAACAACACCCTCGCCATTGCCCTCGCTGCGTTGCTCGTGGGTGGCGTCGCCACCGCGGCCTTCATGAACAATCGCGCCAAGACCGACGCCGCGCCGACCGTCGCGCCGCCGGCCTCCCTCGCCACGGATGCAGGCGCCAACCCGGCCGCCGACCAGCCGGTCGACGAAGCGGGCGTGCCGGCCAGCGGCAAGGTCGAATACGCCGACGTGATCGACGTCAAGCCGATCACCAAGAAGGAAGCGATGTACGCACAGGTCATCGGCACCGACCCGGTGAAGGAAACCAGCACCACCTCCAGCCCGCGCGAAGTCTGCAACGACGTCGTGGTGCAGGAGCGCCTGCCCGAGAAGGACGGCAACGTCGGCGGTACGGTGGTCGGCGCGGTCGTCGGCGGCCTGCTGGGCAACCAGGTCGGCAGCGGCAACGGCAAGAAGGCCGCGACCGTCGCCGGTGCGGTGGCCGGTGGCTTCGCCGGTCGCGAGATCGACAAGCGCCACGTCGGCGGCCAGGTCGTGAACAAGACCGAGCGCCAGTGCCACACCGAGACCTCGACCTCGCAGAGCTCGCGCACCGTCGCCTACAACGTGACCTACCGGAACCCGGACGGCACGACCGGCACCATGCGCACCGGCGACAAGCCCGGCAGCCGCATCTCGCTGGGCAGCGAGACCAAGACCGTCGGCTACGACGTGACCTACCGCTACCAGGGCGCCGAGCACACCGTCCGCATGGACGACAAGCCGGGCAACCGCCTGCCGGTGATCGACGGCCAGGTGATGACGGCCGCGGCCGCCAGCAGCGACGAAAACGGTTAATTGCCTGCAAGTGCCTGATGAGGGCACGGCGCAGGACGCGCCAAGTGGGTGATTCCCCGAGGGGCCGGAGCGATCCGGCCCCTTTTTTGTCTCTACAATGTCGCGCTTTCCGCCCGCGATTCCCCCCAATGGCCCTGCATCCCTACGATCTGTACGACGTCCGTTCCCTGCTCACGGAAGAAGAGCGCGCAGTCCAGGACACCGTGGCACGCTTCACCGATGAACGCGTCATCCCGATCATCGGCGACGCCTTCGACCAGGGGCGCTTCCCGCGCGAACTGGTGGGCGAAATCGCCGAACTCGGCCTGCTCGGTTCCTCGTTGCCTGAAAAGTACGGCTGCGCCGGCCTCAACGCCGTCAGCTACGGTCTGATCTGCCAGGAACTCGAACGCGGCGACAGCGGCATCCGCAGCTTCGTCAGCGTGCAGTCCTCGCTGTGCATGTATCCGATCTATGCCTACGGCTCCGAAGAACAGCGCATGCGCTGGTTGCCGGACATGGCCGCGGGCAAGGTGATCGGCTGCTTCGGCCTGACCGAACCGCACGGCGGCTCGGATCCGGCGAACATGAAGACCCATGCGAAGCGCGACGGCGACGATTGGGTCCTCAACGGTTCGAAGATGTGGATCACCAACGGCAACCTGGCCGACATCGCGATCGTCTGGGCGCAGACCGAAGACGGCATCCAGGGCTTCGTGGTCGAAAAGGGCATGCCCGGTTTCGCCGCGCAGGAGATCAAGCACAAGATGTCGCTGCGCGCGTCGGTGACCAGCGCGTTGTTCTTCGACAACGTGCGCGTGCCCGAAGCCAACCGCCTGCCCAACGTGAAGGGCCTGAAGGGTCCGCTCGGCTGCCTCACGCAGGCCCGCTACGGCATCACCTGGGGCCCGATCGGCGCCGCCATCGCGTGCCTGGACGAGGTGCTGCACTACACGAAGGAACGCATCCTGTTCGACCGCCCCGTCGCGGCCACGCAGAGCGCGCAGATCAAGATGGCCGAGATGGCCCGCCGCATCACGCTGGCGCAGTTGCTCGTCGTGCAGCTCGGCCGCCTGAAGGACGCCGGCAAGATGGCGCCCGCGCAGGTCTCGCTCGCCAAGTGGAACAACTGCCGCATGGCCATCGACATCGCGCGCGAATGCCGCGACCTGCTCGGCGGCGCGGGCATCACCACCGAGCATTCGGCGATCCGCCATGCGCTGAACCTCGAATCGGTCATCACCTACGAAGGCACGGAAACCGTGCACCAGCTGGTGATCGGCCGCGAGCTGACGGGCATCAACGCGTTCTGATCCGGGAGTCGGGGATGTCCGTCGTGACGTTGTCCAGGCTTCAGACCCGCATCGAAACCCCGCGCCTGCTGCTGCGCGTGCAGCAGGCGTCGGACTTTCCGTATTTCGCCGAGCTGCAGGCCGACGAAGAAGCGTGCCGTTACATCGGCGGCACCTCGCCGCGCGCCGCGGCCTGGCGCAAGTTCCTGCAGATGCCCGGCGCCTGGGTGTTGCAGGGCTTCGGCATGTTCGCGGTGATCGAGAAATCGAGCGGAGAATGGGTCGGCAACATCGGCCCGTGGCAACCCGAAGGCTGGCCCGGGACCGAAGTGGGCTGGGCGCTGCGCCGCCAGGCGTGGGGCAAGGGTTACGCCCTGGAAGCCGCGACCGCCGCGATCGACTGGGCCTTCGACGAACTGGGATGGACCGACGTGATCCATTCGATCGACTACGACAACGCCGCCTCGCAGGAACTCGCGCGGCGCCTGGGGTCGACGAATCGCGGGCCGGGCAAGTTGCCCGCGCCGTTCGAGGACGTCGCCATCGAAATCTGGGGACAGACGCGCGAGGAGTGGCGCGCGCGGAGGAACAAGTGAGCGATACGGTCACCGTCCACGGATTCTCGCCTTCGGGCAATTGCCACAAGGTGCGCCTGCTGCTGGAGCAGCTCGGCCGCCCGTATCGCTGGGTGGAAACGCGCAGCGACCAGGGCGCCACGCGCACGCCCGCGTTCCTCGCGTTGAATCCGAACGCGAAGGTCCCCGTGCTCGTGCGCGAAGACGGCGCCGTGCTCACCGAGTCCAACGCGATGCTGTGCTGGCTCGCCGAAGGCAGCGCCTTCCTGCCCGCCGATGCGTGGGCGCGTGCGCAGGCGCTGTCGTGGATGTTCTTCGAGCAGTACAGCCACGAGCCTTACGTGGCGGTCGCGCGCTTCATCTGCGGGTGGACGCCGCTGGATTCGCCGCGTCGCGCGGACCTGCCGCGCCTGCGCGAACGCGCGCACGCTGCGCTCGCGGTGATGGAACGCCATCTCGCATCGCACGCCTGGTTCACGGGCGAGGCCTACGGCATCGCCGACATCGCGCTTTTCGCCTACACGGCGGTGGCCGACGAGGGCGGCGTGTCGCTTGCGCGCTATCCCGCCATCAACGACTGGCTGGCCCGTGTGCGCGGAACGCCGCGCTTCATCGGCCTGCCCGACAACGACGCCGACGTGCGCGCACGCCTGGCGGCGAGTGCATGAAGGCGATCGTGCTGCGCGCATGCGTCCTGTGGTGCCTCTGCCTCGTCGCGGCCGTGCCCGCGTTCGCGCAGGAGGGCTACCGCTTCGCGCCCGTGCCGACGTGGGTGCAGCCAACACCGCGACCGGATCCGGGCGATGCGATGCCCACGGCCGACGGCACGCGCTACCTGCTGCTCGACGACCAGGTCGACGCGCGCACCGCCGACACCGTGGCCTACCGCCGTATCGCCTCGCGCCTGGAAAACGTGCGCGCGCTGTCGGACGGCGGGCAGATCCGCATCGACTTCCAGCCGGACTACCAGCACGTCCTGATCCACGCGATCAACGTCTGGCGCGACGGCAAGGCCACCGATCGCCGCCCCGACGCGCGCATCGAAGTGCTGCATCGCGAAGAAGACCTCGACGATGCGATGTTCGATGGCGAGCAGACCGTCACGATCACGCTGCCGGACCTGCGCGTCGGCGACATCGTCGATTACAGCTACAGCGTCGTCGGCGAAAACCCGGTGTTCGGCAACGCCTACCACGATGCGTACACTGCGCGCTTCGGCACGACGCTGGGCTATCGCCGGGTGCGCGTGCTGTTCGATGCCGCGCGTCCGGTGCATGCGCGCGGGCCGAAGGATTTCGTTCGTCGCGAAGGCGGGCAGGGCGCGGAGCGCTTCGTCGAATTCACCGCGCGTCGCCTCCCGCGCGTGCGCACCGAATCGGACATGCCCGACAGCTTCGATCCCTACGGGCAGATCGAACTGTCGACCGCCAGTTCGTGGTCCGACGTGGTGCACTGGGCCTTGCCGATGTACGCCGCGCGCCTGAAGGACCGCGCCGTCGCCGACGGGCTGATCGACTCGCTGAAACTGCACGATCCCGACAAGCGCGCGGCCATGCTGCGCGCCATCGCGTTCGTGGAAGGCGAGATCCGCTACACCGCGCTGGACATGGGCACGAACTCGCACGAGCCGCATCCGCCGGAACTCGTGATCTCGCGCCGCTTCGGCGATTGCAAGGACAAGGCGGTGCTGCTGTCGGCGTTGTTGCATGAAGCCGGCATCGAGGCCGAACCCGTGCTGGTGGACACCGAAGGCCGCCAATCGCTCGCCGTGCGCCAGCCGAGCGCGGTGGCCTTCGACCACGTCGTCGTGCGCGCGCACCTGGACGGCAAGCCGGTGTGGATCGACCCGACCCGCGATCCCGAATCCGGTCCGCTGGAAGACCGCTCGCCGCTGGAATTCCGCCTCGGCCTGCCGCTGTGCGCCACCTGCGACCGGCTCGTCGACATTCCACAGCCGCCGCCGCGCCTGCCCGAAGTGGACGTCGGCCAGCGCATCGACCTGGTGGCGGCCGACAAGGGCTACCGTGCCGACTTCACCGTCGTCACCGATTACCGCAACGAGAACGCGGACAGCGTGCGCGACGATTTCCTCGACGGCGAAGAGGACCTCGGCAAGCGCTACCTGAGCTACATGCGCAAGTTCTACGACGACCTGCGAATCCGCGGGACGCCGTCGATGCACGAGGGCGGGGCGGGCGGCTCCGGCGTGCGCGCCATCGAACACTATTCCCTGCGTTCGTCGGACTCCGATTTTTCGATCGTGTTGTTCCAGTTGCTCGACTGGATGCCCGACCTCGACCTGGATACGCGCAGCACGCCGCTCGCACTCGACGGCCCGACCTTCGCGCGCCAGACCATCCGCACGCACCTGCCGGGCGGCTGGGACATCAAGTCCGAAGACGATACCGTCGCCAACGCCTACTTCTCGTTCCGCCGCATCGTGCGCGCGAAGGGCGATCGCCTCGAAGTCATCGGCGAATGGCGCCGCTTCGCCGACGAAGTACCGGCCGCCGATTATGCGAAGGTGCGCGACGACGTCGATCGCGTACGCCACCTGCTGTCCTTCGATGTCGACATCGGCGGCGGCGAAGACACCGAGGTGCAGGCCGACACCAGCCACGCCTGGCGCCTGCTCGCCTTCGCCTTGATCGCCCTCAGCGCCTTGCTGGCGTGGGGCCTGTTCCGCAAGGACGCGCAACTGCGCCGCCTGCGTGCCGCAAAACCCATCCCCCCGAATTGATTCGTTCCGAGGCCTCCGCATGACCGCCGTCAAGCCCATTCCCGCCCGCATGAAGGGCCTCAACCGCGCCGAGATCTGCGACGTCAACTTCCAGGAATTCGTGCGCGACTGGAACGGCCATGCCGATGTCGCGCCCGCGCCGAACGAAGCGATCCTGGACGGCAGCGCGCTGGATGCGCAGGGCTTCCGCGACCTCTTCGAATCGCAGCTGATCTCGCGTCATCTCGACCTGATGGCACGCGTGTTGCGCGTGCAGAACAAGGTCTTCTACACCATCGGTTCCAGCGGCCACGAAGGCAACGCGATGGTCGCGCGCCTGACGCGCCACACCGATCCTGCGTTCCTGCATTACCGCTCGGGCGGCTTCATGGCCGAACGCTTCCGCAAGCTGCCGGGCATGGATCCGATCATGGATTCGGCGCTGTCCTTCGCCGCCAGCGCGGACGATCCCGCCAGCGGCGGCCGCCACAAGGTGTGGGGCAGCAAGCCTTTGTGGGTGTTGCCGCAGACCTCGACCATCGCCTCGCACCTGCCGAAGGCGCTGGGCACGGCGCTCGCGATCGAACAAGGCCCGCGCATCGGCCATGCACTGCCGATTCCGAACGACAGCATCGTCGTGTGCTCCTTCGGCGATGCGTCGAGCAACCACGCGACCGCGCAGACCGCGTTCAACGCCGCGGCGTGGACCGCCTACCAGAAGCTCCCCGCACCCGTGCTTTTCGTGTGCGAAGACAACGGCATCGGCATTTCGGTGAAGACGCCTGACGGCTGGGTCGCGCGCAATTTCGCCAACCGCCAGGACCTGGATTACTTCGCCGCCGACGGACTCGACCTCGCCGAAGGCTATGGCCAGGTGCAGGCCGCGATCGAGCATTGCCGCCGCACGCGCCGCCCGACCTTCCTGCACCTGCGCACCACGCGCATCATGGGACACGCCGGCACCGACTTCGAAATCGAATGGCGTTCGATCGAAGAACTGTGTGCGGTGGAGGCGACCGATCCCCTGCTGCGCTCGGCCGCGATCGCGCTCGAATCGGGCCTGATGAGCAAGGACCAGATCCTCGCGCTGTACGAAGACACGCGGAAGAAGTGCTTCGCCGCCGCCGAGGACGCCGACAGCCGCCCGCGCCTGACCAAGCTCGAGGACGTGATCGCGCCGCTCGCGCCCTACACGCCGGACAAGGTGCGCGCCGAAGCCGCGCGCACGGCGGATGCCGCGCGTCGCGAGCAAGTGTTCGGTGGCGAAGCGAAGCTGCCCGAGAAGCAGCCCGCGCGTCACCTCGCGATCCAGATCAACAACGCACTTCACGATCTTTTCGCGAAGTACCCGGAAGCCTTGCTCTTCGGCGAAGACGTGGCGCAGAAGGGCGGCGTGTACACCGTGACCAAGGGCTTGCAGAAGGCGTTCTCCGGCAAGCGCGTGTTCAACACGCTGCTCGACGAGACGGTCATCCTCGGCCTGGCGCAGGGCTACGCCAACATGGGGATGCTGCCGTTCCCGGAAATCCAGTACCTGGCGTATTTCCACAACGCCTGCGACCAGATCCGCGGCGAAGCCTCGAGCCTGCAGTTCTTCAGCAACGGCCAGTACCGCAACCCGATGGTGATGCGCATCGCCTCGCTGGGTTACCAGCGCGGCTTCGGCGGGCATTTCCACAACGACAACTCGATCACCGCGCTGCGCGACATCCCGGGCCTGGTGGTCGGTTGCCCGTCGCGCGGCGACGATGCGGCGACGATGCTGCGCACGCTCGCGGCGCTGGCGAAGGTGGACGGCCGCGTGTGCGCGTTCCTCGAACCGATCGCGCTATACATGACCAAGGACCTGTACGAAGCCGGCGATGGCCAGTGGCTCACCGAATACCCGGCGCCGAACGAAACCATGGAGCTTGGCGAAGGCCGCGTCTACGGCAAGGGCGAGGACCTGGTGATCTTCACCTTCGGCAACGGCGTGCCGATGAGCCTGCGCGCGGCGCGCACCATCGAGAAGCAGCATGGCTGGAAGACCCGCGTGGTCGACCTGCGTTGGCTGGTGCCGCTCAACGAAACCTTCATCCGTGCGCAGGCGAAGAACGCCAGGCGCATCCTCATCGTCGACGAGGGCCGCCGCAGCGCGGGCGTGGGCGAGGGCATCGTCACGGCGATCGTGGAAGGCGGCTACGGGGCGCGACCGTTCCATCGCGTCGTCGGCGCCGATACGTTCACGCCGCTCGCGGGCGCCGCGTTCCTGGTGATTCCGTCGGACGAGGACATCGTCGCGGCGGCGGACCTGCTCGCCAAGGCATGACCCTGCGGATCCCGCCCGCGCTCGCAAGCTGGTGGCGCACGTTCGTGCGCCGCCATCGGGCCTGGTTGCTCGATGAAGCGCAGCTGGCGGAACTCGGCTTTCCCGTGCCGCACAAGTACTCGCAGGTCCACGATGCGATCGCGGCGCTGGTCGTGCGTGCGCCGGATTACCGCATGCACAGCGAGCCGGAGTACGACATCGAAGTCGGCTACAGCATGGCGTTGCAGGGGCTGGGTCGATTGCACGCGCTGACGGCGTCGACCGAACGCGCGGCGCACATCGATCGTTGCCGCGCGACGCTGGTGGATGCCTACATGGCCTACAAGCGCGGCGACATCCAGCAGGGCGATGGGCTAGTGAAGAAGGCCGAGCAGGATTTCGTCGCACTGCTGCCCAAGCCGGCGCACCACTAGCGCTAGCGCGCGAGTCCCGCGAGAAGCGCGCGTTCCTTCAGCACGATGCCGTTCGTCGCGGTGGGGACATCCGGGCGATCCGACGGCATCACCGCCAGCGCGACCCAGTGGTCGCCGTTGGGCGCCACGCAGACGATCTGGCCGAGTGCAGCGGCGCCGACGTCGACGTTCGCGCCGTCCTCGGGGGCCTCGGCGGCTTCGAACAAGGTGAGCCCGCGCTTCACCTGGCCGAGGAAATGCGTGCGCGCGACGATTTCCTGGCCGGGGTAGCAGCCCTTCTTCACGCTGTAGGCATGCAGGCGCTCGAGCGAGAGCATCTGCGGCGTCCATTGCTCGGCTTGCGAAGGCGACAGGCGCGGGAAGCCCAGGCGCAGGTCGCTTGCGCGCCACTGCGTGTCGGCCGGCGCGTCGTGCGCGCCGGCGTCGGGTGCGATGCACAGGGTGCGGCGGATGCCGAAGCCGCTGACGTCGAGTTCGATGCCCGTGGCCGGATCGCCATCGAAAGAGGCGCCGGTGGCGCGTTCGGCCTGCGCGAATCGACCGGAGACGTGAAGATCCTCGCGCCACTCGACCTTGAGCTGGCGGCGCAGCACGAAGCGCTGCAATTGCGCGGCCAGGGTGGCGGCATCGGCGTCGGCCACCACGAGCCACAGCGTGTCCTTGGCGACGCGGACCAGCGCAAACAGCGCAATCACGCGGCCCTTGGGCGTCAGCCAGCCGCTCCATTGCCAGCGCCCGACGGGCGCTGCATCCACGTCGTTCATCAGCTGCGCCTGCGCGAAGGCGACCGCGTCGCGGCCGGAAAGCGAGATCACGCGATGGCCCGGCAGGGCGAATCGGGGGGAGGGCGAGGACTCTGGGTTGTGAGACATCCGGGGCGGGACTTAAACTTCGCGGGCTGTGACGCCGCAAATCATAGGTCAATCCGACGCCCCCGCCGACGCGAACGCGCTGCCCGATGGTGCAACGCCCGCGGACGAACAGGCACGGTCGACGCCCAAGCCCGTGCCGGTCGAGATCGGTGGCCGCAAGGGTCCCGATCCCGTGCGCTACGGCGATTGGGAAAAAAACGGCCGTTGCATCGATTTCTGACCCCCTGCTCGACGCACCAACAAGGACCTGCCGATGGCGACCCGCGAACGCCCACTGTCACCACACCTGCAGGTTTACAGCTGGCAGATCACGATGGTCATGTCGATCCTGCACCGCGCCACCGGCGTGGCGCTGGCGGTCGGCGCATTCGGCCTGGCCTGGTGGCTGGTGTCGATGGCTGCGGGCGGCGAAACGGCAGGGCGCGCGATGGCGTGCGTGTCGTCGCCCCTGGGCATGGTCGTCGTCTTCCTGTTCTCGCTCGCGCTCGTCTACCACTTCCTCAACGGCATCCGTCACCTGCTGTGGGATGCCGGGCGCGGCTTCGATATTCCTTCGGTCTACAAGACCGGTTACACCGTCGCGGCGCTCACCGTCGTGTTCACCGCATTGATCTGGTTCCTGGCGCTGGGAGGCCACTGACATGACCGACCTGCGTACTCCGCTGGCCCGCGCGCGCGGCCTGGGTTCCGGCAAGACCGGCACGTCGCACTTCTGGTACCAGCGCGTCACCGCGGTGGCGCTGATGCTGCTGGTGCCGTGGCTGGTGTGGATGCTCGCCTCGATGGCCGGCGGCGATGTCGAATCGGTGCGCGCGACCCTCGCGCGCCCCTGGAACGCCATCCTGCTCGCCGCGTTCTGCGTGGCGATGTTCTGGCACGCCAAGCTCGGCGTGCAGGTCGTGATCGAGGACTACGTGCACACGCGCGGCGTCGAAATCACGCTGCACCTGCTCAACATGTTCCTTTGCACGCTCGGCGCGATCGCGTCGGTGTACGCGATCGCTCGCATCGCGCTGACGGCCTGATTGCCATGACCTCTGCCTACAAGATCACCGAACACAAGTACGACATGATCGTCGTCGGCGCCGGCGGCGCCGGCCTGCGCGCCACCTTCGGCCTCGCGCAGAAGGGCCTGCAGACGGCGTGCATCACCAAGGTGTTCCCGACGCGCTCGCACACCGTCGCGGCGCAGGGCGGCATTTCCGCCGCGCTCGGCAACATGGGCGAGGACGACTGGCGCTTCCACTTCTACGACACCATCAAGGGGTCGGACTGGCTGGGCGACCAGGACGCGATCGAGTACATGTGCCGCGAGGCGATCCCCGCGATCATCGAGCTCGAACACCAGGGCGTGCCGTTCTCGCGCACCGACGACGGCAAGATCTACCAGCGTCCGTTCGGCGGCATGACCACGCATTACGGCAAGGGCATCGCGCAGCGCACCTGCGCCGCCGCCGACCGCACCGGCCACGCGATCCTGCACACGCTGTACCAGCAGTCGCTCGCGCACGATGCGCGCTTCTTCATCGAATACTTCGCCCTCGACCTGATCATGGACGAGGAGGGCGCCTGCCGCGGCGTGCTCGCACTCGACCTCGCCGAAGGCACGCTGCACCTGTTCCGCGCGCAGGGCGTGGTGCTCGCCACCGGCGGCTACGGCCGCGCGTACTTCTCCGCGACCTCCGCGCACACCTGCACGGGCGACGGCGGCGGCATGGCGCTGCGCGCGGGCCTGGGCATGCAGGACATGGAGTTCGTGCAGTTCCATCCGACCGGCATCTACGGCGCGGGCTGCCTGATCACCGAAGGCGTGCGCGGCGAAGGCGGCATCCTGCGCAACAGCAACGGCGAGCGTTTCATGGAGCGCTATGCGCCGAACGCGAAGGACCTCGCCTCGCGCGACGTCGTCTCGCGCTCGATGACCATCGAAATCCGCGAAGGCCGCGGCGTGGGCCCGCACAAGGACCACATCAACCTCGACCTGACGCACCTGGATCCGAAGGACATCCACGAGAAGCTGCCGGGCATCGCCGAGAGCGCGAAGATCTTCGCGGGCGTCGACGTCGAAAAGCAGCCGATCCCGGTGATCCCGACCGTCCACTACAACATGGGCGGCATCCCGACCAACTACCACGGCGAAGTCGTGCAGCTGCGCAACGGCAACCCCGACGCAGTGGTGCCGGGCCTGTATGCCATCGGCGAGGCGGCCTGCGTGTCGGTGCACGGCGCGAACCGCCTGGGCTCCAACTCGCTGCTCGACCTGGTGGTGTTCGGCCGCGCCGTGGCCAACCGCTGCGCCGAGACGATCAAGCCGGGCGCGCCGCACAAGACACTCGCGTCCGATGCCTGCGACAAGTCGCTGGCCAACCTCGACCGCCTGCGCAATGCGAGCGGCTCCATGCCGACCGCCGAGATCCGCAACAACATGCAGCGCGCCATGCAGGCCGACGCCGCGGTGTTCCGCACCGGCGAAACGCTGGCCGAAGGCGTGGCGAAGATCCGCGACATTTACGCGTCCTTCAACGACGTGCGTGTGAGCGACCGCTCGCTGGTGTGGAACTCCGACCTGGTCGAAACGCTGGAACTGCAGAACCTGCTTGGCCAGGCGCTGACCACGATCGTGTCGGCCGAGAACCGCACCGAATCGCGCGGCGCGCATGCGCGCGAGGACTTCCCGGACCGCGACGACGCGAACTGGCAGAAGCACACCGTGTGCTGGGTGGACGATGCGGGCAACACGCACATCGACTACCGCCCGGTGCACATGTACACGTTGAGCAGCGACGTCGACGTCGTGCCGCCCAAGCCGCGCGTCTACTGACCGGGGAACGACACCATGGCCGAATTCACGCTCCCCAAGAACTCGAAGATCACCGCGGGCAAGCACTTCCCCGCGCCCGCCGGCGCGAAGAACGTGCGCACCTTCAAGGTGTACCGCTGGAATCCGGACGACGCGGCGAACCCGCGCACGGACACGTACGACGTCGACCTCGACACGTGCGGCCCGATGGTCCTGGACGCGCTGATCAAGATCAAGAACGAGATCGACCCGACGCTTACCTTCCGTCGCTCCTGCCGCGAAGGCATCTGCGGTTCGTGCGCGATGAACATCGACGGCACGAACACGCTGGCCTGCACGCGCGCGATCTCCGACTGCGCGAAGAAGGAAGTGCCGATCTATCCGCTGCCGCACATGGCGGTGGTCAAGGACCTCGTCCCCGACCTCACGCACTTCTACGCGCAGTACGCGTCCATCCGCCCGTGGCTGCGCACGCAGACGCCCGCGCCGCCGGACCGCGAACGCCTGCAGTCGAAGGAAGACCGCGCGCTGCTCGACGGCCTGTACGAATGCATCCTGTGCGCGTGCTGCTCCACGAGCTGCCCGAGCTACTGGTGGAACGGCGACCGTTACCTGGGCCCGGCGATCCTGCTGCAGGCCTACCGCTGGATCGTCGACTCGCGCGACGAAGACACCGGCGCGCGCCTGGACGAGCTCGAAGATCCCTTCAAGCTCTACCGCTGCCACACGATCATGAACTGCGCGCGCACCTGCCCGAAGGGGCTGAACCCGGCGCGTGCGATCGGTGAGATCAAGCAACTGATGCTCGCGCGCCGAGGCTGAGTTGCACGACGACGAGACCGAGATCCGCAGGCTGCGGTGGCGATCCCGCCGCGGCATGCGCGAGCTCGATCGTTTGTTCGAAGGCTGGCTCGATGCGCACTGGCGCGCGTCGTCCGCCGAGGACCGCGAGACGTTCCAGCGCTTGCTCGACTGCGAAGACGATCGCCTGTGGCGCTGGTTCCTCGGCCACGAAACGGCGCCCGACGCCGCGCTGCAATCGCTCGTGGAACGGATGCGCCAGCTCGACGCCTGATCAGCGCCGCATGAGCGCGTAGGCCAGGAACACGATGACCGGCCCTGCGAGGGACAGGAAGGACACGCCGATCAGCCCGCGCGTGCGCGCCGTCGGCTCGTCCCGGCCGGCCTTGGCCTGGCGATAGAGCCCGACCGTCGCCCAGACCTGCATCGCCAGGGTGAGCGGGTAGGCGATCAGCGCGAACAGCACGAGGTAGCGCCCGCTGGACACCCCGGCGACGCCGCCGGGCACGAAGAAGAACAGCCACGCCGCGAAGGCGGTCAGCGCCGCCATCGGGAGCGAGGAGGCGGCGTAGACGAGTTGGGGCCAGCGCGTCAGGTCCATGGCGGGATCATCGCAGGCATGAAGTTCGCTTTCACATGCGGATTGTGACGTAAGTCTCAATTGTGCGTCCGCACAACGCCGAGATTGCCCACACACGGAAGGTCTCGGAGGGGTGCCATGGACGATCGCTCGATCCAGTTCGCGTTGTTCCTCGTCATCGCCGTGGTGCTGCCCGTCCTCGTCGCCGTGGGCGTGGACATCGCGCGTCGCATCGTCGCGGCAACGCAGCATCCGGCGCGCCTCGCGCCGACATCGCGCGAGCACGAACTGCGCTGAAGCGCGCGTACTTTTCCAAGCCGCACAAACCGCATCCGGGAAAAATTCTCGGATACCGCCTTCCGCATGAAACTCGCTTCGCGAGCGTGGGATGATCGCGCCCAACACAGGGGCCCGTATCAGAACCGCATGAACGCCGAAGCCGAAGCCGAAGAAGAAGCCGTCTTCCAGGTCATCCCGCACATCTGGGAGCGACAGAAACTCCTCCTCACGTTCGCGACCGCCGTCGCGCGCTCGCATCCGGATCCCGAGCGCCTGCTCGCGGCGCTCGAGCGCACCTTGCGCGAAGACGAAACCGACGAACTGCCGATGCACGAGCGCAGCGACGAAAGCCAGGCCGCGCGCCTGCACTACGAAGACCTGCGCGAAATGTTCCTGCGGATCGTGCGCAACCGCGCAACGACCTGACGCCGCGCACGGAAGCGCGCTAGAGCGCCTTGCCGTCGTAGGTCTGCACGGGGATCGTCGACAGGTCCAGTCCCTCGATGACGCGCAGGTTCACCGCCGCGACGGCGTGGCCCGTTTTGGGATCGTTGGCTTCCCCGAAGGTATGGATGCCGCAGGTCGGGCAGAAGTGGTGCTCGATGACGTGCTTGTTGAACTTGTAGGTCGCCATCGCCGATTCGGGCGTGCGCATGACCAGCTTCTCGCGCGGCACGAACCAGAGCAGCGACGCGCGCCGCCCGCACATCGAACAGTTGCAGGCCATGCCGCCTTCGATCTCGCCTTCCACATCGAAGGCCACCTGGCCGCACTGGCAGCTTCCCTGGTATTGCATGGTGCTCGCTCCGTTCAACGCATCTGGTAGGGGTGGAAGATACTGTCCTTGCTTTCTTTCACCTTCACATGGCATGACTGCCCGCAATCCTGCACACCGGTGGGATCGGCCGTGAACGTGCCGGCCTTGGCATCGTAGTTGAACACCGCGTAGCCCCAACCATCGCTCTTGGCGAAACGCTTGCTGTCCCGCTGCATGAGGAAGGCCTGCTTGTAGGCGTCCGGCACATCGACGACGAAGGGCGCCTCGGTGCTCTTCTTCTGCGACCACTGCAACTTCGCGATCTTCGAGCCGTCGGGAAAGGGCTTGCCGTTGCCGGGAATGCCGGACTTGTAGGCCGCGATCATGGTCGGATTGGCAACGATGACCTTGAGGACGTCGTCGGTCCTGGCTGAGGAGACCACCGACCAGTCTTCGTAGCCCTTCCATTCGGAGAAGGGGATGCCGCTCGCCGACTTGAGCGCGTACTTGTCCTGTTTGGCCTGCGCGTAGAGCGCCGAGCCGCCGAGCGCGACGATGCACCCCACTGCCGCCATCGCAATCGTGAACCTGCTGGTGCGCATGAGGGGGTCCTTCGCGGAAACGAGAGCGCAGGACCATCCGCGATGCGCCCCGGGGCGAACATCCCCCGAACGGGGGCTCCGGCGGGGTGGTCCGGGCTATCCTTGCCCCATGCCCGCTCCGGCCCGTCGCGCCACCCGCGCCGTCCTGCTCGAGGACGACACCGAACTTCTCAACGATGTCCTGCTGCCGGGGCTCGCCGATTACGGCTTCTCCGTGGTCGGCGTGGACACGGCGGCGGCGTTGTACGAAACCTTGCGCGCGCAGACCTTCGACATCGTCGTGCTCGACGTCGGACTGCCGGATGCCGACGGCTTCAGCGTCGCGCAGGCGGTGCGCGCGCTGTTGTCGGACATCGGCATCATCATGCTCACCGGACACGGCGAACCCGCCGACCAGGTGCGCGGCCTGCGCCAGGGCGCCGACGCTTACCTGGTGAAACCGGTGCACATCGATGTACTGGCCGCCACGCTGCACAGCCTCATGCGGCGCCTCAGCGGACGCGGCGCCCCCGCGCCGGCGAAGCGCTGGCAGTACGACATCAGCGACTGGTGCATGGTGTCGCCGCAGGGGCTGACGGTCCTGCTGACCAGGACCGAGCACCGCGTGGTCGCACGGCTCGCGTCGAGCCTGGGCGAACTGGTGACGCGCGAACAACTGGTCGCTGTCGTCGCCGACAACGTGCACGACTTCGATCCGCACCGCATCGAAATGGTGATCCATCGACTGCGCCGCAAAGTACGCACGCAGAGCGGCAAATCGCTGCCGCTCACGTCGGTGCACGGCAAGGGTTACGTACTGGGCGACGAAGCCGTCGCAGAGTGAGCGTCCACCGCAGGTAGCCGGATGCGGAAGGTGCTGCCTTGCCCCGGCATGCTCGTGACCGAGATGTCGCCGCCGCCGGCGAGGATCATGTCGCGGATCAGCGACAGGCCGAGTCCGGTGCCGCCGGTGTCGGCGCGCGTGCTGAAGAAGGGCTCGAAGATGCGCTCGCGCGTGGCCGCGTCCATGCCGTGTCCGGTGTCGCTCAGCGCGATGAGGGTGCTGTCCTCGTCCGGTCGCGACAGCGCCAGGCGGAAGACGCCACCCTCGGAGGCCATGGCCTCGCGCGCATTGGTGGCGATGTTGAGAATCATCAATTCGAACTCGGCGCGGTCGAACCACACGGGCATCGGCCCGTCGGGGTCCGGCAGTTGCAGGCGCATGGCGCGCGGCAACAACTGGCGCAGCAACGGCTCCATGTCCGCGATGGCCTGGCGCGCGTCGAACGATTGCGGTCGCACGAGTTCGTAGCGGCTGAAGGCCAGGAGCTTGCGCGTGAGCGACGTGCCGCGCGCGGTCGCGTCCTCGATGGCGTCGAAGGCCCGCAGCATGGCGGTCTCCTGCTCCTCGCGGCGCTCGATGTCGCGGATGCGATTGCCCTGCGAAGCGAAGCCGCCGATCACGCCGAGGATGTTGCCGAAGTCGTGCGCGATGCCGCTGGCCAGGCGGCCGGTGGCTTCCATCTTCTGCGAATGGATCAACTGCGCCTGCGTGCGTTCGCGCTCGGCCATCTCGCGTTGCAACTCGCTGCGGTGCGCATTGGATTCGTCCAGGCTTTCGCGCAGCGCCTTGATCGAGCGGTCGAGGATGATGGTGATGATCGAGTAGCTGATCACCACGGCCGGCACGTTGACCAAGGCCACCGAGATCGGAACACATTGGTCGATCGCCTCCTGGATTTCGACGCCGAAGCCGGTGGTGAACACCAGCATCAGCAGGCCGAAGGCGATCCACAACGCACGCCGCCCCAGCACCAGGCCACTGATCACCAAAGTGAGCATCGTGGGCGCGGGATCGATGGTCTGCGACAACACGCCGGACATGGAAAACGTGAGTTCCAGCGAGATCAGCTGCATCGCAAGGAACAGCATCACCGCGGGCCGGAAGCGGCCGCGACGGATCATGACGATGCTCACCACGGCCAGTGCGGAGACGACCATGTCCACCAGGAAGATGAGCATCCGGTCCTCGTTGATCTCGCCGCCGCTGGCCAGGCGCCAGGCCCAGTTCGCCGGCAACAGCAGCGCGTAGAACAACAGCAGCAACTGCATCACCGGCGCATTGCGCCGATCGATGGGATCGGCGATGGGAGCGCTGCGCAGCCAGTGGGTGAATCCGGGCATTGGTGAGAACTCGGTGAGGAATCGGTGAGCCGTGCGTGCGTGACAGGGTACGTGCCCGCCGCCTAGTTTCGCCAACAGCCGTCGCCGCTGGGGGTCTTGGGCGAGGGGATCCGAATGGGGGGCCGAACGACCGGTGCAAACCGGCCGCGGGGTCGTCTGTTTCCAGAAAAAGTATCGATCTTGAGAGGGGAGTCGATGAACAAGGTATTCGGCCTGGTGTGGAGCCATGCCAGGCAGGCGATGGTGGTCACCTCGGAACTGGCCAGTGCGGGCGGCAGGAAGGACGCGCGGCCGAAGCTGCGCGATGCGGCGCTCGGCACGGTGATGATCGGGTTGGGCGTTGCGCTGGTGCCGCCTTCGGCGCATGCGCAGCAGATCACCATCGAGCGTAACGGCAACACCTGCACGGCGCGCGTGGCCGGCAAGCAGGTGGCGCGGAAGATCGATTGCGCGGTGTTCGAGCAGGCGAACGCGACGCCGCAGACGGTCACTGGCAACGCTTACTTCAAGGCCGATGGTGCCGGCGATGGCAGCGACGATGCGGTGGTGTCCGGCGCGGGCGGCACCGCGGGCGGGGCCAACAGCGCGGCCAACGGTGTCGAAAGCACCGCCTTAGGCTTCCAGAGCGACGCCGAAGGGGATTACTCGACCGCACTCGGCAGCAGCAGCCTCGCGCTCGGCATCGGCTCGACGGCACTTGGCACAGGCGCCAATGCGCTCGGCGATTACAGCATCGCCAACGGCTACGGCAGCGTCGCCAATGCGCAATGGGCGATCGCGCAGGGCGAAGCCGCGCAGGCGAACGGTGAAGCCTCGATCGCGGTCGGCGCGGAGAGCATCGCCGATGGCACCGACAGCATCGTGATGGGCGCCGGCGGTTACGCGAGCGACTACGCCACGAGCGTCGGCACGCTGAGCATGGCCTCCGGTTACGCGTCCAGCGCGTTCGGCGATGGCGCGATGGCGACGAACACGTTCTCGCTGGCGATGGGCGCAGGGTCCATGTCGCTCGCCGAGGGCGGCATCGCGATCGGCACCCAAAGCTACGTCGACACCAATGCCTTCGTCGGCATCGCGATCGGCAGCCAGGTGTCCGCGTTGGGCCAGTACTCCATCGCCATGGGCAGTTTGTGGACGACCGCAGGCGCCGACAGTTCGATCGCGATCGGCGGCACGAAGGCGTGCACCGCCTTCATGTGCATCGAACAGAACACCGCCGCGTGGGGCATCAACAGCGTCGCGCTCGGTGCCGGTGCGCAGACGCAGGCCGAAGGTGGCACCGCGCTGGGCAGTGGTGCCGGCGCATTCGGCATCGGCTCGGTCGCCCTCGGTTACGACGCGAATGCCTGGAACGACAACGCGACGGCGATCGGCGCGCGCGCGCTGGCGATGGCGGACAACTCCGTCGCCATCGGCGCCGACTCGGTGACCTCGCGCGCCGACACGGTGACCGTTGGCAGCGAATGGACCGGCATGAACCGCACGATCACCGGCCTGGCCGACGGCACCGAAGCGAACGACGCGGTGAACAAGGCGCAGCTCGACGCGGTGGCTGCGAGCATCGGTGCCGACAACCATTACTTCGCCGCCGACGGCGCGGCCGATGGCAGCGACGACGCGATCGCGGTCGGCGAGCACGCGGTGGCGGCCGGTGCCAACAGCGTCGCCAATGGCGTGGAAAGCAGCGCCAACGGTTTCCAGAGCGATGCGGAAGGCGACTACGCGACGGCGATGGGAAGCAACAGCCTGGCGTTGGGTGCGGGGTCGTCGGCGATCGGCAGCGGTTCGAATGCGATCGGCGACTACAGCACGGCGAATGGTTACGGTGCGATCGCATCGGGCACCAACAGCAGTGCATTCGGCTACAACGCCGATGCGGAAGGCATCTCGAGCCTCGCCGCCGGCGACAGTGCGATGGCCAACGGCGGAAGCAGCGTTGCGTTGGGCGCGGCCAGCGTCGCCAACGGCTTCGGCGGCATCTCGATTGGTCAGTCGAGCGAGTCGAATGGTTTCTTTTCGATGGCGATCGGTGGTCTGTCGCTCGCCGATGCGCCGTTCTCCACTGCGCTCGGTTCCTTCGCCACGGCCTCGCAATGGCAGAGCACCGCCGTGGGCAGCGGCGCCACCGCGCTGGGCTGGGACTCCACGGCGATCGGTGCGGGCACGCAGGCCAGCGATGGTGGCGTGGCGATCGGCGGCGGTGCGATGGCCGGCCAATGGATCCATGACGACACCAGCGGCGAAGACTTCTTCGTGGGCTCCGGCACGGCGGTTGGCGAAAACGCGATCGCCAGCGGCTTGTACGCGACTGCGCTCGGCGGCTTCTCCGACGGTTCGTTCGCCGCCGCGGGTGCAGCGGGCCGCAACAGCACCGCCCTGGGCGCTGGCGCGTATGCCGGTTCGCTGTGGAGCAGCACGCTCGTCGGCGACTACACCACGGCGGTGGGTTCGGAAGCGTGGGCGGTCGGTCACGCAGCCACGGCGCTCGGCTACAACAGCTATGCGCAAGCCGACAACGCGTCGGTGTTCGGTGCGAATGCGTGGACGTCGGATTCTGCGAGCGACAGCGTCGCGCTGGGGCAGGGCTCCTACGCCGATCGCGCCAACAGCGTTTCGGTCGGCGCAGGCGCGGACTGGACCGATGCGGCGCGCGTGGTGCATGCGGCCATCGACCGCCAGATCACCAACGTCGCTGCGGGCACGGAAGACACCGATGCGATCAACAAGGGCCAGCTCGACCAGGCCATCGCGAATGTCGTGGTCGGCAACTTCAGCCCGCAGCTCGATGCGGTCGCATCCGCCTTCGGTGGCGGCGCGAGCATCGATGCGATGGGCCTCCTGCAGATGCCCAGCTACACCATCCAGGGCAGCAGCTACGCCAATGTCGGAACGGCCTTCGGTGCGATCGACGGTGCGCTGAGCATCCTGAGCACGCGCATGACCACCCTCGAACAAACCGTCGGTGGCCTGAGCAACATACCGGTCGGTACCGGCAACGGACTTGCGATCGGCAGCGGCAGCCACGCGGCGGACGGCAACGACACCGCGGTCGGCACCGGTGCGACGGTCGGCGCCTCCGGCAGCACGGCGCTCGGCACCAATGCATCGATCGATGCGGCGGCGACGAATGCGGTGGCGGTCGGTGCCGATGCCAGCGTCACCGCGGCGAATGGCACGGCGATCGGGCAGGGCGCATCGGTCACGGCATCGGGTTCGGTCGCCATCGGCCAGGGCTCGGTGGCGGACCAGGCGAACACGGTGTCGGTCGGCAGCGCCGGCAACGAACGGCGCGTCACCAACGTCGCCTCCGGCACGGCCGCGACCGACGCGGCGAATGTCGGTCAGATGCAGGCCGGCGATGCCGCAGCGCTCGCCAGCGCGCACACCTACACCGACAACAGCGCGACGCGGACGTTGAGTTCCGCCAACGCCTACACCGACGCGAAGTTCCAGGCCTTCGGCGACCAGTTCAACCAGCTCCATGACGACGTGTGGCGTCGCCTCGGCGAGCAGGACCAGCGCATCGATCGCGAAGGCGCGATGAGCGCGGCGATGACGAACATGGCGATGAACGCGGCGAACGGCCGCAGCGAGCGTGGCCGCCTCGGCGTCGGCGCGGGTTGGCAGAACGGCGAAAGCGCGTTGTCGATCGGCTACACGAAGCAGATCGGCGATCGCGCGTCCTTCAGCGTCGGCGGTGCGTTCAGCAGCGACGACCAGTCGGCGGGCGTCGGCTTCGGCATCGACCTGTAACCACTTCAAGCGAAGGCGCCAGCTGCGATCACCCCCTGAAGGCACTGGCGTCCTTCGCCCCTACTCGAGCTCACCAGAGAGAACTGCTCATGAAGAAGAACACCCGCAATCTTTGCGCCGGCACGCTCGCCACCAGCCTGATGGTCGCGATGTTCGCGCAGGCGGCGACGCCGCCCGTTTCGCCGAACAAGCAGGGGCGCAAGGTCCTGCTCACCACCGCCGTGAAGCCCGCCTCGTTCGATCGCTTCATCGTTCGCTACAGGGATGGCGCGGCCACCGTTGCGAATCAGACCATGCTGATGAGCGCCGCCGATGCCGCCGCCGCGCGCGCCGGCATCGCCGGCGTGATGCGTAACGCCGACGGCACGAGCTCGGCGCTGACGATCGCGCGCGTGCGTCGCCTTGCGATCGGCGCGGACCTGCTCCGCACCTCGCGCAAGCTGACGCAGGCGCAGGCCGATGCCTTCATCGCGCAGCTGCGCACGGATCCGTCGGTGCAGTTCGCGCAGCCCGACTACATCAAGAAGCGCATGGACTTCATTCCGAACGACACGCGCTTCGATCTGCAGTGGGATTACACCAATCCGGGCACCGGCATCGGCGCGCCGACCGCATGGGACACCTCGACCGGTACCGGTGTCGTCGTTGCGGTCATCGACACCGGTTACGTCGACCATGCCGACCTCAATGCCAACCTTGTGCCCGGTTACGACTTCATCGCCGACACCGACGTCGCCGGTGACGGTAACGGCCGTGACGCGGACGCGCACGATCCGGGCGACTGGGTCGGTTCCGACTACAGCTCCTGGCACGGGACGCACGTCGCGGGCACCGTGGCTGCCGTGGCCAACAATGCGAAGGGCATCGCCGGCGTCGCGTTCGGCGCGAAGGTGGAACCGATCCGCGTGCTGGGCCATGGCGGCGGCTACACCTCCGACATCGCCGATGCGATCACCTGGGCGTCGGGCGGCACCGTTGCGGGGGTTCCCGCCAACGGCAATCCGGCCGAAGTGCTGAACCTCAGCCTCGGTGGCTATGGTTCGTGCAGTGAAGACCCGGTCACGCAGGCCGCCATCGATGGCGCGATCAGTCGCGGCTCGGTCGTGGTGGTCGCGGCCGGCAACGACAACGACGATTCGGCTTTTCACTCGCCGGCGAGTTGCAAGGGTGTGATCGCGGTGGGGGCGAGCGGCGTCGACGGAGCGCGTTCGTACTTCTCCAACTTCGGCCCGGGTGTCGCGATCTCGGCACCGGGCGGCAACGCCACGAGCGGTTCGGATCCCGATGATCGCTGGATCTGGTCGCTCGGCAACAGCGGCACGACGACGCCGGTTGCGAGCCCGGGCGGCGACGTCCTCATGGGATACATCGGCACCTCGCAGGCGACACCGCACGTCGCGGGCGTGGTCGCGCTGATGCAGAGCGCCGCGGTGGCCGCCGGCAAGCCGGTGCTGACGCCGTCCCAGGTGAAGTCGCTGCTGCGCAGTACCGCCAAGCCGTGGACGGTGATTCCGCCGACCAACAAGCCGCAGGGAGCGGGCATCCTCGATGCCGCTGCTGCGGTGTACGCGGCCACGCAGGACTTCCCAGTGGATACGAGCGAACTGCTCACGAACCGCACCGCGTTGAGCGGCCAGACCGGCGGCGCGGGCGACGTGCTGACCTACAAGATCGTGGTGCCGGCGGGTCGCACCAGCATCAACCTGCGCACCTACGGCGGCACCGGTGACGTGTCCTTGTACGTCGCGCGCGACCGCGTGCCGACCGTGGCGAGCTACGACCGCAAGTCGGTGAAGGCCGGCAACAGCGAAACGGTGGTGATCACCAATCCGCCGGCGGGGACGTATTACCTGACGGTGGTGGGCGAGGTGGCGTTCGGCAACCTGACCGTGATGGGCGTTTATTGAGCTGCTTCATCCCTCCCAAGGGTGTTCGAGGAGGTGGGGAAACCCGCCTCCTCTTTTTTCACGGCATCGGTTCATGTTGTTCCGGAAGATGGATTCCGCTGAATCCGCCGGGCGTCTGTGCCCGTATCTGGATCCATGAACACAATGTCCCGACGCGACATGCTCCGCACCGGCGGCCTGGCCATGGCCGGGTGCCTGTTCGGCCTGGGCGGCTGCGACCAGCCCCCCGCAATGGCGGCCACGACCGACCGCAAACGTTTCGAAGTCATGCTGAGCGATGCGCAATGGCGCGAGCGCCTGACGCCCGCCCAGTACGCGGTGCTGCGACAGGCAGGGACCGAACGTCCGTATTCGAGCCCGCTGAACGACGAACACCGAAAGGGGACGTTCGCCTGCGCGGGCTGCGCATTGCCTTTGTTCTCCTCCGCCACCAAGTTCGATAGCGGTACGGGCTGGCCGAGTTTCTGGGCGCCCTTGGCCAATGCCGTCGGCGAGGACACCGATATGCTCCTAGGCATCCCGCGCACGGCGGTTTACTGCCGACGCTGCGGCGGTCACCTGGGCCATGTCTTCGACGACGGCCCGAAGCCCACCGGCCTGCGCTACTGCATGAATGGCGTGGCGATGACGTTCATCCCCGCCTGACGACGCGCCAACAAGGATCCCCACATGCTCCTGCTCGTCCTCGCTTACCTGGGTGGCGCGCTGACGATCGTCAGCCCGTGCATCCTGCCGGTCCTTCCGTTCGTGTTCGCACGTTCGGACCAGCCTTTCGCGAAGAGCGGTCTTCCACTGCTCATCGGCTTGGCGACGACCTTCGCGGCCGTCGCCACGCTTGCCGCGGTCGGCAGCCAGTGGGTGGTGCAGGCCAACCACGTGGGGCGTTGGATCGCATTGATCCTGATGGCCGCGTTCGCGCTGGCCTTGTTGTGGCCGGGTCTGGCGCAGCAACTCGGCAAGCCGTTCCAATGGTTGGGCGGAAAGCTGACGACCTCCGTGGATGGGCAGGGCACGCATGCGGGATTCGGTGGATCCTTGCTGCTCGGCATCGCGACCGGCTTGTTGTGGGCGCCTTGCGCGGGCCCGATCCTGGGCCTCGTGCTCACGGGCGCCGCGTTGCAAGGCGCGAGTGTCGGAACCACCGTGCTGTTGCTGGCCTACGGCGCCGGCGCCGCGACTTCGCTTGCGATCGCGTTGCTGATTGGTGGCCGCGTGTTTGCCGCACTGAAGCGCTCGCTCGGGGCGGGTGAGTGGGTGCGCCGTGGCTTGGGCATGGCCATGCTGGTGGCCGTGGTCGCCATTGCGACGGGCGCCGACACGGGCGTGCTCACGAAGATCTCGCTCGCGAGCACCGGGCGCATCGAGCAGCACCTCGTCGATCGCCTGCAGCCGCCGCAAGCGCGCGCCGAACCGGGCGGCACCATGATGACGGTGGCGAACAGGACGGATGCGACGGCATTGCCGGTGGAAGGCACGCTGCCTGCGTTGAGCGGTGCGACCGCGTGGTTGAACTCCGCGCCGCTGACGGCGGAGTCCTTGCGCGGCAAGGTGGTGCTGGTCGATTTCTGGACGTATTCGTGCATCAACTGCCTGCGCACCTTGCCGTACGTGCGCCAGTGGGCCGACAAGTATCGCGACGCCGGCCTGGTGGTGATCGGTGTCCACGCGCCGGAGTTCGCGTTCGAGCGCGACATGGACAACGTCAGGAAGGCCACCAAGGACCTGGGCGTCACGTATCCGGTCGCCATCGACAATCAATATGCGATCTGGCGCGGATTCAACAATCAATATTGGCCGGCGCATTACTTCATCGATGCGCAAGGGCGGATCCGCGCACACCACTTCGGTGAAGGCGAGTACGACAAGTCGGAGCAGATCATCCGTGCGCTGTTGCGCGAGGCCGGACATGCGCTTCCCGCAATGGTCGCGACGAAGGCCACGACGACGGGCATCGAAGCCGATGCGGACGTGGCGCAGCTCAGGTCACCCGAGACGTACATCGGCTACGCGCGTGCGGAGAACTTCGACTCCGCCGGCGGGTTCGCACGGGATGCGGTGAAGCGCTACGGCGCTGCGCCAGGCATGTCGCTCAATCACTGGGCCTTGCAGGGCGACTGGAACGTCGGCGAAGAAGACGCGCACCTTGCATCGGCGGACGGCGACATCGTGTACCGCTTCCATGCGCGCGACCTGCATCTCGTGCTCGCGCCCGACAAGGATGGGAAGCCGATCCGCTTCCGCGTCCTGATCGACGGCAAGGCGCCCGGTGGCGACCATGGCGTCGACACCGATGCCTCCGGCGCGGGCGTGGTCGACGGGCATCGCCTCTATCAACTGGTTCGGCAGCGCAGTGCCGTCCAGGAACGCACGTTCGAGATCCGCTTCCTCGATCCTGGCGTGCACGCATACGCGTTCACTTTCGGTTGAGCGCAAGGAGTCCGTGATGCAAGTGGCATCGGAAAAAATCGTGGCGGGTGCGGCGGCGGCCGGGGTGGTCGTGTTGCTGCTGGCCGGGCTGTCGACGATCAGGAACCCTGCGATCGCAGCGTCGCAGGCCGTCGCGGTGCCCGCGATGGTCGAGACGGGTTCGACAAAACTCGCAGCGCCGACGCACCCGGAAACCGTGGTGTTCGCCGGCGGCTGCTTCTGGGGCGTGCAAGGTGTGTTCGAGCACGTGAAGGGCGTGCAGCGTGCCGTGTCCGGTTACATCGGCGGCGCGGCGTCCACGGCGCATTACGAACTCGTGAGCACGGGCACCACCGGCCACGCCGAATCGGTGCAGGTCACCTACGACCCGTCGCAGGTGAGCTACGCGCAGTTGATGCGCGTGTTCTTCTCGGTCGTGCACGATCCCACCGAGTTGAACTACCAGGGGCCCGACCACGGCACCCAGTATCGTTCCGCGATCTACACGACGACGCCCGCGCAGTTGCAGGCCACGAAGGCCTACATCGCGCAGCTCAGCAAGGCCGGAACGTTCCGCGCACCGATCGTCACGCTGGTGGCGATGGCCAAGCCGTTCTATGCAGCGGAGGACTATCACCAGGATTACATGGCATTGAACCCGGAGGCTGCGTACATCCGCTACTGGGACGCGCCGAAACTGGCGGCCTTGAAGAGCACGTACCCGACTTTGTATCGAGCGAGGCCGGTTCTTGCGAATTGACGAAGACTTGTCGCCAATCTCAAGCACCGGGCTTCTGAGCATTACCGATCGATGGCCGACACGTGTTGCCTTCTTCGAGCGAAGGCCAAGGCCTCGTGCAAGTGGTCGAAGTGGATGCTGCCGACAATGAAATACTGTCCGTTGTCGACGATCCCAAGCTTCCTCATCGACTCCCGGTCCGCGTCGGATATTGCGGGACGCTTTCGTTTCCACCCACGAGCGGCCTTGACCAAGCCAGGTCTACGTGACCCAGCCAGTGCGGCCGCGCACATTCCAAGCAAAGTAGATGCCAGGATGACGAGCGCGGCGTGTTCGTCGGGAAGGATCTTGGCAAGCGCAACGCCGAGAAGCGCGACCAGCATCCAGGTCGCTGTGGCGATGAGGCGAGATGCACGATTGATCTCATGGCGACCGGCGCACTTCGGACAGTAGAGGATTCCGGATACAGCGCTGGGAGCGTAGTCCCAGAACCCAACGGCGATCTCCGCCCCGCAGTAGACGCAAGAAGTCATGTTTTCTCAGTGCGAACGAGCCGGCGACTGGAAGCGCCTGACCGCTGGGCTGAAGAAGAGATAGACGCAGTGCGCCAGAATCGCGGCGGTGAGCACAGCAAATAGTCCGGCCGCGGTGACGTCGGTCTGGATGACCCGGAACGTAGCGACCGCGGTGTAAAGCGCCGACAGCAGGTTGCACACGAGCCAGATTCCGCCAGCGATCCTGCTTCCGCGAAGCAGGAACACGACGAGCCACAGCGAAAGCGCGAACCGCACCCAGACTGCAGCCTCGGCGCCACGCGCCAGCAGCCAGATCTCCAGGCCAAGGTAGGCGATGGCAACGGCGGCAAGCGGAAACGGTGGCTTCTTCATGATTCGCCGAATGCTTGATGGCCACAAAAAACCCCGCGCATGCGGGGTTTCCTGGTGCCGGAAGTGGGCACCGCACAGGCAACTTAACTTGCTGATCTTCCGGACATATCAATGTATCGGCTGGTTGCCGTACCCCCGAATGTACCCCCGCGTCGTTGCGGGGGGATGATCGTTGGCAGGGCCAATCAACGCTCCGCGGCCGGCAAATTGTGAGACCACAACGCGGGCTTAAGCGGTGCCCGTCGCGCACGCCACCCCCGCCGCGCCGCCCACCCAGGCGCTTCAGGGGGGGCGCGCGCGCCTTTGCGTTCGGGCGGCGGAGGCCCCTCGCGCTGTTCCCGGAGGACGACGAACTCTACACTCCCGGGCAACCCATTTCCCTTGCGCTGGACCCTTTCGGTCCTGGCGCCGCGAGCCGCTACATGACCGAAGCTTCCAGCCCTACGACCCTGCTTTCTCGCTTGGATGGCCTGTCCGCCCCGGAGCTGAGACGCCTACTTGTTGAGCACCTTACGAAACGCAGGCTGGGGCTGACTTGGGAACGTGACCTAATTGCCCACGATGCCGCCCTTAATGCCGACATCGTCTTGCCGAGACAAGTGCCCGCGTGGAGTCTGCGTCCGCAAGGGATGTCTGCCGACGCCTGTCACCACAATCTCGTCATTGAGGGCGACAACTTCGACGCGCTGCGGCTGCTGAAGTCGACGCACACCGGGCGTATCCGCGTGATCTATATCGACCCACCGTACAACACAGGTAACAAGGACTGGGTCTACAACGATCGCTTCGTCAGTAAGACAGATCGCTGGCGGCATTCGCAATGGTTGGAATGGCTGTATCAACGGCTGATGTTGGCCCGTGACCTGCTCGCGCCTGATGGCGTGATCTTGGTGTCAATCAACGATGACAACCGCGCGCGTCTAGAGTTGCTGATGGACGAGGTGTTTCCGGGGCGACGACTTGGGAGCCTTGTTTGGCGTACGCGCCAAGGGTCGATGGACGCTACAAATGGTTTTAGTGGCGACCATGAGCATGTGCTCGTGTACTGCAATCCCGGTTTCGAGTTCGTTGGCAATGCCCGCGACGAAACGAAGTACACCAACCCCGACAATGATCCCCGCGGGCCGTGGGGCAATCAAATGTTGATTCAGTCAAAAAATGCAAAACAGCGGCCCGAGGCCTATTACCCAATCCGAAATCCGGCAACAGATACTTGGTACTTGTGCGACCCCGACACCGTGTGGCGCTTCTCGTCCAAGACCCGCCCGCTGAAGAAAAAGAAGCTCCAGGCTGATCCGATTGAAACCATCATTCAAGAGGAGCGGATTCTCTGGCCTGCGAACGAAGACGTCGTGGTGTACGAGAGCAAGGAGGCGTTGATGGCTGCAATTAAAGCAGGCACGGCGCCGAAGGAGTTGCGCATCTACACCCAAATAAAAGCCCTTGAAAAGCTGGCCCCCAAGGATGAGAAGGTCGCCCGCCTACTCACCTACATTGAACCAATTGACGTTTGGGTCGGACGGAAACTCGGTTACGGGCGCCCCCGCTACAAGCGCTTCAGGGAAAGCCTTAAGCGCGATGCCAACCCGTTGTCGTCCTGGCTGCAATCGGCCGCAGAGCCAACCCGGGATGATGAGGGTCTCGACGACGTCGTGCAGCTCGTTACCGGCGGAACGTCCGAAGGCACAGCGATGCTCAGTCAGATTCTGGGCAACAAGGACTTCCCTTATCCGAAGCCGTTGTCGCTCATCAAGGGCCTGTTGGCCCAATCGATGCGGCCAACCGATGTGGTCCTCGACTTCTTTGCAGGTTCCGGAACTACGGCTCATGCGGTTTTAGAACTGAATTCCGAAGACAATGGGAAGCGGCGTTTCATTCTTTGCGCTAGTACCGAGGCTACTAGCAAGGAGCCCGACAAAAATTTGTGTCGCGACGTGTGCGCCGAACGCGTGCGCAGGATCAGTTCTGGGTTGGCCGGTGAGCCGGGTTTCACGGTGGAGCAGGGCGGCGAATTCGCTTATGTCCAGCTTGACCGGGTCGCGCCGGCTGACATCCCCTTTGAGACAACTCCCGAACACGTAACCGCGCTTTTGAGCCTCAGGCTAACGCAAACGGTGCCCGCGGATGCCGAAGCTATGCCGGTTAGACGCATCGCACGCGCGGGTGACTGCGACATCCTGTTGTGCAACGAGGTTAGTGCGGAGTCGATTGCCACACTGACGGGTTGGTCAAACGTGCATGGCGTTGCCCGAATCGCCGTTTACACCGAGCGGCCGGATTCCTTGGCTGAAGTGTTGGCGGATCGAGGCACCGATGCTGAGTGCTACGGAATCTACGATGCGTTGCGTCAAGGCCAGGCTGGAGGTAAGGCATGAGCGCGCTCAGCATCACAACGGCGCAGTCCGACGCGTTGGTGCCGGTTGGGTTCCAGCGCGCGATCATCGACAACATGTCTGCCGCTCTACTGCGTCAGCCTTCACCTCCTTGCCTTCTGAGGGCGCCCACGGGCTCTGGCAAGACCTTCATGTTGGCTGGCGTGCTCGACAAAGTGTCGGCTGCAAGCCCAACGATCTGGCTGTGGTTTGTGCCGTTTGTCAACCTTGTGCATCAAACCGAAGACTCGTTGTTGGCCAACGCGCCGGGGCTTGCGCCGACATTGCTGACGCGCGGTCGCAATCAAGAGCCCGCCGCAGGCACGGTCTTGCTATCAACTGCGCAGGCAGTAGCGCGCGCGAAGGACCGGCGCGCCGGATACGCCAACGACGCAGACGACGAAAGAACGACGATGGAGGCATTTGTCGCGCTGGCGCGTGCGCGTGGATTGAAAATCGGATTGGTAGTGGACGAGGCGCATATCGGTCTAGACCATGGAACGGAGTTCGGCCAGTTCGCGTATTGGTTGGAGCCTGATTACCTCGTTATGGCCACCGCCACCCCAAAAGATGCGCGGCTGGATGAATTCTTCGCAAAGGCGGGTAAGGGGACTCGGGAGGTTTTCGTTGTCAGCCGGGCTCAAGTTGTAGAAGCGCGTCTTAACAAGCGCTACGTCGAGGCAGTTGTTTACGATCTTCGCCACAGCGTTTCTTCAATCGCGGACCTCAAACGCACCGTGCTGCGTCAGGCCTGGCTTCAGCACCAATGGCTGAAGCATCGGCTGCGTGAAGCGGGCATCGACCTCACGCCTCTTTTGCTGGTGCAAGTAGCGAATGGTGAAAAAACTGTCGAAGATGCTCAACGTGAACTTGTGCAGCTTTGCCGAGTTCCCGCGAATGTAATTGGCACGCACTCGGCCGACGACCCTGACCCCGTCCTAATGGCGGCGATTGCGAACGACCATTCGAAGGAAGTATTGATTTTCAAACAGTCGGCGGGTACGGGGTTCGACGCGCCGCGGGCGTTCGTCCTTGCGTCCACGAAACCGGTCAATGACGCTGACTTCGCGATGCAGTTCATAGGTCGAGTTATGCGAGTCGCTGCCGCAATCAGGATGGCGTATCCGAAACCGACCCCAATCCCGCCAGAGTTGGATACCGCCTACGTCTACCTCGCCGACGCCGAAGCGCAACAAGGCTTTCAGTCGGCGGTGAACGCGAGCTTGGCGGTCAAAAGCCAATTGGAAGGCCAAACCGAGCACATGGTCGAGCGCAGAACTCTTTCCGGCGCGGCGGTCTATACGAACCGCATCACGCCGCAGTTTCCGATCACGTACGAGCAACCGCCGTCCGCTTGGGAGCCATTGCCACAGTCTGAGGCGTTCGCGACGAGTGATTCACGTGATCAAGGCAACTTGTTCGGTGTAGGTGCCGGTGATGTCGCGGACGATTTCGGTTCGACGCTGATGGCTCGGGATCGCGTTGCGACGGAGGGCTCGTCTCCAACTTCTCCGCCGATCGATGAAAAGGCGTTGCTGGATTACCTTCAGGCAAAGGGTCTCAAAGCCTATCCGCGCAACAACGGTCTGCGCATGGCGCCGGGTGTCCTCCAACAAGAGACGCGGCCAATCCTCGCAAACATGGGTGAGGTTTCGCGACAAGCGTCAACGCACTTGCCCATTGACGACTCGCTCGTCGCGGTTGCCACCAGGGCTGCATATAACCTTCTTCGCGAAAGAGAAGTTCACACAGAGCTGACGGTGGGCTCGCGTCGGGAAGCCGAGGTGACCATCATTACCGATCGAGGCGCACTTCTGCGCGAGGCAGAAGCCTGCCTTCGTAGGATGCCGCAGGTTGAAGATGCAGACGTGCGAATCATCATTGGCACCCTCGCCAACCGCTTGCGACCACACGTGGAGCAGCCACCCGTCGATGTAGGGGACGCCACGCGCGACGAAAAACAATTGGATCGGCTCGCGCGTGATGCGGCTTGTTGGGTGATCCGCCGTCAGTCCCAAGTCCTCGCTGAGGTTATGCAGGAAATGGTCGCGCGCTTCGCCACCGTCAACGATGCCGGCCCCCTTCCTGATGCCATGTTGTATCCGTTGGCGCATGCACTGAAGCCCTCACGGCGAAACCTATACGGTGCAGTTCCCCCGCTAAAGGATCGAGTCGAGGCGGACCGTAATGACCTCGGCATCGATGCGCAAACCGCATTGGCGGCCAGCACTCTCGCGCACGCCGGCGGCGTGCTTCGGGTTGGCAGTTACGACGGATCAACAGCGCTCAACCAAGAAGAGCGAGAGTTCATTGAGGCCCTCGATCGTGACGATGCTGTCTTATGGTGGCACCGCAATCCTGATCGAAAGCCGTGGTCCGTGCGCCTCGTTCGGGGCGACCACAGCAACTATTTCTATCCTGACTTCGTAGTCTGTTTGGAATATCCCGCAGGCCAGAAAATCATGACGCGCCTGGTTGAGACCAAGGAGAGCACCAAGGATGCGGCGCGCAAATCACGGCGGGTTCCGAAGGTGTATGGCAAGGTCATGTTTGTGACCCGCGATAACGAGACCCTGCGTGTTGTGAACGACGACGGGAGCCTAGGCTTGGTGCTCGACTGGGATAACCTCGGTCCCGGGTGGGATTGGCTGCTTGCCAATGCGGCCGAACCGCAGGAGAAGTAGTTTCAACGTTTGCGTTGCCGGGGGCAGGTAAACGGCGGCAACGGGTCGCGTCATTGCCTACTGAGCGGTTGGGTTTTATTTGAACGGCTGTGGGCGGCCGGTTGGCGTCGACCCGCAGGTTTTATTTCTATCCCCCCCCCGGTATGTCCGTCCCAGCGGCGGCAAGGTCACGTTGTCAGCCCGCGCGAACCGCATCCGACGCGTGAGCGGATGCGCGACAGTCCGCGCACGGTTTCGCAGCTCACCCAGAGCACCCCTTGGGGGCCGGATTGCCGTCACAAGCGTCACAAGTGTCGCGGCCGGCCAATTCACCTTCGGCGGGTGACGCTTGTGACGAATGTGACGTGTCCGCGGGGGAGTCAGTCAGGACTGGCGCAGGCCTTCTCGTGCAAATGCGCCTGGGCTTCGACGTACTGGGTGTAACCGAATTGAGTGGAGTAGTTGTTTGGGCCGCGCACCACGAAGCCCACGGTGATCTCGGTGCTTCGATATTCGTTTGGGACTTTCAGGACGAACAATGAGAAGGCGCCATGTGTGAGCAATGGCATTTCGCGCATCTTCGGCGGCGTGATTCGCTGAGAGCCCATGTCGATCGAGCGACTGTCGGACGGCGCAAATGATGCGTAGCGACGCACGGCTGTCAATCCCACCAGCGGGCTATCTGGGCGGGCAGTTTGGCGGTGAGTTCACGGGCAGGTAGCGCGCGAACGTATCGTTGAAGGTCGCGCGCCGGTAACCCCGAACCTGATTCTTGCCGTCAGGGCGCGTGCGCTCGGCGGCAATGTCATAGCGGCGGAGCATGCGTGCCAGGCCGCGGGCGTCCAGCGGCGCGCCCTTCAGATCCGCCCAAGGGGCATCGTTCAAACTCAGCTCGTCACCGGCGCCGTCGCGGCCGTAGGAAGCCTCCCCGGTCAAGCGGGCCAGTAGTTCGGCGGTGGGTAGAAAGTCCGCGGTGGCGAAGACCAGCCGGATGTCAGCCAGCAAACGCACCCCCAAGGTCACGGATTGGGCATTTCGCTCCGCAAAATCGACGGAAGCAGCGCGTGCACGCTCCGGCCAGGCGCCGCCGACTTCGTCGGCGATCGCGATCAACGGCTCCCAGAGCTCGGCGACGCGGTCTGTTACACCGGGGGGCAGATCTGGGTACGCGGCCCCGACAATAGAACCGACTGTCTCCGCCCATAACGCCAGGCGGTCGCGGATCGCATGTCCTTGCGGCTCATGCACCCGCTCGCGGAACGGTTCGACCGGCTCGCTCGGGGCGCGACGGCGCATCTTCACGATCAGCGCGCGGGACAGCACCGTCTCGGGCAGGTTGCCTAGCCCGGCAAGTGCGACCGGCGCAAACACGTCGAAGTGATGAACGTCGTGCTTGGGGCCGACGCAACGAGGCACCTTGGCGCCGCGCTTGTAGCCGACATTGATCAGCGCGCGAAGATCCTCGTGCGTGTCGTTCTTGCCGGTGCTGCCGAAGATCGTGTCGACCTCGTCGAACAGCAAAGACACCGGGCCCGCGCCCATGCTGCGGAAGATGGCGGCCGCACTCGCGCCGAACGCGAACATCGGAGCGCGTACCAGTAGGTTGAGGACCTCCAGCACGCGTGTCTTACCCGATCCGGGCTCAGGGCTGAGCAGAGCTAGCCGCGGAGAGGTGTGTAGGTGCTGGGCAAGATGCGAATGCGCGGCCCAGAGCGTGACCGCTACATAGTCCGCGGACGTCGGGAGCGCGCAGAAGCGGCGAACGAATTGCTCTGCCTCATCGAGCAGCTCGGCCCCCGCCGTCGCTTGCCGCAATGGATCGGGCGCTGCATGTGTGGGTGGCGGCACGGTCGCTGCGGTCTCGTGCCAAGCGGCCTCAACGACTTCGTCGCCGTCGATCAGCGCTTTCATTTCCAGCGCCTTGCGCCAGTCGCGCGTCACTGAGTCGGCTGGGCTGACCATCTCAAGTCCCCACCGGCGGCGGGTGCTTCTGCGGCCTACCGCGGCCGCGCTTCACGGGTGCGGCAGGTTGGGGCTCCGGCGACGCAGCGGCAGCAACGCGCGCTTCGATCCATGCGTCGACACTGGCTTCGGGCCATGCGACGCAGCGACTTCGCTCGCCAAGTTCAAGGTGGATCGGTGCGGGAAAGCGCCCGGCGCGCACCGCGCGGAAGAGCGAAGTTCGGGACAGCCCGGTACGGTGCTTGACCTCGGGGAAACGTAGTAAGCGTGGGGCGGTCCGTCTGGACATTTGCGGCACCTCATGGAGCGGGTGCCACCTAAATAGTCCGATTTTCCCTGCCGTGTAACCGTGGGCTTAGTGCACTAAGCCTACGGGTTGGGGTCCTCGGTTCTGCCGAGCAGTTGGGAACGTAGTGTTGTGGTCGATTCAAGGTGCTTGCGCACATTCGCCGACAGGGTCTCGACGCGTCGCCTATTGATCGCGTCGATCTGCGCCGCGTTCGGTTCCGCGTCCTGGGCGTCGATTGCGGCCAGCACCCACCGACAGGCGGCCATGCGTCCCATGCCGGTTGCAACCATCACGTCGACCACCCATAGCACCCGCCCATCGTCGGCGGTGCCGCGCCGGCCGCTCTCCCGTTCCAGCACCGCTGCGAGTTCCTGGCACTCGGCCCGCTCCGCGTCCGTCGAATACCCTTTTTCGCTGCCGACCGGCAACAGCGCGCGCGCGCGCCACTGCAACGCCTGATACAGCGCGCGCAACTTCGCCCCTTCTGAAAGCGGTGGCAGGCGCTTCATGTCCGGCGCGTCTTGCGCCTAATGGGTGTGACGGTGCCGCCGGTGCGCAGCATGTCGCAGTGGTCGGCCCATGCAGCCATCATCCCCGTCCGCTCGGGCAGGCGGTGGGAACGGTTGTAGATGCCGCGAACCTGATTCTTGTCCACGTGCGCGAGCTGTAGTTCGATCAAGGCGCTATCCCAGCCGAGTTCGTGGAGCAAGGTGCTGGCGGTGCTGCGGAATCCGTGCGCGACGTGTTGATCGCCGTCGAAGCCCAGCGCGCGCAGGGCCGCGTTGAGTGTGTTCTCGGACATGGGCCGCGCGTGGCCGCGCAGCGACGGAAAGACGTACGGACCGTCGCCGGTCAGCACGTGCAAGTCGCGCAAGATTGAAATTACTTGCGGGGGCAGCGGCACGAGATGCTCACGCCTCATTTTCATGCGCGCGGCGGGAAGTCGCCACAGCGCCGCGTCGAGGTCCAATTCTTCCCAGCGCATCGCGCGCAGCTCGCCGGGCCGCTGAAACAAGTAGACCGACAACTTGAGCGCGGCGAGCGTGACGGGCTGGCCGGTGTACCCCCAGCACGCGCGCAACAGTGCAGCAACCTGGCGAGGCTCAGTGATGGCCGCCCGACTCCGCGTCGCTTTCGCCTTCAGCGCGCCGCGCAGGTCGGCGGTCGGGTCACGCTCGGCGCGGCCGGTGGCGACCGCGTATCGACACACTTGCCCAACCTTAACTTTCAGGCGGTGTGCCGTTTCTAGGTGTCCGCGCGCTTCGACCTTGCGCAGCGCCGCCAGCACGCGCGGGGCAGTTAGTTCTGCGATCGGCACCGCGCTTAGATCGGGCGCCAGACCGAACAGCCACTCCGTTTTCGCGAGGGTAACGGGGGCCAGAACATCGCGCTGGCGGCCAAGCCACTCGTCGGCGACGACCCCGAACGTGGTCGCTGCCGCGCGCTCGGCAATCTTGACCCGCTGACGTTCCGCCATCGGGTCGCGGCCATCCCGCATAGCGCGTCGGGCTTCGTCGCGGCGTAGTCGCGCCTCAGAAAGCGCGACCTCGGGGAACACGCCGAGCGCCATCAGCCGTTCGCGCCCGTCGTGGCGATACTTCAGGCGCCAGTAGCGCGCGCCGTTTGGCTTCACGTCCAAGTGCAACCCACCACCGTCGAAATGTTTGCCCGGCGCTGCGGTTTTGATCCCTGTGGCGGTCAATTTCCCGGTCGACATCGGTACCCCCAACTTCGGGGCGGGGCGGGGGGATATCCCCAAATCTACCCCCGCCGCGTTGAGACTCCATGGTATCTCGCGAACTCGCAAGAAACAAAAAACCCCGCATTTGCGGGGCTTTTATGAACGTCTGGAACTTCTTGGAACCTTCTGGAACTTGGCTTTGGTGCCGGAAGTGGGACTCGAACCCACACGCTTTTAAGGGCGGCGGATTTTGAGTCCGCTGCGTCTACCGATTCCGCCATTCCGGCGCGGGCGCGCAGTATAGCCGAGCCGCTTCGCCAGTCAGAAGCCGCCGTAACGGGCCATCGCTGCAGCCAGCACGAAGATCGCCGCCACCCCCGCCAGTTCGATCCGCAGGATCGTGCGCGTGCGGGCCAGCATGGCGGTGTCGGGGACGAAGCCGGGCTGCGTCCGCTGCGCCTTCCGCCACCGCGAGTAGCGCACGGTCGGAATGATCGACAGCAACCCCACCAGCACGAAGGTGCCGAACTTGGCGTGGAACCAGGGGTTGTGCAGGTAGAAGTCCGCGCCCTTCAGGCCGAAGAACACGCGGCACAGGCCGACGATGAGCAAGGCACCCGCGCAGGCGCCGTAGCCGGCGTCGAGCTTCGCGAGGCGGGGAACGGTGGCGGCTTCGAGCGGGCCGCGCAGCAGCACGGCCTGGGCGACGAGCATCGCTGTCAGCGCGAAAACCAGCAGATGGTGGAGGGCGGCGAGGCCGAGGTCCGTCGCCACGCGGGTCAGGCCGCTTCGTCGGTGGCGAGTTCGGCGCTTTCGCGCACGAACCATTCACCGCGCTGCGGCACGAACTTGGAGCAGCACTCCATCGGCGCCTTGTAGATGTGCAGCGAGACGGCGATCTGGTCGGCGCTGGCGTTGCGGATGGTGTGGTACTCGTGCGGCGGGATCAGGCTGCCGGCGCTGCCGGGGCCCGCATGGATGCCGCCGGCGGCGCGGAAATGGAAGCGCTCGCCATCGCGTTCGAGCAGTTCGAACTGCACGATCTCCAGTTCGCCGTCCCACACGCCTTCCACGCACCACAGACCCGAATGGTCGTGCAGAGGGGTGCCCTGGCCGGGACCCCAGGTCATCGCGACGACGCTGTAGCCGTGTTCGGCGCTGCGGTAGAGCTCGCGGCGCGCGTAGTGGTCCTGGATCGGGTCGTGCACGCAGGCGGGCAGCTGCACGTCGCGGTCCTTGATCATCCGGCACAGCGTGTTGCGCAGCGCGGCGGTGATCGCATGCTCGTCGCCCGCGGCAACGGCGGCGTCGATGGCGGCCACGAACTTGTCGCGCCCCGGGAAGTCGACGTCCGGACAGTCGTGGCTGGCAGGTTGCGCGTTCATGGTGGTGCCTTCTGCGGTCGGTCGTTCAGGTGGGGGGCGGGGGCGATTCTACTCAGGCCGCCGACAGGAAATCGCGAACCGCCGGCCCGAAACGCGCAATGTCCACCAGGAACGCGTCGTGGCCCTGCGGGGAGGGCAGCGGCAGGAACCCGGCAGAGGCGCCCGCGGCGCCCAGGCCGTGTGCGATCTCTTCCTGTTGCTGCAGCGGGAACAAAATGTCGGTCTGCACCCCGATCGCCAACGCGCGTTCCACGCGGATGCGGCCGAGGGCGGTTTCCACCGTGCCGTTGCCATGCTCGGCGAGGTCGAACCAATCCATCGAACGGCTGAGGTAGAGATAACAGTTGGGATCGAAGCGGCGCACGAAGCGGCGCGCATGGCCTTCGAGGTAACTCTCCACTTCGAACTCGAGCCCGAACGGTTCCTCGTCCTCGCGCCGGTCCGAATCCAGCCGCACGCGCCCGAAGCGGCCGTCCCACTCCAGCGCCGAGCGATACGTGATGACGCCGAGCTTGCGCGCCATGCGCATGCCCGCTTCGGGGTAATGCGTTTCGTCGTTGTAGTTGCCGTGGTCCCACTGCGGGTCCAGTCGGATTGCTTCGCGTTGCAGCGAGCGGATCGCGATGGAGAACGGCAATGCGCGCGTCGCGCCGGAAATATTGATGTGCGTGCGTGCCGAACCGGGATGCAGCGCCAGGTAGGCAAGCGCCACCATGCCGCCCATCGAATTGCCGATGAGGCACGCCAGGCGCTCGATGCCCAAACCCTTCACCACTTCGAATGCGGCATTCGCGCCGTCCTCGATGCTCAACTCGGGAAACGCGAGTCGATACCGCTCACCGGTGTCCGGGTTCAACGAGGCGGGCCCGGTGGACCCTTTGCAACTGCCGAGCGAGTTGGTGCACACGACGAACCAGCGGTTCGTATCGATGGGCTTGTCGGGCCCGACCATCGCATCCCACCAGCCCGGTTCCGGATTGGCTTCGCTGGAGGCGGCGTGCGCGTCGGGCGACAGGCCGGTGAGGATGAGGATGGCGTTGTCGCGCGCCGCGTTGAGCGTGCCCCAGGTTTCATAGGCCATGCGCGCGCCATGCAGCGCGCCGCCGCGCTTCATCGCGAAAGGCGAGGGCAGGGCGAAGAACTGCGTGCCGGGCGGGATGAATTCGGTCATGCGGTCCGTCGTTCCGTGGCGGGCTTGGCGCGGTTTAGCTTAATCGCGAACGGCTGAGATCGTCAGGTCGACCGGATTGGCGCTCGGCAGGCTGACGCGCGCCGGGCGCGATTCGAGGTCGCCGGTTGCCGGGATCGCATCGCCGCTGGCGGAGATGCGCGCGAGCACTTCGACTTCGCCGGCCGCGGAGAGCTTTGCCGTCGGCATCGGGCTGTCGCTGTCGTCGAGCACGATGTCCAGCGGGAGCTCCTGCAGCGTGTGGCGTTCGACCGCGACCGGCATCGGCGGGCCGCCGGCCGCACGCGCGATCACGAAGACCGTGGCGTCACCGCGCAGGCGCACGCGCGCCGCGAGGTCGGGATCGAGTGCCACGCGCACGCGCAGGCCGCCTTGTGCGGGCGCGGCCGTGGCCACGGGTTTCGGCAGCGGTGCGAGCCCCGCGGCCTTGCGTGCATCGTCGATCTGCGGGCGCAGCGTCGCCGCGGTGTTCGCATCGACCATCGCGAGCAAGGGCTCCCAGGTCTTCGCCGCTTCCGCATCGTGTCCGGCCTGGCGCTGCGCGATGCCGAGGAACCAGCGCGCGCGCTGGTGCTGCGGTTGCAGCGCGATGGCCTGCTCGAGGTAACGCACGCCCTGTTCGTCGAACATGCGCTGCGGCCCGGCGAGCGCGCGCGACTGCGCGGCCTCGACCAGCACGTCGGGTTCCTTCGGCGCGAGCGAAGCCGCATGCGCATAGGCATCCCGCGCTTCGGCGAAGCGTTGTTCGGTGGTGAGCGCCTGGCCGAGCAGGCGCCAGCCGTCGGCCTGTTTCGGATCCTTCGCCAGCTGCGCCTGCAATTCGGAGATCGCATCGTCGAGCGTCTGCGGCTGCGCGACGAGGTTGGCCGAATCCAGCGCCGCCGGCGTGCCGACCACGCGATACAGCGCGAAGGTCGCGAGGGCGAAGGCCAGCGCGATGCCGATCACCGCGCCGCGCGATTCGCGCCACAGCGGATGCAGCAGGACGGCGAGCACGCCAAGGGAAAGCGCCGCGCCCAGGGCGGCGAATTGCAACGTCATGGACATCACCACTCCTGGTCCGTGTCGTCGGCGACGGGGCCGCGCGCGGTGGCGCGCTTGCGCACGATGCGCGACAGCACGAAGCCGCCGCCGAGCAGCAGCAGGCCCGGTCCGAGCCACAACAGCCAGGTGCTGCGTTCCACCCGCGGGCGGTACAGCACGAACTCGCCGTAACGCGCGACCAGGAATTCCTTGATCTCCGCATCGCTGCGCCCTTCGCGCATCAGCGCGAGCACTTCGCGGCGCAGGTCGAAGGCGATCTGCGCGTTGGAGTCGGCGAGCGACTGGTTCTGGCACATCACGCAGCGCAGTTCGCTGACGAGCGCGTGGAAGCGGGCTTCTTCGCGCGCGTCGTGGAATTGCAGCGGTGCGACGTCGGTGCCGACCTGCGCATGCGCGAACGGCGCGGCGAACAGCGCGGCGATCGCCAGCAGGCACGCGAGCACGAGCTTCACGGCTTCGCCCCTTCGTGCTGCGGGTCGATGGCATCCAGCGCCGGGACCAGTTCGCCTGCGATCAACGCGTCGGTGAGCGGGCCCACGTGCTTCCAGCGGATCGTGCCGTTCGCATCGACGAGGAAGGTTTCCGGCGCGCCGTAGATGCCCCAGTCGATGGCCGATTTGCCTTCGATGTCGGCGATGACCACCCAGTAGGGATTGCCGAACTGGTCGAGCCAGCGCAGCGCATCGCCGCGTTCGTCCTTCCAGTTGAAACCGACGATGCGCACGCGCTTGGTTTCGGCGAAGCGCGTGAGCACCGGATGTTCGTCGCGGCACGACGGGCACCAGCTGCCCCACACGTTGAGCACGAAGGGCGCGCCCTTGAGGTCGGCGAGGGTGACGTGGCGTTCGGGTTCGTGCAGCACCGGCAGCGAGAATTGCGGCGCGGGCTTGTCGATGAGCGGCGAGGGCAGCGCTTCGCGATCCGGGTTGCGGCTCAGCCACACGCCGGCGGCGAGCAGCAATGCGAGCGCGGCGAAGATCGCCAGCGGAATCCAGCGCGCGGCGGGCGTGGACGGCGTGCTCATGCCTTCTCCTCGCGACGGAAGCGACGATCGGTGGCGGTGATGAAACCACCGAGTGCCATGAACAGCGCACCGAGCCAGATCCAGCGCACGAAGGGTTTCTCGTGCACGCGCACGGCCCAGGCCTCGCCGCCGAGCGGTTCGCCCAGCGCGACGTACAGGTCGCCGCGCAGGCCCGGTGCGATGCCCGCCTCGGTCATCACCTGGCCGCCGCTCGCGTAGCGGCGCTTCTCCGGATGCAGCGTGGTGATCAGGCGATCGCCGTCGAAGATGCGCACGGTGCCGTGGTCGGCTTCGTAGTTCGGGCCCTGGCGATGCTGCACGCCATCGAACACGAAGGTCTTGTTGCCGAGGGCGACCGTGCCGCCCGGTGCGAGCGCGAGTTCACGCTGCTGCGCCAGGCCTTCGACCAGCAGCGCGCCGATCAGGAACACGGCGATGCCCACGTGCGCAAAGGTCATGCCGACCATTTCGGGCGTGAAGCGACGGCCCTGCGAATTGAAGCGCGTCCACACGAAGCGCGCGGTGCCCGCGGCGACCCACGTCGCACCCGCGAGACCGGCGGCGACTTTCCATGGCCCTTGCGGCGCGAGGAAGAACGTCGCAACGCCCACGCCGATGGCGAGACCCGCCCACGGCACGAGCATCGCGAACGGACGCGAGGCCTGTTCGCGCTGCCACTTCGTCAGCGGCCCGAACGGCAGCAGGGCCACCAGCGGCGCCATCAGCAAAGTGAACAACAGCGCGAAGTAGGGCGGCCCGACGGAAATCTTGCCGAGTTCCAGTGCATCGGCGAGCAGCGGATACAGCGTGCCGATCAGCACCATCGCGCACGCGGTGGAGAGCAGGAGGTTGTTCGCGAGCAGCAGCGTTTCGCGCGAGGAGGCCGCGAACGGTGCGCCATCGTTGTCGCTCGGCGCGCGCAGCGCGTACAGCAGCAGCGAGCCACCGACGACCGTGCCCAGGAAGATCAGGATGAACAAGCCGCGCATCGGATCCGCGGCGAAGGCATGCACGCTGGTCAGCACGCCCGAACGCACGAGGAAGGTGCCGAGCAGCGAGAGCGAGAACGTGGCGATGGCGAGCAGCAGGGTCCAGCCGCGGAAGCTCCCGCGCTTTTCCGTCACGGCCTGCGAATGCAGCAGCGCCGCGCCGGCGAGCCACGGCATGAAGCTCGCGTTCTCCACCGGATCCCAGAACCACCAGCCGCCCCAACCGAGTTCGTAATAGGCCCACCACGAACCGAGCGCGATGCCGCAGGTGAGGAAGCCCCACGCGACGTTGGTCCACGGCCGCGTCCAGCGCAGCCAGCGCGTATCGACCTTGCCGTCGAGCAGCGCCGCGATCGCGAAGGCGAACGGCACCGAGAAGCCCACGTAGCCGAGGTACAGCATCGGCGGGTGGATGATCATCCCCGGGTCCTGCAGCAGGGGATTCAGATCGCGGCCTTCCATCGCGGCAGGCAGCAGGCGTTCGAAGGGATTGCTGGTGAACAGCAGGAACGCGAGGAAGCCCACCGCGACCAGGCCCATCACGCCGAGCACGCGCGCGATCACCGGCAACGGCAGGCGCTGCGAGAAGCGCGCGACCGCCGCGGTCCACAGCGAGAGGATCAGCGCCCACAACAGCAGCGAGCCTTCGTGCGCGCCCCACACAGCGGTGTAGCGATACACCATCGGCAGCAAGGAGTTGCTGTTGGTCGCCACGTAGCGCAGCGAGAAATCCTGCGTGGTGAAGGCGTGCGTCAGGATCGCGAAGGCGAGCGCGACGAGCCCGAACTGCAGGTAGGCCGCGGGCCGCGCGACCTGCATCCACGAGGTGCGTCCACGCTGCGCGCCGAGCAGCGGCAGCACCGCCTGCATGCCGGCGACGAGCAGGGCGAGGACGAGCGCGACTTGTCCGAGTTCGGCGAGCACTTACTGCGCGCCCTCGGCGGGCAGGTCCGCGGCAGGCGCGACGTCGTGCTTGCGGTGCGCCTTGCCCATCTTGTCCGCGACTTCCTTCGGCATGTAGGTCTCGTCGTGCTTGGCCAGCACTTCCTCGGCCACGAAGGTGTCGCCGCGCATGCGGCCGGTGGCGACGACGGCCTGCTTCTCGCGGAACAGGTCGGGCAGGATGCCGGTGAAGACGACGGGCAGTTGCGCATCGCCGTCGTCGACGCGGAAGTGCGCTTCCATCGACCCCTGCGCACGCGTGAACGAACCCGCGGCGACCATGCCGCCGAGGCGGAAGCGCGCCTGGCCCGAACGCACGGCGTCGCCGGCGCTGCCGCTGGTCACTTCCGACGGCGTGTAGAGATAGGCGACGTTGCGCTGCAGGGCGAGGGCGACGAGCGCGGTGGCGATGCCGGCGGCGATCACGATGGCGACGACCAGCCAGAGGCGGCGCTTGCGGGTGGGGTTCATTCGGAAACAGACCTGCTCAATTCATCGGAAGCGGGACGCGACTGCGCGCGCGCGGCGCGCAGGCGGGCGGCCCGAAGTTGTCGTGCCAGATCGATGCGCGGCGCGACGAAATCCCACAGCAGCACGAGGAAGAACACCCCGTACGCGGCGATGACGTAGTTCTGGTAGCTCATCGCGACGCCTCCGTGCCGCGCGCCAGGCGCAGCACCCAGTCCTTGCCGGCTTCGCGGCGCAGGTTGTCGGCGCGCGCACGCGCCAGCAGCGAACCGATGAACCACAGCTTGGTGGCGATGATCATCGCGAACAGCGGCGGCAACATGCTCGCGTCCATGTGCGACTTGCCGAACAGGCTGATCGTCTGGCCCTGGTGCAGCGAGTTCCACCACACCACCGAGTAACGGATCACCGGCAACAGCGCGACGCCGACGATGGCGAGCAGGCCCGCGGCGCGCGCGGCGCTACGTCGGTCCTCGATCGCGTTGTACAGGCCGATCACGCCGAGGTAGAGGAACAGCAGGATCAGTTCCGTCGTCAGGCGCGGATCCCAGTCCCACCACGTGCCCCACATCGGCTTGCCCCAGATCGAACCGGTGGCGAGCGTGATCACGGTGAACGCGGCCCCGATCGGCGCGCAAGCCATCGCGAGGATCTCGCACAGCTTGATGCGCCAGATGAGCGCGATCGCCGAATAGAACGCCATGAGCCCGAACACGAACAGGCTCATCCACGCGGCGGGCACGTGGATATAGAGGATGCGGAAGCTGTCGCCCTGCTGGTAATCGGCCGGCACCTGGAACAGCGCGGCCCACAGCCCGTAGGCCATGACCAGGGCGCCGAGGATGTAGGCGACCGGCGTCCAGCGCGCGGCGAAGCGATCGAAGTAGGGCGGCGAGCCGAGTTGGTGGAACCAGCGGACGAGCGGATGCATGTCGGGTCAGGTCAGTGCGATGCGGATCGCGGCAGCGGCGGCGAGCGGTGCCAGCACGAGCGCGAGCACGAGGCCTGCGCCGAGCAGCAACAACGGTGCGGTGGCATCCAGTCCCTGCGCCGCGACCGCGACGCTGCCTGCGCCGAACACCAGCACGGGCACGTACAGCGGCAGCGCGAGCAGCGCGACAAGGATACCGGAGCGACGCATGCCGACAGTTAACGCTGCGACGACCGCGCCGAGGAGGCTGAGGAGGGGGGTGCCCAGCGCGAGCGAGCCCAGGAGGACGGGCAGCTGTTCGCGCGGCAGGTGCAGGAGTTCGCCGAGCAGGGGCGTGGCGATGAGCAGGGGCAGGGCGGTGGTCGCCCAATGCATGAAGGTGCGCACCAGCACGAGCCAGGACAGCGGCACCGGGGCCAGCATCCATTGCTCGAGCGAGCCGTCCTCGGCGTCGCCGCGGAACAGCGTATCGAGTGCGAGCAGGCCGGCGAGCAGGGCCGCGAGCCACAACACCGGCGCGGCAACGCGTTCCAGCGCACGCGCCTCGCCCCCGAGCGCGAGCGCAAACAGCACGACCACCAGCAAGGCGAACAGCGCCGGCTGCAGCGCATCGCCGCGGCGGCGCCACAACAGGCGCGCGTCGCGGGCGATCAGGGCCCTGGCCGCCGACGCCATCATGCGGCGCGCTCCAGCTGCAGCATGCGCGTGCGCACCGGCGGCGCCGCATAGGCGCCGTGCGTGGTCAGCAGGACCGCGCCGCCTTCGCGCAGGTGCGCCTGCACCATGCGGTTCACGAGGTTGATGCCTTCCAGGTCCAGGTTGGCGTAGGGCTCGTCGAGCAGCCAGAGCGGCGCGGGTGCGAGCCAGAGGCGGGCGAGCGACAAACGCTTCTTCTGCCCGGCCGAGAGTTGTCGCGCGAGCGTGTCCTCGTAACCGGCCAGGCCCACGATCGCCAGCGCATGCTCGGGCAGCTGCCCCTTGCGACGGCCGTGCAGGCCGCACAGGAAATGCAGGTTCTCCAGTGCCGTGAGATCCGCCTTCAGCGCCGGCAGGTGGCCGAGGTAGGCGATGGCGCGGGCGCGCAGGCCCGGCGCCGCGGGGCGGCCGTCGATATCGATCGTGCCTTCATCGGCGCGCAGCAGGCCGGCGAGCACGCGCAGCAGCGTGGTCTTGCCCGCGCCGTTGTCGCCTTGCACCAGCAGGGCCTCGCCCGCGTCGACGGAGAACGCGAGGGGGCCGAAGACCGGTTGTTCGTTGCGCGCGAAGCGCAGGCCGCGTGCGGCGAGCAGCGGCGGAGGCGTGGACATCGCGGAGTCGGCAAGGAATTGGGATCGGCCAGGGGCCGACCGGAGCGGCCATTCTACCGGGTCGGTGCGCCGGTCTTGCCGGAGGGCGCGGTCCCCGTCGGCGCGCGGGCCGGGGCGATGCGGCCCGTCCAGTCGACGAAATCGCGCGGCTTGGCCGTCAGCGGCTGCGCCGCGTACATGCGAAGCCGCACCGGCTGGCCGCGTTGCCAGGCCAGAGTGCCCAGCTGGCCGTAGCGCAGGGCCAGGCCATCGAAATCGACATCCGTCATGTCCATCACCACCCAGCTCGGCTCGCGCCAGCTGCGGTTGGGGGCGGAACAGAAACCCGGGCGGAAGGGCAGGCCGCTGGCGATCAGCGCGGTGTGCAGGGCCTCGTCGGCGCGACGGTTCACCGAATCGGCGCGCGGGATCGATTGCGGGTCCCAGGCCGACAACAGCCCGAAACGCTTGCACTTGGGGAAGAAGGCCTCCAGCTCGGCCGCGGTCTGGCCGATGCGCAGCTGGCGCCATTCGCCGTCCAGCTCCCAGCGATACTCGGCCGCGTAATACGCGTCGAGCAGGGTGGCGATGCGGAGGTCGTTCTGGAGGGACATAGGGCGGCAGGTTTAACCGAATGGGGCAGCGTCCGTAAACTGGCCCGTCCAACCCTCACATTCGCACCCGCAACGGAAGGCCCATGCGCGTCCAGACCAAGCTGCCCAAGGTCGGCACCACCATCTTCACGGTGATGTCCCAACTGGCGATGGAGCACAAAGCGGTGAACCTCGGCCAGGGGTTCCCGGATTTCCCGGTGCCCGACGCCCTGGTCGAATCGCTCGACCGCGCCATGCGCGCCGGGCACAACCAGTACGCGCCGATGACCGGCATCCCCGCGCTGCGCCAGGCCATCGCGCACAAGACCGAGCGCGTCTACGGCTGGCGCCCGGATGCCGACAGCGAAGTGACCGTGACCTCCGGTGCGAGCGAAGCGATCTTCGACGCGATCCTCGCGGTCGTGCGCGCGGGCGACGAGGTCATCGTCCTCGACCCCTGCTACGACTGCTACGAACCGGCGATCGACCTGGCCGGCGCCCGCGCCGTGCACGTCTCGCTGGATCCGCAGACCTTCGCGCCCGACTGGGCGAAGGTGCGCGCGGCGGTCACCCCGCGTACGCGCATGCTGATGATCAACAGCCCGCACAACCCGTCCGGCGCGATGCTCTCGCAGGCGGACATGCGCGAGGTCGCGGCCATCGTGCGCGAGCACGACCTGCTGCTGCTCTCCGACGAGGTGTACGAACACATCGTCTTCGACGGCGCGCGCCATGAATCCGCGTTGCGTTATCCGGAATTGCGCGACCGCACCTTCGTCGTCTCCAGCTTCGGCAAGACCTACCACTGCACGGGCTGGAAGGTCGGCTACTGCATCGCGCCGCCGGCGCTGAGTGCCGAATTCCGCAAGGTCCACCAATACAACGTGTTCTGCACCTTCGCGCCGGCGCAGCATGCCTTCGCGGAGATGATCGAACAGCATCCGGCGCACTACGACGAACTCGGCGCGTTCTACGAGGCCAAGCGCGACCACTTCGCCGAACAGTTGCGCAGCACGCGGCTGAAGCCGCTGCCCGTGCCGGGCGGTTACTTCCAGCTCGTCGACTATTCCGCGGTGAGCGACCTGGACGATCTCGCGTTCTGTCGCTGGCTCACCACCGAACATGGCGTGGCGGCGATCCCGCTCTCGCCGTTCTACGAGACCCCGCCGGCCGGGCAGCGCCTCGCGCGCCTGTGCTTCGCCAAGAATGCGGCGACGCTGGATGCGGCGATCGAACGTCTGCGTCGGCTTTGAAGGAGCACACCTTGGACAACCTTCGTATTTCGCTGGTGCAGGGCGACACGCGTTGGCACGACCCCGCGGCCAACCGCGACTACTACGGCCACCTGCTCGCACCGCTGCACCAGACCACCGACCTCGTGCTGCTGCCGGAAACCTTCACCAGCGGCTTCAGCAACGACGCGATCTCGCAGGCCGAAACGATGGACGGCCCGACGATCGCGTGGCTGCGCGAACAGTCGAAGGCGATCGACGCGGCGATCTGCGGCAGCGTGCAGATCCGTGACGGCAAGGGCGTCTACAACCGCCTGTGCTTCGTCACGCCCGATGGCGAACTGAAGACCTACGACAAGCGCCACCTGTTCCGTTACGCGAAGGAGCACGAACGCTACGCCGCCGGCCGCGACCGCATCACCGTCGAATGGAAGGGTTGGCGCATCTGCCCGCTGGTCTGCTACGACCTGCGCTTCCCGGTGTTCTCGCGCAACCGCTTCGACGTCGAACGCAAGGGCGGGCTCGACTACGACCTGTTGCTGTACGTCGCGAACTGGCCGTCGGCGCGCGCGCATGCCTGGAACTTGTTGCTGCGCGCGCGTGCGGTGGAAAACCTGTGCTTCGTCGCCGGCCTCAACCGCGTGGGCACCGACGGCAACGGCCTGCATTACTCGGGCGAGAGCGCTGTCATCGATTTCCAGGGTCGCGCGATGAGCGAATGCGCGGACGAGGAGGTCGTGGTGACGACGACGCTCCCCGCCCGCGAACTGCTCGCGCATCGCGAGCACTTCCCCGCGATGTTCGACGCCGACGCGTTCGAACTGCGCTGAGCCTCAGGCCGCCTTCTGCGCGGCCTTCGCAAGGCGCGGGAACAAGGCTTCTGCGTTCCCGCGTTCGATCGCGTACGACATGGCCGCGTCGAGCACCGGGCTCGCGTCCAGCGCCTTGTTCTCGTGCACCACCGTCATCTCCGGCATCATCGGCCAATCGCTGCCGTACAGCAGGTGGCCGGGCCGGGCCAGCGTGGTCAGCGCCGCGAGCGTCGCCGGATGCGTGGACAGCGCGGTGTCGAAGTACAACTGCTTCATGTAGTGCTCCACGCCCTTCGGCACGTCGCCGACACCCAGCATCGCACTCAGTTCCATGCGCATCGTGATGTAGGGAATGGTGCCGCCGGCGTGCGACACGATGAACCGGATGTTCGGATAGCGCTCCATGGTGCCGCTGTAGATCAGGTTGGCGACCGCGCGCGTGGTGTCCATCACGAACTCCACCACGCCCCACGGGATGTCGAGCTTCGGCACGATGCTGCCCGGCACGACGGTGCTCGGGTGGATGTGCACGATGGCCTTGCGGCGGTCGAGTTCCTGGAAGAACTCTTCGAAATCCGGGTCGCCGGGGTACTGCACGCCGACGCTGCTCATGATCTGCACGCCGTCGAGCTTGAGCACATCGAGTGCGTACTCGAGTTCGCGGCAGGCCGCATGCGTGTCGGGCAGGGGCATCGCGGCGAACGCGCCGAAGCGCGAGGGCTCGTCCTGCACGATGCGCGCCATGTACTCGTTCGCGTGGCGCGCCCAATGCACCGCGGCGGCGATGTCGCCCCAGTACACGCCGGGGACGACCGATCCCACGGCCTGCGCGATGCCGTTGCGCGCCATCGTTTCGCGCGCGAGGTCGAGGTTCCATTCGGGAATCTTGGGGCCACCGGTCCACTTCGCGCCGCGTGCGGCGAGGTCGGCGACGAACTCCGGCGGGAGGAAATGGTGGTGGACGTCGAGGCGTTGCTTGCTCATGTCGGGTCTCGCTGCTTGGGGGAACGTTTGGAAATCACCAGGAGAACGCGACGCCGAGCGTCGGTCCCTGGAAGTGGATGTCGTCGAGGTGGCGGTCCTGGCCGAAGTCGTAATCGAGGCGGCGATAGGTGAGGAACACATCGCCCCAATGCGCGGCGTAGCCGATGCCGGCGCTGGCGTTCCAGGTGAGGTCGGTCGCGCCGGTGCCCACGTCGGCGTACCAGGGCACGAACCACTGCTTGCGTTCGCCGAAGTAGGTGCGGCCCTTCAGTCCGACGATGCCGTCCCAGCTCGCCTTGCTCTGCTTGTTCGTGCCGGTGCGCAGCGTGCCTGCGACGTCGCTGTTGAAGTCCCAGTCCAGTTGCACGGTGGCGTCGAGGAAGCGACCGCCGAACAACGCGTCGATGGTGGTGTTGGGCGATTCGTAAAAGCGATACGTGCCGGCGAGCGTGAGCGCGAGGGCTTCGATGTCGAGCGAGGCATCGGCGTACGTGCCGGGCGGCAACGGCTGGCGGCCGGCGAGGATGGCGCGCGTGCCGAACACATGCTGGCCGAGGTCCATGTAGACCGCGTCGGCGTAGCCGCCCCAGCGCCCCTTGCGGGTTTCGAAACTCGCCATGCCCGCGAAGTCGGTGTGCGAGATGAGGTCGCCGGCGTCCATCTCGAGCGGAAGCTCACCGCCGCTCGGAATGCGCGCGTGGCCACCGACATCGGGGAAGAAGCCGTAGAGGCTGGTGCGGAACTGCCATTCCTCGGATGGCTGGTCGAAGCGATCCTGGGCGAAGGACAGGCCGGGGACGAAGCACAGCGCCACGATGTGCGCTGCAAGCAGGGAACGACGGGATCGGAACGACATGGGGGCGACTCGGGTGGGGTGCCCGAATGGATTGCACGTCGCGTGCCAAGCGTCCGATGCGCGCAAGTCGTTGATGCGATTGAAGGCGCGTGGGGTGTCCGCGACAAGCTGGTGGCTGTGGATCGCCAATGTGGCGATGCATCGCCAGCCGTTGCGCCTGGCTACAGCCGATGCCGCTCGATCCGCGATCGCAGCTGCGCGCGCGTGATCCCGAGCAGCCGCGCGGCCTGCGATTTGTTCTGGCCGGCGCGCGCGAGGGCATCGACGATGAGGGCGCGTTCCGCATCGCCCAGGGATTGCGCGCGCGAGGCATCGAAATGCACGGTCGCTTGCCGGTCGCGCGCCGCGCCGTTCGCAGCGGCACCGATCCCCATCGGCAGGTGCGCCGCGGTGACCAGACCGCCCTCGCACAGGATCACCGCGCGTTCGATCGCATTGCGCAACTCGCGCACGTTGCCCGGCCAGTCGTGCGCGACGAGCGAAGCGAGCGCCGCGTCGTCGATGCCGGCCGCCGGGCGCCCCACGTTGCGGCCGCTTTCCTCGAGGAAGGCGTCGATGAGCAGCGGGATGTCCTCGCGTCGTTCGCGCAAAGACGGCAAGGGCAGGTCGAACACGGCCAGCCGGTAGAACAGGTCTTCGCGGAAGGTGCCGCGCTCGATTGCCTGCGGCAAGTTGCGATGCGTGGCGGCGAGCACCCGCACGTCCGCGTGCAGCGTGCGCGTGCCGCCGAGCCGCTGGAACTCGCGCTCCTGCAGCACGCGCAGGAACTTGGCCTGCACCGTGGGGCTCATCTCCGCCACTTCATCCAGGAACAGCACGCCGCCGGCGGCCTGCTCGAGCTTGCCCGTGCGCGTGGCGACGGCGCCGGTGAACGCGCCGCGCTCGTGGCCGAACAGTTCGGACTCCAGCAACTGTTCGGGCAAGGCGGCGCAATTGAGCGCGATGAAGGGACCGTCGCGCCGCGCGGAACCGCGATGGATGAAGCGCGCGATCACTTCCTTGCCCGTGCCGGATTCGCCGCTCAGCAGCACGGTGGTGTCGGTCGGGGCGACCTTCGCGGCGAGGGTGAGCACGTCGCGCCAACGCGCCGACTGGCCGAGTGCGCGATGCGGGCTGCGCGATTCCAGTTCTTCGGCGAGCGCCTGCACGCGGCGTTCGAGGTGCTCGGCGCGCGCACGCGCTTCCGCACTGCGGCTCGTCTCTTCGGCCAGCGTTTCCGCCAGGCCCTGGTGCGCGAGCGCGAGCGAGGCGAGTTCGGCGATGACGAGCAGGGCACTGGCGTGCGACTCGTCGAACGCATCGGGAGCGTGCGAGACCAGCAGCACCGAGCCCAGCCGTTGGCGCCCATGCCCGAGGGGCACGCGCAGCGCCGAACGATAACCACGCTCCAGCGCGAGCTTGTCGAGCATGTAGGCCGGGTCGAGGTGTTGCGCGGTATCGCGCATCAACACCACGAAGCGTTCTTCGTCGGGCCAGAAGGCCGGCGAATAGCCGCTGCGCGGAAAGATGCGGCCGACCAGGCCCTTGGGCTCCGCTTCGCCCGCCGCCGCCACCGCCTGCACCGATCCATCTTCGAGCAGCCGCACGATGCCCATCGCATCGAAGGGCACGAGGGTCCTGCAGGCATCGGCCACGCGATCCCACACGTCGCGCACTTCCAGCGAATCGGCGATCGCACGCGCGATGCCCGCGAGTGCGGCGTGCAGGTCGGTCTGCGACTCGACGGTGGCCATACGGCCGAGTCTACCTCCGCCTGCAACGATTCGTTGCGCAGGTGGGTGACCGAACATCGGCCGTTCCATGCGTTCATTCGGGCGGGATTTCCCCAACGCATCCGAGATGTCCGACATGACCGATTCAACGAAGACCATTGCCGTCGTCGGTGCCACCGGCGCCCAGGGCGGCGGCCTGGCCCGCGCCATCCTCGACGATCCCAAGGGCGGTTTCCGCGTCCGCGCCATCACACGCCACGCCGACTCCGACAAGGCGCGCGCACTCGCGGCGGCAGGTGCGGAGGTGGTCGCCGCCGACCTCGACGACGAAGCCAGCCTGGAACGCGCGTTGAAGGGGGCGTATGGCGCGTTCTTCGTCACCAACTTCTGGGAGCACTTCTCGCCGGACAAGGAACTCGCGCAGGCGCGCAACCTGGCGCAGGCCGCGAAGGCCGCGGGCGTGAAGCACATCGTGTGGTCCACGCTGGAAGACACCCGCAAGAAAGTGCCGCTGTCCGACGACCGCATGCCGACGCTGATGGAGAAATACAAAGTCCCGCACTTCGATGCGAAGGGCGAATCGGACGCGCTGTTCGAAGGCCTGCCGACGACGTGGCTGGCGACGTCCTTCTACTGGGACAACCTCATCTATTTCGGCATGAACCCGAAACCGGGCGCCGATGGCGTGCTCGAGTTCGTGCTGCCCATGGACGACGCGAAGATGCCGGGGATCGCCGCCGAAGACATCGGGCGCAGCGCGTACGGGCTCTTCCAGGCGGGCGATGCCTTCATCGGCAAGCACGTGGCCATCGCGGGCGAGCACTTGAACGGCAAGGAGATGGCGAGCGCGCTCAGCGATGCCTTGGGCCGTGAAGTGCGGCATGCGGCGGTGTCGCCGGCGCAATTCCGCGGCTTCGGTTTCCCGGGCGCGGACGACCTCGGCAACATGTTCCAGTACAAGCGCGACTTCGAGGCCGATTTCCGCGGGCCGCGCGACGTCGAGGCGACGCGCAAGCTCAATCCCCGCCTGCAATCGTTCCGCCAGTGGCTCGCGGCGAACGCGTCGCGCATTCCGACGGAGTGAGCGGCTCGCAACGCCGCGCACCGAAGTAGACCTGCTCCGCCGCCCATCGCAAGGGCGGCGAGCAGAGCAGCAGGTCGAAGGGCCAGTCGAAGGGCAGGCGGTCGTAGGCCCAACGCAGCGCGCGCTTGGTGCGGAAGCGTGGTGCGGCTTCGGCGGCGATGCGTTCGGGCGACGGGCCTTCGTGGCGTTGATGCGCGGCGATGGCGCGCCCGACCGTCCACGCATGTTCCCAGGCGGCATGGATGCCGCCGGCGGTCACGGGCGAGACGATGCCGGCGGCGTCGCCGACGAGGATCGCACCGTCGCGCGCGATCGGATCGACGGGGCCGCTGCAGGGAATCAGCCCGGCGCGCGTCGGCCCCGGCGTCAATCGCAAGGGCAGACCGCCCGCGCGACCGACGCGCAACAGGAAACCATCGATGTCGGGCACGCGCGCATGCGCCGGATCGTGGCGCAGCGCCAGGCCGGCCTGCACGCCGCCCGGATTCTGCGCGATCCATCCGATGTAGCCCGGTGCGTAGCGCTTGCTGATGAAGCAATGCAGCGCGTCGGGATGCGCGAGGCGCGCATGGGGAAACTCGTATTCGATGCCGTAGAGGAAGCCGCGCACATGCCCGAGACCACAGCGTTGCGCTACGCGCGAACGTGCACCGTCGGCGCCGACGAGCCAACGTGCGCGCCCGATGCCGTCGACCCGCCACGCATCGCCTTCGCGTCGTGCATCGCGGAATGCCGTGCCCAGGCGCAGATCGACACCGTGCAGGCGCAACTGGTCCGCAAGCCAGCGCATCACGCCGGGCGTGTCGGTGGTCAGGAAGTAACAGCCGGGTGCGGCAAGCGCGATCTGCTTGAGGCTCGGTGCGTACAAACGCACCTGTTCGACGCGGCGGACCAGCGATGCCGGCAGTTGGCCGAGCAGGGTGCGCTCGGCGGCTTCCTTCACGATGATGCCGGTGGTGCGCAGCTTGTCGCCGGGATCGCGCTTGCGCTCGAGCACGCACACGCGCAGGCCGGATTGTGCGGCGGCGAGGGCGCATGCGGCACCGGCGAAGCTCGCGCCGACGACGATGAGATCGAATTCGTTGGGCATGCGCGCAGCGTCCGCGCAAGGCGCGAAGCGTCGATGGCGCGAAGGTGAAGCGAGGGCGAAGTGCGCGCGTGATGCGCAAAGAAGAAGGGCGCCTCGCGGCGCCCTTCGTTCAATGCATCGTTGGATCAGCCGCCGCTGTGGCGACCACCACCCGGACGACCGCCACCACGCGGACCACCGGGGCGGGGACCGCCCGGACGCGGGCCACCGGGGCGCTGGCCGCCGGGACGCGCGCCACCCGGACGCGGACCGCCCGGACGCGGGCCACCCGGACCACCGGGACGCGGACCGCCCGGACGCGGGCCACCGGGACGACCGCCCGGACCACGCTGCGGACGCTCGTTGCCGTAAGGATTGAAGCCACCCGGATTGGCGTGGTCGGACGGGAAGCTCGGCGCATTGCCCGGATGTCCGTAAGGACGCGGGCCACCGCCGCCACCGGGGCCGCGACTCGGACGGCCTTCGTTGTTGCCGAACGGACGACCACCACCACCGCCGCCGCCCGGACGCGGGCCGCGCGGCCCCTGTCCCGGACCGCGTGCCTGGCCCTGGCCCTGGCCGCCACCGAAGTTGCCGCCACCGCCCTGCTTGTTGAAGGGCTTGCGGCCGCGCGCGCCATCCGGATTGCGATGACCGGTCGGGCCCGTGTCGACACCCTCCGGCACGTACCAGGTGCGGAACGCGGCGGGATTGCCCGCATCGCGCTGTTCGCCCGGACGCATGCGCTGGCCCTGCTGGCGCGGACCCTTCGGCTTGAAGGCCTTGGCGCCGGCCTTGGCCGCGGCTTCGCCGCTGACCGTCAGGCCACCGTGTGGCTTCTTGCCGCCGCGGCCGCCGCGACGGTCTTCGCGCACGTGGTCGAAGCGACGCAGTTCGCGTCCTTCGTCCGCCGTGTTGTGGCCGCCGACATAACCCTGGGTGCGCGCGCCGCCGAAATGCAGCGTCGACTTCGCCGCCTTGCGCTGGCCGATCACCGGCATCAGCGTGAGCGAGGAAGGCGTGCCGTCTTCGAGGCCGAGCTTGGTGCGCAGCGTGGCGACCTTCTCGGCCGCCAGCTCCTGCGACTGGCCGCGCAGCAGCGGCTGCGGCAGCGAGACGTCGCCGTAACGGATGCGCTTCAGGCGCGACACCTGGCAACCCTGCGATTCCCACAGGCGGCGCACTTCGCGGTTGCGGCCTTCCTTGAGCATCACGCGGAACCAGTCGTGCGAGCCGTCTTCGCCGCCGATGCGTTCGACGTCGTCGAACTTTGCCGGGCCGTCTTCCAGCGCGATGCCGCGACGCAGGCGATCGACGAGCTTGTCCGACACGTCCTCTTCGCCTTCCGGCGGACGCACGCGGCACACGTATTCGCGTTCGATCTCGTAGGACGGATGCATCATCGCGTTGGCCAGCTCGCCGTCGGTGGTGAGCAGCAGCAGGCCGGTGGTGTTGATGTCCAGGCGGCCGATCGCGATCCAGCGCGCGCCCTTGAGCCTGGGCAGCGCTTCGAAAATGGTCGGGCGGCCTTCGGGATCTTCCCGCGTGGTCACTTCGCCCTCGGGCTTGTTGTAGATCAGCACGCGCGCCGGTTCGGTCAGCGCGGTGGCGACGAACGTGCGTCCGTCGATTTCGATCTTGTCGCCGCCGCTCACGCTCATGCCCACGGTGGCGGTGTTGCCGTTGACGCGCACGAGGCCGTCGGCGATGCGCTGTTCCAGCGCGCGACGCGAACCGAGGCCGGCCTGCGCGAGGACCTTGTGCAGGCGTTCCTCGATGCGCGGTGCTTCGGCGGCGGGGGCGTCGGGGGCGCCGCGCTTCAGGGAGAGCTTGCGGCGTTCTTGATCACTCATTGGGTTTGCTCCGACGAGGCCGTCTCGGCGTCGTCATCTTCGGTCATGGACGCGGTGTCTTCGTCTTCCGCGTCTTCGGGGGCATCGGGCGTCTCGTCGACGGCGATGGATTCTTGGGGGTCGTCGAAACCGACGTCGTCGGCTTCGGGCAGGTCGCCGGCCGGCATGTCACCAATCGGCAATGCGGCGGCGGCTTCGGGTTCGAACTGCAGCTGCGGTTCGAGTTCGCCGATGTCCTTGAGTTCGGACAGCGGGGGGAGTTCATCCAGGCGCTTGAGGCCGAAGTAATCGAGGAAGCCCTTCGTGGTGCCGAACAGCGCCGGCTTGCCGGGCACGTCGCGATGGCCGACGACGCGGATCCACTCGCGCTCCTCGAGCGCCTTGATGATGTTGCTGTTCACGGCCACGCCGCGCACCTGTTCGATCTCGCCGCGCGTGATCGGCTGGCGGTAGGCGATGAGCGCGAGCGTTTCGAGCGTGGCGCGCGTGTACTTGGTCTGGCGCTCGGTCCACAGGCGCGCGACCCAGGCATGCACGTCGGCCTTGACCTGGAAACGGAAGCCCGATGCGAGTTCCACCAGTTCCACGCCGCGGTCGGCGCATTGTTCGCGCAGGGTTTCCAGCGCCATTTCGACGCTGCCTTCCGGCGCGGGATCGTCGAGCGAGAACAGGCCGTGCAGCTGCGCGAGCGTCAGCGGCTGGTTCGCCGCCATCAGGGCGGCTTCGACGATGCGGGTGATGAGGCTTTGTTCCATGGTCATCCGTTGGAATCGTTCGCGGCGGCGGGTTCTTCGTCGAACTCGCTCGACAGTTGCAGCGCGTCCGGCGCTTCGTCGCCGGTCGCCAGGGATTTCACGTAGATCGGGGCCAGCGTGCGCGCTTCGCCATGCGCATCGCTCGGCTGTTCCTGGACGATTTCGACCAGTTGTTCCTTCGCCAACGTGAGCAGCGCAAGGAAGGTGACAACCACGCCGAGCTTGCCTTCCTGCACGGTGAACAGCGATTCGAAACGATGGAAGGCGCCGTCGCCCATGCGCTCCAGCAATTCGCCCATGCGCTGGCGGACGCTGAGGGCATCGCGCTTGATCGCGTGCTGGGTGAACAGCTCGGCGCGCTTGAGCACGTCCGACAAGGCCAGCAGCATCTCGCGCAGGTCCACCGGCGGCGGCAGCTTCACCGACGCGCGGTCCGGCACGAAGGCCGAGACCGGCGTGGTGTCGCGATCCTGGCGGGGCAGGGCGTCGATGTCTTCGGCGGCCTGCTTGAAGCGTTCGTATTCCTGCAGGCGGCGGACCAGGTCCGCGCGCGGGTCTTCTTCCAGGCCCTCGTCCGACGGCGGCCGCGGCAACAGCATGCGCGACTTGATCTCGGCCAGGATCGCGGCCATCACCAGGTACTCGGCGGCGAGCTCGAAGCGCATCTCGTGCATCGCCTGGATGTAGTCGACGTACTGGCGCGTGATCGAGGCGACCGGGATGTCGAGGATGTCCAGGTTCTGGCGGCGGATCAGGTAGAGCAGCAGGTCCAGCGGGCCTTCGAACGCATCGAGGATGACCTCGAGCGCGTCCGGCGGGATGTACAGGTCCTGGGGGATCTGCAGCACCGGCTGGCCGAGCACCATCGCCAGCGGCATTTCCTGCTGCTGCGGGGTCGTCGGATTGTGGTTTTGCGGTGTTGCGCCTTCAGGCGCGGGCACGCTCGGTTCGTCGGACATGCGTTTCGCGGCCCCCTCTCGGGCCACTGGATGGAGCAAGGCGGCGCACAACGGCGCGGCCGGAATTGTCGGCTAATGCCGGGGTAAGTCGCTTAGGGGGGACCCGTTGGAGGGTCGCGACGGGCCGCACATCAGTGCTGGCCACGAACCATTGCAGGCAAGGGTAAGGGGCGCGGCGGAGCCTGTCCACCACCTAGAATGCTTGGCTTCATACAAGAAGGAAGGACCACCCCATGTGGTACGCCATCGAAGGACACGACGGCCCCGGCGTCCTGGAACGCCGCCTGGGCGCACGCACCGCCCACCTTGCGCGCCTGACCGCGCTGCGCGACGAGGGCCGACTGCTGCTGGCCGGCCCGTGCCCTGCGATCGACGCCGAGGACCCGGGCCCGGCCGGTTTCAGCGGCAGCATCGTGATCGCCGAATTCGAATCGATCGAAGCCGCCCGCGCCTGGGCCGACGCCGATCCCTACATCGAGGCCGGCGTGTACGTGCGCGTGGACGTGCGTCCCTTCAAGCCGGTGCTCCCGTGACAAGGGTCGAGCGCATCCGCTCGGCGCTCGAGGCCGCCCTCGCTCCGCAATCGCTGGACGTCGTCGACGACAGCGCGCGCCATGCCGGCCACGCCGGTGCGCGCGACGGGCGAGGGCACTTCAATGTCGACATCGTGAGCGACGCATTCGCCGGGATGTCGCCGATCGCCCGGCACCGCGCGGTCTACGCCGCGCTGGGCGAGATGATGACCACCGACATCCACGCGCTCGCGATCCGCGCGCGCACCCCGGCCGAAGCGCAGGCCTGATCGCCGCGCTTCGGCGATTTTCGCTGCACTGCACAACAAATCGCTGTCGAAACTTGTTTTTTACAACCCGTTTACATGTGGTTGTGAAAACGTTTACATTCGAACCACAGCGATCGGTCGTGGGGCAGCGATGGGAGACGTTGTAACGATCCGGGACGTGGCGCGACTGGCACAGGTGTCGGTGGCGACCGTGTCGCGCGCCCTCAACGGCCAGCAGAACGTGGCCCCCGGCGTCCGGGAACGCGTGCTGGATGCCGCCCGCGAACTCCGGTACGTCCCGCACCATGCCGCGCGCAGCCTGAGCAGCCGGCGCACTCGCACCATCGGGGTCGTCCTGCCCGACCTGCACGGCGAATTCTTCTCCGAACTCATGCGCGGCATCGACCTGGTCGCGCGCGAGCACGACCAGCACCTGCTGGTCTCCAGCTACCACGGCCACCCGGACGAACTCGGCGGCGCCCTGCGCGCGCTGCGCGGCCGCGTGGACGGCATGCTGGTGATGTCGCCCTTCGTCGACAGCTCTTCGCTCGCGCAGGACCTCGGCGACGGGCAGGTCGCGGTGCTGATCAACACGCACCTCACCGGCGTCGGCCTGGGCACGCTGGCCATCGACAACCACGGCGGCGCGCGCGCGATGGTGGAGCACCTCGTGCAGCAGGGCTTCCGCCGCATCGCGTTCGTCGCCGGCCCTGCGGACAACTTCGACGCGGACCAGCGCCTGCGCGGATATCGCGACGCGCTCGCCGAATTCCTGCCGGACGCCGAACCCATCGTGCTCGAAGGTGCCTTCGACGAATCCTCCGGTAACGCCGCGGGGCACGCGATCCTCGCGATGGAACAGCGTCCCGATGCCGTGTTCGCCGCCAACGACATGATGGCGCTCGGTTGCCTGTTCGCCTTCCACCACGCCGGGCTGCGCGTCCCCGACGACATCGCCGTCGCCGGCTTCGACGACATTCCCCTCGCGCGCTACGTCCATCCCTCGCTCACCACGATCGCCGTGGACATCGCCGAACTCGGTGGCCTCGCGCTGCGCGCGCTGCTGGCCGGCCGCGAAGCCGACATGTCCCGCGAAGTGCGACTGATCGCACCCCACCTGGTCGCACGCGATTCCACCCGCGGCACCCGCCGCGACAGTTCCTGATCCACGCACACATCCCCCGCAAAGACGTCACCGATCCGCACCGCAGTCACTACCGAATCGCAAAACGAGAACGTTTGGGAGATATGCCATGAAGCCACGCCATAACACCCGTCCCACGCCGCGGCTGCTCGCCTGCGCCATGGCCGCCGCGCTCGCGATGGGCGCGCCCGTCGTCCTCGCGCAGAGCACGTCGGCCACCGTCCGCGGCCAGGTCGCAGCCTCCGCACGCGTCACCGCGACCAATACGGCCACCGGCCTCGTGCGCACCGTGCAGTCCGATGCGAAAGGCAACTACGCCGTCGCCGGCCTGCCGCCGGGCAACTACCGCATCGACGTCGAAGGCGGCGGCTCGCGCACCGTGCAGGTGGGCGTCAGCCAGAACCTGACGGTCAACATCGCCGCGCCGACGAACGAACTCAACACCATCGAAGTGGTCGGCACGCCGCAGGACGTGCGCACGTCGGAAGTGGCGACCTACGTCTCCACGCAGAAGATCGAAGCACTGCCGCAGAACAGCCGCAACTTCCTGTCCTTCGCCGACACCGTGCCGGGCGTGATCTTCGACCAGAGCACGAACGACAACACCACCAAGCTCCGTTCCGGCGCGCAGAACTCCAACGGCGTGAACGTCTTCATCGATGGCGTCGGCCAGAAGAACTACGTGCTCAAGGGCGGCATCAGCGGCCAGGATTCCTCGCGCGGCAACCCGTTCCCGCAGTTGGCGATCGGCGAGTACAAGGTCATCACCTCGAACTACAAGGCCGAGTACGACCAGATCAGCAGTGCTGCGGTGACCGCGGTGACGCGCTCGGGCACGAACGACCTGCAGGGCTCGTTCTTCTGGGATTACACCAACACCCTGTGGCGAGATCCCACGAAGGCCGAAGAGAACGCAGGTTCCAAGTCACACACCTCGACGGAACAGTACGGCATGTCGGTGGGCGGCCCGATCCTCAAGGATCGCCTGTTCTACTTCGTGACCTACGAAGGCAAGGACATCACCAATCCGCGCACCGTCAGCGCGAATCCCATCTTCGGCGGTTTCGGGTTGCCCTCCGACCTGTACGCGCAGACCGGCCCGACGGCGTCGCCGTTCACCGAAGGCCTGTGGTTCGGCAAGCTGACCTGGCAGCCGGATGGCAACAACCTCGTCGAGTTGTCCCTGAAGGACCGCAACGAAGAGGAGATCACCGGCATCGGCGGTCAGGATTCGTTCCAGTACGGCACCTCGAAGACGAACGACAGCACGCGCGGCGACCTGCGTTGGCAGTACAACGCCGACGACTGGATCAACGATGCGCACCTGACGTTCGAAGACGAATCCTGGAGCCCGCATGCGCAGAACACGGGCATCGGCTTCCGCTTCACCGGCACCAACGACGATCCGTTCCGCGGCACGGTGCTGAACGTCGGCGCCGGCCGCGACTTCCAGGACAAGGGCCAGAAGGGTTGGTCCGTGCAGGACGACTTCACCTGGCTCGGCTTCGAAGGCCACACGATCAAGGTCGGCGCGAAGTTCAAGGCCGTCAAGATCAACGCGTTCGAACAGCAGCCCTACAACCCGCAGTACTTCGTCAACCTGCCGACCAACCTGGCGGTCGGCAACGACACCTTCGGTGAGTTCGTGCCGTTCCAGGTGGAGTTCGGTGCGCTGGTGCCGGGCGCGGCCACGCGCGACATCACCACCGACGCCAAGCAGTTCGGCCTCTATGCGCAGGACGACTGGCAGGTCACCGAGCACCTGATGCTCAACCTCGGCCTGCGCTGGGATTACGAGAAGAACGAGGGCTGGGAAAACTGGGTGACCCCGCAGAACATCGCCGATGCGCTGCGTGCGTGGCCCAACATCCACGGGCCGAACGTCGACTACAACATCGAGAACTACATCAGCAACGGCAGCAACCGCTCCTCGCCGAAGGACCAGTGGCAGCCGCGCCTGGGCTTCTCCTACGACATTGGTGCCGACGAACGCCACGTGGTCTTCGGCGGCGTGGGCCGCACCTACGACCGCAACCTGTGGGACTACCTGCAGTTGGAGCAGTCGAAGTACTCGTTCCCGACCTACCAGCTGCACTTCAACGTACCGGGCTTCGCCTGCGACCCGGCGACCGACAACCGCTGCTTCGAATGGGATCCGGCCTACTACAACCCGGCGAACCTGGCTGCGCTCGTGGCGGCGAACCCGAACCTCGGCGCTGAAGTGAACGTGATCAACAACGATCTGAAGACGCCTTATTCCGACCAGTTCAGCCTGGGCATGCGCAATGCGTTCACCTTCGGCACGCAGGAATGGACGCTGTCGACGACCTACGCGCACATCGTGAGCAAGGACGGCATCGTGTTCTCGCTCGGCAACCGTTGGCCGGACGGCAGCTTCCGCAACCCGGACGTCCCCGGTGCCACGTGGGGCAACCAGCCCTTCGGCTTCTCCATTCCGGGCTTCGGCACGCTCATCAAGGCCGACAACGGCATCGAGACCAAGCTCAACCAGTTCCTGGTCGGCATCGACAAGCTGTACACGACCGATTCGCCCTGGAGCGTCACCGTCGCCTATACGTACAGCGACGCGTCGGAAAACCGCTTCAATGCAGCGAACTCCGACGAGCACTACCTGTTCGACTACCCGAACCTGGATGGCCAGCCGTTCCTCACGTCCGTGGGGGTGCCGAAGCATCGACTCGTGGTGAGCGGCTACGGCGACATCGTCTGGAACATGCAGGTGTCGGCCAAGCTGACGCTTGCGAGCGAATATCCGAAGGACTCGGTGAACTGCTTCAACGCCGCCAGCTTCAACAACTGCTTCTTCGATTCGTTCCAGCCCGACGTGACCTTCGGTTACAAGCAGTTCGATGTGGCCCTGCGCAAGACCTGGGACACGGGCACGGACCTGAAGCTGTGGATGCGCGTGGACGCGTTCAACCTGTTCAACTGGCGCAGCTGGACGGACTACGACACCTGGCGCGGTGGCCCTGGCGAACCCAATCCGACCTTCGGCAACGTGAACGGGACTGGCCTGCAGCAGGATCCGCGCTTCTTCAAGCTCTCCATGGGCTTCGACTTCTGAGGTAGGTGATGAAGGAAATGCTCGGCCGCATCGTCGCGGCAACCTGCGTGACCGTGGCGCTGGCGTCCTGCCAGCGCCCGGTGGCGACGACCGAACCGATGCACGCGCACGCGCCGACGGTGACGTCGGCGCGCGTGGACCGACCGGTGCCGCCGCTCGTGCAAGACCTCGAGCGGCGCACCTTCGATTATTTCTGGGAACGCGCGAACCCGAAGAACGGACTGGTGCCGGATCGCTGGCCCACGCCGTCGTTCTCGAGCATCGCGGCGGTGGGCTTCGGGCTCACCGCATACGGCGTGGGCGTGGAGCGCGGCTACATCACGCGCGACCAGGCCATCGAGCGCACGCTCGCCACGCTGCGCTTCTTCGCCAATGCGAAGCAGGGGCCCGAGGCCGCGGGCACGGCGGGCTACAAGGGTTTCTTCTATCACTTCCTCGACATGGACACGGGGACGCGTTACGAGACGAACGAGCTGTCCACCGTGGACACGACGCTGCTGATGGGCGGCGTGCTGTTCGCGCAGACCTTCTACGATCGCGACGATCCGCGCGAAGCGGAAATCCGCCAGCTCGCCGACCAGCTCTATCGCGGCATCGACTGGACGTGGGCGCAGAGGCGTTCGCCGCGCATCTCGATGGGCTGGAAGCCGGAAGACGGCTTCATCGCCTACGACTGGAACGGCTACAACGAAGCGATCCTCGTGTACCTGCTTGCGCTGGGTTCGCCGACGCATCCGGTCGGGCGCGATGCCTACGATGCGTGGGTGTCCACCTACGACCACGGCTGGGGTTCGTTCAACGGTGGCCCGGAGCACCTGACGTTCCCGCCGCTGTTCGGCCACCAGTACTCGCACATCTGGGTGGACTTCCGCGGCATCACCGACGACTACATGAAGCAGCGCGGCCTCGATTACTTCGAGAACAGCCGTCGCGCGACGCTCTCGCAGCGCCAGTACGCGATCGACAATCCGCAAGGCTGGGCGGGCTACGACAAGGACGTGTGGGGCCTCACCGCCTCCGACGGTCCCGTCGACGCGGTACTCGACTTCAAGGGCAAGCCGCACAAATTCCAGACCTACACCGCGCGCGGCGTCGGCACGCAGTACACGGTCGACGACGGCACGCTGGTGCCGACCGCAGCCGCGTCCTCCATCGCCTTCACGCCGGAGGAATCCATCGCCGCCATCCAGGCGATGCACGACCGCTACGGCAAGGCGATCTACCAGCAATATGGCTTCCTCGACGCCTTCAACCCGAGCTTCACGTACACCGACGTCAAGCTGCACCACGGCAAGCTCGTGCCGGGCATGGGTTGGGTCGACGGCGACTACATCGGCATCGACCAGGGCCCGATCGTGCTGATGATCGAAAACCATCGCAGCGATTTCGTGTGGTCGGTGATGCGCCGGAATCCGTATATCCGCAAGGGACTCGAACGCGCCGGCTTCACCGGCGGGTGGCTCGACGAGGGCAAATGAAGGCGCATGCGCGCAGGTGGGTGCTGGCCTGCGCCGCGCTGGTGTGCGTGCTCGCCTCGTGCACGCGCGCGCCGGAAGCGCAGGGCACGACGACTTTACGCTTCTGGGCCATGGGCTACGAAGGCGAAGTGGTCGCGCAGCTTCTGCCCGAGTTCGAACGCACGCACCCGGGCATCAAGGTGCGCCTGCAGCAACTGCCCTGGACCGCGGCGCATGAAAAACTGCTGACGGCCTTCGCCGGCGACGCGTTGCCCGATGTCGTGCCGCTGGGCAACACGTGGATTCCCGAATTCGCCGCGCTCGGCGCGTTGGAGCCGCTCGATCCCTTCATCGCGCGCACGCCGGGCTTCGATGTCGCCGATTACTTCCCGGGCGCCTACGACAGCGGCGTGGTGGGCACCACGACCTATGCGGTGCCGTGGTATGTCGAAACGCGCGTGCCGTATTACCGTCGCGACCTGCTGGCGAAGGCCGGCTTCACCAAGCCGCCGGTGAACTGGACGGAATGGCGCGCATCGATGCAGGCGCTCAAGCGCGAAGTCGGTGACACCAACTACGCCATCCTGCTGCCGCTCAACGAATTCGAACCGCTGCTCAACCTCGCCGTGCAGCAACGCGAGCCGCTGCTGCGCGACGACGGGCGCTACGGCAACTTCCGCAGCCCCGGATTCAAACGTGCGCTCGCCTTCTACAAGAGCCTGTTCGATGCCGGCCTTGCGCCACGCGTGGACAACACCCGCATCTCCAACGTCTGGCAGGAATTCGGGCGCGGCTACTTCGGCTACTACATCAGCGGGCCCTGGAACATCGCCGAATTCCGCAAGCGCCTGCCGCCCGAGTTGTCGGGCGCATGGATGACGATGCCGCTCCCGGGGCCCGACGGCCCGGATGCGTCGATCGCGGGCGGGACAAGCTTCGTCGTATTCCGTTCGTCCGAACACAAGGACGCGGCGTGGCAACTCGTCGCCTGGCTTTCCGAGCCCGCGCAGCAGATCCGCATCCACGCGCTCACCGGCGACCTGCCGCCGCGCCGTTCGCCCTGGTCCACGCCCGCGCTGGCGAAGGACCCGTATGCACGCGCGTTCCGCGACCAGCTTGAACGTGCGGTGCCGACGCCCAAGGTGCCGGAGTGGGAACGCATTTCCGAGGAAATGCGCCTGGTCGGCGAACTCGTCGCCAACGATCGCCTGAACGTCGACGAAGCCGCGGCCGAGATGGATCGGCGCGCCGACAAGATCCTCGAGAAGCGCCGCTGGATGCTGGACCACGGCACGATGCCGAAGGGGGCGCGATGAAGCGCTCGCTCGCAGGGTGGGCCTTCGCGGCGCCGGCCTTGCTGGTGATCGCGCTGTTCTTCGTGCTGCCGGTCGTCGCCGCGCTCGCGCTGAGCCTGACCGACTTCGACATCTACGCGCTCGCCGACCCGCACAACCTGCGCTTCGTCGGCCTGGACAACTACATCGGCCTGCTGGGCAATCCGTTGTTCTGGAAGGCATTGGGCAACACGCTGTACTTCGTGGTGGTCGGCGTGCCGTTCTCGATCTTCGTCTCGCTCGGTGCGGCCTTGCTCCTGCATTCGAAGCTCGCGCGCTTCCGCCCGTTCTTCCGCACCGCACTGTTCGCGCCGGTGGTGACCACCGTGGTCGCGGTGGCGGTGATCTGGCGTTATCTGTTCCACACGCGCTACGGCGCGATGAACTGGGGTCTGTCGCTGCTCGGCATCGACCCGATCGACTGGTTCGGCGATCCGCACTGGGCGATGCCCTCGATCATCCTGTTCGCCGTGTGGAAGAACTTCGGCTACAACATGATCATCTTCCTCGCGGGGCTGCAGGCGATCCCGGAAGACCTGTACGAAGCCGCGCGCATCGATGGCGCCTCGTGGTGGAAGCAGTTCGTGCACGTCACGCTGCCGATGCTCGGGCCGGTGATGCTGTTGGTCGGCATCCTCACGATGGCGGGCTACTTCCAGCTCTTCGCCGAACCCTACGTCATGACGCTCGGCGGCCCGCTGCAAAGCACGGTGAGCGTGCTGTACATGATGTACGAGGAGGGCTTCAAGTGGTGGAACCTCGGCAACGCGTCCGCAGTGGCGTTTCTGCTGTTCCTGCTGATGACGGCGGCGACGAGCGGACTGTTGTGGTTCGCACGCAAGCGGGGCGTGGAATGAAGCGCAATCCGCTCGCGCTGGCGATGGTCAACGGCGCGCTGATCGGCCTGGCGGCGATCAGTCTCGCGCCCTTGTTCTGGATGCTCGCGGTGTCCATCATGCAGCCCGGCGAAGCGAGCCACTTCCCGCCGCCGTGGTGGCCGTCGAACCCGACGTTGCACAACTACCGCGAGTTGTTCCTGCGTGCCGGCATGGGCACCTACCTGTTGAACAGCACGCTCATCGCCACGGGCGTGACGCTGATTTCGGTGCTGCTCAACACGCTGGCGGGCTACGCGTTCGCGAAACTGAAGTTCCGCGGCCGCGAGCGTACGTTCCGCGCGCTGCTCGCCGCGCTGGTGATCCCCGCGCAGGTCGCGATGATGCCGCTGTTCCTGCTGCTCAAGCAGATGGGGCTCGTGAACACCTACTTCGGTGCGATGGTGCCGGGGCTGGCGGGCATCTTCGGCATCTTCCTCGTCCGGCAATACGCACGCTCGTTGCCCGATGAACTGCTGGAGGCCGCGCGCATCGACGGTGCCGGCGAGCTGCGCATCTTCTTCCAGGTGGTGTTGCCGGCCTTGCGCCCGATCCTGGTGACGCTGGCGGTCTTCGCCTTCCTCGGCGCATGGAACGACTTCATGTGGCCGCTGATCGTGCTGGGCGACCAAAGCATGCAGACGCTGCCCGTTGCGCTCGCCACGCTCTCGCGCGAGCACGTGCAGGACAACGAACTGATGATGGCCGGTTCGGTGGTGACGATCGTGCCGGTGCTGGTGCTGTTCCTGATGCTGCAGCGCTACTACCTGCAGGGTTTGCTGGTCGGGAGCGTGAAGGGATGAGGCGATGGATCGCGGGGGTGTTGTGCGCGCTGCCGTTGCTGGCGTGCGCGCAGGCCCGGGTGCTGGACGCGTTCGATTCCACCCAGGGCTGGAAGGTCATCGCCTCCGACCAGGTGACGGGCACGTTGCGCAGCGATGGCCAGGCCACGTGCCTGGACTACGACTTCCACGGCGTGTCGGGGTACGTCGGCCTGCAGAAGGCGATCCCGCTGGAGTACCCGGGCAACTACGCCTTCGACTTCAGGCTGCGAGGCGACGGCCCGAAGAACGACTTCCAGTTCAAGCTCGTGGATGCGAGCGGGGACAACGTGTGGTGGGTGGTGAGGTCGAAGTTTGCATTGCCCACCGAGTGGGCCGCGATGCGCTTCAAGAAGCGACACATCGCGAAAGCGTGGGGCCCGTCGCCGGAGACCGAACTGCGCAAGAGCGCGAAGCTTGAGTTCACGCTCGCCAGTGGCGAAGGCGGGAAGGGCAGCGCGTGCTTTGATGCGCTGAGTTTCGAGCCGCTGCCACCGCAGGATGATTCCCCGCTCGTCGGCACGCTGCGCGGCGGTGCCGACACCTGGACCTACGACCTCGGCAAGCCGCGCGAACTTGGTGGCGCGATCCTGCGGTGGAAGGAAGGCGAGGGCGCTTCGGAGTACGCGGTCTCCTTGTCTGACGACGGCAAGACATGGCGTCGCGTGTACGACGTCCACATGGGCGACGGCGGCGAAGACTTCATCGCGCTGCCCGAAGAAGAAGCGCGTTACTTGCGCGTGGATGCCACCGGGGCGTCGAACCTCGCACCGACGATGACGCTCGAAGCGGTCGAGGTGCAACCGCTCGCGTTCTCCGCCACGCCCAACGATCTGCTGAAAGCCATCGCCGCACGCGCACCACGCGGCGACTTCCCGCGCGGCTTCGTCGGCGAACAGCCGTACTGGACCATCGTGGGCATCGATGGCGGACGCGAACAAGGCCTGTTGGGCGAAGACGGCGCGGTCGAATTCGCACGCGGCGGCTTCAGCATCGCGCCGCGCGTAGGCGGCAGCAACTGGGCCGACATGTCGGCCACGCAATCGCTGCAGGATGGCTATCTGCCCATCCCGTCGGTGCACCTCTCGAAAGAGGGCTTCAAGCTCGATGTCACGGCCTTCGCCGAGGGCACGCACGAGCAGGCGCGGATGATCGTGCGTTATCGCCTGACGAATATCGGCGCCAAGGCGGGCAGCACCTTCCTGGTGCTGGAGGTGCGTCCCTGGCAGGTGAATCCGCCGAGCCAGTTCCTCAACACCGCCGGTGGCTTCAGCCCGATCCATTCGCTGCTCCTTGAACCGCAACTGCTGCACGTCAACGGCGAGCCGAGCGTGGCGCTGTCGCAGGCGCCGCACGAGCGCCTCACGACGGTGTATCCGTTCGTCTCCCGCCATTGGGCGGGTCGACACCCGAGCCATGCGCGCGAGGTCGAGGATGCGAGCGGCATGGCGATGGCGGATCTCACCTTCGTCGTCGCCGATCTCGCACCGGGCGCGTCATTCGAGTTGTCGCTGAGTGCGCCGCTGGGCGGGGGCGTGCCGACGCCGATCTCCAACGAAGAAGCCGAACGCCTGCAGGCACAAGTCGCCGCGCAGTGGCACGACAAACTCGATCGCGTGCGCATCACCGTACCGAAGGACGGCCAACACCTCGTCGACACCCTGCGCACCGCACTCGCCAACATGGCGATCAGCCGCGTCGGCCCGCGCCTGCAGCCTGGCACGCGTTCGTATTCGCGTGCATGGATCCGCGACGGCGCGATGATCGGCGAGGGCCTGTTGCGCCTGGGCCGCGAGGACATCGCGAAGGATTTCCTGCGCTGGTACGCGCCCTACCAGTTCGACAGCGGCAAGGTGCCGTGCTGCGTGGACGACCGCGGCGCGGATCCGGTGCCGGAAAACGACAGCCAGGGCGAGTTGATCTACCTGGTGGCGGAGGTCTATCGCTACACGCGTGATCGCGCGTTGCTCGAAGCGATGTGGCCGCACGTGCAAGGCGCCGTGAAGTACATGGACGCATTGCGCGCAAGCGAACGTACCGAAGAGAATCGCGCAAAGAACCCCGCGTTCTACGGCCTCATGCCCGCGTCGATCAGCCACGAGGGCTACTCCGCGAAACCCATGCACTCGTACTGGGACGATTTCTGGGCCTTGCGCGGCTACAAGGACGCCGTCGAAATCGCGCAGTGGCTGGGTCACGACGACGATGCGAAACGCTTCGCCGCCTCGCGCGACCAGTTCCGCGACGACCTCTACGCCTCGCTGCGCACCGCGATGGAACAGAAGAAGATCGACTTCCTCCCGGGCTCCGCGGAACTCGGTGACTTCGACGCCACGTCAACGACCATCGCACTCGCCCCCGGTGGCGAACAGCAACACCTCCCGAAGGACGCGCTGCTCGCGACCTTCGAACGCTACTGGCGCGAGTTCGACCAACGCGCCAGGGGCCAGCGCGCGTGGAAGGACTACACGCCGTACGAACTGCGCACCATCGGGACGTTAGTGCGCCTGGGCTGGCGCGACCGCGCGCATTCGGCGCTCGATTTCTTCTTCGCCGACCAGCAACCGCGCGGCTGGAACCAATGGGCGGAAGTGGTCTCGCACACGCCGCGCAAGCCCTTCTTCGTCGGCGACCTGCCGCATGCCTGGGTCGCGTCGGATTACGTGCGCTCCGCGCTCGACCTGTTCGCCTACGAGCGCGGCGATGCCATCGTGCTGGCCGCGGGCATTCCCGAGCGTTGGCTAGAAGGCGAGGGCGTCGCCATCGACGGCCTGCGCACGACAAGCGGTCCGCTCGCCTACACGCTGCGCGCGGATGCGAAGACGGTGCACCTTGCGATCACGCAAGGCACACCGCCTCCGGGGGGCTTCATCTTCGAATGGGGCGGCAAGGAAACGCGCATCACGCACGTTCCCGCCACGCTGGCGTTGCCTCGTTAGCAGCAGGCCGCGTCAGTAAGGCAGCGGGTCGGCCAGGCTGCCGCCGTTCGTCGCGATCACCTGCGAGTACAGCTTCGCGCTGTCCTTCGGCGTGCGCTCCTGCGTACCGTAGTTCACGTGCACGATGCCGAAGCGCTTGGAGTAGCCCAGCGACCACTCCAGGTTGTCCAGCAGCGACCACACCATGTAACCGCGGATGTCGCAGCCCTGGTCGATGGCGCTGCGGATCGCCTTCAAATGCTTCTGCAGGTAATCCATGCGCAGCGGATCGCGCACGCGGCCGCCTTCGGCCACGGCGGGGTCGAAGAATGCGGCGCCGTTCTCGGTGATGTAGGTCGGGATGTTGCCGTAGCGGTCCTTCGACCAGACGAGCAGGTCGATCAAGCCCTGCGGGAACACTTCCCAGCCCGTTTCCGTATACGTGCCCAGCGGCTGGCGCACGGCGCTGGCCTTCAGCGGATAGCTGTCGCTGGCCTGCGTCACGCTGCGCGTGTAGTAGTTGATGCCGATGAAATCGAGCTTCTGCTTGATCAGCGCGTAGTCCTCCGCCGACCACTCCGGCCACGCGTCGCCGAAGATTTCCTTCAGCTCGGGCGGGTACTGGCCGAGCAGGGCGACGTCGAGGTACTGCTCGTTCATGTACGCATGCGCGCGTTCGACCGCGGCCGCGTCGGCCTTCGAATCGCTCGCCGCGTACTTCGGCTCGATGTTCACCACCAGGCCGATCTCGTGCTTGCCGATCTCGCGATAGGCCTTCACCGCCGCGCCGTGCGCGCGCATGAGGTTGTGCGTGGCGATCGGCGTTTCGTACTTGCTGCGGTGGCCCGGTGCGAGCGCGCCATGCAGGTAACCGCCATCGGTGACCACCCACGGCTCGTTGAGCGTCACCCACTTCTTCACCCGGCCGTCGAGCGCGCGATACAGCACGCTGCCGTATTCGGCGAACCACTCCGCGATGTCGCGGTTCAACCAACCGCCGCGATCGTCGAGCGCCGCGGGCAGGTCCCAGTGGTAGAGGGTGAGCAACGGCTCGATGTCGTTGGCGAGCAACTCGTCGACCAGGCGCGAATAGAAGTCCACGCCCTTCTGGTTCACGCGGCCCGTGCCGTCCGGCAGGATGCGCGACCACGAGGTGCTGAAGCGGTAGGCCTTCAGGCCCAGCGACTTCATCAACGCCACGTCGGACTTCCAGCGGTTGTAGTGGTCGCAGGCCACGTCGCCGGTGTCGCCGTTGACCGTCATGCCCGGCGTGTGCGCGAATCGCGTCCAGATGCTGGGGCCGGCACCGTCGGCGAGCGGGGAGCCTTCGATCTGGTGCGCGGCGGTGGCGGCGCCCCAGAGGAAGCCCTCGGGAAACACGAAGGAATTGGCGGGCATCGCGATCGGCCTCCAAGCCAAGGCGGATGGTTGTGTAAACGGTTACATGGCAGGATAACTTCGACACTCGCCTGAAGGAAGCGCATGGCCCGGGTCTCGCTCGAGCAGGTTCGCAAGGTGTACCCGCCGTCCAAGGGGGCGGGCGAGGGCCAGGTGGCCGTCGCCGGCGCCACCTTCGACATCGCCGACGGCGAACTGCTGGTGCTGGTGGGCCCCTCCGGCTGCGGCAAATCCACGCTGCTGCGCATGATCGCGGGCCTGGAGGACATCACCTCGGGCACGCTGACGATCGGCGAGCGCGTGGTGAACGAGGTGGCGCCGAAGGATCGCGACATCGCGATGGTCTTCCAGAGCTACGCGCTGTACCCGCACATGACGGTGCGCGAGAACCTCGGCTTCGGCCTGAAGCTCCGCGGCGCGACGAAGGCCGACATCGGCGCGCGCGTCGAAGAAGCGGCGCGCATGCTCGAACTCGGCAAGCTGCTCGACCGCAAACCCGGTGCGCTCTCGGGCGGCCAGCGGCAGCGCGTCGCGCTCGGCCGTGCGCTGGTGCGGCACCCGCAGGTGTTCCTGCTCGACGAGCCGCTGTCCAACCTCGACGCCAAGCTGCGCGCCGGCATGCGCGTCGAAATCGCCCGCCTGCACCGGCAGATCGGCGCGACCATGGTCTACGTGACGCACGACCAGGTCGAAGCGATGACCCTGGGCCAGCGCATCGTCGTGCTGAAGGACGGCGTGGTGCAGCAGATCGACACGCCGATGAATCTCTACGAGCGGCCGGCGAACCTGTTCGTCGCCACCTTCCTCGGCAGCCCGGCGATGAACGTGCTGCGCGGCCGGCTGGTGCGCGCCGACGGCCTGGCGCTCGACCTGGGCGAAGGCCTGCGCGTGCCGCTGGGTGCGAGCGAGGTGCCGGAAGCCTGGCTCGGTCGCGACCTCGCGATCGGCGTGCGCCCGGAACAGTTGCTCCCGGGCGAGGGCGCCACCGCCTTCGCGCCCACCACCGAAATGATCGAAGCCCTGGGCAACGAAACCCTGGTCAACCTGCGCCTCGGCCCGCATGCGCTGGTCGCGCGCATGCCGCCCGGCGTGCTGCCCTCGCCGGGGACGCCCCTGCCGCTCGCCGTCGCCCCCGGCCGGTGGCATGCCTTCGATGCGGAAAGCGGCGAACGCCTCGCCCACGTCGCCTGAGGCGCACGCAGCCGCGAAGGCCTCGCTATACTCGCGTGCAAGCGCGGCGATAAGTCCGCGCGTCGCTTGTCGAATCAATGGCTTGCGCCGTTTTTTGAATCGATCACTTCACTCAAGTGCGCCATCGGCTTAAGCCCCGGTGCCGCAGGGGCCGAACGACCGCCGCATGCGCCTGTCCACGATCAAGCTTTCCGGCTTCAAATCCTTCGTCGATCCGACCACGCTCCACCTGCCGACCAACATGACCGGCGTGGTGGGCCCGAACGGCTGCGGCAAGTCGAACATCATCGACGCCGTGCGCTGGGTGATGGGCGAGAGTTCGGCCAGCCGCTTGCGCGGCGACTCGCTCACCGACGTGATCTTCTCCGGCAGCACCTCGCGCAAGCCCGTGTCGCAGGCGACGGTGGAGCTGATCTTCGACAACAGCGACCACACGATCACCGGCGAATTCGCCGCGTTCAACGAGATCTCGGTCAAGCGCACGGTCAGCCGCGACGGCGTGAGCACGTATTCGCTCAACGGCACCAAGTGCCGCCGCCGCGACATCACCGATCTGTTCCTGGGCACGGGCCTCGGCCCGCGCAGCTACTCGATCATCGAGCAGGGCATGATCAGCCAGATCATCGAAGCGCGCCCCGAGGACCTGCGCGTGTTCCTGGAAGAGGCCGCCGGCATCTCCAAGTACAAGGAACGCCGCAAGGAAACCGAAACGCGCATCCGCCACACGCGCGAAAACCTCGACCGCCTCAACGACTTGCGCGAAGAAGTCGGCAAGCAGCTCGAACACCTGCGCCGCCAGGCCCGCCAGGCCGAGCAGTACCAGTCCATCCAGGCCGAGCGCCGCGTCAAGGACGCGGAGTGGAAGGCGTTGGAATACCGCGGCCTCGACGCACGCGTGCAGGCGCTGAAGGAAAAGCTCGATCACGAAGAAACCCGCCTGCAGCAGCTCATCGCCGAGCAGCGCGAAGCCGAGCGCAAGATCGAAACCGATCGCGTGCGCCGCGAAGAAGCCAGCGACGCGCTCAACAAGGCGCAGGCGCAGGTCTACCAGGTGGGCGGCACGCTGGCCCGCATCGAACAGCAGATCGCGCACCAGCGCGAAATGGCGCAGCGCCTGCAGCGTGCCCGCGACGAAGCCCAGACGGCGCTGAGCGAACTGGGCTCGCACATCAGCGGCGACGAAGCGCGCCTGAACACGCTGCGCGAGTCCATCGCGCAGGCCGAACCCGAACTCGAACACCTGCGCGCCGAAGACATCGCGCGCCAGGACGCCCTGCGCGACGCCGACACCGCGCTCGCCGACTGGCAGCAGCGCTGGGACACGCACACCCGCGCGCAGTCCGAAGCCGCGCGCACCGGCGACGTCGAACGCACGCGCATCGAACAGCTCGATCGCCAGACCCTCGACGCCGAGCGCCGCCGCGAACAGCTCACCAACGAACGCACGGGCCTGGACCTGGCCGCGCTGTCGGATGCCTTCGCCGGCCTGCAGGAACACCACGAGACGCAGAAGGCGTCGCTCGACGGCCTCACCGAACAGGTCGAAGCCCGCAAGGCCGCCGTCACCGCGCTGCAGGACAACCAGCGCAGTGCGCAGAACGAACTCGCCGACGTGCGCAAGAACGCGCAGGCCTCGCGCGGTCGCCTGTCCTCGCTCGAAACGCTGCAGCACGCGGCGCTGGGCCAGGAGCAGGGCGCGGCCACCGCGTGGCTGAAGTCGCGCGGCCTCGACAGCGCCTCGCGCGTCGGCGAAAAGCTGCAGGTCGAATCCGGCTGGGAAAACGCCGTCGAAGGCGCGCTCGGCCAGCTCATCGAAGGCGTGCTGGTCGAAGCCCCGGAAGCGCTGGTCGATGCGCTCGGCGAACTCGGCGAAGGCCGTCTGGTGCTGGTCGACCCGGGCGCGGAAGACTTCCCCGTCGCGCCGACCTCGCTCGCCGCCAAGGTGCGCGGCCCCGCGGCGATCCGCCGCATCCTCGCCAAGCTCCACGGCGCCGAAACGCTGGCCGACGCGCGCGCCTTGCTGCCGCGCCTGGGCGACGGCGAATCGGTGATCACGCGCGCGGGCGAACGCCTCGGCGCCGGCTGGGTGCGCGTGGTGCGCTCCGGCGCGGCCAAGCAGGGTGCGCTGCTGCGCGAAAAGGAAATCCAGTCGCTGCGCGCGGAGATCGAGTCGCTCCAGCAGCGCGAACAGGCGCTCAATGAAACGCTGACCCACCTGCGCGACCAGGCCCTGGCCTCCGAACAGCAGCGCGAAGACGCGCAGCGCGCCTTGTACATGGCGCACCGCGGCGTCTCCGAACTCGCCGGCCAGTTGCAGAGCCAGCAGGGCAAGCTCGAATCGGCGCGCAACCGCATCGAACGCATCGACGCGGAACTCTCGCAGCTCATCGCCACCCTGGACGCCAACCGCGACCAGGCCCGCGAAGCGCGTGGCAGGCAGGAAGACGCCGTCGGCCGCATGGGCGAACTGGAGCAGGTGCGCCAACAGCTCGACAACGAGCGCCGCCAGCTCTCCGACACCCGCGACGCCGCCCGCAACGCCGCCCGCGAATCGCGCGACACCGCGCACGCCCTCGCGCTCACGGTGGAATCGCAGCGCGCGCAGATCGTCGCGCTCGCGCAGGCGCTCGAACGCATGGGCAGCCAGCGCGGCCAGCTCGACTCGCGCCTGGGCGAACTCGCCTCGCAGCTCGCCGAAGGCGACGCGCCGGTGCATTCGCTGGAAGCCGAACGCCAGTCCGCGCTGGACGAACGCGTCCGCAGCGATCGCGCGCTCACCGAAGCGCGTTCCGTGCTCGACGGCATCGACAACGAACTGCGCGGTTACGAACAGACCCGCCACCAGCGCGACGAACAGGCCGTCACGCAGCGCGAGAAAATCTCGCAGCGCAAGCTCGACCAACAGGCGCTCGTCATCAAGGCCGACCAGCTTTCGGCTGCGGTGGTCGAAGCGGGCTTCGTCCTCGACGAGGTCATGGCCACGCTGGAAGCCGACGCCGATGTATCGCTGTGGGAGAAGACCGTCACCGAGTTCGACGCCAAGCTGCGTCGCCTGGAGCCGGTCAACCTCGCGGCCATCGCCGAACACGCCGAGGCCGCGCAGCGCAAGGAATACCTCGACGCGCAGGACACCGACCTGTCGACGGCGCTGGAGACCCTGGAAGAAGCGATCCGCAAGATCGACCGCGAGACCCGCGGCCGTTTCAAGGACACCTTCGACCGCGTGAACTCCGGCGTGCAGGAGCTGTATCCGCGCCTGTTCGGCGGCGGCCACGCCTACCTGGAACTCACCGGCGAAGACCTGCTCGACACCGGCGTTGCGATCATGGCGCGCCCGCCCGGCAAGCGCGTGTCGAACATCTCGTTGCTGTCCGGCGGCGAGAAGGCGATGACCGCGGTGGCGCTGGTGTTTGCGATCTTCCGCCTCAACCCGGCGCCGTTCTGCCTGCTGGACGAAGTGGACGCACCGCTCGACGAAGCCAACGTCGGTCGTTTCACGGCGATGGTCAGCGAGATGAGCGAACAGGTACAGTTCCTGTTCGTGACGCACAACAAGGCCACCATGGAAGCCGCCCAGCAGCTCTCGGGCGTGACCATGCGCGAGCCCGGCGTGAGCCGCCTGGTGTCGGTCGACCTCGCCGAGGCCGCGCGCCTGGCAGGGGCCGCCTGACGCAACGACTTCAAGGAGCCCGACGATGGATTCGACGGTATTGCGCATCGGCATCGCCATCGCGGGCGTGCTGCTCATCGCGGCGATCTACTTCTTCGGACGCCCGCGCAAGCCGGGGCAGGGGCGTCGCGTCGCCGAGCGCACGGAACCGGGCGAGCGCATCGAGCCCACGCTGGGCGCGCAGCTTGAACAGGAACTCGCCGGCGGCGAGCCGACCACGCAATCCGAGTTCGACCTCGGCGAGCGCGGCGAAGGCAACGACCTCGGCAAACGCGGCGACGCCTCCTTCGAAAAGATCGTCACGCTCTACGTGGCCGCGCGCGCGGGCACACAGCTGCGCGGCAGCGACATCGTTGTGGCCGCCGAGAAGGCGGGCCTGACCTACGGCCACATGCAGATCTTCCATCGCCTGGTCGAAGGCCATCCGGAGCGTGGCCCGGTGTTTTCGGTCGCCAGCATCAAGAAGCCGGGAAGCTTCGACATGGCGACGATCCAGGAGCTGGAAACGCCCGCCATCGCGTTCTTCCTGACGCTGCCGGCGCCGATGACGGCGTTGGATGCGTGGGAAAAGATGCTGCCGACGGCGCAGCGGATGGCGGAATTGCTCGAGGGCGTGGTGCTCGATGAGCAGCGCAATGCGTTGGGCCGCCAGCGCATCGCACACATTCGCGATGAGCTCCGTGCGTATGATCGTCAGCACGAAGCTCCGCCGCTGACCAAGCCGGCTCGCTGGTAAACAACAAGCAACAGCCTCGGCTGCGGAAGGCCCGGCCTGTCCCACGCTCGATGGGCACGCCTGTCGGAGCGCCTCCAAGCCGCATCCATGCAACCGGAGCTCCGCCCGGGTGGCCATCCATGGCCGCCCTGCAGTCATGCCCATCGAGCGTGTGCCAGGCCTCCACCGCAGTTCACCTTCTGCGGCTTCGGTACAAAGCTTCAAAGCTTCAAGGCGTCTAATGCGTTGTTCTCGCAAATCGCGGTGAAGGACCGACACGCACTCGGTTGTCGCGACTGCAGGTGGGCCATGGATGGCCTACCGGGCGGAGCTCCGGTTGCATGGATGCGGCTTGTAGGCGCTCCGACAGGCGCGATAACCGAGGGCGTGGCGGTCCGTCCCTCCGGAGCCGAGAGAGCTCTTCGCACCCGTGAGGTTAGACTTCGAATCCGAGCTCAAGACCGACAAAGCCAACCTTGAAAGCCGCCACCCTCCAGGCCCGCGTCGAAGAACTCCGTCGCCTGCTCGACGACGCCAACTATCGCTATTACGTCCTCGACGACCCGGATACCACGGACGCCGACTACGACAAATGGCTGCGCGAACTCGAAGCCCTGGAGCGCGAACACCCCGAATTCGCCGACCCCAACTCGCCGACCGCACGCGTGGGCAACGCGCCCTCGGGCAAGTTCGCCGAGGTCAAGCACGGGGTGCCGATGCTGTCGCTGGCGAACGCGTTCGAAGACGGGGAAGTCGAGGAGTTCGTTACGCGCATCACCAAGGAAACCGGCGATGCGGCGCCTGCGTTTTCGGTCGAGCCGAAACTCGATGGGCTGGCGATCAGCCTGCGCTACGAGCACGGCATGTTCGTGCGCGGCGCCACGCGCGGCGACGGCGCGACGGGCGAAGACGTCAGCGCCAACCTGCGCACCATTCGCACGGTGCCGCTGCGCCTGCGCGGTGAGGCACCGGCGGTGCTCGAGGTGCGCGGCGAGGTGTTCATGCCCAAGGCCGCGTTCGAGAAGTACAACGCATGGGCGCGCGAGCACGGCGAGAAGACGCTGGCCAATCCGCGCAACGGCGCGGCCGGTTCGCTGCGCCAGCTCGATCCGCGCGTGACGGCGCAGCGCCCCCTGGCGTTCTACGCCTACGCGCTCGGCGAGGTCGACGGTGCGAAGCTGCCCGCCACGCATTCGAACACCCTGGCCTGGTTGCGCGAGCTCGGCTTCCCGGTCAGCGCCGAAGTCGACGTCGCCACGGGCGCCGAAGGCCTGCTCGCCTACTACCGCCGCATCGGCGAGAAGCGCAACGCGCTGCCGTACGACATCGACGGCGTCGTCTACAAGCTCGACCGCTACGACCAGCAACGCGCGATGGGCTTCGTTTCGCGTGCGCCGCGCTGGGCCATCGCGCACAAATACCCGGCGCAGGAGCAGGCGACGACGGTCGAATCGATCGAAGTGAACGTCGGCCGCACCGGCGCCGTCACGCCGTGGGTGCTGATGACGCCCGTGCAGGTCGGCGGCGTCACCGTCACGCGTGCGACGCTGCACAACGCGGACCAGATCGCGCGCCTCGATGTGCGCGTCGGCGACACGATCATCGTGCGCCGCGCGGGCGACGTGATCCCCGAAGTCGTGCGCGTGATCGAAGACAAGCGCCCGCTCGACGCGAAGGGGCATCCGAAGTTCGCCGCCTATCAGCTGCCCACCGCGTGCCCCGTCTGCGGCTCGGCGGTGGAGCGCGAGGAAGGCGAGGTCGTCGCGCGCTGCACCGGCGGCCTGTTCTGCCCGGCGCAACGTGTGCAGGCGCTGTTCCACTTCGCCTCGCGCCGCGCGATGGACATCGAAGGCCTGGGCGAGCGCTTCATCACGGCGCTCGTCGAGTTCGACATGGTGCGCAGCGTGGCCGACCTGTATCGCCTCTCGGTCGACGATTTCGTTTCGATGAAGCAGCGCGCCGACGAACTCGCCGACACGGTGCCGGAGACGGTGAAGTCCGGCAAGGTCGCGACGAAGTGGGCGGAGAACCTGGTCGGCGCCATCGACGCCAGCCGCAGCACCACGCTGGAGCGCGTGCTGTATGCGCTCGGCATCCGTGATGTCGGCGAGAGCACCGCCCGCACGCTGGCGCGCCACTTCGGTGCCCTCGATCCCTTGCTGCAGGCCGACGAAGAAACTCTGCGCCAGGTCCCCGACATCGGTCCGATCGTCGCCGCGCGGATCGCGCACTTCTTCGCCGAGTCGCACAACCGCGAGGTCATCGCGGCCCTGCGCGCGAACGGCGTGCGTTGGCCGGAAGGCGCGCCGCAGCGCTCCGCGGAAGGCCCGCTCGCGGGCAAGACGGTGGTCCTGACCGGTGGCCTGTCCTCCATGTCGCGCGACGAAGCCGGTGCGAAGCTCGAAGCCCTCGGTGCGAAGGTCTCCGGAAGCGTCTCGAAGAAGACCAGCTTCGTCGTCGCTGGCGAAGCCGCGGGCAGCAAGCTCGCCAAGGCGCAGGAACTCGGCGTCGAGATCTGGGACGAAGCGAAGCTGTTGTCCTATCTCGCCGATCCGACCTGACATGAGCGACCGCTTCGACGCCCTCCGCCTGCGCGCCTCGCTGTACGCGACGCTCCGCCTGTTCTTCGCCGAGCGACACGTGCAGGAAGTGGAAACGCCGGTGCTTTCGCGCGCCGGCAACACCGACCCCAACATCGCCTCGTTCTCGCTCGAATTCTCCGGCCGCACCGACGGCGCACCCCGCACGCGCTGGTTGCGCACCTCGCCGGAATTCCCGCTCAAGCGCCTGCTCGCCGAAGGCTTCGGCGATTGCTACGAACTGGGCCGGGTGTTCCGCGACGGCGAGGCCGGCGGCCGCCACAACCCCGAGTTCACGATGCTCGAGTGGTACCGCGTCGGCCGCGACCATCGCTGGCTCGCGCACGAGACCGTCGACGTCGTGCGCGCCGCGCTGGCCCTCGTGAACCGGGACGTCCGGGTGGTGGAATCCACTTACCGGGACTTGTTCCGCACGAGCATCGACGTGGACCCGTTTCTCGCCTCCGATGAGGCGTTGCGCAATGCACTGGGCGATGTGGTTATCGATCCGGAAGGATTGGTCCGCGACGACTGGTTGGATTTGCTCGTCACGCATCGGATCCAGCCCGCGTTCGCGAGCGACGAGATCCACGTGGTGCACGACTATCCCGCCTCGCAATGCGCCCTCGCGCGCATCCGCCCGGGCACGCCGCCGGTCGCAGAACGCTTCGAAGTGTTCCTGGGGCCGCTCGAACTCGCCAACGGGTACCACGAATTGCGCGACGCCGCCGAACAGCGCGCGCGCTTCGAGAAAGACCGCCAGGTGCGCTCGGAACGCGGCCTGCCGGCGCCTCCGGTCGACGACGCCTTGCTCGCCGCACTCGCGCACGGCCTACCCGAATGCGCCGGCGTGGCGCTGGGCGTGGACCGCCTGCTGATGGCGATGCGCGGCACCGATCGCATTGCCGATGTGCTGGCCTTCGATTTCGCACGGGCGTGACGACGGGTAGCTCATCGTTGGACTTGACCGCGCATTCAGCGATCTGGGACTGTGCGCGCACGAAGCCGTGACGCGCTTCGAGGATGTGCCATGCGTTCAGCTGCCAACGGAGTCCTGCTCGCCGGCCTTGCCGCCGCGACGGCCCCCGTGTCGGCGCAGGAAGCCACGCCGGTCGAACCGGCGCGCGGCAACATCCAGAACACCGTGCGCTGCGAATCGCCGAAGGGCAGGGAGCGCACGTGCCAGGCCGACACGCGCGGCGGCGTGCGCGTCACGCGCCAGCTCTCGCGCAGTCCCTGCGTCGAAGGGCAGACCTGGGGCGTGCGCCCTGGCGAGATCTGGGTGAAGGCGGGTTGTCGTGCGGACTTCGGCCTGGCGGATCTCGGCGCGGTGATTGCCGGCCCGATCTACTTCAAGTGCGAAGCCACCGGCCTGGGCCGACAGCACTGCCCGGTGTCCACGCGCGGCGGCGTGCGCCTGGTGCGCCAGTTGTCCAAGAGCGATTGCATCCAGCACAGCACGTGGGGCTTCGACCGCAACAGCGTGTGGGTCTCGCAGGGATGCCGCGCGGAGTTCACGGCCGGGGTCGAGGAAGACGCCGCAGAGCCCGATGTCGGGCCGCACTCGGTGCGCTGCGAATCCGACCGCGGGCGCGAGCGCCGCTGCGATGTCGGCGTGTGGAACGGCGCCGAGCTGACCAAGCAATTGTCGAAGTCGCCCTGCATCCAGGACCACACCTGGGGTTGGGACCAGCGCGGCGTGTGGGTGAGCCGCGGCTGCCGGGCCGAGTTTCGCGTCTGGTGAGCGTGCGGGCCCGGTAAACTTGGGCCATGGACGTCGATTACGCACGCTACGACCGCATCCGCCCGATCCGCTGGACCGGCACGGCCCTGGAACTGCTCGACCAGCGCAAGCTGCCGTTCGAGACCGACTACCTGGTGTGCGCCACGAGCGACGAAGTCGCGCGTGCGATCCACGCGTTGGCCGTGCGCGGCGCGCCCGCCATCGGCATCGCCGCCGCCTGGGGCGTGGTGCTCGCCGAACGCGCGATCGAAGCCACCGATGCACAGGATGCCGCGACGAAGCTCGAACCGGCCCTGCAACGCCTCAACGCCGCGCGTCCGACCGCAGTGAACCTCGCCTGGGCGCTCGCGCGCATGCGCGCCGCGCTCGCCCGCGCCGGCCATGACTGGCGGCAAACACTCGAACGCGAAGCCGAAACCATCGACCGCGAAGACCTCGCCGCCAACCGCCACATGGGCGCGCTCGGCGCATCGCTGATCGAACCCGGCAGCGGCGTGCTCACCCACTGCAACACCGGCTCGCTCGCCACTGCGGGCTTCGGCACCGCGCTGGGCGTGATCCGCGCCGGCGTCGCGCAGGGTCGGATCGAAAAAGTCTTCGCAGGCGAAACCCGCCCATGGCTGCAGGGCGCGCGCCTGACGGTGTGGGAACTGCAGCAGGACGGCATCGACGCCACCCTGATCGCCGACTCCGCCGCCTCGCACCTGATGAAATCCGGCCAAGTGCAATGGGTGGTCGTGGGCGCCGACCGCATCTGTGCCAACGGCGACACGGCGAACAAGATCGGCACCTATCAACTCGCCATCGCGGCACGGCACCACGGTGTCGGCTTCATGGTCGTCGCGCCGTCCTCGACGGTCGACATGGCCACGCAGAGCGGCGATCTGATCGAGATCGAGGAGCGCGATCCGGCGGAGCTGCATTCGGTCGGCGGGAGCCGCACGGTGGCCGAGGGCATCGGTGCCTGGAACCCGGTCTTCGACGTGACGCCCCACACCTTGATCGATGCCATCGTGACCGAGCGGGGCGTCATCCGCCGACCCGATGAAGCGTCGATGCGCCTGGCCTTCGGCTAAGAGCAAAGCGTCATCGGCTCCGGAGAGGCGGACCGCCACGCCCTCGGTTATCGCGCCTGTCGGAGCGCCTTCAAGCCGCATCCATGCAACCGGAGCTCCGCCCGGTAGGCCATCCATGGCCCACCTGCAGTCGCGACAACCGAGTGCGTGTCGGTCCTTCACCGCGATTTGCAGGTGCGCCGCGTTCGAAGCTCTTCACCGAGGTCGCAATCAGTGATTTGAGGTGGAGGCCTGGCACACGCTCGATGGGCATGACTGCAGGGCGGCCATGGATGGCCACCCGGGCGGAGCTCCGGTTGCATGGATGCGGCTTGTAGGCGCTCCGACAGGCGTGCCCATCGAGCGTGGGACAGGCCGGACTTTCCGCAAGCCGAGGCTTTTGCTCCAGCGTGGCCGCAGGGCGCATGGATGCTGCTTGGAGGCGCTCCGACGGGCCCGATGAACGACTGCGGTGCGTGCCGGACTTTCTGGTGTCTGAAGTCCCTCTAAGTTGTTGTTTCTGCCAGAAAATCAGAAGGCGTGAAAAACGCGTTCCATGCTAGAATTCACGCCTTCGGACTCTCCTTAGAAAAAGCCCTCGAATGGCAGAACTCGCCAAGGAAATCATCCCGGTCAACCTCGAAGACGAGATGCGCCGCAGCTACCTGGATTACGCCATGAGCGTGATCGTGGGGCGCGCGCTTCCCGACGTCCGGGACGGATTGAAGCCGGTCCACCGCCGCGTCCTGTTCGCCATGAACGAACTCGGCGCGCACAGCAACAAACCCTATTACAAGTCCGCCCGAATCGTCGGCGACGTCATCGGTAAGTACCACCCGCACGGCGACACCGCGGTGTACGACACGCTGGTGCGCATGGCGCAGCCGTTCTCGCTGCGCTACATGCTGGTGGACGGGCAGGGCAACTTCGGCTCCATCGACGGCGACTCGCCGGCGGCCATGCGTTACACCGAGGCGCGCATGTCGCGCCTGGCGCACGAGCTGATGGCGGACATCGACAAGGAAACCGTCGACTTCCAGCCGAACTACGACGAGAAGGAACTCGAACCCACCGTCATGCCGACGCGGGTGCCGAACCTGCTGGTCAACGGCTCGGCGGGCATCGCGGTCGGCATGGCGACGAACATCCCGCCGCACAACCTCAACGAAGTCGTCGACGCCACCATCGCGCTCATCGACGATCCGGCCATCGACGTCGAAGGCCTGATGCAGTTCATCCCCGGCCCGGATTTCCCGACCGCGGGCATCATCAACGGCACCGCCGGCATCCAGCTCGCCTACCGCACCGGCCGCGGCCGCGTGCGCATGCGCGCGCGCGCCGAGATCGAAGTGAACGAGGACACCGGTCGCGAAGCGATCGCGGTGTCGGAGATCCCGTACCAGGTCAACAAGGCGCGGCTGATCGAGAAGATCGCCGAGCTGGTGAAGGAAAAGAAGCTCGAGGGCATCAGCGAGCTGCGCGATGAGTCCGACAAGGACGGCATGCGCATCTTCATCGAGGTCAAGCGCGGCGAGTCGGCCGAGGTCGTGCTGAACAACCTCTACGCGCAGACCCAGATGGAATCGGTCTTCGCGATCAACATGGTCGCGCTCGTCGACGGCCGTCCGCAGCTGCTCAACCTCAAGCAGATGCTCGAAGCGTTCGTGCGCCACCGCCGCGAGGTGGTGACCCGCCGGACGATCTTCGAACTGCGCAAGGCGCGCGCCCGCGCCCACGTGCTCGAAGGCCTGACGGTCGCGCTCGCGAACATCGACGAGATGATCGAGCTGATCAAGACGTCGGCGAACCCGAACGAAGCGCGCGAGCGGATGCTCGAGCGTCGCTGGCAGCCCGGCCTGGTCGGCTCGCTGCTGGCCGCCGCCGGCGCCGATGCCTCGCGTCCGGAAGACCTGCCGGCCGGCGTCGGCCTGCTCGCCGACGGTTACCAGCTGACCGAAATCCAGGCGCAGCAGATCCTCGAAATGCGCCTGCACCGCCTCACCGGGCTGGAGCAGGACAAGCTCACCGAGGAATACAAGCAGCTGCTCGACACCATCCAGGGCCTGATCCGCATCCTGGAAAACCCGGACGTGCTGCTCGACGTCATCCGCACCGAGCTGCACAACCTCAAGGCCGAATTCGGCGACGCCCGTCGTTCCGAAATCCGCGCCAGCGAGGAAGACCTCGACATCCTCGACCTCATCGCGCCGGAAGACGTGGTGGTCACGCTCTCGCATTCGGGTTACGCCAAGCGCCAGCCGGCCAGCTCGTACCGCGCGCAGCGTCGCGGCGGCCGCGGCCGCAACGCGGCGGCGACGAAGGACGAGGATTTCATCGACCAGCTGTGGCTGGTGAACACGCACGACACGCTGCTCACCTTCACCAGCGCCGGCCGCGTGTTCTGGCTGCCCGTGCACCAGTTGCCGGACGCCGGCCCGCACGCGCGTGGCCGTCCGATCGTCAACTGGATCCCGCTGGAAGCCGGCGAGCAGGTCCAGGCCGTGCTGCCGGTGCGCGAGTATCGCGACGACCGCTACGTGCTGTTCGCCACCCGCGACGGCACGGTCAAGAAGACGGCGCTGACCGAGTTCGCCTTCCGCCTGCAGCGCGGCAAGATCGCGATCAACCTCGACGAGGGCGATGCGCTCATCGGCGTGGCGATGACCGATGGCGAACGCGACGTCATGCTCTTCGCCTCGAACGGTAAAGCCGTGCGCTTCGCCGAGAACGAAGTGCGCGCCATGGGCCGCACCGCCACCGGCGTGCGCGGCATGCGCCTGGCCGAGGGCGACCAGGTGCGCAGCCTGATCGTGGTGGAAGGCGACGGCGACATCCTCACCGCCAGCGAACGCGGCTTCGGCAAGCGCACGCCGGTGGAGGACTACCCGCGCAAGGGCCGCGGCACGCAGGGCGTGATCGCGATCCAGACCAGCGCGCGCAACGGCAAGCTCGTGGGTGCCATCCAGCTCAGCGACCACCACGAGGTGCTGCTGATCTCCGACGGCGGCACGCTGGTGCGCACCCGCGCGGCGGAGATCTCGCAGGTCGGCCGCAACACCCAGGGCGTCACGCTGATGCGCCTGGCCGACGACGAAACGCTGCAGGCGGTCGAACGCGTCGACGCGTCGCTGGACGACGAGGCCGGTTCGGCGGAAGCTGAAGGCGCGGCAACGATCGTCGGCGGGGTGCCTGGCGAGGTGTCCGGCGACACCACGGAGACTCGTTCTCTGGAGTGATCGCGGAGAGTTTCGCCATCGAAACTCGACGACGCCGCCTACGGGCGGCGTCGTCGTATTCGCTCCACACAAAACCCGGGGAATGAACATGCAGCGGTGTGCGCGTCCGAATGGAGTCGGGGGTGCGTTGCGGTGGTGGGCGGCGATGGCCGTCCTGGTGGTGGTGTTCCTCGGTGCCGGCTGCAAGGCCGACCGGGACGGGCAACTGCCCGAAGTCAGCGGCGAGAAGATCGCCGCGCAGCGCGCGAAGCCGGTCGGCTTCGGCCTGGTGTCCGCCTACGCGGACCAACTCGGCGACGAACACGCGCTCGCCCTCGAATTCAGCCGGCCGCTGGTCGGGACCCAGGACTTCGACAAGCTCATCGCGGTGACCGACAAGGACGGCGCCGCGGTGCAGGGCAGCTGGGTGCTGTCCGACCGCGGCGACGAAGAAGGGAAGGTGCTGCGCTTCCCGCACGTCGAATCCGATCGCGACTACACGGTGACGATCGCGGCCGAGCTCACGGCCGCCGATGGACACAAGCTGCCCGGAGAACTCCGCAAGACGATCCACACCGGCCAGCTCGATCCGGTCGTCGGCTTTGCCTCGCAGGGCAGCGTGCTGCCGGCGCGCGAGAGCCGCGGCCTGCCGGTGGTCTCGGTCAACGTGGCGGAAGTCGACGTCGAGTTCCTGCGCGTCAAGGACGACCTGCTGCCGCGCTTCTTCGCCGAGTTCCAGCGCGGCGGCCGCCGCGGTGCGTGGGACCTGGAGCGCGATTACAGCTGGGACGACGACTCCGGCGCCGAGCACAAGCGCACGCCGCTCTCGCACCTGGCCGAACCGGTGTACGTGAACCGCTTCGTCCTCGGCGGCAAGCCCAACGAACGCGCACTCACCTACCTGCCGCTGCAGGACATCAAGGAATTGCAGAAGCCCGGCCTGTACTTCGCGGTCATGAAGCGCGCGGGCACCTTCAAGGACGACTTCGACACCGCGTTCTTCACCGTCAGCGACCTCGGCCTGCACACGCGTGCGTACAAGGACAAGCTGTTCGTCCACGCCGCCTCGCTGCAGACCGGCAAGGCGATCCCGATGGTCGACCTGCGCGTGCTCAACGCCGACGGCGAGCCCGTGCTGAAGGGCAGCACCGATGCCAACGGCAATGCATTGCTGGACTACACGCTGGATGCCACGCAGGTCCTGATTGCGCAGCACGGCAACGATGTGTCGATGCTGCCGTTCAACCAACCGGCGCTGGACCTCTCGGAGTTCGCCGTCGCCGGGCGCGAGCAGGCGTGGTTCGACGTGTTCGCCTGGTCGGGGCGCGATCTGTATCGGCCCGGCGAAACCGTCAACGTGTCCGCGCTGCTGCGCGACCAGGACGGCAAACCGCTGGCGAAGAAGCAGCCGGTGTTCGTGCGCTACGTGCAACCCGATGGCAAGGCGCTGCTGGAAACGCGCCTGCAGCCCGACGCGCAGGGCTACGTGCGCCACGCGCAAACGATTCCCGCCGATGCGGCCACCGGCAAGTGGCGCGTCGAATTCCGCACCGATCCCGCGAGCAAGGAAGCGGTGCAGGGCATGGCGCTGCGCGTGGAGGAATTCCTGCCGGAGCGGATGAAGCTCGACCTGGATGCGCAGGCGCAGTTGCAGCCCGGGCAGCCGGTGCAGTTGCAGGCGACTGGCGCGTATCTGTACGGCGCGCCCGCGGCGGGTAATCGATTCACCGCCAAGCTCGCCGTCGCCGTCGAAACGCATCCGATCGATGCGCTGAAGGGCTGGTCCTTCGGCGACCCGACACTTGAGCTGCCAAAGGAAGCGAAGGACGTCGTCGACGCCACGCTCGACGCGAACGGGCATCTCACGCAATCGATCCCGCTGCCGGCCGAAGCAAAGCCCGTCAGTCCGATCGCCGCGATCGTCACCGGCAGCGTGTTCGAAACCGGCGGCCGCAGCGTCAACCGCACGCTCAAGCGCGTGATGTGGCCGGCCGATGCGTTGGTCGGCGTGCGTCCGTTGTTCGACGAAAAGGATGGCGCGGACGCGAACGCCAATGCCGGCTTCGAGATCGGGCGCTTCGATGCGTCGGGCAAGGCGCGCCCCGTGAAAGGCCTGCGCGTCAGCCTCGTGCGTGAGACGCGCGACTACCGCTGGGTCTGGGGCGACGACGGCAAGGGTTGGGATTACGACTTCACGCGTCGGTACAAGACCGAGGAGACGAAGACGATCGACTTCGATGCGAACAACGTCCGCATCGACTTCCCGGTGAAGTGGGGCGAGTACCGCGTCGAAGTGTTCGACCCGACGACGAAGCTCACCACGCGTTACCCGTTCACCGCCGGCTGGAGCTGGAGCGACGAGAACCGTGGCCTCGACGCGCGGCCCGACAAGGTCAAGCTCGCGCTCGACAAGACCGCCTACCGCGCGGGCGACACGCTGAAGGTCACCGTCACGCCGCCGCACGAAGGCCCGGGCCTGTTGCTCGTCGAGTCCGACCATCTGCTGTACGTGCACGAGATCGAAGCGAAGGCGGGCAGCACGTTCGAGATTCCCGTGACGCAGGAATGGGAGCGCCACGATGTGTACGTGACGGCGTTGGTGTTCCGCGGCGGCAGTGCGACGAGCAAGGTCACGCCGGCACGTGCCGTGGGCGTGGCGTTCGTGGCGATGGATCGTCGCGATCGCACGGTGGCCGTCGGCGTCTCCGCGCCGAAGTCAATGCGGCCCGAACAGAAGCTGCCGGTCACCGTGAGCGCACCCGCGCTTGCAGGCCAGGACGCCTGGATCACGGTGTCGGCGGTCGACGTCGGCATCCTCAACATCACCCAATTCCCGGTGCCGGATGCGTCCAAACATTTCTTCGCGCAGCGGCGCCTGGGCGTGGATGCGTACGACATCTATGGCCGCGTGATCGAAAGCTTCGAAGGCGGCACCGCGAAGATCCGCTTCGGCGGCGACATGGCCCCGCTTGCGCTGCCGCAGGCGCGGCGCCCGACCTCGCGCGTGCAGACCGTCGATCTGTTCACCGGCCCGGTGAAACTCGACGCGAAGGGCATCGGCCGCGTGCGCCTGGACGTGCCCGACTTCAACGGCACGCTGCGCATCGCCGCGATGGTGTGGTCTGGCGGGCGCTACGGCAATCGCGCAACGGAAACCCTGGTGCGCGCGCCCGTGCTGGCCGAAGCGAGCATGCCGCGCATCCTGGCGCCGGGCGACAAGAGCAGCGTGACGCTCGACGTGCAGAACTTCACGGGCAAGTCGGGCAGCTTCAACGTGCGCGTGGAAGGCATCGGTCCGCTGGCGATCGCCGATGGCGCGCGCACGGCGAAGCTCGCGCCCGAAGCCAAGAGCACGTTCACCTTCCCCGTGCAGGCGCGTGAAGGCTTCGGCACGGCGCAGGTGCACGTGCGCGTGGAAGGCAACGGCTTCAAGGTCGATCGCAAGTACGACCTGCCGGTGCGCGCGGGTTGGCCGCAGGCGATGCGCACGCGCAGCGAGGTGCGGCAGGGCAGCGGTCCCATCGCGATGGACGCGGCGATGGCCGAAGGTTTGATCCCCGAGTCGGTACGCACGCGCATCGTGGTCGGTGCGGTGCCGCCGATCCCGTTCGCCACCGCGCTCGAAGGCGCGCTGCGTTATCCCTACGGGTGCGTCGAGCAGACCACGAGCAAAGCTTACGCCGCGCTCATCCTCGACGACGCCACCGCGACCACGCTCGGCGTCCCGCCGCTCGGCGACAAGCAGCGGCGCGAGCGCATGGAAGGCGCCTTCGCGCGCCTGGCCGCGCTGCAGATCCCGTCGGGGCATTTCTCGATGTGGGGCGAAACCGACTACGTCGATCCGTCGCTGACGCCGTACGTCGTCGAGTTCCTGCTGGATGCGCGCGATGCGGGCTTCGCCGTGCCCGATGCGATGTTGCAGAAGGCGCTGAAGGCGCTCAACGAGGATCTGCTGGCGGGCGGCGCGCAGTTCTACGACCGCGATCATCGCGCGCACCTCAAGTTCGCCTACCAGGCGCATGCGGGTTACGTGCTCGCGCGCGTCAATCGCGCGCCACTCGGCACGCTGCGCGCCCTGTTCCAGAACGACCGTCGCAACGCGCTCACGGGCCTGCCGCTCGTACACCTGGGCCTCGCGCTCACGCTGCAGGGCGACAAGCGCCGCGGCGAGCAGGCGATCGCCGAAGGCTTCGCGCGCGGCGACGCGGATCGTCCGGAATACCTCGGCGACTACGGCACGCGGCTGCGCGACGATGCCTTGATGATCGCGCTGGTGCACGAACGCGGACTGGCGAAGCCGGAGCACGACGCGCGCGTCATCGCCCTCGGCCGCGAGCTCGATGCGCGCCGCAAGGAACGCTGGTTCTGGTTGAGCACGCAAGAGCAAGTGGCGCTCGCGCGCATGGGCAAGGCGCTGATGCTCGGCAAGGGGGCGAAGACGATCGCGGGCCGCTGGGTGGGCGCGGGCGAAGGCACCGATGTCGCCAACGTGCCGCTCACCGGGCGCTTCTTCGATGGCACGGGTGCGTTGCGCTTCGAGCCGACGTCCGAGCCGCCGTACTACGTCAGCTACGAGGTCGCCGGCATTCCGCGCACTGCGCCGCCGCCGGACGCGAAGGTGTTCGAAGTGAAGCGCACGTACTACACGCCGGATGGCAAGCCCTGGAGCGGCGGCAAGCTGGCGGAGGGCGACAGCCTGATCGTGCAGCTGGCGATCAAGGTCGACGAGAAAGCCCCCGACGCGCTCGTCACCGACCTGCTGCCCGCGGGCCTGGAGATCGAGAACTTCAACCTCGGCGATGCGAAGCAGTGGGCGGGGGTGGTGATCGACGGCATCGAGATCGCCAACCGCGACCAGGCTTCCGAAGTGCGCCACGAGGAGTTCCGCGACGATCGCTATGTCGCCGCGCTGAAGCTCGACAACGGCGACACGGCCCGCGTGTTCTACCTGGTGCGTGCGGTGACGCCCGGCACGTACACGGTGCCGCCGCCGCTGGTGGAAGACATGTATCGGCCGGAGTTGCGTGGCGTGGGCCGCGCGTCGCCGGAGACGATCACGGTGGTGCAGCCGGGCCAGTGAACACGAAAGATCGAATGCGGAAACGTTGGGCGCCGTGGGCGATGCTCGCGGCGCTGTCGGTGCTCATCGTCGCGATGCTGCTGGACCTCGCGTTTCCCTTGCCCTTGCCGGACACGCGCGGGGCAGGGGGCGTGGTGGTCGCGCGCGATGGCACGCCCTTGCGTGCCTTCGCAGACCGCGGCGGCGTGTGGCGGCATCCGACGACGCCGGAACAAGTCTCGCCGCTCTACCTGCAGGCGCTGATCGGATACGAGGACCGCTGGTTCTGGTCGCATCCGGGCATCAATCCCATCGCGTTGGGGCGCGCGGGTTGGCAATGGGTGCGCAACGGACACGTGGTGTCGGGCGGTTCGACACTGACGATGCAAGTCGCGCGCTTGCTCGATCCACATTCGCGCAGCCTGTGGGGCAAAGTGCGGCAGCTCGCGCGCGCGGTGCAACTGGAAGTGCACCTGTCCAAGCGCGAGATCCTCACGCTGTATCTCGACCGCGCGCCCTACGGCGGCACCATCGAAGGCATCGAAGCGGCGAGCTGGGCGTATCTCGGCAAGCCGGCGTCGCAGTTGTCGCATGCGGAAGCGGCGTTGCTCGCGGTCTTGCCGCAGTCACCGAGTCGCCTGCGTCCGGATCGTGCGCCCGAGCTCGCGCGGGTTGCTCGTGACAAGGTGCTTGCGCGCATGGCGGAGCAGGGCACCTGGTCGAAACAGGATGTCGAGGAAGCACGCATCGAACCCGTCGTGGCGCGCGCGCTCCAGCCGCCGCATTACGCCGCGCTGCTCGCGCAACGCCTGCGCGACGAACAACCGAACGCCCCGCGCATCCGTTCGACGCTCGACATCGACTTGCAGCGCATGCTCGAAGACCGCGTCGCCACCTATTTTTCCGACCTGCCGCCGCGCACGTCCGCCGCGCTGCTCGTCATCGACAACGCCACGCTCGAAGCGCGCGCCTACGTCGGTTCCGTCGCCTTCGCCGACAAGGATCGCCTGGGCCACGTCGACATGGTGAAGGCCTGGCGCTCGCCGGGCTCGACGCTCAAGCCTTTCCTCTACGGCCTCGCACTCGACGACGGCCTGATCCATTCGGAAAGTTTGCTTGTCGACGCACCGCAATCCTTCGGCGATTACCGGCCGGGCAACTTCGACATGGCGTTCAACGGACCGATCGCGGCGTCCGAAGCCCTGCGCCTCTCGTTGAACGTGCCTGCCGTGGACCTGCTCGATCGCGTGGGCCCGACACGCTTCGCCGCACGCCTCGCCAACGCGGGCATCGATCTGAAATGGCCCGCCGGCGCAGCACCCAATCTCTCGATGATCCTCGGCGGCACCGGCGCACGCCTGGAAGACCTCGTCGGCGCCTACGCCGCGTTGAACCGCGATGGCGTTGCGGGCCGCGTGCGCTACACCCCGGATGCACCGAAGATCGAACGCCGCCTGTTGTCGCCCGGCGCGGCATGGATCGTGCGCGACATCCTCGAAGCGCATCCGCGCCCGGGCACCGCGCCCGACACCTTCGACCCGCAATCGCGCATGCGCGTTGCCTGGAAGACCGGCACGAGTTACGGCTACCGCGACGCCTGGGCGCTGGGCAGCACGCGGCGCTACACCGTCGGCGTCTGGGTGGGCCGGCCTGACGGCACGCCGATGCCGGGCCAGTACGGCGCGATGACGGCATTGCCGTTGTTGTTCGACACCATCGACAGCCTGCCGACCTCGCCGGGCGATGCCACGCCGCGTCCGCCGCCGCCGGACGTCGAACGCGTCGACGTCTGCTGGCCGTTGGGCCTGCCGCCTGATCCGAACGCGCCACAGCTGTGCCGCAGGAAGCGCAGCGCGTGGGTGCTCGACGGCGTGATTCCGCCGACCTTCGCCGAACGCGATGCACGCCTGTGGAGCGCAGGCCGGGAACGCATCGACGTAGACGCCACCACCGGCCAACGCCTCACTGCCGATTGCACGCAAGCACACACGCGCAGAAGCGAAGACATTGCGCGTTGGCCCGCACTCGCATCCCCGTGGCTCTCCGCGGACGCTCGCGCCGCAGCCCGCATGCCGCCGCGCGCAATCGACTGCACGCCCGACGGCCGCGACGCCACCGAAGAACTGCGCATCGACGGCCTCGTCGACAAGGCCACGCTCGCGCGGCCGCCCAACAGCGCCGCACCGCTGCGCCTACGCGTCCGCGCCATCGGCTCCGACGCGCGGGTCCGCTGGTTGCTCGATGGCCGCCTCGTCGGCGAATCGAAGGGCGGCGATGCCTGGGACCTCGATGCCAGCACGGCCGGCGCGCACACGCTCACCGCGCTCGCCGAAACGGGCGCGTGGGCGTCGATCGCCTTCAAGGTGCTGCGCTAGCTCAGCCCAGCTGCTCGAGCACGTACTCCGCCGACGACACGCGGAACTCGCCCGGCGCCTCGACATGCAGCTGCTTCACCACGCCGTCCTCGGCGTAGATCGCGAAGCGCTTGGAACGCGTGCCCATGCCGTAGGCGCTGGCGTCCATTTCCAGGCCGAGCGCACGGGAGAAGTCGCCGTTGCCGTCGGCCAGCATCTGCAGGCCCTGCGGCACGTGCTGGCTCTCGCCCCAGGCCTTCATCACGAAGGGATCGTTGACCGACATGCACAGCACTTCGATGCCGCGCTTGTGGAAGTCCTCGAAGCGCTCGACGAAGCCGGGCAGGTGGCGCTCGGAGCAGGTGGGCGTGAACGCGCCGGGCACCGCGAAGAGCACGACCTTCTTGCCGTCGAACAGCTGATGCGTATCGACCGTCTCGACGCCGTCGCGGATGCGCTTGAGGTTGACTTCGGGCAGGCGGTCGCCGGGTTGGATGGCCATGGACGGGTCCTTCTCGTGGGGAAGCGTCGCATGTTCGCACAGGCCACGTGTACGGGGTCATTCGAGGGGTTTCCCGTTCTTGCGCATGGCGTCGATCCGGATGATCGCCTCCTCGCCGCGCGGATCGTCCGCGCGCATGTGCGCGGGTGTTCCGAATGTCCTTCGCGTTCCTTCGTTCCTCCCTGTGCGTGCGCCTGTGCGTGGTGTTGCTAACGATCGCCTGCGTCGCCGGCATGCCGATGTTGTTCGGCTTTCCCAATTCGCCGACGGAAATTCCGACGACACGCGATCCGGGCAAGGCGCACCGCTATCCGACGATCCAGGCGCTGCTGGAGAACGCGGGCCCCGACACGGTCATCCTGTTGCACGACATCCGCCGCGGCACCTCCTCCACCGCCGGGCGCGATGCGCGCATGGCGAGCACGGCCATGTTGCTGGCGTTCGCGCAGCAGAAGGGCGCGAAGGTGCTGATCATCCAGCGCCTGGGACAAGGCGCCGCCACGGTGCCGCTCGCCAACAAGTTGCCAGACATCCTCCTGGATGCGCTCGACATGAGGAACGTGCTCGGCGCGGCGGGCATTGCCGAGCCTCTGCTCCTCGGGAGCTCCCCGGTGTTGCGCAAGGAGCTGGGGACGCCACGGCGGTCGATCCAGGATCGTTACCTGCAGAACACCAGGCATCTGCTGATCATCGGCGACGGGCACGACTCGGAGACGATGGTGCCGACGTTCGAGGCGGCCTGGAGCGGGATCAACGTCTACCGCAATCCGCTGCTCGACATCAGCGACCTGCCGCTGGATCTCCTGGCCAACTACGGAGCGAAATACGCACGACGCCTGGACCATGTGTCGAACGATTCCGGGGCGCAGAAGCTGGCGCTTCCCGGATTCCTCGCCGAAGATCCCTTCCTCCACTATGTGCCGATCGGACAGATCCCCGGCGTGACCGGGCAGGTGCCGATGAACAACAGGGCTGACGTCTTCCGCGAAGACGGCACGCCGTTCCCCTTCATCGTGAGCAGCAGCGACACGCTGGAGCGCACCCACCTGGGCGCGATGGCGCCGGCGAACCAGTTCGACGTGCAGGTCTTCTTCGTCCTGTCCGATGGCGGGTTTTTCGAAACGACGGAGTCCATGTACCAGGTCAACGCCGCGCGCGCCGCGCTGATTGCCCTGCCGAAAACGCTGTTTCATTACTACGGGGATCTGACGTCGCAGCTCCCGGAGTCCCAGTACGCGGATACGTTCCACCTGCTGGGCCTTGCCGCCAACGCCGCCGGCAAGCCGTTGCCGAATCCGGCGACCCAATGGAGTGCCTTGGAGACCGGGCGCGTGGAGCTGCAGGTCGACCTGCACGGTGGCACCGAAGGGGACCTGGGCGAATATGTCGTGGAGCGCATGAGCCCCGCGCAGCTGGGCACAGCGTTCCTCGAGCATCCCGACACCGGTCTTGCCGCGGCGAGCGCCACATCGCGGAAGCGGATCGCGCACCTCAGCTTGCGCGCCTGCGGTGTGCGCTGCCAAGGCGATTACCAGGTCGGCTCGGCGCCCGGCCTCAGTGCCGACGAGATCGCATACGCCAAGGCCTTGGTGCGCTGGCTCGCCACGCGGCATGTCGACGTGGAACGCGTGACCATCGCCAACGTCACGGTCAACGACGTGTTCCCTGCCGAGAACGGCACGCCGGTCACGTGGTTCGGCGTCAGGGACCAGACGGGTCGGCATCTGTTTTCGGCTCGGGAATCCGCACTGCTGGCGACATCGCTGGCCTACGACCGCGCGACCGATACGTTCACCGAAGATCCCGATGGCGTGGGCGACGCGGTCGCCGTCGATGCCGTCGCCGCGCTGCCGCCGGCGCGTTATACCGATGTCGATACGACCTCCGAAGGCGCCGTGCACCCTGACGTGGCCGAGCAAGCGCCCTCCGGTTCGCACGTCGTCGGGCTCGCGCAAACCTCGCGCTCGGGCGCGACCGTCGGTGTCGACATCGCCGGCGATGTCAGGCCGCGCCTGGATGCGTCGTGGGATCCGGGGGCGACGGCGTGGGACCTGGTGTTCGGCAGCACCGACGCAACGTCCACGCCCGACATCATGGTCACGAGCGCCGACATGTACGCGATCGCGATGGCCATGCGTCCGCAGGGTGGTCCTGTCGTCGTGGTCGATACCGATCCGGCGCGCATCCGCGGCGTGCAGCGCGTCATCCAATTCGCGCGCGATGCAGCGACGCCGCTCGAATGGGCCCATCGCATCGGGCAGGACGGCCTGGGCCTTGGGCCCACGGAGCTCCTGAAGTGGCTGCAGACCCTGTCGCCGGCGTCGCGGACGCAGCTCGAATTGTTCGATTCGAGGCCGGTCAGGCAGGCCTACGCGCGATTGCGCACGCGCGCGCTGTTGGATCAGTTCATCTTCCATGCCGCCGACCTCGCCACGCGCGACGGCGGCGCAGTCGTCAACGCCAGCCTCGGCCGCTACCCGGTGAGCCTGATCGCCATGCCGAGCGATGAGGCGTTTCGGGCCAAGGGCGCGCAGCTCGGCGTGAGGACTTCGACGACGGCTTATCTCCGGCAGCTGCACCACAACTACGCACTGCTTGCAGGTCCCGAGACGCAACTCCGCCTGGGCCGGGCGGGCAAGTTCCCGCACCTGGTCCAGGGTGAGCAGGCCGTGCGCGACCTGTACGGCCTGCCGGGTGCGACCGCGTCGTCCACGAGTCCCTGCACCTTCAACACCGGCAGTTGCGGCGCATCGACCGACATCGACGGCAACGTGATCGACAGCGCGCACGTTGCGGCGGCGCGCGATCGCCATGGTCCGCACCCGGTGCTGGACCATCTCGAGGAAGGCCTGGCCGATCGCGGCCCGCTGCACCGCTGGTGGTCTCAGGTGAAGGAGGCCTTTTTTGAAGCGGCGGATTGGGTGCGCACGAACGTGATGGGAATGCTCGTGCAGCTGGGCCTGACGACGCCGGACACGACGTCCTACGCGGTGGACGCGGCCGAGGCGCATGCGAGCGATCCGCTGGTGCAGCGCATCGAAGGCGAACAACTCGGCACGCGTTACATCGCCGCGACGCGCAGGCTCCTGCAGGAGGCCAATCTTCACGTCGACCACTGGATGCCGGTGCTCGGCACTGCACGCGCCACCGAGGAACCAGCGGGCGCGTCCGGCCGGGAATATCGCGTGCAGGTGATGCACGAAGGCACGGGCGAGACGCGCGAGGTCGCGACGCGCGATGCGACGTTCGCGCAGACGCGCGAGTTCGTGGAGCGCATGCACGCGCAGGTCCACGCCGAGGCCGCAAGCACCCCGAGCGGTGCGCACGTGACCACGCTCAACACGGCTTTCGCGCTGATGGGCCTGATGCACGTACTGGAAGGCGAGCGCACCGCCGCGCGCACGGGTCTGCCGGAGAACCTGGCGACGTCGCTGCAGGTGCAGATGTACGTCAGCCAGGCGCAGATGGCGGTGGGCGTGGTGCAGGACGTGCTGCAGACGGTGCAACTGGCGCGCGAAGGCTTGCAGGTCGCGCGGCAGGTGTCGGCGGTCGCGGGCACGGATGCGTCCTTGTTCGCGCGCGTGATGGGCATGGCCTCGCGCACGATGGGGGCGGCTGCGTCGGTGCTGGGCGCGGCGATGGTCGGCCTGGACATCTACAACCTCGCGCACGCGCAGACGGCCGAGCAACGCGCGGTGTTCGGCACGCAACTGGCGGTGGACACGTCGTTCGCGGCCCTGATGACGGGCGCATTCGTCGCGGAAGCGGCGGGCGCGGCGACGGCGTCCAGCGTGCTCGGCGCGCTCGCCACCCCACTGGCCGGATTGGGCATCGGCATCGTGGGCCTGGTGCAGGCCTACATGGCGGTGGCGCAGGACGTGGATGCCTCGGCAGCCAAGTTCGACAAGTTCGCCGATCTGTATCCGCGCCCGTCGTGGACGTGGAACGAGCAGAACCTGCCGATCAGCCATCCGTCCTCGCCGAACATGCGTCGTCCCTACACGTGGGACGACAAGACGCGCACCTTGTCGCCGGTGTTCGGCATCGCGACCAACCGCATCGACCTGCGCACGCGCGACAGCATCGGCCTGCGCAAGACCACGACGGCGGAGAGCTACATCGATCGTGCGGACAAGAGCAGGATCGGCACGCCGAGCTTCAGCGGCACGCGCCCGCTGATGACCGGCGGCAGCCAGCCCACGCCCGATCCCAACGCGCCCGGGATCCCGATCCTGGCACGCACGGGGATCTACAACACCGGCACCTTGCCGATCGCCAGCGACGACCAGGTCGAGATGCTGGTGCTGCCCGCAACGCCGGCCTCGCACTTCCATTCCTACGATTACCAGGACCTGGCCGACGCCAACACGCGGCACGTGCAGGAGCCCGGGTTCATGGGCTACGAGGTGCTGCGCCGGATGGAGAGCATCGACTGGTCGCAGGGCTTCTTCCTGTACGACTTCGACCACAACGCGATCGCCACGATCCTGCGCCACGTGCAGGAAGACTGGCTCGCCACGACGGTGGAGGTGATCCTCGACGAGCACGTGAACGTCGTGGCGATGCCGACGTTCGTGATCCCGAAGAACACGACGTGGACGCCGGAGCAGCAGGCGGACTACCGCGCGGCGAACAAGGAAATGACGCGCCACATGGCGTATCGCATCGAGCCGTCGTCGCGACGCGCACCGGTCGGCATCGCGCTGCAGAACGATTACGGCAACGTGTCGCTCAAGGCGCCGCCTTCGGGCGCCACCACGATCTGGATGCTGGACGCGCGCAACCTGCGCACGCCGGATGCGGTGCGCGTGGAAGTGGCCACGCGCGGTGCTGCGGAAACCGGCGTGGTGTGGATCGATGGCCAGCGCGTCGAGGTCGAGGGCGCCGCGGGCCTCAAGGCCGCCGCGGGCGAGGGCATCGCCGAGACCTACGTGATCCTGCCGCACGGTGCGTGGCACGTGAACTTCGCCAAGCGCGAGATCAAGTCGCTGGATTTCCTCGCGCCGAGCGACCTGGTGCACGGCCCCGACGTGCATGCGGCGCTGGTGCGCCAGGGTTTCAACTTCCGCACCGACGGCTTCATCGAGATCAGCACGGGCAGCGGCCCGGCGCATCCGCTCAACGGCACGCTGGTGAAGCGCTACTACGAAGCCGTGGCCGACGAAACGCTGCTGCACGCGATCGACGACCGCTACCCCGACGCGCGCCTGGTGTTCGGCGACGCGCAGGAAGGCCTGTTCCATGATCCGAAGACCGGGCGCCTGCATCGCGTGCGACGCGGCGAGGTGTTGCCGACGGAGAACTACCAGATCGGGTTCCGCACCGCGCCGCAGGAGGCGCAGGCCAAGTCGCACAGCGTGCAGCGCGTGCAACGCGTGGACGGCCAGACCTTGCTGGTGCTGGTCAGCTACGTGCAGCGCACGCCGGATTACATGAAGGCAGCCCCGGCGAGCGACAACCATGTCGACGACGGCGCGAGCACGCTGCTGGTGTCCTACCGCCTGCGCCATGGCCTGCTCGAGATCGTCGGCATCTCCGACCACGACTGGCTCAGCGCGTGGCTGGAGGAAGCCGATCGCGCGAGCGCCAACGGCGTGGCGTACACGGGGTTCGCGAACTTCCTCTCGACATTGACCGACGGCCGCGCGATCGCGATCGGCCTGCCCAACGACCTTACCCCGGTCGAACCGAGGGCCGCCGAATGGGTCGCGGTGCATGGCCGCATCCGCGTCGATGGCAAGGTCGAATCGCGTCCCTACTGGATCCACGACGCGAGCGGTCGCGTGCTCAAGCCGTTGTGGATCAAGCCCGACGCGGCATGCCGCGCGGGGCAGGGCGCGATCGAAGGCTTCAAGGCCCGGCAGGCCGTGCCCAGCGCGGGTTGCGTCATCGCCCATCCGAACGATCCGGTGTGGCTCGGGACGTTCAAGGGCCCGGCGAACGAAAGCCCGGGTGCGCCGATGGTCGACTGGATCCGCTTCCATTCGCCTTCTCTGAAGGGCGTGTTCGGCGTGCGTCCCTACGACACGAGCGGTGCGCTCACGCAATTTCCGCGCACCGAGTTGCTCGCGTTGGGGGACGCGATCACGCAGACGCTGGCCACCGACGCCGCGCCCGCGGGCCGCGACAGCGCGGGCCTGCTGTGGACCTACGATGGCGAGGGCGGCATGCGCCTGGCCGGGTTCGGTCCGACGTGGCTGGTCGCGCGTGGTCCGGCGACCTGGCCGGCTGCGGTCGCCGAGTTCGCCGCGGCGCAACCGCACAGCGCCCAATTGCCGGAACTGCGCGTGGACGGCGTCCTCGACATCGACGGCAACGCGATCGCCGCGTGGTTCCTGCCGGCGTCGAAGCAATGGGCGTTCGGTCCTGCGGGCGCGTCCTTCGCCAGCATCGCCGACGACACGCGCGCGTTCCTCCGTGCTGTCGACGGCAGCCTGCTCGAAGCGCGCCTGGCCGACGCCGTGCCCGATGTCGCCGAGGGCAGGGTGTTCGACGGCTACCGCCTGCGCATTCCGCTGCAGGTGCGCCGCATCGACGACGGCGTCGACGGCAAGCTCTCCTCTGCCACGCCGCAGCGCGACGCGGCATGCACCGGCGTGAAGCTCGTGCACGAGAACGGCGCCGTGACCTGCGTGGGTACCTCGCTGCAGCCTCGCGTGCTGGAGTGGAACTGGTGCGGCGGCGCGTTGCCGAACGCCGCGCTGGCCGGCAAGGACAACGAATACATCGCGCTGTCGTGCCGGTCGCCGGAGGTGGCGGGCCGCACGCCCACCGTGGCGCGCAAGGGGTGGCTGTCGCCGCAGGGCGAGCTCGTCGCGTTGCCGAAGGACGCGGCGCTGCAGGACGCGTCGGTCTATCGCCTGCTCGGCTTCAACCATGCGCTGCGCGAGGCTTACTACTTCCGTCCGGACCATGCCGTGCTGTACGTGGCCGACTGGACGGGCGCGACCAAGCGCAAGACGCATCTGGTCGACGCGCAGGTCCTGGCGCAGGGCTTGTTCGTGCGGCTGCCGAGCACCGGCATCGCGCCTGGCGCACTGCCGCTCATCGACGGCCTGCGCGAGCTGGGCCTGGGCACCGACAGCGAACGCGCGATGACGTATCGCATCGAGCCGGCCACGAATGCGCATTACCCGCGCATCGTGGTCGACATGGGCGCTGCGCCGCTCGGCACGTGGCAGCAACGCACCGTGGAGCTGCTTTACGCGAACGCGTCCAGGGCCACGCCGCAACGCGTGCCGGGCGGATGGCGCCTCGCCGACGGCGGCCACACGCTGGAACTGCGTGGCACGGGGGGGCACAAGCGCCTGGTGTTCGGCGATTCGCGCCAGTCGCTGGATCTTGCGACCTTGCGGCCCGTGAGTTTCCTCGAACTGCCGGAAGGCTACGTGTCGCCCGATTCGTCGGCACCGGATGCATTGCCGTTCAGCGATCGCCACGACATCGACGGCGACGGCATCGCCGATCTCGCGAAGGTCGTGCGCAATGGCACCCTGGGCCGCATCGAATGGCACGCGCGCAAGGCCGACGGCAGCCTGTCCGATCCCGCGCCGACGCGCAGCGACACCGACGTGCCGCTGTTCGATGCGCGCTGGCATCGCGGTTTCTACTCGGTCGAAGGTGTCGTGCAGTACTGCGGCATCACCGCGCTCGGCGCGCATCCCAACGACGTCGAATTCGCATGCCATCGCCTCGATGCCGAAGGCGTGCATCCGCGCCTGAAACGCACCACCTTCAACACGACGTGGGCCGGGCCGGCGCCGGCGACGGACGCCGACCTGCTGCCATGGGTGCGCGACCTCGTCGACCGCGGCGCGTACTGGGCGTACGACGCGCCGACCTCCGCGTTCCACACGCGCTTCAACGGCCGCACGATGGAGTGCCTCGGCACCTCCGCGGGCAACTGCATCGCCACCGCCAACCTGTCCCTGGTCAACCTGCATCCTGACGTCGACGCGAAGGCGCAGGCATGCAGCGCGACGTCGCCGCCGACGTGGTGCACGACGGGCCTGGCGCGACAGAACCCGAAGCACGTCGAAGGTCCGTGGCGCAACGAGAACAACGCGTCCAACGGCTTCGTGTATCGCATCCATGAGGGCGACGTCGAGTGCGCGTCCTACAACGGTCGCAACTGCCTCGGCGGCAGCGTGCCGATCGCCAGCCTCGACCCGGCGCGGTTGAATCCGTTGCGTTGCGGTGCGCCGCATCGCATCCAATGGGGCGAGCCCGGTTACGGGAATCCGATCCATTGGTGCGAACGCCTGCGCCCCGGCGCGCAAACCGTGGGCAGCGGAACACCCGTCGCGCCCACCGCCACCAACCTCCGCATCACCGGCACGCTGCAGGCCGGCGGTGTGTTGCGCGGCGACTACGACTACGCCGACGCCAACGGCGATGCGGAAGGCGAAAGCGCGTACCAGTGGTACGTCAGCGATCCGCAGACCGGCGCACCCGTCGTGGTATCAGGCGCGAAGGACCGCACCTTCATCCTGCGGCCGCAGGATCGCGGCGCGAACCGCAAGATCTGGTTCAACATCGAGCGCCTGCGCGCAGCCACGGGATCACCGCGCGACGCCGCCAACATGCCGATCGGTGCATCGATCACGGGCACGGTGACGGGGCGTGCGCCAACGGCGAGCGACGTCGCGCTCTCGGGCACGTTCCAGCCCGGCGGCACGGTCCAGGCCACGTTCGCCTACCGCGACGCGGATGGGGACGCACCGGGCCTGCACACGTATCGCTGGTATCGCGCCGCGCCGAACTCCACCACGCGCACCTTGATCGGTTCGGGCACCACGCCGCAGCGCGCGCTCGTCGCGGCCGACGGCGGGCAGGTGCTGTTCGTCGAAGTCGTGCCGCTTGCGCAGGACGGCGTCGCCGGCACGGCGGTGCTGTCGCCGGCGAGCGTCGTCGTCGGCACGAACATCCCGCACTACAGCAACGGATCGCCGGTGGCGATCCCGGACGATGGGGCGTGGGTGACGAGCACGATCGCGGTCGAGCCGCACGGCACGATCAACCTGCTGACCGTCGACGTGCGCATCCTGCACGGCGCGCGCGACGACCTGGAAGTGCAACTGATCACGCCCTGGGGCGCGACCTTGTCGTTGCACAACCGCAGCGGCAACGGCGCCAACCTCATCCAGGAGTTCACCGACCCGCAGCAGGCCGGCAAGTCGCAGCGCGGCGTGTGGACGCTGCGCGTGCGCGACGGCCATTCCGGCAAGACCGGCACGCTGGAACGCTGGGGGCTGCGCTTCCAGTAGCGTGCCCGGCGACGATGGACCCGTCGAAGGCGTGGCGACACGCCTTCGACACGGCTGCGTTAACCTGCCGCCCATGGAATTCAAGGACTACTACCAGACCCTGGGCGTGGAGCCCGGCGCCGGCGACGCCGAGATCAAGACGGCCTACCGCCGCCTTGCGCGCAAATACCACCCGGACGTGAGCAAGGAAGCCGGCGCCGAAGAGAAGTTCAAGGCCGTCAACGAGGCCTACGAAGCGCTGCGCGATCCGCAGAAGCGCGCGGCCTATGACCAGCTGCGTGCGCGCGGCTATCGCCCGGGCGACGACATCCAGCCGCCGCCGGGAGGGTTCGGTGGCTACGGCGGTGCGCCGGGCGAGTTCGACTTCGACGAAATCTTCGCGGGCGGCGGCGCGGGTGGCGGCTTCAGCGACTTCTTCGAATCCTTGTTCGGCCGCCAGCGTCCGGGCGGCCCCGGTGCGCGGCCGCAACCGCGCGGCGATACGCGCGCGAAGTTGGCGGTGCCGTTGGAAGCGGTGTATCGCGGCGATGCGGTACGCATCGGCGTGAACGGCAAGACGCTGGAGATCAGGATTCCGAAAGGCATCAAACCGGGCCAGTCGATCCGTCTGCCGAAGCAGGGCAGCAGCGGCGGCGACCTGTTCCTCGAAATCGAATATGCGGCGCATCCGCAGTTCGAAGTCGATGGACGCAACATTCTCTATTCGCTGCCGGTGGCGCCGTGGGAAGCAGCCCTGGGTGCAACGGTGAGCGTGCCGACCTTGGGGGGCTCCGTGGAGCTCAAGATTCCGCGCGATTCGGAGTCGGGGCGGAAGCTGCGTTTGCGAGAGCGCGGTTTGCCGGGAACGCCGAACGGAGATCAGATCGTCGAACTCGAGATCCTGGCGCCGCGGGTGCACAACGACGAGCAGCGCGAGGCGTACGAGAAGATGCGCGATGCGTTCGGGGATGACTGGCGGAGGGCGTAACGCATTACGACAGCCAGGGCTCATTCCCTTGAACAAAGAAAGGGCCGGCTTTTCAGCCGGCCCTTTGGTAGCGCGGTGGCCTTTCAGCCAACCCGAGTCTCGCGTGAACATGCTCGACCCGGCGGGTTGCTTTGTCAAGCAACGCCAAGCGTCGGAAAAAGCAAGGGCGCCGAAAGGCGCCCTTCTTCCATGGACAAAAAAAAAGAGCCAACCTTTCGGTCGGCCCTTTCCAATTGCTATGTCTCGCGCGAACTATTCTTCCGAGGCCTCAGGCGCCGCCGGCGCATCGCCGCCCAGCATCTGCTGGATCATGTCCGCCAGCTCGCTCTCCGAGAACGGCTTGGTGATGTAAGCCTTCGCGCCCTGGCGCATGCCCCACACGCGGTCCGTGTCCTGGTCCTTCGTGGTCACCAGCACGATCGGGATGTGCTTGGTCGAAGGCTCGCGCGTGATCGAACGCGTGGCCTGGAACCCGTTGAGGTTCGGCATCACCACGTCCATCAGGATCAGGTCGGGGAGTTCGCGCTTGGCCGCTTCCACGCCCGCGGCACCGTCTTCGGCCGTCAGCGCTTCGTGTCCAAGCTTTTCGACGATGCGACGAATCCCCATCAGCTGGGAGGGTGAGTCGTCGACGATCAGGATGCGTGCCATGGGGGTCCCCGGGATACTGCGGCGATTGTAACGGGGCGGCGGGTCGCCGCAAGCTCAATCGCCCAGCGACACCAGCGTCCGGCCGAACGACCCCCCGGCCAGCATCGTGTCGAACACGTCCGGCAACGCCGCCATGCGCACTTCGCGCGTGCAGATGCGGTCCAGGTGCGCCGGTTTCCATTCGCCCGCCAGGCGGCGCCAGACCTCCTCGCGGATGTCGCGCGCGGTGCCGGCCGACGCCACGCCCAGCAACGAAACGCCGCGAATGATGAAGGGCATCACGGTGGCGTGGAGTTCCGGCGAGGCCGCCAGCCCCGCGGTCGCCACGTTGCCGTAGGGCGCGGTGTGCGCGAGCAGCGCGGCGAGCATCTTGCCGCCCACGTTGTCCAGGCCGCCGCCGAACTTCGCCGTGTCCATCGGCTTCGTCGTCGAGAGCGCATCGCGTTCGAGTACTTCCTTCGCGCCGAGGGCCAGCAGGTACGCCGCCGCTTCCGGCTTGCCGCTGATGGCATGCATTTCGAAACCGGCGCGCGTAAAGATGTCGACGGCGAGCGAACCGACACCGCCGGTGGCACCGGTGACCGCAAGCGGACCGAGCTCCGGCGTCTGCCGGTTCTCCACCATGCGCAGCAAGGCCAGCGCCGCGGTGAAGCCCGCGGTGCCGAGGATCATGCTTTCGCGCAGCGTCATGCCCTTCGGCAGCGGGATGGTCCACTGCGAAGGCAGGCGCGCGTACTGCGAATACCCGCCGTCGCGCGTTTCGCTCAGGCCGCTGCCGGTGGCGAGCACCGCATCGCCTTCGCGGTATTTCGGGTCGGTCGAGGCGACGACATGGCCCGCCACATCGATCCCGCCCACCAGCGGCGCGCGGCGCAGGATCTTGCCCTTGCCGGTGCCGGCCAGCGCGTCTTTGAAGTTGACCGACGAATACGCGGTGCGGATGACGACTTCGCCCGGGGCGAGCGCATCGAGCGCGATTTGTTCGATGCCGCTGCGGTAACCCGCGGCGTCGTCGTGGATGCGGAAGGCGTCGAACTTGGCGGGGACGGTCATCAGCGCATGTCCTTGCGGCGTTTCAGGTCGAGGTGTTTGCTCGCATGTGCGGGCGCGTAGGCGCGCATCCAGGCCAGCAGGGCGTCGAGGTCGTCGCCGTGCCACAGGTCGTTGCGCTGGTCGGCGTGCAGGAAGCGCTCTTCCACCATGCGGTCCATCATCGCGATCAGCGGCGCGTAGAAGCCATCGACGTCGAGGAAGGCGCAGGGTTTGTCGCCCAGGCCCAGCTGGCGCCAGGTGAGCATCTCGAACATTTCGTCCAGCGTGCCGAAGCCGCCGGGCAGGGCGACGAAGGCGTCGCTCAGGTCGAACATGCGCGCCTTGCGTTCGTGCATGTTGCTGACGATGTCGAGCCGCGTGAGGCCGCGATGCGCGACTTCCCAGCCGACCAGTTGTTCGGGGATCACGCCGATCACTTCACCGCCCGCGGCGAGCGCAGCATCTGCCACGATGCCCATCAGGCCGACGTTGCCGCCGCCATACACGAGCGCGAGGCCTTCGCGCGCAAGGCGGTCGCCAAGCTGCGCCGCTTTCTCCGCATACGCGGGACGCGCACCGGCATTCGATCCGCAGTAGACGCACACCGAACGCATCAGGTGCGCTCCATCAGCGCGATGCCGGACATGCGCAGTTGTTCTTCGCGTTGCTTGCGTGGCGAGATCTTCAGCAGGAAATTCCAGAGGGCCGCGCCGCGGGGCTTGCGATTCAGCCGCATCGCATCGGTCCAGGTGGAATGGAACTGGAGTTCGCGCCAACCGTAAGGCGCGAACCACGCGGTGCTTTCCGCCGGGCCGAAACGGAACGGCGCATTCCCGCCCTTCAGCGTCGGCGACCAGCGCTTCTCGAGGAGCTTCAGCAAGCGCGGCGTGGCGAGGTCGGCCAGCCACCACTTCGCTTGCGCGATGTCGTGCAGGTCGCGGGCGAGGGCGGCGACGTCCTCGGCCTCCAGGTAGATCAGCAGGCCTTCGGTGATCGCGAGCACCGGGCCTTCCTCGGCGGCCTTGGCGAACACTTCGCGGCGCTGGTCCGCTTCGCGCAGGTCGGCGGCGATGAATTCCAGGCGGCACTTCGGCGTTTCGCCCGCCATGCCGGTGCGGAAGTAATCGACCATCTCCGGCATGTCGACGTGCAGCCAGCGCAGGTCGCGGGGCAGGTCGAGCCGATAGGGGCGCGCGTCGAGGCCGGCAGCGAGGTTGAGCACGGTCTTCGCGCCCGATTGCACGCAGCGATGGACGATGTCGTCCATCACGCTCGTGCGCACGACCAGCGGCCAGCTGGTCTGCGCGCCATCGGGGATGGCATCGACGATGGCCTGGCCGCGTTCGCCGCCGAGGCGACGCGCATACGGATCGCGGAACAGCGCATCGGGGCGCTCGGTTTCCATCGCGCGATAGATGGCCACCCACAGGGCGGTGTCGGAAACGTTGCGGATGGGATTGGGGGTGTCCATCGTGTTCGATTCCCGGAAAGCAGAACGGCGCACCGAAGCGCGCCGTTCACTTTACGCCATTGGCGACAAGGCTTAGTTGGCCTTGTGGATCGCGCGCTTCGCAACGGCCATGGCGGCATCGTGCACCGCTTCCGACAGCGTCGGGTGCGCGTGGCAGATGCGGGCGAGGTCGTCGGCCGAGCCGCTGAACTCCATCGCGAGCACGCCTTCGTGCACGAGCTCGGAGACGTTCACGCCCACCAGGTGCATGCCGAGGATGCGGTCGGTTTCCGCATGCGCGATCACCTTCACGAAGCCCGCCGGTTCGGCCATGGCAACGGCACGGCCCAGCGCAGCGAACGGGAAGCTGCCCGCCTTGTACGGCGTGCCTTCGGCCTTGAGCTGCTCTTCGGTCTTGCCGACCCAGGCGATTTCCGGTTCCGTGTAGATGACCCACGGAATCGTGTCCATGTTGACGTGGCCCGGCAGGCCCGCGATGAGCTCGGCCACCGCGATGCCTTCCTCGAAGCCCTTGTGCGCGAGCATCGGGCCGCGCACGCAGTCGCCGATGGCCCACACGCCATCCACGCCGGTGTGGCAGTGCTCGTCGACTTCGATCATGCCGCGCGGGTCCAGCTTCACTCCGGTGCCATCGGCCAGCAGGCCCTTGGTCGCGGCGCGACGGCCGACGGACACGAGCAGCTTGTCGACGACGATGGTCTGTTCGCCCTTCGCGTCGGTGTAGGTGACGTGGACTTCGTTCTTCTTCACTTCGGCCTTGGAGACCTTCGCGCCGAGGCGGATGTCCAGGCCCTGCTTCTTGAACTCGCGCGCGGCGGTCTTCGCCACTTCCGCGTCGGCGGCGGCGAGGAAGTCCGGCAGCGCTTCGAGGATGGTGACTTCCGAACCCAGGCGCTTCCACACGCTACCGAGTTCCAGGCCGATCACGCCCGCGCCGATCACGCCCATGCGCTTCGGCACTTCGGTGAAATCGAGCGCGCCGACGTTGTCGACGATGGTCTTGCCGTCGAACTTGGCGAAGGGCAGTTCGATGGAATCCGAACCCGCGGCGAGCACGACGTTGGCGGCCTTCAGCTCCACGGTCGAACCGTCGTGCTGCTTCACCGTCACCACGTTGCCCGGCTGCAGCTGGCCGTAGCCGTAATACGCCGTGACCTTGTTCGCCTTGAACAGCATCGCGATGCCGCCGGTGAACTGCTTCACGATCTTGTCCTTGCGTCCGATCATCGTGCCGATGTCGATCGCGGGATTCGATGCGGAGATGCCGTGCTCGCCGAACAGGTGGGTGAGGTTCCAGTACTGGCGCGAGCTGTCGAGCAGCGCCTTGGACGGAATGCAGCCCACGCGCAGGCAGGTGCCGCCAAGGGCGGGCTTGCCGTCCTTGCCGAGCGCGGCGTCGATGCACGCGGTCTTCAGGCCGAGCTGCGCGGCGCGGATGGCGGCGTGGTAACCGGCGGGGCCGGCACCGATGACGATGACATCGAACTGTTCAGCCATTTTGATTACATCCCCAGCAGCATGCGGTGCGGATTTTCGAGCTGGTTCTTGATGTCCACCAGGAACAGCACCGCGTCCTTGCCGTCGATGATGCGGTGGTCGTAGCTCAGCGCGATGTACATCATCGGCGCGGCGATGACCTGGCCGTTCTCGACGATCGGGCGTTCCTTGATGGCGTGCATGCCGAGGATCGCGCTCTGCGGCGGGTTCACGATCGGCGTGGACATCAGCGAACCGAAGGTGCCGCCATTGGTGATGGTGAAGGTGCCGCCCTGCAGGTCTTCCAGCTTCAGGCCGCCTTCGCGCGCGGCCTTCGCGTAGCCCGCGATCGCCGCTTCGATTTCGGCGAAGCCCATGCGCTCGACGTTGCGCAGCACCGGCGTGACCAGGCCCTTGTCGGTGGACACGGCGATCGAGATGTCGGCGTAGCCGTGGTAGATCACGTCGTTGCCGTCGACCGAGGCGTTGACCGCCGGATGACGCGCGAGCGCGTTGGCGGCGGCCTTGGCGAAGAAGCTCATGAAGCCGAGCTTGATGCCGTTGGCCTTCTCGAAGGATTCGCCGAGCTCCTTGCGCATCTTCATGACGGCCGCGAGGTTGACTTCGTTGAACGAGGTCAGCATCGCGATGGAGTTCTTGGACTGCATCAGGCGTTCGGCGATGCGCGCGCGCATGCGCGTCATCGGCACGCGCTGTTCGGGGCGCGCGGAAGCAGCGACGGTGCCGCCGGACTTGGCGTAGTTGACGAGGTCTTCCTTCGTCACCGCACCGCGGCGGCCGGTGCCTTCGACCTGCGACGCGTCGATGCCTTCCTTCTCGGCGGTGAAGCGGGCGCCCGGCGGGAGCTGCGCGCTTGCGGCGGCAGGAGCCGGCGCAGCGGCCTTCGCAGGCGCAGCGGCGGCCGGAGCGGCGGCCTTCGGCGCTTCAGCCTTCGCAGGCGCCTCGGCCTTCGCCGGTGCGGCGGCGGCCACGGCACCTTCCTCGATCACCGCGATGACCTGCTGCGAGGTCACCGTGGCGCCTTCGGCGAACTTGATTTCCTTCAGCACGCCGTCGACCGGCGAGGGGACTTCGAGCACGACCTTGTCGGTCTCCAGGTCCAGCAGGTTTTCGTCGCGCTTGACCGCGTCGCCCGCTTTCTTGTGCCACGTCGCGATGGTCGCGTCGGACACGGATTCGGGGAGGACCGGGACTTTGACTTCGATGGTCATGGGTTCTTCCTGGAGATGTGTTGGTTATTCGGCGCTCGAATCGCCGTGCGCGGGATTGACCAGCGCATCGGCAACGAGCGCCGTCTGTTCGGCGACGTGTTCGGCAAGGTGGCCCGCGGCGGGCGAAGGCGAACGCGCGCGGCCGGCATAGCTGAGCGACTGCTTGGGCTGCAGGCAGGCACGCAGGTGGTGGTTGATCTGGTACCACGCGCCCTGGTTCTGCGGTTCTTCCTGGCACCACACCACCTCAAGGGCGGCGGGGAAGCGCTGCAGTTCGGCCACGAGTGCGGCGCGCGGGAACGGATACAGCTGTTCGACGCGGACGATCGCGACGTCCTTGAGTTCGCGCTTGGTCGCTTCCTCGAGCAGGTCGTAATACACCTTGCCGCCGCACACCACGACGCGCTTGACCTTCTTCAGGTCCGCGGCCTTGGCGGAGACGTTGCTCGCCGGGATCAGCGTCTGGAATTCGCCGTTGGCGAGTTCGTCCAGCGTGGAGACCGCGAGCTTGTGGCGCAGCAGCGACTTGGGCGTCATCACCACCAGCGGCTTGCGCGTGTTCATGCGCTGCTGGCGGCGGATCATGTGGAAGGCCTGCGCCGGCGTGGTCGGCGTGCACACCAGCATGTTGTCCAGCGCGCACAGCTGCAGGAAACGCTCCAGGCGCGCGGAGCTGTGCTCCGGACCCTGGCCTTCGTAACCGTGCGGCAGGAACAGCGCCAGGCCGCACAGGCGGCCCCACTTGGCTTCGCCCGACGACAGGAACTGGTCGATGACCACCTGCGCGCCGTTCGCGAAGTCGCCGAACTGCGCTTCCCAGATGTCGAGCGTGATGGGATCGGCGGTGGCGTAGCCGTATTCGAACGCCATCACCGCTTCTTCGCTGAGCAGCGAGTCGATGATGGCCACGTCCTGCTTGTCCTGCACGAGTTCGCGCAGCGGCAGGTAGTAACTGTCGGTGTTCTGGTCGTGCAGGATCGCGTGGCGGTGGAAGAACGTGCCGCGGCCGCAGTCCTGGCCGACCAGGCGCAGGCGGTTGCCTTCGGTCAGCAGCGTGGCGTAGGCGAGGTTTTCCGCGAAGCCCCAGTCGCCCGCGAGTTCGCCGGCGGCCATCTTGCGGCGGTCTTCGTAGATCTTCGCCACGCGCGGATGCAGCTTCACCGTGTCGGGGATCGTGTTGATCTGCGAGGCGAGCTTGTCGAGTTCCTTGCGCGCGACCTTGGTGTCGGTCTTGTCCGTGAGCTTGCCGGACAGGTACTTCGACCAGTCCACGGCGAGTTCGTCGGGCTTCACCTGCACGACTTCGGTGGTGACCTGGCCGGCGTCGAGCAGGTTGCGATAGCCGTCGGCCATCTTCTGCGCGTCGTCCGAAGCGATCTCGCCCGCGGAGGCCAGGCGCTCGGCATAGATCTCGCGCGTGGTCTTCATCGCGCGGATCTTCTGGTACATCAGCGGCTGCGTCGCGGCCGGCTCATCGGCTTCGTTGTGGCCGTGGCGGCGGTAGCAGACGAGGTCGACGACCACGTCCTTCGAGAAGCGCTGGCGGAAGTCGAACGCGAGTTCGGCCACGAAGGCCACCGCTTCCGGGTCGTCGCCGTTCACGTGCAGCACCGGCGCGCCGACCATCTTGGCCACGTCCGTGCAGTACAGCGTGGAGCGCGCGTCTTCGGCCGCGCTCGTGGTGAAGCCGACCTGGTTGTTGATGACGAGGTGCACGGTGCCGCCGACGGCGAAGCCGCGCGCCTGCGACATCTGGAACAGCTCCATCACCACGCCCTGGCCCGCGAACGCCGCGTCGCCGTGCATGAGGATGGGGAGCACCGTCTTGCGCTCGGTGTCGCCGCGGCGCAGCTGGCGCGAACGCACGCTGCCGGCGACCACCGGGTCGACGATTTCCAGGTGCGAGGGATTGAACGCGAGGGCGAGGTGCACCGGGCCGCCGGGCGTGGCGACGTCGGCGGAGAAGCCCATGTGGTACTTCACGTCGCCGGTGTGCGCCAGGCCGTCGTCGACGTGTTCGAACTTGCCTTCGAATTCGTCGAACAGCTTGCGCGGCGGCTTGCCGAGCGTGTTGACCAGCACGTTGAGGCGGCCGCGGTGGGCCATGCCCATCACGACTTCCTTGACGCCTGCTTCGCCGCCGCGACGGATGAACACGTCGAGCATCGGGATCAGGCTGTCGCCGCCTTCCAGCGAGAAACGCTTCTGGCCGACGTACTTGGTGTGCAGGTAGCGCTCCAGGCCCTCGGCGGCGGTGAGGCGTTCGAGGATGCGCTTCTTCTGCTCGGGCGTGCGGCCGTACCTGCCGCCCGCGTTTTCCAGGCGCTCCTGCATCCAGCGACGTTGTTCGACGTCGGTGATGTGCATGTACTCGGCGCCGATGGTGCCGGTGTAGGTGGCCTGCAGCAGCGCGAGGAGGTCGCGCAGCTTCATGTGGGAATGCCCGCCCACGCCGCCGGTGCTGAATTCGGCGTTGAGGTCGCCGTCCGACAGGTGGTGGAAGGACAGCGCCAGGTCCGGCGCGTCGGGCTTCGGCGCCATGCCGAGCGGGTCGAGGTTGGCCTGCAGGTGGCCGCGCGACCGGTAAGCCGTGATCAGCTTGCCGACCGAACGTTCGCGGGCATCGCCGGCGCCGGCGGGCGCGGCATCCAGGAGGCCGCGGGCGGCGCGGCGACCGGCTTCGGCCACCTGGTCCATGACGACCGAGTGCGGCACATCACCGGCTTCGCGACCTTTGAGGCCGTCGAAATACGCCTTCCATTTGGGCCCCACGGAGTCCGGGGCGACCAGGTACTGCTCGTACAGGTCCTCGAGGTAAGCGGCGTTGGCGCCGAGTTGGGAGGACTGGGCAAACTGCTTCAGGAGACTGTCCACGATGGGGCGAGGGCTTCTCGATGGGGGCAAGCGGCACCGCGCCCATGAATTGGGCGCGAAAGGACGGAAATTATAGCCCCGGGATTCGAGACGTTGCTCAAATCCCCAACGCCCGGTACTCGGTGACCGGGCGTGCGCGCTCCCAGACGGCCATGAAAGCCCCGCGCAACTGGCGCGCGCGGCCCGGCGAATGCAGGTCGGCTTCGCCGTCGAAACGGTGGCCGAGGGTGCGGAAGTAATAGCCGCCGGCGTCGGTGGTGATGTAGGCCGAGGGGTAGGCGCGGTCGACCGGGTCTTCCACTTCGCGGAACTGGAAGACGGTGGGCAGGCGCTGGGCGAGGGTCAGCAGCGGCGAGTTCTTGCGCTGCGGGGCCTCGGCATCCTGCAGGATCACGCGGATCTCGTTGCCGCGGCCGGCGGTGGCGAAGCGGCGGAAGGCATCGACGACGCCCGGGGCGTCGAACAGGCCCGGGTCGAGGTCGCGGGAGTAGAGCCACAGGCCCCGGCGCGAGGCATCGAGCAGCGAGACCACGGTGGCGATGGCGGTGTCGCGGTCGTCCACGGCCTTCGGGCCGGTGAGGTCGCGGCGCATGGCCTGGTGTTCGATGCCCGCTTCCCAGAAGCGTTCGCCATAGGGGTGGAAGCCGTGGCGCACGTAGAAGTCGATCGCCGAGACCTGCGCGTTGAGGCACACCTCGCGCCAGCCGCGCTCCTGCGCCTCTTCGATCAGCGCGAGCAGCAAGGCATCGCCCACGCCCTTGCCGCGCCAGGGCGGCAGCACGGCCATGCGGCCGATCTTGTGTTCGGGCGTGAGGCGCCCGGTGCCGATGGCGTTGCCGTCGAAGGCGCGCGCGATGACGTGGACGCACTGCGGATCCAGCGCGTCCCATTCCTCTTCGATGGGGACCTTCTGTTCGTCGACGAACACGGTCTCGCGCACCGTGCGCAGTTCGGGCAGCGCAAGGAGGTAATCGCCGACGGCTTCGACACGGAAGGGCTGGTTGGTGTCGATCATTCGTCCTCGTCCATGAGCATCTGGTAGTGGCCTGCTTCCATCAACGCGAAAACGGCATCGCGTCCGGCCTGTGACAGAGATGTGTAGAGCGCGCCATTCAGTTCGGCCGCGGCGGCCAACCTCTGCGCGTCGCGTGCAGGCAACGTGAAGCCAAGGCCGCTGACGAACAGGCGCGCACCCTTGGAAGCGCGGCGCCATGCGGCGCGCGACCACGGATGGCGCACCAGGCGCGCGCCGCGGCCGAAATCCCATTCCAGTTCGATGCGCGAGGGCATGGATTCGGCGGGGGCGACTTCGCCGGCGGCGCGGTAGAGCGTGGCGAAACGGGCGAACCAATCGCCGAGGCGATCGGGGTCGTTCATGCGCAGGGCGTTGAGTGCCGCGACGACGCGTTCCATCGCGGCCGCGTCGATTTCGTTGGGATCGGCGGGCACGGCGAGGTCAGGGTCGGCGTAGCGCAGCGATTCGTCCGCATCGGCGGCCAGCGTGTCGACGAAATCGCCGAGCAGTTCGGCCGTCGACGGCGCGCGCATGCCCACCGAGAAGGTGAGGCAGGGATCCTCGGCCACGCCGTGGTGCGGCACGCCGGGCGGGAGGTAGAGCATGTCGCCGGGGCCGAGGACCCAGTCGTGCGTCGGGTGGAATTCGCGCAGGAGCTTCAGGTCGACATCGTTGCGGAATTCGAGCGAAGGCGAGGGCGATGCATCGATCTGCCAACGACGATGGCCCTGCGCCTGCAACAGGAACACGTCGTACTGGTCGACATGCGCGCCGACCGAACCGCCCGTGGAGGCGAACGACACCATGATGTCGTCGATGCGCCAGCGCGGCAGGAAGTCGAAGGCGGGCAGCAAGGCGGCGACGTCGGCGTCCCATTTGTCGACGTCCTGCACGAGCAGCGTCCAGTCGTGGTCGCCGAGTTGCGGGAACAGCGATTCCTCGAACGGGCCGTGGCGCACCATCCACGAATCGCCCGCGCGGTCATGCGCGATCAGGCGCGAGAGCGCGGCCTCCTCGCAGGCCAGGCCCGCGAGGTCCTCCGGTTCGATCGGCGAAACGAATCCCGGGAACGCATTGCGGATCAGCAACGGGCGCTTCTGCCAGTAATCGCGCAGGAAGACGTCGGGCGGCATGCCCAGCAGCGGGAACCGCGAGGCGTCGACCTCGAACGGCAACGTGGATTGGGTGGTCTTGCGCTTCATTGCGTGGCGATCTCGTCGTAACCGCGGCCATGGAATTGCAGCAGGCACCAGCCATGCCCGAAGGGATCGGCGAGCTGCACGATGCGGCCCCAGCCGGCTTCGCGCACCGCGCCTTCCTGGATCGCGCCGGCGGCGACGGCGCGGATCAGGGCTTCATCGAAATCGTCGACGACGACATCGATGTGCACCGGCGTCCAATGCCGCAGGTAGTCGCGCGCGGCGGCCCCTGCGCCGATCGTGCCGGCGTTCTTGTGCAACAGGTAGAGCGGGACTTCGCCGCCGATCAGTTCCAGCGCGTCGTCGCCGAAGCGACGTCCGCGGCGCAGGCCGAAGGCGGCGGTGTAGAACGCCTCGGCGCTCGCAAGGTCCGGCACGTCGATGTTGACCAGCAGTCGCATCGCGCGCCGGTCCTCCTCAGATCTCGCGTGCCAGGCGTTCGGCGAGGCCGACGTAGGTCGCGGGCGTCAGCGTTTCGAGACGCTTGCGCGCATCGGCCGGCAGGTCGAGCGAGGCGATGAAGGTGCGCATCGATTCGGCGGTGATGCCCTGGCCGCGCGTGAGCGCCTTCAATTGTTCATAGGGATTGGGCAGGCCGTGGCGGCGCATCACCGTCTGCACGGCTTCGGCGAGCACTTCCCAGGCGGCGTCGAGGTCGGCGGCGAGGCGATCGGGATTCACGCTGAGCTTGGCCAGGCCGCGCTGCAGCGAATCGAAGCCGATCAGCGCATGGCCGAAGGCGGTGCCGAGCGCGCGCAGCACGGTGGAGTCGGTGAGGTCGCGCTGCCAGCGGCTGATCGGCAGCTTGGCGGCGAAGTGCTCGAACAACGCATTGGCGATGCCGAAGTTGCCTTCCGCGTTTTCGAAGTCGATCGGGTTGACCTTGTGCGGCATGGTCGAGCTGCCCACTTCGCCGGCCTTCACCGCCTGCTTGAAGTAGCCGAGCGAGATGTAGCCCCAGATGTCGCGGCACAGGTCGATGGCGATGGTGTCGATGCGCTTGCACGCGTCGCACAGTTCGGCGATGCCGTCGTGCGGTTCGATCTGCGTGGTGTAGGGCTGCCAGTCCAGGCCGAGGCCGGCGACGAAGCGGCTCGACAGCGCCGCCCAGTCGACTTCCGGATAGGCGGACACGTGCGCGTTGTAGTTGCCGACCGCACCGTTGATCTTGCCCGGCATCGGCAACTGCACGAGCACGTCGCGCTGGCGGTCCAGGCGGGCGACGACGTTCGCGATTTCCTTGCCGACCGTGGTGGGCGAGGCGGTCTGGCCGTGCGTGCGCGAGAGCATCGGCAGCGCGGCGTGCTCGTGCGCCATCGCGCGGAGCTTCGCGATCAGTTCGTCGAGCTTCGGCAGCAGCACGGTGTCGCGCGCTTCGCGCAGCATCAGTGCGTAGGAGAGGTTGTTGATGTCTTCGCTGGTGCAGGCGAAGTGGACGAATTCCAGCGCGGGGCCGAGGTCGGCGTCGTCCTTCAGGCGTTCCTTGATCAGGTATTCGACGGCCTTGACGTCGTGGTTGGTCGTGCGCTCGATCTCCTTGACGCGCGCGGCGTCGGCGACCGAGAGGTTCGCGGCCAGGGCCTTGAGGCGATCGCGTGCGCCCGGGGAGAAGGGCGGGAGTTCGCCGATGCCCTTTTCGTCGGCCAGCGCCAGCAACCATTCGACTTCGACGGTCACGCGCGCCTTGATCAGCCCGTACTCGGAAAAGATCGGGCGCAGCGCATCGACCTTGGCGGCGTAGCGGCCGTCGAGCGGGGACAGGGCGAGGAGCGGGGCGTCGGTCATTCGGGCGGGGCCGGTGCTGGGAGACGCGGAAGTTTAAACGGTCAGCGGCGTATGCTCCCGGCCGTCCCCAACGGAGATTTGGCGATGGCGAAGCGTGCGACGCGACGGAAGGTGCAGGGCGGCGAGCGCCTGGAGCACGACAGCATGGGCGAATTGCGGGTCCCCGCCGAGGCGCTCTGGGGCGCGCAGACGCAGCGCGCGGTGCAGAACTTCCCGATCTCCGGCCGGCCGATGCCGCGCGGGTTCATCCGTGCGCTGGGGCTGATCAAGGCCGCGGCCGCCGACGTCAACGCCGAGCTCGGCCTGCTGCCCAAGGGCCAGGCCCGCGCCATCCGCACCGCCGCGCTGTCGGTGGCCGCGGGCGCGCACGACACCGATTTCCCGATCGACATCTTCCAGACCGGCTCGGGCACATCGAGCAACATGAACGCCAACGAGGTCATCGCCGCGTTGGCCTCGCGCGCCGGCAAGGCGGTGCATCCCAACGACGACGTGAACCTCGGGCAGAGCTCGAACGATGTGATTCCGACGGCGATCCGCGTGTCCGCGCAGCTCGCGGTCGTCGAATCGCTGCTGCCCGCGCTCGATCACCTGCGCCTGACGATCGCACGCCGCGGGCGCTCGCTCGACCGCATCACCAAGACCGGCCGCACGCACCTGATGGATGCGATGCCGCTGACCTTCGCGCAGGAGTTCGGCGCATGGGCGGCGCAGCTCGCGTCCGCGCGCGAGCGCCTGGTCGACTGCGGCAAGCGCCTGCGCCGCCTGCCGATCGGCGGCACGGCGATCGGCACCGGCATCAACTGCGACCCGCGCTTCGGCAAGCGCATGGCGAAGACCCTGTCGACGCTCGCGCGCACGCGTTTCGATTCGGCCGCCGACAAGTTCGAAGGCATCGCGGCGCAGGACGATGCGGTGGAATTGTCGGGCCAGCTCAATGCGCTCGCGGTCGCCCTGATGAAGATCGCCAACGACCTGCGCTGGATGAACGCCGGTCCGCTCGCGGGCCTGGGCGAGATCGAACTGCCCGCGCTGCAGCCCGGCAGTTCGATCATGCCCGGCAAGGTGAACCCGGTGATCCCCGAAGCGACCTGCATGGTGTGCGCGCAGGTGATGGGGCAGCACACGACGATCTCGATCGCCGGTGCTTCGGGCAACTTCCAGCTCAACGTGATGCTGCCGCTGATTGCCGCGAACCTGCTGGACTCGATCGGCCTGTTGTCGAACGTGATGCGCCTGCTCGCCGACACCGCGATCGCGGGATTGAAGGTGCGGAAGGACAAGGTCGACGAAGCGCTCGGGCGCAATCCGATCCTGGTGACCGCGCTGAACCCGGTGATCGGTTACGAACGCGCTGCAGCGATCGCCAAGCGCGCGTATGCGGAACGTCGGCCGGTGCTGGACGTGGCGCGCGAGATGAGCGGCCTGCCGGAGAAGCAATTGCGCGCGCTGCTGGATCCGACTGCGCTGACGAAGGGCGGCATCCGCGCGGGTGGCGCGGGCGGCGGCGGCTGAAGCCCGCCCAAAAAAATTGCCCCGGCAGGGCCGGGGCAGTGGGGGGCTAGCGTCCTTCTTTCTTTGAACTGCGCTTATGGATGCGGGAGCGTCAGTTATCGTCGCGCCAGCGGCGCAGGCGGACCGCGCCGAAGAGCATCGCGATGCCGGCGATCGCGCCCACCCAGATCTGCGGCGAGGCGAACACCGAGTACATCTGTTGCAGGCTCAGCAGGCGGTCGAAATCCTCGGGGCCGTTGACGCTGATGCCGTTGGTCGCGGTCATCCACAGGCCGGGGAACACCGACGTCAGTGCGCGACCCACGATGTGCTGCCAGAACCAGGCGGTGTCCAGGTTGAACAGGTCCATGATGTCGAACCAGAACACGAAGATGCCGGCGAACAGCGGGATCATCACGGCCCACAGAAAGGGCTTGCTGCGCGACCAGGCGGAGCAGAGCATCAGCCAGCCGACGGTCGGCAGCGACCACAGCGCATACACCGGAATCGTGGCGATCAGCTTCGCGGCGATCTTCAGCGGGCTGCCCAGGCCCCACACGAGGGTGAAGGGATTGCCGCCGTGCACCGCCACGACCACGCTGACGAGCATCAGGAAGCCGAACATCGTGACCAGCGAGACAGCGGTGGCGATGACCGGGGCGACGATGGTCGCGCTGATCGCCTTCGACAACACCGTGTCGCGGTCCGACACCGGCAACGACTTCCAGAACAGCACGCTGCGGTCCTTGCGATCGTCGTAGAGCGCGCCGAGGCAGTAGAAGAACACCACGAAGCCCAGCACGATGAAGGGCCAGGTGCCCGACAGGAACAGGCTCAGGTCGATGCCCTGCGCCGCTTGGCGCATGTCGTCGGCGGACATGTGCTTGGTCAGCATGCCGATGTCGAGCTGGTTGATCCTGAACCCGTTGTCGCCGTGGATCTCGCCGTCGGCGATCGCTTTGCGCGCCACGACTTCACCGACGACGATCGCCATGAAGTACAGCACCAGCGAAATGCCGCCGGCCCAGATCGGCGCCCAGAAGAACCCGCCCTTGTGCTCCCAGAACTCGCGTCGCAGCAACAGGCGCAGCTTGTGGGTGGGGTGGGGGGCGGCAACCGGCGCGCGGGCCATGTCGCCGTCGAAAGTGGAAGCGTTCATGCGTAGGTTCCCTTCATGGTGGCGACGAACAGATCGGCCAGGCCCGGCGTGCGGGTTTCGCCGAGGTGGGCCAGGCGGCCCAGTTCGATGCCGTCGAACAGCATCACGGTCTTGCCGAACGGCAGGCTGCGTTCGTCGATCGGGCGCAGGCCGCGCGCTTCGTCGGCGCGGTCGGCGCTGACCAGCACTTCGACGTAACGCTCGCCCACGGCTTCCATCGGCGCTTCGAGCACGATCTTGCCGTCGCGGATGAACATCACGTCGGTGAGGATGTGTTCGATCTCCTCCACCTGGTGCGTGGTGATCACGATCGTCTTGTTCTCGTCGAAGTAGTCCTCCAGCAGGCGCTGGTAGAACTGCTTGCGATACAGGATGTCCAGGCCGAGCGTGGGTTCGTCGAGCACCAGCAGCTTGGCGTCGATGGCCATCACCAGCGCCAGGTGCAGCTGCACGATCATGCCCTTGGACAGCTCGCGCACCTTCATGTTGGGCTTGAGCTGGGTGTTGGCGAGGAAGCGTTCGCAGCGCGCGCGGTCGAAGCGCGGGTGCACGCCGGCGACGAACTCGATCGCTTCGCGCACGCGGATCCAGCGCGGCAGCACGGCGACGTCGGCGATGAAGCACACGTCGTTCATCAGCTCATCGCGCTGCGTGCGCGGATCGCGGCCGAGCACGCGCAGCTCGCCTTCGAAGGGGATCAGACCGAGCATCGCCTTCAGCGCGGTGGTCTTGCCGGCACCGTTCGGACCGATCAGGCCGACGATGCGGCCGGCCGGGATTTCGAAGGCGGTGTCGGCGAGCGCGAGCTTGTTCTTGTAAGCCTTGCGCAGGCCGCGGGCGCTTACCACGGACGTGGTGGCGGAGGTGGTCGTCGCGTTCATGCCTTCTCTCCGTTGCGCAGCAGGCGGTCGAGCGACAGCCCCAGGCGCTGGATGCGTTCGAGCACGAGCGGCCACTCTTCGCGGAGGAAGCGTTCGCGCTCGCTGTTCAGCAGTTTCTCCGATGCCCCTTCCGTGACGTACATACCGAGTCCCCTGCGTTTTTCGACAATGGCTTCGTCCGCGAGCTCCTGGTAGGCGCGCGAGACGGTGATGGGATTGAGCTGGTATTCGGCGGCCACCTGGCGCACGGAGGGCAGTGCGTCACCCGGCTTGAGGAGCCCGTCGAGCAGCATCGCGACGACGCGTTCCTTGAGCTGGCGGTAGATGGGAGCGCCGTCGCTCCATTCGATGGCGGTCATGGGTCAGCCTCGCGGTGCAAAGGAGAAGAAGGGCATCGCGACCGACTGGCGGCCGTGGAGGCGGGGAAGGGGCTTGGCGGCTTCGGCCTCCATCGGCGCGGCGTCGAATCCATCGGCCTGGTCGAAGGCGGCGGCGATGGCGGCGAGCGTGGCCGCTTCCGCCGCGAAGCCGGCGATCTCGCCGATCGCTTCGGATCCGTTCTTCGACTGGGCCAGTCGCGCCTGCAACTCGGCGGCGCGCGCTTCGATGCGCTTGCTCGCTTCCTGCACGTGCGTCGTGGCGACCTGCTGCTCCAGCGGCGCCGGCGCGGTCCGCACGGGGTTGGCTGCCATCAGGCCAAGGACCAACAGCCCGGTGGTCGCGAACAGCGCGGTGACCGTGTTGTGGAGCTTGCGGTTCATGGTGAACGTCCTGCTCTGGGTGATCGGTGTTGTAGGCAACTATAACACCACCATTCCCCTGGTCAACGACCAATCGCCCCAACTAAAGGCATAGGCCGACCGGGGGTGGGGCTCCCGCTTGCGGGCCATGGCAGACTTGCAGCCCTTCGCCCAATCGCAGACCCGAGGCTCACCGTGCGTCGCATCCCATTGATTTCCCTCGCCGGACTGCTGCTCGTGGCGGCCACGGCCTTCGCCTCGAAGACCGACCTGCTGGACCACAGCTACCGGCCGCTGGCCGGGAAGACACCGGTCTCGCTGGAAAAGACCTACGGCGGCGACGTGCTGCTGGTGGTCAACACGGCCAGCAAGTGCGGCTTCACCCCGCAGTTTGACGCGCTGGAAGGGCTGCACAAGAAGTACGCGGGCCAGGGCTTCGCGGTGCTCGGTTTCCCGTCGGGCGATTTCAAGGCGCAGGAATTCGACGACGAGAAGCAGATCCAGGAGTTCTGCAAGCTCACCTATGGCGTCAAGTTCCCGATGTTCGAGAAGGTGCATGTCGTCGGCGACGACGCCACGCCGTTCTACAAGGACCTCACCGCCGTGTCGGGCGATGCGCCGAAGTGGAACTTCCACAAATACCTGCTGGGCCGCGACGGGCGTTTGATCGCCAGCTGGGGCTCGAAGACCACGCCGGACGACAAGCAGATCGTCGAGGCGATCGAACAGGCGCTCAAGGCCCCGCGTCCGGCCGGCAAGGGCGGCTGAGCGACGGCGCAACATTCGCACGGTGGCGCGTTGCCCGCGCCCCCCGTGCGCCCCGACAATAGCCGGCCGCGCACTCGCCGCGGCCATCATGCTTGCCACCAGGAGTCATCGGATGAAGGGTTTCGTGCGCGGCGCCGCCGCGTTGTTGTTGCTGGTCGCTGCCCTCGGTGCGCAGGCGCAGGAGAAGAAAGTGTTGAATACCGAACGCGACAAGGTCAGTTACATGGTCGGCATGGACGTCGGCAGCTCCATCGCGCCGGTCGGCCGCGACATCGACATGGCCGCGTTCGACAAGGCCGTGCGCAATGCCTTCGCAGGCGGCAAGCCGCTGATCGACGATGCGACCGCGAAGAAGACCCACGAACAGCTGATGGCGCGCATCTCCGCGCGCAACGGCCAGCCGCCGGGCGCCAGTGACGCGAAGCTGCCGGAAGTGTCGAAGTCGAACGTGGGCCTGCTCATCGGCGCCGACGTCGGCCGCTCGCTCAAGCCGGTCCAGGACGAAATCGACGTGCCGACGATGATGCAGGCCATCCGCACCACCTTCGCCAAGGGCACGCTGCTGCTGTCGGACGAGGAAGCGCGTGCGGTGGGCGTGGCGTTCTCGCAGCGCCAGCAGGAACGCCTGGGCAAGGAAACCGCGGCCCTGGCCGAGAAGAACAAGACCGAAGGCGCCGCCTTCCTCGCGAAGAACAAGACGCAGAAGGGCGTGTTCACCACGCCGTCGGGCCTGCAGTACATGGTGCTGCGCCAGGGCGCGGGCCTGCGTCCGAAGCCCACCGACAAGGTGCGCGTCAATTACGAAGGCAAGCTGCTCGACGGCACCGTCTTCGACAGCTCCTACGAGCACGGCCAACCGGCCGAATTCCCCCTCACGCAGGTCATCGCGGGCTGGTCCGAAGGCGTCTCGATGATGCCGGTCGGCGCCAAGTACCGCTTCTGGGTGCCCGGCGAGCTGGCCTACGGGGAACAAGGCCCCCCGGACATCGGTCCGAACGCGACGCTGCAGTTCGATGTCGAGCTGCTCGACATCGTTCCCTGACCCACTGCTCACCACCCCTTCAGGCCGCACGCGGATAGTGCGGCTCTTTTCGGAATACCGAACTTTCCAGTTCGAACCTTTCAGGAGCGCCACCGATGAAGTCTTCCCTGCGCCACGCCCTTGTGTTGTCCGCCGCCGCCGCGGCCGTTTTCGCCGCCGGTTGCAACAAGCAGGAGGCCGCCAAGACCGAGGCCAACGCGCCGGCCGCCGCGTCCACCGCCAAGGGTGCCCAGATCGCGGGCCTGCCCACCGAGAAGGACCAGGTGAGCTACATGGTCGGCATGGCGCTGGCCAAGCAGCTGGACCCGATCAAGGACGAGATCGACGTCGACATGATCACCAAGGCCATCAAGTCCTCGCTCGCCGGCGAGAAGCTGCTGATGACCGAAGACCAGGCGCGTTCCGTCGGTGAGAACTTCGGCCAGAAGATGCAGGCCAAGCAGATCGCCAAGGCGATGGCCGATGCGAAGAAGAACCTCGAGGAAGGCCAGAAGTTCGCCGCCGACAACGCCAAGAAGCCGGGCGTGCTGACCACGGCCTCGGGCCTGCAGTACCAGGTCGTGACCGAAGGCAAGGGCCCGAAGCCGAAGGCCGGCGACGTGGTCCGCGTGCACTACAAGGGCGCCACGCTCGACGGCAAGACCTTCGACAGCTCCTACGATCGCGGCCAGCCGGTCGTCTTCCCGCTCGACCAGGTCGTGCCGGGCTGGCAGGAAGGCCTGCAGCTGATGCCGGTGGGCAGCAAGTTCAAGCTGTGGATCCCGGGCAACCTGGGTTACGGCGAAAAGGGTACGCCGGGCGGCCCGATCGGCCCGAACGCGACGCTCGTGTTCGACGTCGAGCTGCTCGACATCGTCCAGCCGCCGAAGCAGTAACCAGGCCCCGCGTCCCCCCGTCACGCTGACGGCTTCACCGCGGCGTGACGTTTTCGGCTGCGACCATGGCGGCCTTCCAAGCTCTTCAGGACACTGCATGCGCGTCACCATTTTCGGCACCGGTTACGTCGGGCTCGTCACCGGCACCTGCCTGGCGGAGGTCGGCCACGACGTCGTCTGCGTCGACATCGACGAAGCGAAGGTCGAAGGCCTCAATCGTGGCGTGATCCCGATCTACGAGCCGGGCCTGGAGCCGATGGTCAAGGCGAACCACGCCGCCGGCCGCCTGAATTTCACCACCGACGCCGCGCATGCGATCGAACACGGCGATGTGTTGTTCATCGCCGTCGGCACGCCGCCCGACGAGGACGGCAGCGCCGACCTCAAGTACGTGCTCGCCGTGGCGCGCACGATTGGCCAGCACCTGCAGCGCGCTGCGGTGGTGGTGAACAAGTCGACCGTGCCGGTCGGCACCGCCGACAAGGTGCGAACGGCGATTTCGCAGGAACTCCTGCAGCGCCGCACGACGCTCGTGTTCGACGTCGTCAGCAATCCCGAATTCCTCAAGGAAGGCGATGCGGTCAACGACTGCATGCGCCCCGATCGCATCGTGGTCGGCACCGACAGCGCGCCTGCGCTGGAAAAGCTCAAGCGTCTGTACGCGCCGTTCAACCGCAACCATGAGCGCATCGTGGCGATGGACGTCCGTTCGGCCGAGCTGACCAAGTACGCCGCCAACGCCATGCTCGCCACGAAGATTTCCTTCATGAACGAGATGGCGAACATCGCAGAGCAGGTGGGCGCCGACATCGAAATGGTGCGCCAGGGCATCGGCTCGGATCCGCGCATCGGCTGGCACTTCATCTACCCGGGCGCCGGTTACGGTGGCTCGTGCTTCCCGAAGGACGTGCAGGCGCTGGCCTGGACCGCGCAGCAGTACGGCTGCAATCCGCGCCTGCTGGACGCCGTGGAAGCGGTGAACGAAGCGCAGAAGCAGCACTTGTTCGAACTGATGACGCGCCACTTCGGCGACGTGCGCGGCAAGACCGTTGCCGTGTGGGGCCTGGCGTTCAAGCCGAACACCGACGACATGCGCGCCGCCTCCAGCCGCGAACTGCTCGCGCAACTGTGGGATGCGGGTGCCAAGGTGCAGGCCTACGACCCGGAAGCCACGCAGGAAGCGCGCCGCATCTTCGGCGACCGCGCCGACCTGCACCTGTGCGCCTCCGCGGGTGAAGCGCTGAAGGGTGCCGATGCGCTCGTCGTGGTCACCGAGTGGAAGCAGTTCCGTAGCCCGGATTTCGCCAGGCTCGCGAACACGCTGACCGACAAGGTCGTGTTCGACGGCCGCAACCTGTACGACCCGGCGGAAGTCGAAGCCGCGGGCCTGGCGTACTACGGCATCGGCCGCGGCCGCTCGGTGCGCAAGCCCGACTGATGGCGACGCCCGATCCAAGTTCGCTGGAAGCGCGCCTCGAAGAACTCGAGACGCGCCTGGCCTTCCAGGAACACGCGCTGTCGGAAATGAGCGACGCGTTGGCGCAGGCGCGCCACGAAGCCGAACGCAATGCCGAACTGGTGCGCCGCGTGATGGAGGAACTCAAGTCCTCGCGCGCCAGCTTCCTGGCCGATCCCGCCGAAGAACCGCCGCCGCCGCATTACTGAACCCCGGGACTGTGCAAGGGGGATGGCGTTGCGGCATCCTTCCTTCGTCCCACGCACTACCGCAGTCCCCCATGAGCGATTCCCTGCGCGACCAGTTGCTCGGCCTCGGCTTCAAGCCGGCGCCGGCCCCCGCCCGCAAGCCCGAACCCAAGACGCCGCATGGCGCGAAGCCTGCGCATGGCAAGCCCGCGCACGGAAAGCCCGTGCACGGCAAGCCGCCGCATGGGAAACCCGCGCATGGCAAGCCTTCGCAGGGCAGGCCGCCGCAGGGCAGGCCGCCCCAGGGCAAGCCGAAGTCGCGCGAAGAAATCGACCTCGCCAAGGCCTATGCGATCCGTGCGCAGAAGGAGAAGGACGAGCGCATCGAAGCCGAACGCCTGAAGCAGGAAGAGGCGCGCAAGCGTCGCGAGGCCAAGGCCGCGCTCGCCGAATTCCTGAAGGACAAGGGGCGCAACGATGCGGGCGCGGAGATCGCGCGCCATTTCGAGTATGGCGGCAAGATCAAGCGCATCTACGTCACCGATGCGCAATTGAAGTCGCTCAACGCCGGCGAACTCGGCGTGGTGCAGATGGACGGGCGTTACCTGCTGGTGGATGCGGACACGCTGGCCAAGGCCGAAGCGATCTTCGCGCCCGCGGTTGCGCTGAAGGTCGATCCGAATGCGCCGGCGGGGGACGATCCGTACAGCGATCCGCAGTATCAGGTGCCGGACGATCTGGTCTGGTGATCGTGCGTCGCCGTAAGTCCTGCGGCGACGTCGAGCATGAAACGCGTCAGGCCTTCTTCCCATTCCGGCGAACGCTTGCAGTCCTGGAATGAGCGCCCGTACTTGCAGGGCCGCAAGCCGCTGACGAACCTGGCGAACACGAACGCGTTGTCGCGATCATGTTGCCCAGCACGTGCACGGTCAACGGATACGGCTTGGTCTCCGAGACGACGATGTCGACGCGGATGGCGTCGCCATCCGGCTTCGAGAATGCCCGCAGTGTGTGCCTGCGGGTCTTGCGTTCGAATGCCGGCCTCCCCGTGACCTTCGAAGGCGCTGAACCGACATAGACACGCAGGATTTCGCCACCCGTCCTGTCGGTCAGTTCGAACAGGCTGAAGTCGGCGGGCGAGGACTGTGTCAGTTTCGCTTCCCACGGCAAATGCGTGCATGCGAGCGTGAACCACGCGTCGCAACCGTAGGTGGGAGCCACCTGGATGGTGCGGGTGTCTTCGGCGGAAACGGGGTTGTCGATGCGAGCGTCAGTGCAAGGAACGTCGCGGGAATCACCGTTCGTTCCTTCGGATGTTGGTGCGCGCGTTGATGATGCCCTCGACCGTCGTCGATTCCACCCGTCCCGGGACCTGGTTCATGATCTTGTCGCCGTGCGCTGGATCCGGAAGGCCGGTGATGGGGTCATAGAGATCGTCGATGCCTCCGAGGTGCGAGAACTCATGCGCCGGTACGCCATTTGCCGTGAAGCGGTCCAGGACGTCGATTTCTGCGCGCCTTCCGCCAATTTCCGCGTTGCTGCGCTCGGCGCCCTCGACGAGCATGACGTCGTTCCGAGCGCGTCGCGGCGTCCTGCCGTCGATTTCGGTGATCGCGAAGTTCACCTGCGTGTCTGTGCCATTGACCCGATAGGTTCCGGACATGGCCTCGACGAACGCGTGGATCCGGTCGATGCGCTCCTGCGTCGCCGCCGGACCATGGAAACGCGTTGGAAAGTGGACGCTGACGTCCCCGTTCCGGTGATGGGTGACGATCGCAACGCGCCCGTCGGGATCGACGTACTTGTAGGGGTTGTTGTTGGCGTAGGCATATCGATTGAAGTGGCCTCCGGTGCTCGCATCCGCCTTGACGGGGTCGACGGACAGGAAGCGCGCGTCCGCGCCGAAAACGGAAAGGCCCGCGGCCAGGCATGCGATGCGCTTCATGAATCTCCACGAGGACGGTGGAATCGACCAGTGGATTGCGACGCGCGCCGTGCCGCAAGTCCTGGCCCCCGTTCCGAGACGTTTCACCCCGCGATCAGTGTCCGCTCCCGCACTCGTTCGGCGTAGCTCCAAGCGATATGGGCCCCTTGCGCACCGAACTGATCGTGGGGGTCACCAGCCACCGCGATCTCGACCCGACACAACTGCCCGTGTTGCGCGACCAGGTGCGCGCCGCGTTCGCCGAGTTGCGCGAGCGTTATCCCGAGCTCTCGCTCGTCCTGCTCTCCGCGCTGGCCGAGGGCGGGGATCGGCTCGTGGCGGAAGTCGCGCTGGATTTTGGCGCGCGGCTCGTCGTGCCCTTGCCGCTGCCCCTCTCGCTGTATCGCGAGGACTTCGCCTCGCAAACCTCCAAGGTGGCCTTCGATACCTTGCTGGCGGGCGCCGAAGTGGTGTCCATCGCCTGCGACGAACGCGAACTCGACGCGCTGCGCCAGGTCGGTCCCGCGCGCGATCGCCAATACCTGCAGGCGGGGCTGTTCGTCGCCAACCATTGCCATGTGCTGTTCGCGCTGTGGGATGGGCGCAACGAAAGCGGCACGGGCGGCACGGCGCAGGTGGTGCGTTATTACCTCGGCGGTCCGGTGCCCGGCGCGCGGCGCGCCACCGACAACCTGCGGCAGATGCTCGCGGGCGACGACGACAGCCTCGTGCTCCTGCTGCCCGCGCACCGCATGAACGGCGAACGCAACCACGTGCACGAAAACGGCGCGCCGCAATGGTGCACGAGTGGTGCGCAGCGTCCGTTCGCGGCCGGCATGCCGCCGGACTACGACCGCATCTTCCTGCGCATGCAGGCCTTCGAAACCGATCGGCGCACGCTGGACGACCATGTGCTGCCCGCCGCCAGCGACGATGTCGCCGAGCGCACGTGGCGCGAGGCGGATGCGCTCGCCGTGCGCTACCAGCGCCGCACGCAGTGGGCCATGCGCGCAATTCACGGCCTGGCGGTCGCCATGGGCCTGGCGCTGCTGCTGTATTCCGACCTCGGCGCGCCCGACTGGATGCTGTGGGCGTTCCTCGCCTTGTTCGCGATCGGCCTGGCGATCGCGGCGGCCGCGGCGCGCCACGACTGGCATCGCAAGTACATCGACTATCGCGCCCTGGCCGAGGGCTTGCGCGTGCAGACGTTCTGGCGTCGCGCGGGCCTGACGATCACCGGCGATGCGGAATTCGCGCACGACAACTTCATGCAGAAGCAGGACGTCGAGCTCGGCTGGATCCGCAACGTGATGCGGCAGGTCGGCCTGTCGCCGACCAGCGCGCCGCGCGATTCGGACGAAGCGGCGCACATCGTCGACGAGGTCGTGGACGCGTGGGTGGGGCGCCCCGGGCAATCGGGGCAATTGGCGTACTACGAACGCAAATCGGTGTTGCGCGCGCGGCACCACGTGCGCACGCAACGCCTGGGCGCGGCCTGCCTGTGGGCGGGCATCGCGATCAGCGTGTTGCTCGCGCTGTTCCACAAAGGCTTGGGCGACACCACGCGCAACGTGCTGGTGACGCTGATGGGCGCGTTGTCGCTCGTGGCGGCGGTGCGCGAGGCGTATGCCTATCGCAAGGCGGACAAGGAGTTGGTGAAGCAGTACCGCTTCATGCACCGCATCTACCGCAATGCGCGAATGGCGCTGGATGCCGCACCGGGCACGCAGGAGAAGCGGGAAATCCTGCGCGCGCTGGGCGAGGCGGCTCTCGCGGAGCACGCCGAGTGGGCGCTGATGCATCGGGACCGCCCGATCGAACACGGGCGGCCCTGAGCGTCATTCCGGATCGTAGTCGAGGTTCGATGCCAGCCAGCGTTCGGCCTGTGCGAGCGTGATGCCCTTGCGCTTCGCATAGTCGGCAACCTGCTCGCGCGAGAGGCGACCGACCACGAAATACTGGCTGCGCGGATGGCTGAAGTAATAGCCCGACACCGCCGCCGCCGGATACATCGCAAAACTTTCCGTCAGCCGCACGCCGGCATTGCGTTCGGCATCGAGCATCTGGAACAGCGTCGCCTTCTCGGTGTGTTCCGGGCACGCCGGATACCCGGGGGCAGGGCGGATGCCGACGTACTGTTCGTCGATCAGTGCATCGTTGGCCAGGGCTTCGTCGGGCATGTAGCCCCACAACTCACGACGCACGCGTTGGTGCATGCGTTCGGCCAGCGCTTCGGCCAGGCGATCCGCCAGGGCCTTGAGCAGGATCGCGTTGTAGTCGTCGTGGTCGGCTTCGAAGCGCGCGACGTGTTCCTCGATGCCCAGGCCCGCGGTCACCGCGAAGCCGCCCATCCAGTCCTGCTTCCCGCTGCTTTCGGGCGCGACGAAATCCGCGAGGCAGAAGTCGGGACGATCCACCGGCTTGTCCACCTGCTGGCGCAGGAAGTGGAAGGTGGTCGTGCCATCGACGCGCACGTCGTCGCCCACCGACTGCGCCGGCCACAATCCGACGACCGCCTTCGCCCGCAACCACTTTTCGTCGACGATCTTCTTCAGCATCCCCTGCGCATCGTCGAACAACTCGCGCGCCTGCTTGCCCACGATCGCGTCGTCGAAGATCGCCGGATACTTCCCCGCGAGCTCCCATGTGTTGAAGAACGGCGTCCAGTCGATGAAGGGCACGAGTTCGGCGAGGGCGACGTCGTCGAACACCGTCAGGCCCGGTTGCCGCGGGGCAGGGGGCGTGTAGTCGGCCCAGCCGCCGTCGAAGGCCTGCGCGCGCGCCTTGTCCAGCGACACCAGGCGCTTCGCATCGCCGCGCTGGCGATGACGCTCGCGGATTTCCTTGTAGTCGGCATCGTTGGCCGCGACGAAGGCCTCGCGCAGGTCCACCGACACCAGCGACTGCGCCACGCCCACCGCACGCGAGGCATCCTTCACCCACACCGTGGGCGACTTGTATTGCGGGTCGATCTTCAGCGCCGTATGCGCACGCGAGGTGGTCGCGCCGCCGATCAGCAAGGGCACCACGAAACCCTGCCGCTGCATTTCCGCCGCGACATGGCGCATCTCTTCCAGCGAAGGCGTAATCAAGCCCGACAGCCCGATGATGTCCGCCTGCTCCGCCTTCGCCCGATCCAGGATGGTCTGCGCCGGCACCATCACGCCGAGGTCGATCACCTCGAAGTTGTTGCAGGCCAGCACCACGCCGACGATGTTCTTGCCGATGTCGTGCACGTCGCCCTTGACGGTCGCCATGACGATCTTGCCGTTCGAACGGCCGACGTCGCCGGTGCGCAGTTTTTCCGCTTCGATGTAGGGCAGCAGGTAGGCCACCGCCTTCTTCATCACGCGCGCGGACTTCACCACCTGCGGCAGGAACATCTTGCCGGCGCCGAACAGATCACCCACCACATTCATGCCCGACATCAGCGGGCCCTCGATCACGTCGAGCGGGCGCGTGGCGCGGGCGCGCGCCTGTTCGGTGTCCTCGTCGATGAAGGCATCGATGCCGTGCACCAGCGCGTGCGCGAGGCGATCCTCCACCGGCTTCTCGCGCCAGCGCAGGTCTTCGACTTTCTTCTCGCCCTTCTTGCCCTTGTAGCGGTCGGCGATCTCGAGCAGTCGCTCGGTGGCATCGCTGCGGCGGTTGAGGACGACGTCCTCCACGCGCTCGCGCAGGTCGGCGTCGAGATCGTCGTACAAGGGCAGCGCACCGGCGTTGACGATGCCCATGTCCATGCCCGCCGCGATGGCGTGGTACAGGAACACGACGTGGATCGCCTGGCGCACGGCCTCGTTGCCGCGGAAGGAGAAGGAGACGTTGGAGACGCCGCCGGAAATATGCGAGAGCGGGAAGCGGCGGCGCAGCTCGCGCGCGGCCTCGATGAAGTTGACCGCGTAGTTGTCGTGCTCCTCGATGCCGGTGGCGATCGCGAACACGTTCGGGTCGAAGATGATGTCTTCGGGCGGAAAGCCGATCCGCGTCGTCAGCAGCTCGTAGGCGCGCGAGGAGATCTCGACCTTGCGTTCGATCGTGTCCGCCTGGCCCGCTTCGTCGAAGGCCATCACCACGACCGCCGCGCCGTAGCGCCGCACGAGCCGCGCCTGGCGCAGGAACTCGGCTTCGCCTTCCTTCATCGAGATCGAGTTGACGATGCCCTTGCCCTGCAGGCACTTCAGGCCCGCTTCGATCACCGTCCACTTGGAGCTGTCGACCATCACCGGCACGCGCGCGATGTCCGGCTCGGCGGCGATGAGGTTGATGAAGGTCGTCATCGCCTGCTCGGCGTCGAGCATGCCTTCATCCATGTTGATGTCGATGATCTGCGCGCCGTTTTCCACCTGCTGGCGCGCGACCACCACCGCTTCGTCGTAGCGGCCTTCGAGGATGAGCTTCTTGAACTGCGCCGAGCCGGTGACGTTCGTGCGTTCGCCGACGTTGACGAAGTTGCTCTGCGGCGTGATCTGCAGCGGCTCCAGGCCGCTGAGCCGCGTGTGGCGGGGGAGTGCATTCATCAGGCGGCTTCCGCCTGTGCGTCGAGGAGCGTGGGCCGTTCGCGCGGCGGCAGGTCGCGCACGGCCTCGGCGATGGCGCGGATGTGCTCGGGCGTGGTGCCGCAGCACCCGCCCACGAGGTTGAGCAGCCCGCTCTGCGCGAACTCGCGCAGCGTGCCCGCCATGTCCTCGGGTGTTTCGTCGTAGCCGCCGAAGGCATTGGGCAGGCCCGCGTTCGGATGGGTGCTCACGTACGTGTCGGCGACCTGCGCCAGCACGTCCACGTGCGCGCGCAGGTCCTTCGCGCCGAGCGCGCAGTTCAGGCCGATCGCGATGGGGCGCGCGTGGCGCAGCGAATACCAGAAGGCCTCGGCGGTCTGGCCGGAGAGCGTGCGGCCCGAGGCATCGGTGATCGTGCCGGAGATCATCACGGGCAGGCGCGCACCGGTCTGCTCGAAGACATCTTCGATCGCGAACACCGCGGCCTTGGCGTTGAGCGTGTCGAAGATCGTCTCGACCATCAGCACGTCGGCGCCGCCTTCGATCAGGCCGAGGGTGGATTCGCGATAAGCCTGCGCGAGCTCATCGAAGGTGGTCGCGCGGAAGCCGGGGCGATTCACGTCCGGGCTCAGCGAGGCCGTGCGGCTGGTCGGGCCGAGCACGCCGATGACGAAGCGCGGGTGCGTGGGGTCCTTCGCTTCGGCGGCATCGCAGGCGGCGCGCGCCAACTTGGCCGATTCGAAATTGAGCTCGCGCACCAGGTGCTGCAGGCGGTAGTCGGCGAGCGAAACGGACGTCGAGTTGAAGGTGTTGGTTTCGATCAGGTCCGCGCCGGCGTCCAGGTAGGCGTCGTGGATGGCGCGGATGATGTCCGGGCGCGTGAGCGTCAACAGGTCGTTGTTGCCTTTCTGGTCGTGCGCTTCGCAGCCGCAGCCGGGGCCGTGTGCGTGGTTGTCGGGGGTGAACAGCGCGTCGTAGCCGAAGGCGAAGCGTTCGCCGCGATAGTCGGCTTCCTGCAGGTCGTGGCGTTGGATCATCGTGCCCATCGCGCCGTCGATGATGAGGATGCGCCGGGCGAGCGCGGCCTCGAGCGCGGCCACGCGCGCCGGGTTGCGCCAGGGCAGGACGTCGCTGCTCTCGGGCAGCTTGCGGTTGTCGTTCACGGTTTCACTCCCAGCAGGGAAATCACTTCGAAATGCGGTGGGCGGCGCTCGCGCGTGACGGTGCCGCAGCCGACCACCTGCAGGCCCGCCTTGTCGGCGAACTTGCGCAGGTCCTTTTCGCTGAAGCCGAGGTTGGCGTGGCCATAGGCCTCGACCACGGCGCGGTGTTCGTGGCGCGCCAGGCTCGACAGCAACAATCGACCGCCGCGCTTGAGCACGCGCGCGCCCTCGGCCACGGCCTGCGCGGGCTTGGTCGCGTAGGTCAGCGCGTGCATCAGCACAACCAGGTCGAAGCTGCCGTTGGGAAACGGCAGCGCATGCATGTCGCCCTGGCGGACTTCGACGTTCGGGAAGGGTTTCAGGCGCTCGCTCGCCGCGGCGACCACGCGGGCGCTCGCGTCGATGCAGATGTAGCGGTTGGCATGCGGCGCGAGCAGTTCGGCGAGGACGCCATCGCCCGAGGCGATGTCCAGCACGTCGCCCGGACTCAGCAGCGGCAGCGCCGTGCGCGCCAGCGCTTCCCAGGTGCGGCCCGGCGAGTAATGGCGCTCCATGTCGCCGGCCACCGAGTCGGCCCAGTTCTGGTCGGCCGCGCGCATGGCCAGCACGCCGGGGACGCGTTCGGCGTCCTGGCGGAGCAGGGCGTCGTCGCTGCCGCTGCGCAGGGTCTGCCACAGGGCGCGCTGCGCCGCGTCCAGGGTGTCTTCGTCGAAGCGGTAATAGGCGCTCACGCCGGCGCGGCGGTCGCGGACGAGCCCGGCTTCCTTGAGCTTGGCCAGGTGCGTGGACACGCGCGGCTGGGCCAGGCGCGTGATGGAGGAGAGCTCGGCCACGGTGAGCTCTTCACGCTCCAGCAGGGCGAGCAGCCGCACGCGCGTGGCGTCGGCGAACACCTTCAAGCGGGTCGACCAGCCTTCGAGGTCCATCGGGTGCGGGGCTCCGGGTGGGGCGACATGCGTTCATCTGCCTATCGCGATACAGAGATAAGTCTGTTCCCGCCGCTCACGGGGGTCAAGCGGCGCGTCGTGGCGGCTACAATTCCGCTTCTTCATCCGTACCCGGAGTGCGTCTCGTGGATTTCCGCTTCACCGAAGAGCAGTTGATGATCCAGGACGTCGCGCGACGCATCGCGCGCGAAAAGATCGCCCCCAGCGCCGAGCACTTCGACCGCAGCGGCGAATTCCCCCTCGAGAACATCCGCACCCTGGGCGAAAACGGCCTGATGGGCATCGAGGTGCCGGGCGAATACGGCGGCGCGGGCATGGACCCGGTCAGCTACGTGCTGGCGATGGTCGAGATCGCCGCAGCCGACGCCGCGCACTCCACCATCATGTCGGTCAACAATTCGCTGTTCTGCAACGGCATCCTCACCCACGGCACCGAAGCGCAGAAGCAGACGTACGTGCGCGCGATCGCCGAGGGCAAGGCCATCGGCGCCTTCGCGCTGACCGAACCGCAGTCCGGCTCCGACGCCACCGCCATGCGCTGCCGCGCGGTGAAGCAGGCCGATGGCCGCTACATCATCAACGGCAAGAAGAGCTGGATCACCTCCGGCCCGGTCGCCAAGTACATCGTGCTGTTCGCCATGAGCGAACCGGACAAGGGCGCGCGCGGCATCACCGCCTTCGTGATCGACACCGACAAGGCCGGCTTCCACCGCGGCAAGACCGAGCCCAAGCTCGGCATCCGCGCTTCTGCCACGTGCGAAATCGAATTCACCGACTACGTCGCCGAAGCCGACGAAGTGCTCGGCCAGGAAGGCCACGGTTTCAAGATCGCGATGGGCGTGCTCGACGCCGGCCGCATCGGCATTGCCTCGCAGGCCATCGGCATCGGCCGCGCCGCGTACGAAGCCACGCTGGCCTACGTGCGCGAACGCAAGGCCTTCGGCCAGCCGATCGGCACGTTCCAGATGACGCAGGCCAAGATCGCCGACATGAAATGCAAGCTCGAGGCCGCCACGCTGCTCACGCTGCGCGCGGCCTGGCTCAAGGGCCAGGGCGAGCGTTTCACCAACGAAGCGGCGATCGCCAAGCTCACCGCGTCGGAAGCGGCGATGTGGATCGCCCACCAGGCCGTGCAGATCCACGCCGGCATGGGGTATTCGAAGGAAATGCCGATCGAGCGTTACTTCCGCGACGCGAAGATCACCGAAATCTACGAAGGCACGAGCGAGATCCAACGCCTCGTGATCGCCCGCCACGAAACCGGTCTTCGCTGAGCACACACACTGAAATGAGCACCCGTCCGAAATCGATCAAGGCGGCCCCGAAGAAGGCCGCTCCCCCCGCGAAATCTTCGACGAAAGCCATGACCCATCCTGTCGCGCCGACCCCGGCGCGGTTCGACCTCACCCCGGTCCTCGAGGCCCTGCGCAAGCGCGTGCCGAAGTCGCGCGCCGCGGAGGCCGAGGCCTTCGCGCGCGGCTTCTACCACCGCATGACGCGCGATGAATTCGCCGAACATCCGGCCGATGCCTGGGCCGCGCTGGCCGCCGGCATGCTGGAGTTCTCCGAGACGCGCAAGCCCGGCAAGGCGAACGTGCGCCTGTTCAACACTACGATGAAGGAACACGGTTGGGAATCGCCGCACACCGTGCTGCAGATCCTCAACGACGACATGCCCTTCCTCGTCGACTCGGTGACCATGGCGCTGGCCGACATGGGCATCGGCGTGCACGTGCTCGGCCATCCGGTCGTGCCGCTGGCGCGCGACAAGGCCGGCAAGCTCACCGGCGTGGGCGAGGGCACCAACGAGTCCTACCTGCACGTCGAGATCGACCGCCAGCCGCAGCCCGCGCTGGCGAAGATCGAAGCGCGCATGCGCGCCGTGCTGTCCGACGTGCGCGCGATCGTCGTCGACTGGGAGCAGATGCGAGAGCGCATGCTCGAGGTCGCCGAAGAACTGCCTTCGCACAACATCCCGGTGTCCGACGCGGGCCGCGCCGAAGCGCAGGAATTCCTGCGTTGGGCCGCCGACAACCATTTCACGTTCTTCGGTTACCGCGAATACACGGTCGAGAAGCGTGGCAAGGAAGAATTCCTGATCGCGCACCCGGAATCGGGCCTCGGCCTGCTGCGCAACAAGGAAGCGGGCCCGCCGCGCCCGCTGACCTCGCTGGCCGCGCATTACATGCCGCAGTCCGGTGCGGTCGATGCGCTGATCCTGACCAAGACCAACTCGCGCGCCACCGTGCACCGCCGCGGCTACATGGACTACATCGGCGTGCTCACCTTCGACGCGAAGGGCAAGCCGGTGCGCGAACAGCGCTTCCTCGGCCTGTACACCTCCAGCGCCTACAACCGCCGCCCGTGGGACATCCCGCTGGTGCGCGAGCGCTATGAGCACGTGATGCGCGAATCGGGCCTGCGCCCGGCCAGCCACAGCGGCAAGGCGCTGCGCCACATCATGGAAACGCTGCCGCGCGACGAGTTGTTCCAGTCCAGCGAAGCGGAACTGTTCGACACCGCCTCGGGCATCCTCGGCCTGCAGGAACGCGTGCGCAGCAAGCTGTTCCTGCGCCGCGACCGCTACGGGCGCTTCTTCTCGGTGCTGGTCTACGTGCCGCGCGATCGCCACGACACGCTGATGCGCCATCGCATCGAAGCGATGCTCAAGGACGCGCTGCAGGGCGAGTACGTCGACTCCACCGTGCACATCGGCGAGTCGCCGCTGGCGCAGCTGCACCTGATCGTGCGTCCGCGCGCGGGCGCCAAGGTGGACATCAACGAGGCCGAACTCGAAACGCGCCTGGCGCAGATCGTGCGCGACTGGCAGGACGAACTGTCCGAACAGCTCGCCCGGCGCCACGGTGAAGAAGTGGGCCTGAAGCTCGCGTCGCGCTACGGCCGTGCGCTGCCGATGGGCTACATCGAACAGGTGGGCCCGCAGGTGGCCGCCGCCGACGTCGAACACCTCGCCGCGCTGTCCGGCGCCGACGACCTGCGCCTGTCGCTGTACCGTTCGCACCGCGACGGCGGCCTGCGCTTCAAGTTCTACCGCCTGCACGACGACATCCCGCTGTCCGATGCGCTCCCGATGATGGAGAACATGGGGCTGCGCGTGATCTCCGAGCATCCGTACCGCATCGAGTCCAACGGCGACGTCGCCTACATCCAGGACTTCGAAGTGGAAGCGACGCAGGGCGAGATCGACATCGGCCGCATCGACGAGAACTTCGAAGCCGCCTTCGCCCGCATCTGGCGCGGCGAAGCGGAGAACGACGGCTTCAACCGCCTCGTGCTGATGGCCGGCCTGTCCTGGCGCCAGGTCGCGATGCTGCGTGGCTACTGCAAGTACCTGCTGCAGACCGGCGTGCCGTTCTCGCAGAGCTACGTGGAAGCCACGTTCTCGCGTTATCCGTTGCTGGTCCGCCTGCTGGTCGAACTGTTCGAAGCGCGCTTCGATCCGTGCACCGGCAGCGAGTCCAAGGCGGCGATCAAGCAGGGCATGGAACGCTTCGGCGCCCAGCTGCAGGCGCTGCTGGAAGGCGATGCCGCGGCGCTGGCCGCCGTGACGCCGGTGATCGAAGCCCGCGCGGGCACGCGCGAGCAGCAGATCGAGATCACGCGTTCGACGCTGCTCGGCCTGATGGACCGCGTGTCCAGCCTGGACGACGACCGCATCCTGCGCAGCTTCATCGGCGTCATCGACGCCACGCTGCGCACCAGCTATTACATCCAGTACGAAGGCGGCAAGCGCAAGGACGGCGGCCCCGCCGACTACGTGGCCTTCAAGTTCGATTCGGCGAAGGTCCCCGACCTGCCCAAGCCGCGCCCGTATCGCGAAATCTTCGTGTACGGCCCGCGCGTGGAAGGCGTGCACCTGCGCTTCGGCCCGGTCGCGCGTGGCGGCCTGCGCTGGTCGGATCGCCGCGAAGACTTCCGCACGGAAGTCCTCGGCCTGGTGAAGGCGCAGATGGTGAAGAACACCGTCATCGTGCCGGTCGGCTCGAAGGGCGGCTTCTACTGCAAGCAGTTGCCGGACCCGGCGACGAACCGCGACGCGTGGTTCGCCGAGGGCGTGGCCTGCTACCAGCGCTTCATCAACGGCCTGCTGGACATCACCGACAACCTCTCGCCCGACGGCAAGATCCTGTATCCGCCCAACGTGGTGCGCCACGATGCGGACGATCCGTACCTGGTCGTCGCCGCGGACAAGGGCACGGCGACGTTCTCCGACATCGCCAACGGCATCGCGCGTGCGCACGGCTTCTGGCTCGACGACGCCTTCGCCTCCGGCGGTTCGGTCGGTTACGACCACAAGGGCATGGGCATCACCGCGCGTGGTGCGTGGGAATCGGTCAAGCGCCACTTCCGCGCGCTCGGCCGCGATTGCCAGACGCAGGACTTCACCTGCGTGGGCATCGGCGACATGTCGGGCGACGTGTTCGGCAACGGCATGCTGTTGTCGAAGAAGATCCGCCTGCTGGCGGCCTTCGACCATCGCCACATCTTCCTGGACCCGAATCCGGATGCCGCGAAGACGTTCAAGGAACGCGAGCGCATGTTCAAGCTCCCGCGTTCGAGCTGGGACGACTACGACAAGGCGCTGATCAGCAAGGGTGGCGGCGTGTATCCGCGCAGCGCCAAGTCGATCCCGGTCTCGCCGGAAGTGCGCGCCGCGCTCGGCATCGAATCCGATGCCGCGTCGCTGAGCCCGACCGAACTGATGTCGGCCATCCTCAAATCGCCGGTCGACCTGCTGTGGAACGGCGGCATCGGCACCTACGTCAAGTCTTCGCGCGAAACGCATGCCGACGTGGGCGACCGCGCCAACAACGGCCTGCGCGTGAACGGCGCCGACCTGCGTTGCCGCATGGTGGGCGAGGGCGGCAACCTGGGCCTCACCCAGCTGGGCCGCGTGGAAGCGGCGCAGCACGGCGTGCTGCTCAACACCGACTTCATCGACAACTCGGCGGGCGTGGACACCTCGGACCATGAGGTGAACATCAAGATCCTGCTCAATGGCGAAGTGCAGAAGAAGAAGCTGACGCTGGACGGTCGCAACAAGTTGCTGGCGGAGATGACCGACGAAGTCGGCCACCTGGTGCTCAACGACAACTACCGCCAGAACCAGGCGATCAGCCTGATGGAGCGCATGAGCCTGTCGCGCATGGGCTCCAAGCAGCACTTCATCCGCACGCTGGAATCGCAGGGCCTGCTCGATCGCGGCATCGAATACCTGCCGAGCGACAAGGAAATCGCCGAGCGCAAGGTGCGCGGCCAGGGCCTGACGCGTCCGGAACTCTCGGTGCTGCTGTCGTACTCGAAGATCGTGCTGTTCCAGCAGCTGCTCAACTCCGACGTTCCGGAAGATCCGTACCTGTCGAAGGAACTGGTGCGCTATTTCCCGCAGCCCCTGCAGCAGAAGTATGCGAAGGCGATGGAACAGCACCGCCTGAAGCGCGAGATCATCGCCACCGCGGTGACCAATTCGATGGTCAACCGCATGGGTGCGACCTTCACCATGCGCATGCAGGAAGACAGCGGCCGCTCGCCGAGCGAAGTGGCCAAGGCCTTCACCATCACGCGCGAAACGCTGGACATCCGCGAGTTGTGGGCGCAGATCGACGCGCTCGACGGCAAGGTGGCCGAAGCGGTGCAGATCGATGCCTTGCAGGTGATCTGGACGCTGCAGCGCCAGTTCACGCGCTGGCTGCTCTCGCGCCCGGGCGTGATCCCCGACATCGCGACGGCTGTGGACCACTTCCACAACGGCTTCCGCGACATTCGCGCGGGCGAGCGCATCCTGCCCGACACGCAGCGCCCCGCGTACGAAGCGAGCATCCGCGACTGGAACGCGAAGGGCCTGCCGCCCGCGCTCGCCGACCAGCTCGCCGCGCTGCCGTACCTGGAACCGTGCCCGGACATCATCGAGCTGGCGAAGGAGCGCAAGCTGCGTCCGACCGACGTGGCCAAGGTGCACTTCCGCCTCGGCGATGCCCTGCGCGTGCCGTGGTTGCTGCAGCAGATCGACGCGCTGGCGGTGGAAGGCCGCTGGCATGCGGTCGCTCGCGGTGCCCTGCGTGAAGAACTCGGCGCGCAGCAGCGCATCCTGGTCGCGCAGGTGCTGGCGAAGCCGGGGGCGAACGCCGACGCGAAGGTGAAGCATTGGCTGGAGCGCGACGATGCGTCGCTGCGCTTCACGCTCGCGATGCTCAACGAGCTCTCCGCGCAGAAGTCGCTGGACTATCCGACGGCCTCCGTCGCGGTGCAGCGCTTGTCGCAGCTCGCCTCGCGCGGCTGACGGGAGTAGAGTCCGGCCCGTGGAAGACGGGCCGCGACGCTCTGGAAGCGTCCGCACGCAAAGTGCGGACGTCGGGTTGCGCGCCAGCCTGGATCGCGTGCGGCTCGACCTCGCCCTGCAGGCGGCGAAACTCGTCGTGTGGACCTGGGACATGGCCACGGACGAGTTCGAAATGAGCGAGGCCGACCGTGCCTACGTCGGCCTTGCGCCCGACCACACGCTGGCGGCGCAGACCTTCGCGATGATGCATCCGGACGACGTGGCCCCTTCGATGGAGCGCGTCGAACGCACGCGTCGCGGCGAACACGACGTGCCGATCGAATTCCGCCTCCCCGACGGACGCGGCGGCTGGCGCTGGTGGGTGGGCGAGGCCACGCGCTTCGGCGAAGGCGACCTGCCGTGGATGGTGGGCGTGTGTTACGACGACACCGATCGCCGCGACCAGGAAGAAGCGCTGCGTCGTTCCGAGGAAGCGGCACGCGCGGCGGCGGAAGAGAAGGCCCGTTTCCTCGCCACCATGAGCCATGAGATCCGCACGCCGATGAACGGCGTGATCGGCATGGTCGAACTCCTTTCGCACACGGCGCTCGACGACAAGCAACGCCGCATGCTCGACACCTGCCGCGACTCTGCGCAAGTGCTGCTGGCGCTGCTCAACGACGTGCTCGATTTCTCCAAGATCGAAGCGGGCAAGGTCGAACTCGAAACGCTGCCGCTGTCGCCCGGTCGCATGGTCGAAGACCTGGGCGTGGTGCTCCGCGCGCAGGCGATGGAGCGGGGCATCGACGTGGACGTGGAGGTCGACGAGGCCGTGCCTGCGCTGGTCGAAGGCGACCGCGTGCGCCTGCGCCAGATCCTCGCGAACCTCGGCGGCAACGCGGTGAAGTTCACCGAACGCGGGCGCGTGACGCTGTCCGTGTCGCCGGATCGCCAGGATCCCGCGGACCCGCGCGTGCGTTTGCGCTTCGACGTGGCCGACACCGGCATCGGCATACCGCCGCAGGCGCTGGCCACGTTGTTCGAACCTTTCCGCCAGGCCGATGCCTCCACGACGCGCCGCTTCGGCGGAACGGGCCTGGGCCTGAGCATCGTGCGCCACCTCGTCGATCTCATGGACGGCACGCTGGAATGCGAAAGCCGCGAAGGGGAGGGCTCGCGCTTCCGCGTGTCGCTACCGTTCGTGCGTGCGTCCGCCGATGCCATCGTGGCCGAACGCGCGCGTGCGCAGGCACCGCGCATCGCGCACGTGGCGGGCACGCATCCGGCCTTGTCGATCGAAGACGCGGCGCGCTCCGGCCGCCTCGTGTTGCTCGCCGACGACAACGCGACCAATCGCGAAGTCATCACCCAGCAACTCGAACGCCTCGGTTACGCCTGCGAAGCGGTGGAGGACGGTGAAGCGGCATGGACGCGCATCGTTGAACAACGCACGCGCTACGCATTGCTGCTCACCGACGTGCAGATGCCGAAGCTCGATGGCCTCGCCCTGGCCGCGCGCATCCGTGAACACGAACGCACCGCGCACCTGCCGCCGCTGTCCATCGTGGCCATCACCGCGGGCGCGACGTCGGGCGATGGCGAGCGCTGCCTCGCCGCGGGCATGGATGCCTTCCTCGCCAAGCCCGTGCAACTGGAGCCGCTGCGCGACGCCATCGCGCGTGCGCTGCCGCCGATCCAGGGCTTCGACGCGCTCTCGCGCATCGTCCACGACGACCGCGACAAGCTGCGCCGCATCCTCGCCGCCTTCGCCACCGACACGCGCCAGGACCTCGAACGCTGGCGCCTGGCGCGCGCGCCCCTGGACCGCGCGACGCTCGGGATGCTCGCCCATCGCCTGCGCTCGGCCTGCCTGACCCTGGGCGCCGACGAGGCCGCGCAACTGCTGGATGCCATCGAACACGAGGTGACCGACCCCTCCGTCGCCGACGCCGCCTTCGGCGCCACGGCCGACCGCGCGGGCGCGCGCGTGGCCGCGTTGCTGGCCGACATCGAACGTGCGCTGGGCGGGTTATCCTCGCCCGCATGACCGACACGCCCCGTCTCGCCTTCCTGGCCAGCCCCGCCGACGAAGCGCAGCGCGCACTCGCGGCGCTCGTTGCGCTGCACGGCCAACACGAACCGCAGGAGGCCGATGTCCTCGTCGCCCTCGGCGGGGACGGCTTCATGCTGCAGACGCTGCATCGGCACGGCGGCCTCGGCAAGCCCGTGTTCGGTATGAAGCTCGGCACGGTCGGTTTCCTGATGAACCACCACCGCGACGATCCGGCCAGCTTCGATTCGATCTTCGCGCGCATCGCCGCGGCCGAACCCGCCGTGCTGCGACCGCTCGAAATGGTGGCGCAGACCGAGAGCGGCGCAAGCGTGGGCTCGCTCGCCTACAACGAGGTTTCGCTGCTGCGACAAACGCGCCAGGCCGCGCACCTGGCCATCGAGCTCAACGGCAAGCCGCGCCTGGACGAATTGATCTGCGACGGCGTCCTGGTCGCCACGCCCGCGGGCAGCACCGCCTACAACTATTCCGCGCACGGGCCGATCCTGCCGCTCGGCTCGCGCATCATCGCGCTCACCCCGCTGGCTCCCTTCCGTCCGCGGCGCTGGCGCGGCGCGCTGCTCAGGGCGGACACCGAGGTGCGCGTGCGCGTGCTCGATCCCTACAAGCGACCGGTGAGCGTGACCGCCGATTCGCATGAAGTGCGCGATGTCGTCGAAGTGACCATCCGCGAGTCGAGCGAACGCACCGTGACCTTGCTGTTCGATCCGGAACACAACCTCGAAGAGCGCATGCTCAGCGAACAGTTCATGGTGTGACATGGACGAAGCCGACGCTCCCGCACCGCCGCTGACCGTCGCGATCACCTCGCGTGCGCTGTTCGACCTCGAGCACAGCCACGCGCTGTACGAACGCGAAGGCGTGGAGGCCTACCAGGCGCACCAGCGCGCGCACGAAGATGCGCCGCTCGCGCCGGGCATCGCCTTCCCGCTGGTACGCAAGCTGCTCGCATTGAACGTGGGCACGCCGGCCGATGCGCCGCGCGTGGAAGTCATCCTGCTGTCGCGCAATTCGTCCGACACCGGGCTGCGCATCTTCAACTCGATCCACCACCACCAGCTGGCGATCTCGCGCGCGACCTTCACCTCGGGCGCGCCGACCTGGCCCTACATCCGGCCCTTCGGCGCGCACCTGTTCCTGTCGGCGAACCCCGAATCGGTGCGGCGCGCGCTCGAACACGGCGTGGCTGCGGCGACGATCCTGCCTGCGCGTGCCGCGCAGACCTCGCACGATCAGTTGCGCATCGCCTTCGACGGCGACGCCGTGATCTTCGGCGACGAATCCGAGCGCGTGTCGCAGGAGCAGGGCCTGGCTGCCTTCCACGACCACGAGACCACGCGCGCGCGCGAACCGCTCTCGGGCGGCCCGTTCCGCGGTTTCCTCGATGCCTTGCATCGCCTGCAGGCCGCGTTCCCCGTGGGCGAGAACGCGCCGATCCGCACCGCGCTGGTCACCGCGCGCAGCGCGCCGGCGCACGAGCGCGTCATCCGCACGCTGCGCGAATGGGACGTGCGCCTGGACGAGGCGCTCTTCCTCGGCGGCCGCGACAAGGGCCCGTTCCTGGAAACCTTCGGCGCCGACATCTTCTTCGACGACTCCTCGCGCAACATCGATTCCGCCCGCCGCCACGTCGCCGCCGGGCACGTGCCGCACGGCGTGTCCAACGAAGCCTGAGGCCGGGCCCCGCGTTGCCGGGTCGGCCCGGGGCCTTGCGCCGCCGGCCTGCGGGGGTGCTACGCTCGGCGCGGGATACCCACTGCACGCCAATCGGGGGAGAGGCATGCGGCACTTGGGCTGGGGGGTGGTCGTGGCTTGCCTGCTGTCGCTCCCGTCCTTCGCGGCGGGCGCGAGCCTGCTGGTGCAAGTCACCGACCAGAACGGGCAACCGGTCGCCGACGCGGTCGTCACCGTCGTGCCGCCTGCGCCGTGGAGCGGTGCAGCGAACCTGCGCAGTACGTCGCGCACGATCGACCAGAAGCAACTCACCTTCATGCCCTACGTCGAGGTGTTCCGCCCCGGCGACAGCGTCGTGTTCCGCAATAGCGACAGCACGCGCCACCACGTGTATTCGTTCTCGCCGGCGAAGGCCTTCGAGTTCGTCGTCGCGCCCGGCGAAAGCGCGGCGCCGCTGGTGCTCGACAAGACCGGCGTCGTCGCGGTGGGCTGCAACATCCACGACGGCATGATCAGTTATCTCTACATCACCGATGCGCCGTACTACGCGCGCACCGATGCGCGCGGCCGCGTGTCCTTCGATGCGCTGCCGCCGGGCCGTTACGACGTGCGCGTGTGGCAACCGCGCTTGCCGCCCGGTCGGCCCGACCTGCGCGAACGGGCCCTGGTGATTGCAGCGGGCGAGTCGAAGACGCTCGCCTTCCCGATCACACTGCGGCCCGATCCGCGCCAGCAGTTCGATCGCGAGCACACGCACTACTGATGCCCGCATGAATTTCCGCCTCCGCCTCGCCTCCTTCTTCGTCGCCGCCCTGGTGCTGGTGCAGGGGCTGACGGCGGTGATGGTGTATCGCGTGACGCGGCATGCACTGATCGGCGAAGGGCAACGGCAACTGGACGTGGCGGTGCGCGGGTTCGCGCGCCAGCTCGACGATTTGTCCACGCGCGTGGCCGGAAGCGTGCAGGTGCTGGCGCTCGACTACGCGTTGCGTTCGGCCATCGCGCAACACGACCAGGCCACCTTGTTGTCCGCGCTTCGCAACCACGGCCGCCGTGTCGGGGCCACGCGCATGTTGCTGGTGGACGTCGACGGGCGGGTGGAAGCCGACACGGCCGGGCGCTTCCGTGCGGGCGCGGCCTTCCCGTTCGACGACCTGGTCGCGCGCGCCTACGAACAACCCGCCTCCGCGATCGCGGCCTGGGATGGCCGTGCATTCTGGGTGGTCGTGGTGCCGGTGTCGGCACCGGACCTGGTCGGCTTCATCGCCGCGGCGATCCCCGTCGACGATCGCCTGCTCACGCGCTTGCAGGAACAGTCCGCGCTGCCCAAGCGCATCGAACTTGCCACGCTGTCGGCCGACGGCCAGTGGCGCATCCTCGCGCAGGGCGCGAGCGAGGCGCTGACGGACGATCGCGTGCAGCTCGCGCCGGCGCTGGCGGTGGGACACGGCACGCGCTTGCCCGCGGAACCCGCGTTGCTTGAAGTCGACGGTCGCGAATACGTGGCGCAGGCGGTCGATCTCTCGCGTTCGCGCCAGAGCGCGCCGGTCGCGGCGGTGCTCGGATACTCGGTGGATGCGGCCTTGCAGCCGTATCGCGCCGTCGGCGCAGCGTGGGCCGCGTTGCTCGGACTCGGCCTGCTCGCGGGCCTGTTCGGCGCATGGTTCATCGCGCGCAGCGTTTCGCGCCCGGTGGAAGCGCTCGCCGATGCGGCCCGCCGCATCGCCGAGGGCGACGACGCAGTGCCCCCGATGCGCGAACGGCGCGACGAAATCGGACAACTGGCCGGCGCGTTCTCCCACATGGTGCATGCGCTGCGCGAACGCGAAGCGCGCATCCGCCACCAGGCCGGGCACGACCTCGTCACCGGCTTGCCGAACCGCATGGCGGCCGAGGCCTCGCTGCAGCAGGCATTGGAAGTCGACGCGTCCGCGCGCGCCGCGCTGCTGATGATCGGCCTGGCGCGGCTGCCGGAGATCATCAACACGATGGGCCACGTGGTCAGCGATCGGCTGATGCGCGATGCCGCCGCGCGGCTGGCGCCGATCGCGGGCGACGGGTTCATCGCGCGCGCCACCGACGACGAGTTCTCCGTGTTCCTGCCTTCGGCCACGCGCAGCGAAGCGGTGCGCATGGCGCTGCGTTTCGTGGAAGCCTTGTCGGAGCCGTATCGCGAAGCGGAGTTCACGCTCGACCTCGCACCCGCCGTCGGCATCGCGCTGTCGCCGATGCATGGCGCGGAAGCGAGTGCGCTGTTGCGTCGCGCGGAGGTCGCGTTGATCGGCGCGATCGGCACCGAAGAACCGGTGGCCGTCTACGACGCCGCCACCGACCCGCACCGACCCGAACGCCTGTCCTTGATGGGCGACCTGCGCCACGCGCTGGAGAAGGGTGCGGACGCGAGTGGCCTGGAACTCGTCTACCAACCCAAGCTGCATCTCCCCAGCGGTCGCATCGACGGCGCGGAAGGCCTGCTGCGCTGGCGCCATCCCGTCGCCGGCCCGCTCGCGCCCGAAGCCTTCATCGCGCTGGCCGAGGAAACCGGCAACATCCGCCGCCTCACGCGCTGGGTGCTCGGTGCCGGCATCGAACAGGCCGCGCGCTGGCAGGCGATGGGGCAGGACCTGCGCATTGCAATGAACGTCTCCGCGCGCGACCTCGACGACGTGGAGCTGCCCCGCCGCGTCGCCGGGGAACTCGCGGCGCATGGTGTGTCGCCCAAGCGCATCGTGCTGGAGATCACCGAGAGCGCGATCATGGGCAAGCCCGACACCGCGATCTCGGTGCTGCGCCGCCTGGCGGAGCAGGGCATCGAACTGGCGATCGACGACTTCGGCGTGGGCCAGTCCTCGTTCGCCTACCTGCGGCGCCTGCCGGTGCGCGAACTCAAGATCGACCGCACGTTCATCGCGCACCTGGCCGACTCGCGCGAAGACCGCGCGATCGTGCGTTCGCTCATCGACCTCGGCCACCACCTCGGCTATCGCGTGACGGCCGAAGGCGTGGAGGATGCGCGTGCGATGGAGATCCTGCACGAACTGGGCTGCGACCACGCGCAGGGGTACCACGTGGCGCGTCCGCTCTCGGCCGATGCCTTCCTCGCCTTCGCGACAAGCCACCGCGTGGCCGCGGGGGTGGACGCTTGATGCGCACGCCGCTCGCGTGTGCCTGCCTCCTGCTGGCCAGCGTGGCTGCGCAGGCACAGTCGTTCGAAGTGCGTGGATTCCTCGAAGCGCGTGCGGCATCCGGTGCGGACGAAACGGCGTGGCGCGAGGGCGGCCTCGGCAAAACGCGCTTCGGCGATGGCGATTCCGACCTCGGCGGCAATGCCGCGATCGCCGTCGACTGGCAGGCGACGCCGACGCTGCTGCTGTCCGCGTCCGCGCAGGCCGTCCCCGACCAACGCCAGAACGTGGATCTGCTCGATGCCTGGGTGCGCTACCGGCCCGTGTCGACGACGCCGTGGCGCGCCTCCTTCACCGCCGGCATGTTCTTCGCACCGATCTCGATGGAAAACGACGGCGTCGGCTGGACGAGTGCATGGACGATCACGCCCTCGGCCATCGACAGCTGGGTCGGCGAGGAGCTGCGCACGTTCGGCGGCGAAGCGCGTATCGAACATCGCGGCGACAACGCGACGTGGGACGTCCGGGCGGCGTTGTTCACGCGCAACGATCCGGCGGGCGAGTTGCTCTCCTCGCGCGGCTGGGCGATGGGCGATCTCACCTCGGGCCTGGAGACCTCGCTGCGCGAGCCCGATGCCTACGCTGCGATGTTGGGCGCGCCGGTGCCGATGCTGTTCAAGCCCTTCGTGGAAATCGACGACGCGCTCGGGGTCTATGTCGCGGTCGGGCGCGAATCGAGCGCGGGGCGCGCCCGCCTGCTGTATTACGACAATCGCACCGATGCCAGCCTCGACACCGACTACGCGGGGCGCGACGTATATGGCTGGCACACCCGCTTCTGGAGCGGCGGCCTGACGCATCGCTTCGACGAATGGGAAGTCGCGGCGCAGGCCATGTCCGGCACGACGACCATTGCGCCGGGCGGGATGGAATTCGATACCGAGTTCAACGCGGGCTACGTGTTGCTCGCACGCACCTTCGAAGCGTGGCAGCCCGTGCTGCGCATCGACCTGTTCCAGACCGCCGATTCCCTCAGGGAACACGGCAACGCGCTGACCGCGGCACTCAATTGGCGGCCCCGCGACCACGTGCGCGTGATCGGTGAGGTGCTGCGCATCGACAGTTCCTCGGAGCAGCGCGTGTTCGCAGGGCTCCCGTCGAAGCAGATCGACACGCAGGTGCAGGTGGCAGTGCGCTGGTACTTCTAGCGCGGCGCGGGTTCGTCGTGCAGCGGCAGGCGGATGTCGGCCAGGCGCCAGCGCAATCCGGTACGACGCAGCACGAACACGATCGGCTTGCCATGCTCGTCATGGATGGTCGCGGTGAAGCGCGAAGCGGATTCGTAACGCATCACGGCATCGTGCAGCGGTTCGGGCGGCGTGGCCTGCGGGGTCGGATTGCCCTGCGCGTCGACCGGTGGGCGCGAGAAGCTCTCGCCCGCGTTGCGCCACAAGCGACGGCCTTCCATCACCGCGGACAAGCCCGTCGGGTTCACCATGCCGTCGACGACGCCGTTCACCACACCGGTGGCCATCGTCAGCGCCACCGCACCGAAGGCATTGGCCTGCACGTCGGGCCCCGCGTTGCGCACGATTTCGTCGATCAGCTGCGCTTTCAGGCTCGCGCGCAGGGCAGGGAAGTCGACCTGTTCGGCGAGTTCGCCCGTGTCCTGCGCCTGCACGGCATGGCGGATCGCGCGGATGGTCATGTAGGGACCGGCGGCGACGTAGGCGCCGAGCGCCAGGAGCAGCACGACGACGAGGGCGATCCAAGTCTTCCACTGGCGCGGCTGCATCGTCAGAACTCCAGGTCGAGGGCGGCGCACAGGTAATCGACGAAGGGCGCGAGTGCGGCGAGGTCGGTGGCGAGGGTCTGGCGCAGGCGCGGGCCGGTCATGGTCGCATCGTCGATCGCGCGCTCGGCGACGAAGTTGCGGCGGCGCAGGTCGTCGAGGTAAGGGAAGTCGTCCGGATAGCCCTTCGGCACGCGCACCAGCATCTCGCTGTCGTCGAGTTCGAAACGCTTGCGGAACGCCGGCGCATGCGCCGCCGCCTTCCAGCCACTCGGGTTGTCGACGATGAACTGGCGCACGCGGCGCTGCACCTCGGGCGGCGAATGCCACAGGCCCGCGGCGATGAAGCAGTTGCCCGGCTGCAGCTGCACGTAGAACAACGGCGCTTCCAGCTGCCGCCCGCGCGCATGCAGCAGGCGCGCGCCCTGCCAGGTCTTGTACGGCGTCTTGTCGTTGGCGAAGCGCGTGTCGCGGTGGATGCGGAACAGCGAACCGCCGACGGGCTTCGGATCGGAGCGGTAGTGCTCGCTGATCTCCGCGACGATCGGCTGCAGATCGGTGAGCAGGCGCTGGAAGGGCGCGCGCACGTGTTCGTCGTACTCGGCCTTGTGGTCGTTGAACCACGTGCGCTCGTTGTGGCGCGCCAGGCTGCGCATGAACTTGAAGCTCTTGTCGGTGAAGTACGTGCTCATCGCAGCATGCTCATTCCAGTTCGGCCGCGCGTTGCCGGCCCCAGTCCTCCAGCGCATCGAGGAGGGCGAGTTTCGCACCATGCTCTGTGTGCACGGCGCGCAGGGCGTCGATTTCGGCGAAGTAGGTGTCGAAGCTGTATTCCGACAGGCCGGCATCGCGCGCCAGGCGGCTGCGGCGGTAGTCGTCCCAGCGGGCGCGTTCCCCGGCGTCGAGCGAGTCCGGCCAGTTGCGGGCGCGGTAGCGGAACAGCAGTTCGGGCAGGCGCGCGTCGCGGAACGCGAAATCGTGCGTCCCCAGCATCGACGGGGGGAGCGAACGCACGGTGGAGAACTTGCGCTTGTCGCCCTCGTCGAGGAAGCCGTCGTAGATGGCACCATCCGGATCGCTCGGCGCGTGGTCGCGCGAGGTTGCGGCGAACACCTGCCGCACTTTCTCCGCGAGTGCAGGGCCCGCATCGCGCAGGCGTTGCGCATGGCCTTCGGCGCGGGCGCGATCGATGCCCAGGCGTGCGAAGTCCGGTTCGCGCAGATGATCCCAGGCGACGATCGACGGACAGCGATTGGTGTGGATCTCCTTCAGCGCGACGCGCACCGCGCCTTCGGGCAGGTCGGCGGTCGGCGTGTAGAGATGATCGGCGATCGCTTCGGGCGACAAGGTCAGCAGCGCTTCGGGATCCTGCTCCAGGTCGAAGACGAGCATGCGGCTGTCGATGCGGGGATGCCGCGCGATCGGCAACGCGGGCGCGCTGCACAGGCGGCTCGCGGGATAGCGCTGCGAGACGTGCAGCACCGGGATCATGCGCACCGGGTCGAGCATCTGCGCAACGAAACGCTTGTCGCGCAGGCGCAGCGCGTAGTCCCACAGGCGCGGTTGCGCAGCGCGCAGCTTGCGCGCCAAACCGAGCAAGGCACGCACGTCGGAGAGCGCTTCATGCGCATCGCCTTCGCGCACGCCGTTTGCGGCGGCGAGGTGTTCGAGGCGGAAGGACGCGACACCGTCATCGCGCAGCGGCCATTCGATCCCCTCCGGCCGCAGCGCGTGCGCCAGGCGCAGCACGTCCAGCAGGTCCCAGCGCGAGTTGCCGTTCTTCCACTCGCGCTCGTAGGGATCGTGGAAATTGCGGAAGAAACCGCAGCGCATGAACTCGTCGTCGAAGCGCAGCGAGTTGTAGCCAAGCGTGCAGGTCTCCGGCCGCGCCATCTCCTCGAAGATGCGCGAGAAGGCCTTGGCTTCGTTCATGCCTTCGCGCAGCGCGTGCTGCGGCGTGATGCCGGTGACCAGCGTGGCGCCGGGCGAGGGCAGCAGGTCGTCGGCGGGCTTGACGAAGACACTGATCGCCTCGTCGAGCACGTTGAGGTCGGCGTCCGTGCGCATCGCGGCGAACTGCGCGATGCGTGTCCTGCGCGGATCCGCGCCGAAGGTTTCCAGGTCGTAGAAGAGGAAGCTGGCCGGCATGGACGCGGGCGCGCCTCAGGGGCCCGCGGGGAGCGGGGTGAGGCGGCGCGCGACCTCGGCGTCCAGCCACGCGCGATCGATGCCGTCGAGCGAACCTCGCCCGCGCGTGGCCTCCACCAGCAGCGCGCGTTGCACCTGGCCGCGCTCGAAGGCGGTGGCGTAGGGCAGGCGGCGGAAGGTGACCATCGCGTAGCGCGGGACGAAGCGGTCCGGATGGCGCTCGGCCAGCTCGCGCTCGAGCGCGCGTTGCAGGAGGAAGTCTTCCTCGTCCACGCGCGCACGCATCTCCAGGTAGTTTTCCAGCGCCATCGCCTGGATGGCGCGCGCGTTCGGCAGGCGTTCGCGTTCGAAGGCAGCGAAGGCCGACGCGCGATCCTCCGTGCGATCGAGATGATCGGCGAGCGCCACGCAATCTTCGAAGGCGCAGTTCATGCCCTGGCCGTGGAAGGGCACCATCGCGTGCGCGGCGTCACCGAGCAGCACGGCGCGATCGTCCAGGTGCCAGCGTTCGAGGTAGAGGGTGGACAGCGTGCCGATCGGGTTGCGTTCGAAATCCTGTTCGAGGTCAGGGATCAGCGGCACCGCGTCGGTGAAGTCGCGCGTGAAGAACGTATGCGCGTCCTCGCCGGTGCGAATCGTTTCGAAGCTCGGGTCGCCCGCCGTCGGCAGGAAGAGCGTGACGGTGAACGTGCGCTCGTCGTTCGGCAGCGCGATGCACATGTAGTGGCCGCGCGGCCAGATGTGCAGCGCATTGGGCTCGATGCGAAAGCCACCATCGGGTGCGGGCGGAATCTCGAGTTCCTTGTAGCCGTGGCCGAGCGGTTCGGTGCGCTCGCCCAGGTCGGAGTGCGCGGCCATCGCCGTGCGCAAGGCCGAACCCGCGCCGTCGGCGCCGAGCAGGGCGGTGAAGTCGTGCTCGGTGCGTGCGCCACTGCTGTCGTCCACGAAGCCCGCGCGGCGCGCGTCGAAGTCCACGTAGTCCAGGCGACGATCGAAATGCAGTCGCGCACCCGCGCGTTCCGCCGCATCGAGCAAGGTGATGTTGAGCTCGCCGCGACTGACCGACCAGATGACTTCGGAGTCGTCGCGTCCGTAGCGCAGCAACTGCTGCTGGCCGTCCGCGCCGTGCACCATGCGGCCGCGCATCATCACGGCCTTGTCCAGCACCGCGCCGTCCGCGCCCGCGGCACGCAAGGCATGCAGGCCGCGCTCGGCGAGCGCGAGGTTGATCGAACGGCCGCCGGCATAGCCGCGCACGCGCGGATCGCCGCGGCGTTCGAAGACATCGACCGACCAACCGCGCTGTGCGAGCAAGGTGGCGAGCAAGCCGCCGGCGAGACCCGCGCCGACGATGGTGAGGTGGCGCGCGCTCATGCGCCGTCCCGCCACGCGGCGACTTCGCTCGCGAAGCGCAGGATGTCCGCGCGCGTGTTGTACAGCGGGGCGGGGGAGATGCGGATGACGTCGGGTTCGCGCCAGTCGCCGAGCACGCCGCGCGTGGCGAGGAATTCGAACAAGGCGCGGCCGGCGGCGCGACCCATCAGGCCACGCCCTTGCAGCACGCGGAGCGACAACTGCGCACCGCGACGTTCGGGTTCGCGCGGCGTCACGATCTGCAGCGTGTCGGACAAGCGCGCGCGGATCAGTTGTTCGAGATAGCCGGTGAGTTCCAGCGAACGCGCGCGCAGCTTGTCCATGCCCGCGCCGGCGAACAGATCGAGCGACGCACGCAACGGCGCAAGCCCGAGGATCGGCGGATTGCTCAACTGCCAGCCATCGGCCCCCGGCGTCGGCACGAAATTCCCTTCCATGCGGAAACGCGAGGCCTGGTCGTGGCCCCACCAACCGGCGAAGCGCGGGCGGTTCGTCTTCGCGTGGCGCTGGTGCACGAAACAGCCCGCAACGGCGCCCGGACCGGAGTTCATGTACTTGTAGTGGCACCACACGGCGAAGTCGGCGTCGCTGTCGTGCAGTTGCAGCGGCAGGTTGCCCACGGCATGCGCGAGGTCGAAACCGACGACTGCGCCGGCCGCATGGCCGAGGCGCGCGATTTCCTTCAGATCGAAAGCCTGGCCCGTGCGGTACTGCACGCCGGGCCAAACGACAGCGGCAAGACGCGGGCCATGTTCGGCGATGGCGCGTTCGATCGCGGCCATCGAGAACGTGCCGTCCGCTTCGTCGGGTGCGAGTTCGATCAGGTCGGTGGCGGGATCGAAACCATGGAAGCGCACCTGCGATTCCAGCGCCTGCCGATCCGACGGGAACGCGCCGGCTTCCATCAGGATCGCCGGCCGCTCGCGCGTGGGGCGATAGAAGCTGACGAGCATGAAGTGCAGGTTCGCCGTCAGCGAATTCATCGCGACGACTTCCAGCGGCTGCGCACCGACCACGCCGGCCAGCGCTTCACGCACGAGCGCGTGGTAAGGCATCCACGGCGCGGGTTCGAGAAAGTGGCCTTCCACCGCATCGCGCGCCCACTTGTCGAGCACTTCCTCGACCATCGCGCGCGCACCCTTCGGCTGCAGCCCGAGCGAGTTGCCGCAGAAGTACGCCTGCGGCGCACCGTCGTGGAGCGGGATGTGGAACTGGTTGCGGAAGTCGCGCAGCGGGTCCGCTGCGTCCTGTGCGTTCGCCCAGGCGGGATCGAAAAGTTGTTCGTTCATGCAAAGCGTGCAGCGTGCAGCCCGAGCCATTCCAGCGCGGTGCCGTGGTAGAGGCGGGCCTGGTCGGCTTCCGAGAGGTCCAGCGCGGCGATGCCGGCACCGGGTTCCTGCTCGCCGAGCGGGAAGGGATAGTCGGTGCCGAGCATCACGCGCTCCGCACCGCAGGTGTCGAGCAGATACTGCAGCGCGCGCGGATCGGCGACCCACGAATCGAAATACAGCCGCGACATGTACTCGCGCGGATTGCGGAAGTTGTCGGTGGCCACCAGGTCCGGCCGCATGTTGAAGCCGTGTTCGATGCGGCCGATCGTGTAGGGGAAGCTGCCGCCGCCATGTGCGAGGCAGACCTTCAGCTTCGGCAGGCGTTCGAGCACACCGCCAAAGACGAGGCAGCACGCCGCGCGCGATTGCTCGGCCGGCATGCCGACGAGCCACGGCAGCCAATACTTCGGCATGGACTCGCTGCCCATCATGTCCCACGGATGCACCAGCAACGCCGCGCCGAGTTCGCTCGCCGCCTCGAAGAACTCGAACAGCTCGGGCGCGTCGAGGTTCCAATCGTTGACGTGGCTGCCGATCTGCACGCCCTGCAGGTCGAGCTCATCCATGCAGCGTTCCAGCTCGCGAATGGCGAGCGAGGGCGACTGCAGCGGCACCGTGCCGATGCCCGCGTAATGCTTGGGATACGCGCGGCAGGCTTCCGCGGTGTGGTCGTTGAGCGCCTGGTGCAGCTCCAGCGCGTGGTGCGGCTTGGCCCAGTAGCTGAACATCACGGGCACGGTGCTGATCACCTGCACCTGCACGCCGAAGCGGGCGTAGTCGTCCAGGCGGATCTTGGGGTCCCAGGTCTTGGGCCAGATCTCGCGGAAGAACTTGCCGTCCTTGTAGATGCGGTGGCGGCCGTCGTCGCCGTGGTGGATCACGGGGAAGCGCACGTCGCCGTACTTGGCCGCGAGGTCGGGCCAGTCGCGGGGCAGGAAATGGGCGTGGGTGTCGATCTTGAGCATCTGCTTAAAAAAAGCCTTATAAAACAAACAGATATGAGATTGCAGTGACGAGTTCTAAGAGAATCACCCTGACCGTCACCCCTGAATGCCGGTGTCAGAAGCGGCCCATTATCCAGTTAACCCTTTCAAAGCTCAGTTAGTAGAAATACTATCGCCCTGCCGCTTTGGAGATCGCGGCCTGCCGCACGTCGTGAGACGAACGGCGAGTTCCATGACCGGACCATTCCGATCGCCCCACGTGGGGCCCTGTAGCGCCGTGAGGCGCGACGAGGTAACGACGATGACTCGAGAGTTTAAGTCGCTGGAAGAGGTTGAGGCGCTGGACGGCTACAACGCCGACAACTTGGTTGTGCCAGAACAGTATGCCGGCGTTGAAGGCCCGTATCACTTCGAATTCGAGGTGAAGTGCCGGCTTCGCAAGAACAACGGCAGGCCGTGCGGCGAACCGCACAAGCATGGGTGGGTCTTGCGATCCAAGGATGGTGGCAAAGCGATGATCGGCGGGGACTGCGCCCTGGAGCACTTTGGTATTCGCTCGGATGAACTCCGGCGCGATATGACTTTGGTTTCAAACGCGCTCGACGTTGAGCGCACGAGGGCGGCCATCCAGCAGCGGGTTGCCGAAGGCAAGGGCAAGCTCGGCGAGCTGCTGATCGCGCGAGCAGAACTCGCTAATGTCAAGGCAGAACTAGTCGCGTTGAGGGATGACCTCGGTCCCGTTGCATGGACTGTGCTGGAAGGCATGGCACGGGCGGACGATGCGAGGGTCCGCGTTACCGGCGTGATCAACGCGAAACGCGAAGGCGACGAAGTCGTGAGAGACCGCCAAACCCGTCCGATCGTACTGGGATCTCTTCGGTCGGTGCGCGCATGCCTCCCCGAGACGATTGCTATGCCGTCGATCGCGCTAGCTGAGGTTATCGGAGCTTACCAACGTGCTGAAGCAGCCTTGCTTCTGGTCGAGAAGCCGAAAGAGATGAAGGCATTCGCGGCCGTGCTTGCCCGCACCGGGAGTGCAATTGGCGGATCGCGGCAAGCAGTAGCAGCGGTTCGCCAGTTCCTCGAAAACGACTTCTCGTTTGTCTGCTTCGCGATCGAGGATCGCGGCGCCCGTTACAAGGTTGCCCGCGCCGCCCACCATCGAAGGGGCAGCGCCCAAGGCATGGAATGGGTAAAGAAGTGGGTTGCGGACACGGAGATGGCGCTTCGACAGGCGCACGGTGTCGACCGCGTCGAATTCAACGATTCCTGGCGGCGCGGACTGCATTGGTCCACTCGTCGCCCCGCCACGCGGGTGGGGCGGTAGTACAAAGCATCCGACGCCCCGGGCATGGGGATCCCCCCCCTCCGGGGTGCCCGGCGCATCAGAATATTTCTTATATCCGTCCGCCTTAGAAAAATTCTGCCGTTTAATCGAACACCCTACGAATTGTCTGCGAGGCAAGATGCGGCAGCTTCGTTCAGGGACGGAGGGTCGCCAAGAGGAAGCAGATCGTCGGCGCTCACTCACTGATGGAACGCAATGGGAAGGGAGGGAAGAATGACATCTGCAGTCTCGGCGCCCGGGCCAGATTTTGACGCGGTGAAACGGCTCCACAAGGAATTGGACGCCGAATCCGATCGGGGAGTCATCCTCGTTTCGTCGGCGATGCTAGAGGAGGCACTGCGAGAGCTTTTGATCGTCTTTCTGGCGCCCAACTTTTCGTCCGCTGATGCCTTGTTGGATGGGGCGAATGGTCCCTTGAGCTCCTTCAGTTCAAAGGTCGATGTGTCTTATCGCGTTGGGTTAATAAGCGACCGCTTTGCGCGTGACCTCCACCTAATTCGGAAGGTGCGGAATGATGTCGCGCACAGGCCGGCGGGATGCGACTTCAGCGATTCCAGCGTTAAAGATCGAATTGCGGCCCTGTCTAAGTCCCATGGAATATTTGAGCGAAGCCCCGGTCGAATTCAACGCTGGGGATACCCGACGGTGCGCGAGCAATTCATCGAAGCGGTTTCATGGATGCTCTTCTTCCTTGCAGCGGAACGACGAAGAGTGAAGCCTATTGCCGCGCATGCGGCCGAGTTCGGGTACATGGTGTCGCTGGACGACGAATCCACGTGGCCAAAGCCGGGTGAGTAGCACTTTCAAAGCCACGTGACCCATGGGGGCGGAATGAACGTTCAACCGTTGTCTATTGTGTTCGCCTTGATCGCGGGACTGGTACTCGCCGGTATTCTGGGTTGGATTAGGCGACCGAGGTTGGTTGTGTTCGTGCCGCGCCTTTTTTCCCATTCTTCAATATCCGACAAGGGGCAAATTGCTGAAATTTCAGTAATGAATCGCGGATTCAAGACTGAAGAGAACGTCGAGCTTTCGCTTAATCCGCTGCTTCATTTCGAACTTGTCGGCAGCAACAATCCCGACGCCACACTCTCACGTGCGAAACTTTCGATTCCACGGATTGGAAGCGCCGATGACTGTTCGGTGCTGTTACAGGTCGAGAACGGGAGATTCTCGAAAGACGACATCGTCAGTTGCCTGTCGAAAGAGACGAAGGCGGTTGTCGCCACGAAGCTTGAAGAAGTCCCGGTGACGGCGCAACAGCGAGTGGGCGTGATCTTGTTCATCGGGGCTGGACTGCTATTCGCGTTTGGCGCCATCAAAGGCATTGATTACTACGTTGAAAAGGAGTTCGGAACGGCAAGGGGCACGGACGAGTCTAAGAAAACGCAGGGATGGACCGTATTGCCTGTTTACGCAGATCGCGACAACGCGATCTTCGCTGCGTTTGCTGACGGCAAGCTTCGAATTGGAACGAATATCTCGACTGTCAGAAGGGATTCAGCCGACATCCCTTTCATAATCGAGAACAATTCGTCGATGCCGCTAACGATTGACCTTGGCATTACGGCAGCGGCACCCCAGGACGGAATCGCTTATGAGAAGCGGCATGTGAACGACAAGCTATTGCTGCCGGGTGATTCGACTACTGAGGTCTTGACAGTCGCTCTTCCGAAGGAGGCGGCCCGCCGAACCGCAGTCGTAGAAGTCTTCCTGTCAACGCCTAGCGGTGAAACGCTAAAGGCAACGAGGCTTTTGGGAGCAGTCGACTTAGGAGTGAAGCCCTGACCGTTGAGAGCCCAGGCTTCGCGCGTATCGACGGATCGAGAGTGGAATCGCCAAACGCGGCGCTGCCTATTCCATTGCGAATGGTGGTTCGCCGCTAACTCACAGGGGGCCCAACGGTTCCGGCGGACTTCTTCCCGCCTCCATACGCTTGGGTCTGTAGGTCTCGGTTTCCGCCTCGACTCTCAGCCACGTGGCAGAAGTGGCGGAAGTGACGCCTTTTCCCGAATGTCGATGTAAGAGAGGAGCGTCAGGGATTAACCCGGATTGGCCTGTCTTGCGCCACTTGCGCCACTTTGCGGTGATCGCGCGGGTGCGAATGTCCGCTTTCGGCCAGAATCGGTCACTCACCTATGCTCAAGCGGACCCATTTCGATTCGCCCAGAGTTATGCGCTACAAGAGCGACTTGGGGTTTGGAGGTCTGTGACGTCGGCTCTAGATCAGCGCCTGACACTTGCCTGAAACAGATGCGTCCGCCCGGTGCGCAAAGGGCGCCGCTATGTCCCCTTGCACGCCTCGCGGACCTGTTCGTCCAGTTTCTGGAGAAGGTCGTAGGTTCGTGAGAGGCCGACCGCCCGTAGCGTCGACTCTCTAGCGGACTTGGCGGCATTGCACTTGGCCCGCTGGCGGTCGACACCATCCGTGCCGTTGTAGGGGGATGCGTACCCGGTCTGGTCGGTGCCCGCCATCCGCGACAAGGTTCGGGCCGCTTCTGCCGTACGCGCTTGCTGAGCCTGCCCTCTCGCCACCACGTCCGGATCATCCGGAACAGCAATGATGGTTTTACGAAGGGTTTGCGCGTCTTCGCACGGGTCGCTCTGGTAGGCAATGGCGCCGCTGGGGCTGGCGCACTTGTAGATCAGTGGCCCAATGTCGTCCCTCGAGTCCGTTGTGAATTGATCGGAGACGGACACGTCCGTGTCCGGCGCCCGTTCGTTGTACGCCAGTTGCGATTCTGTTGCGGGCGCGCGGTGCGACGTCGCGGAACGCCCCGCGGTATCGTCCGATCGTTCAAGTATCGCGTTCATAACCAACGCAAAGCCCGCCAGCGCGATCGCGGCAAGCGTAAGCCAAGTCCATGGCACCTTGGAGGACGCCGACCGGATGCGTCGCACATCGGGGCGCACTGAGAATTGCAACTCACCCGGATCTAGAACGTCACGCACTCCTCCCCGGGGAGATGCGTCCGCCCAGCCCGTCCTCACAAACGTGTGCGCTCGACCAGGCGCCCGCAGCTTTCCCGACATCGCGCTCCCCCAAGGCAACTAGCGTGGTGATCTTATCGCTGCGTTGCACTGCGCACGTGCGCGCGCACCACTGAGCAACCAAGAATTTTTCTGATGCGAGGCGCGCAACTGGATATGCACCGCCTTGCCTGCCGATTGCAGCGAGAATGTCCGCTTTCGGCCAAAAGCGGACATCAACAGGGCAGGTCCTGTACTCATTGAGGAAGCAAGCCAAAGTCGCATCTCAGCCGGTTACCCTGAGATTTCCCTTGGCAACAACGACTCCAGAGCAACGATCTCAGCTTTCTTAGAGGCCGCCCTTGAAACTGCGTAGCTCAGGACGGTCCGCCAGCCCGAAGCGAAGCGACTCACCCCAAAAAAAACCCGCCGTTTCCGACGGGTTTTTCACTTAAACGACATGCGCTCCAGGGGAACCAGATCGCATGCCTCCAAGGCTTGCGCGAACGGTTACCAACCGATGCCGTAACCCACGCCCCACGTGCTTTCACTGCTGGTCGCCGACGCACCGATGGTGAGCACCGAGTTCGGGCTGACAAGACGCTGGTAGCCAATCGAGATCGCAGCTTCGCCACCCTGAAAACCGGTACCGGTGGCGAGGCGATTGGTGGTGTCGATGCCCGCGGCGCTCGCCGTCATCATCGACATCGCCGACTGCATCGCGCCTTCGCGATTGATGCGCTGGTCCTGCTGGTGAAGGCGCGAGTCGATGTCTTCGAAGGACTGCATGACGGCCTGCATGCGGCCATCGGTGTAGGCGTTCGCGGAATTGAGCGTCTGCGCGCTGCTGGCGTTGGTGTACGCATTGGCCGAGGTCAGCGTCGCGGCGTCGCCCGACTGCACCTGCGCGACATTCGCAGCGTCGGTCGCGGCCGTGCCGGCGGCGACATGCGTGACGCGGCGTTCGTTGCCGTTGCTGCCGACCGACACGGTGTTCGCCTGGTCCGCGACCGAGCCTTGGCCGATCGCGACCGCACCGTTCGCCGTCGCCGACGCGCCTGCGCCGATCGCCGTGCCGGAGGCCGCGGTCACGCTGGCGCCTGCACCGACGGCAACGGCGTTCGTCGCCACCGTCGCGATGCTTGCGCCCGCGCCCACCGCGGTGCCGCTGTCGGCGCCGACGTTCGCACCCGCACCGTACGCGGTGTCGGTGGTGTCGGTGGCGTTGCTGCCGCTGCCGAGCGCGAGACCGTTGCCGGTGCCGACCGGCAGGCCGATGCCCGGCGTGGCTTCGAGCGAGAACACGCGCGAGTACAGGTCGGTGATCGAACCATCGAGCGCGCCAAAGGCATCGCCCACGTTGTAGTAGTCGCTGCCCTGCAGATTGTACGTCGGGTTCAGCAGCAGGCCGTTGTAGTCGAGTGTGCTGCCGCCGCCGAGCGCGGCCGCGACGGTGTCGAGCTGCGCGACGTTCGTCGCACCAATCCCCACGAGCGCGTTGTTGAGCTGGTCCACGTTCACCGCGTCCGTGCCCTGCGTACCGGCGGCGACGTTCGTGATCTGGCGTTCGGCACCCATGCTGCCGACGGAGATGGTGTTGTCGCGGTCGGCGAGCGAGCCGTAACCGATCGCGGTGCTACCCATGCCGATCGCCGTGCTGTACGCGCCGAGGGCCGAGCTGTAATCGGCCGAGGCCGAGCTCGTGTCGCCGATCGCGACACTCGACAGGCCCGTAGCCGCCGACATCGAGCCCATGGCCGCGGAGAAGTCACCGGCCGCGATGCTGTACGCACCGGTGGCGGCGCTGTAATTGCCGCGCGCTTCGCTGTAGGCACCGTTGGTGGTCGCCATGGCGCCGAGCGCGATGCTGTAGGCACCGAGTGCCTGGCTGTGGTTGCCGGTGCTCTGCGCATACGCACCCATCGACGTGCTGAAATCGCCGACCGCGTGGCTGTAGGTGCCGATGGCGTTGGACGCGAAGCCCTGCGAGATCGCCAGCGTACCTTCGGCGACCGAGTAACCGCCGCGCGCGGAGGACAGCCAGCCCGAGGCGACGCTGTAATCGCCGAGGGAGAGGCTGTAGCTGCCGATCGCCTGCGAACCCTTGCCGATGGAGTTCGCATACACGCCAAAACCGATCGACTTGTCGCCGAGGCACTGCGTATCGATGCCAACGGCCGTACATCCGGCGCCATAGGCGTAGGCGCCGCCGCCGATCGCGGTCGTACGGCTACCCACGGCCCACGCATTGCCACCGAACGCGTTGCTCGCGTAGCCGCTGGCATTGGCGACCACGCCGACTGCGGTGGAGAACTTGCCGCTGGAGGCGACCTTGGCGTAGGCGCCGATCGCCTGCGACATCATGCCGTAAGCCTTGGCCTGGAAGCCGAACGCGTTGCTGTAGGCACCGGTGGCGCGGGTCTTCACGCCGACCGCGGTGGAGAAGGTCCATGCGCGGGAGCCGTCGCCGACCGCGACGCTGGCGTCCCTGGCGTTGGCGAACTGACCAATCGCGGTGGACGCGCCACGCTTCATGCTAGGGCCGCAGCCTGCGGTGCTGCCGCACGACTGGCCGGTCGTGATGTTGAGATAGTTGTCAACGTTCGGATCGGTCGCCGAGGCATAGGCACCGACGGCGGTGTCGCCGGCGAGCATCGTGCCCAACGCGCCGGTGGAGCCGGCGGTCGTATTCTTGCCGAGGGCCGTCGAGTTGGTGTTCTTGGCGCGCGAATTGATGCCGAACGCCGACGCGTAAGCACCGGTGGCCTGCGACCCGGAGCCGAACGCCGAGGCGCCGACGAACGTCGCCTGCGTGCCCTGGCCGACGGCGGTCGTGTTGTTGGCGGTCGCACGCGCGTTCTGGCCGATCGCGGTCGCATTCGAGCCGGTGGCTTGCGCGCCCTGGCCGACGGCGGTCGTGTTGGTGTTCGACGCCAACGAACCGTCGCCCATCGCCGTGCCGTTAGTGCCGGACGCGGTGGACAGATGGCCGAAGGACGACGCGTTGTTACCGCTCGCGATGGCGCTGTCGCCGAACGCGGAAGCGAAGACGCCGGTGGCAGTGGCACCGAAGCACTGCACCTGGCCGGCCAGACCGCCCGCGCAGTCCTGCGCGAACGCGGCGGGAGCGGCCATGGCCATCAGCACGGCAGCGGTGAGGGACGCGCGGACGGGCGTCCTGTTACGAGCATGACGACGAGCGGTGTTCACGAAACGATTTCCCCTGGAGAAGTGGATCGGCGCATGGCCGAACGTGGGTTGGGTCAATGCACCAACCCGCCGACATTGACGCTCGCCGCCCTCATTGCCTCCCCCCCGTGGCGGGGGGGGCATGGCGAGGCAGGAGGGCCCCCAATGGCACTCCCCTCCAAAATGGTCCACGCGCGTGCGTTCTCTCGTTCTTGCCACTTCCTTGTTCGTCTCCACGTTGGCCGCCGGTCCTGTGTTCGCGCAGGCCACGCCGGTCGCGCCCGCAGCGGCGATGCAGTCCAGCGAGAACGACGCCACGCGCGCCGTCGACGCCTTCATGGCCGCGCTCTCCGACGGTCGACTCGAAGCCGCGCGCCAGGCGATGACGCCCGAGGCGGTGGTCATCGCCAACGGCACGGTCCTGGGCACGCGCGATGGCTATATCGACGGTGCCGCGAAGGGCGACGCCGTCGCGATGAAGAGCGTTCGTTCGCGCGACCTCCTGCATCGTGATTCGGAGGTCGGAGCGCAACTCGCCTGGGTGGTGAGCGAAAAGCGCATGGTCGGCGAAGGTGCGGGCCAGTTCCGCGCGATGGTGGTGATCGAAACGATCCTGCTCAAGAAAACCGCATCGGGTTGGAAGATCAGCGGCATCCACTGGTCGAGCCGCAACGCGGCCTGAGCCTCACCGCCGGATGCGACAAGAGACCCGCCCTCGAGGCGGGTTTTTTGTTCGGGTGACAAAAAGAAACCCGCCGTTGCCGGCGGGTTCCTCGACGCACGTGTTCCGCGCTTTGCGTCAGTGGACGCGCACCGCATCCCACGTCGCGGCCACCGCGTTCTGCTGCGCCGAACCGACGCCGTACAGATCGGCCGCCGCACTCATCGTGGCGGCGCGCGCATTGGCGTAGGTGGTGGCAGAGGTCATGTACACCGTCAGCGCGCGATACCAGATCTGCGTGGCGGCTTCGCGGCCGACGCCGGCGAGCGAGACGTTGCCGTTGCAGACCAGGTCGTTCGGCGTCAGGTTCCACTGCGAGCCGGCACCGAATCCGGTCGGCACCACCGCACCTTCGGCGAGCAGGTAGAAGAAGTGGTTGGCCACGCCCGAGGTGTAATGAGGATCCTTGCCACCGCCCGCATACGTGCCGGTGCCCGTGAAGAACTCGAGGTACGTCGGATCCGAACCATCCGGGAAGCAGTCGTCGGAGATCGTATCGATGCTCGGCTTGAACATGTAACGCAGTGCCGGCGGGTTGCCCGCGACCGGCAGGAAGAGCGCTTCGCCGATCAGGTAGTTCGGCGGCTGCGACGGGTTGTTGGCGAAGTGTTCGACCATCGTGCCCAGGATGTCGGACGTGGCTTCGTTGAGGCCGCCGGACTCGCCCTGGTAGATTAAGCCCGCCGTCGCAGCCGTCACGCCGTGGGTCATCTCGTGGCCCATGACGTCGATGGCCACGAATGCGCGCGTCTTCTTGCCGTCGCCGTCGCCGAAGGCCATGCAGAAGCAGTCGTTGCTCCAGAACGCGTTGTTGTAGCTGGTCAGGTAGTGCACGGCACCCGTGGCACCCTTGCCGTCACCGGCAATGCCGAGGCGACCGAACTCGTTCTTGTAGAAGTCCCAGGTCTTGGCGAAACCGTAGGCCGCGTCGACGGCCGCGCTCGCGCGGTCGGTGTTGGCGCCGCTGCCCCACTTGTTGTCGCCGTCCACCATCAGCGTGCCGAGGCCAAGCAGGCCACCGCCGCCGCGGAACCCGTTGCCCATGTCGGTGATGTTGGTGTTGCCGCGGGTCGGATCCTTCATCTCGTAGTAGCGACGCGTGGCGTTCCACGCCGTGTCGATCGGCACGACGCCGGCGTAGAGCGAGCGGCCGGTGCCGATGGCGGGCGTGAGGACCGGATCAGCCGGCGGATTGCCGGTCCCGTAGCCGGTGCCCGGCGGCGTGCCGGTCTGCACCGCGTCTTCCTTCGTGATGATGGCGCCGCTGGTGGCATTGACGTAGTAGTGCATGCGGATGGGCGTGCCGTCCTTCGCCGAGCCCGTGTAGAGCACGTCGTAGGCCAGGGTCGGCGTCTTGCGAGCGAACACGACCAGGCGCGCGGAGGGCACGCTGTCGAAGGACGTGCCGAACTGCGCGCCGGCGTTGGTGATCGCCTTGTCGGCGGTGATCGTCGGCGTGGTCGCCAGGTTGAGCGGCGCGGCCTGCATCAGGCTCGCGCTCTTGAACGTACCGGCGCGCGAATGCACCACCAGGTCGCCGCCGATCACCGGCAGGCCCTTGTAACTGCGCGCGAAGCGCACGTGCTCGGTGCCGTTGCGGTCAATCGTCACGCCGCGCGTGGCGAAGCCGTCGTAGGTCGACCAGCGCGTGGCGACCGGATTGGCGCGAATGGCCGACAGGGCGCGATCGATCGGACCCCCGTTATCCACCGCCGCGGCCTGGCCGGCGGTCCCCATGAGAATGGCCACGGACAGGGCCTTGGCAAGCGACGACATTTGTTTTTCCCCCAAATGGATTCGAACGCGCGGACGTTGCGCGACCTCGGAAGCCTCGGGCGCATGCGGGTCCGTCCGCACCCCCCAACGCGGGGGGTGAGCCGCGCCGGCGCGGGTGATCCACTGCCTTTCCGCGCACGCGCGCGATCCCCCGCACCGGAACCCTTCCATGTCACACCCCGATCTCCAGGCTCTCTGGCTGCAGGCCGTCGCCCACTTCGAGCGCGAGGAACTGCCGGAAGCGGAATCTCTGTGCATCCAGTTGATCAAGCAGGCGCCGGAACGGCCGCTCGCCTACACGATGCTCTCGCGCATCTGCCACGCCGTGGGGCTGGTGCGCGAAGCGACGTTCAACGCGTACCAGGCGAGCCGATACTGCGCAGGCGAGACCGCGGCGGACATCCTCGTCGTCGCCATGACGCTGCTGGAGGTCAACGAGCAGCAACTGGCCCACTCGGTGCTGGGGTACATCGACACCGACCATCCGGCCAACGCCGACAGCCTGCTCGACCTGGGCCGCCTCTACAGCGTGCTGGAAGACCAGGTAAACGCCCTGCGCTGCATCCGCGCGGCGCGCGCGGCGGGCCGGGACGGCGCGTTCATTGCGCACATGGAAGGCATCGTGCTGAGCTTCCTCGGCCCCATCGACGAATCGATCGCCGCCTGCGAAGAAAGCGTGGCGAAGGCGCCTGCGTACGGACATGCGCACTGGTCGTGCGCACAGTACGGCCGCAAGGACGGTGCGCCTGCGCGCATCGCCCGCATGCGTGAGGCTTTGCAGGACCCCCATGTCGATGTGGACGACATCACATACTTGCACTACGGCCTGTTCAAGGAGTTCGACACGCTCGGTGAGACGGACGAGGCCTGGAACGCGCTCATGGACGGTGCACGGGTGCGTCGCAGCGTCACCGAACACGACGCCTCGCTGGAAACCGCTGCGTACGACGCGCTCATCGAGGCGACGTCAGACTGTTTCTTCGATCTGTGCGGGGACGTGCCGCGGGATTCAACGCCGATCTTCGTGGTCGGCATGCCGCGCACGGGCACCACGCTGCTGGAGCGCATCCTAGGCAACCATCCGCAGATCAAGACCTGCGGCGAACTCAACGATTTCCGCCAGCAGATGCAGTGGGCCAACAACCAGCGGCTGTCGCTGACGCTGGACCCGGGCATCGGCGACTTCATCGCGCGCATGGATGCCAATGTCGTCGGAAATCGTTACCTGCTCAAGACCCAATGGGCTGCCGAGCGCAACGGCATGTACGTCGACAAGCACCCGATGAATTTCCAGTGGTGCGGCCCGATCCTCAAGGCGATGCCGCACGCGAAGATCATCCACCTGCGGCGCCATCCGCTCGACAGCTGCTTCTCGAACCTCAAGGAACTGTTCGCGCACAAGTACTACCCGTACAGCTACCAGTTGGCCGAACTGGCCACGCACTACCGCAACTATTCGCGCCTGATGCGGCATTGGCATGCGATCGCGCCGGGCCGCATCCTCGACGTGCGCTACGAAGACCTAGTCGCGAAACCCGACGTGGAAGCGCGTCGCGTGCAGGCGTATCTCGGCCTGTCGGAAATCGAAGGCGTCACCGACATCCTTGCGAACAAGAAGGTCACCACGACCGCCAGTACGCTGCAGGTGCGCCAGCCCATCCACACGCGCAATGTCGGCGGCTGGCGTCGCTACGCGTCGGGTATGGCACCCGTGAAAGCGTTGCTGGCGGACCTGGTGGCGGCCTACGAGGCGCACGTCGCGCTCGCTGCGGCGTGATCATGGACCTTCATGTTTGTGCGCGCGCAGGCGATCGCTCGAAATCAGTCACGCGGCGCCGCATCGCCAGCAAGCGCGTGAACCAGTGTCCGCTTTCGGCCAAAAGCGGACATTCGCCTTTTTACATTCGCCGGTACGAAGTGAAGGCGCGCGCAAGCCGCCCTGCCATGCCGCCCCCGTCATCGCCCCATCCCGGAAAGTCCATTACCAATCGACCATTTCGGACGGGTTGCAGGCTCTCCGGCAGATCAGGGCGACGTGCGGAGAGGCGCGAAGCCTCCGCATCCGTCGCGCACTCGATCAACCCGATGGGTAACGGAAAGTTTTCGACTTCGAACGCCCCGGCCGCGATAACGCGCGAGTGACGAAAACCGTGGCGAACCGGGTACAGGCGACCACCAATCCCTTCGCTGTGGAAATGCGATGCCAGGGCGCGCATGCCCTCGGTCGGCGGATCGATGGGACGGAGGAATGTCCGATACGTGAAGTCGCCAAACATCGCCAGCACGCCAACCGCAACGACGATCCACAGCCAGCGCATTGAGTTCTCCTAGTCCCTGACAACAGGGTCAGAGTATCAATTTCGAGATGTCCGCTATCGGCCAGGAGCGGACACTCAACGAGACAACACGAATCAAGCCGCGCTGCGGCCACGGTTTGAAATGAATTGCTAGGTTGCAGTGGCTTGATGCCCGAAGCAGTCAAGAGCCGGTGCCGCGGGCTAGACCATTCTTGTTGGGAGCGCGTGCGCAGGATCCAGCGATTCCGGTACGGGTGATGCAGCACGTACTGCAATAGCACGGTCCGCCGTTCGAGGCGGAATGACAGCAAGGCTTGCCTGCACATCCGCCACCCACGTAATTGCAACCCGCGGGAAAGCGCGCAATCTTCCCTTGTGCATCAAGGGCCACCGCATTCGCGTCGGCCGAGGGCACAGCCACAGCGCCAGCAGGCAGAGTGACCTCGCATGAAAAGGTACGGAGGTCTTCGCCCGCGGTCGTGTTCGCATCTCGGAAAACGATCGAGTACTCCCCGGGCTCGCTGAAGACCCGACGTTGCGTTCCATCCGACATAGTCCCCACTTGCGTAGCGATGCTCAGATCGAACTTTTGTCCTTTGTAACGGTCGCCCAATTGGTTGACGTGCAACACAGGGTTGACCAAGTGCAGAAGCTTTTGCGAGGGTGTCACCACGGCAACAAAAGCCGTGCGCTGCGTCGCCCCCAATTCGATATCGATTTGTCCCGGCTGAACTGCGCAATGGACAAATCGGCTGCTGTCTGGCGATGGCGATGCCGAATGGGCTAACGCTATTGCCCCAGCTCCCAAGATGGACGCCGCGACTCCAACGGCCAAGAGCATGCGGAGCTTGACCATCGCCACTCTCCTCGAAAAGTCCGGACTCGGATTTACGCTTCCGGTTGGGGGCTGGTCAAGGACTGGGCCGAGGGATGGATCTCGGTCCCAATACTCTCCACGTGACCATGGCTAGCAGGCCGTTACGCCCTGTGCCGGGCGCAAGCATCGCCATTCGCTCTCTCCGCAACGTCGGTCGGTGTCCGCTTTCGGCCAAAAGCGGACAGTCGGCACTTCCTAGGATGCAGCCCTCAAGTCGGCTTTGATGTCGTGCCGCATAGGAACAATCGCGAGAACTCGGCCTCGGTTAGACCAGTCGGGGCGTAAGTTGCTACTTGGGGTTCGTCAGCTCGAATCGTCTCAACCATTCGGCGGCAATACTCCACGCGCGCCCCAGTGTCCGATTCAATCAGCATCTTGAAGGGCGGGCGATCCAAGAAAGCTCGCGTCCCGTGCAGGGGCCCGCCGACGAAGCGAACATCGACCAAGGCGCGCTGGGTATCTGCGTCCATAGGGTAATGCTCACCTCATCATTGTGATCTTCCAATGACTGAAGGATCAGGTTGATGAATGATTCCTCGTCCGCCACCAACGTCGGCTTCACCTTGAGAGGCGATGCTTTGCATCCGTCGATGGCCGCCTTGCGGCGCCCTTGGCGTCACGAACCAAACGGGCGCACAGCGCGTTGCCCGGAGGGCACATGGACAAGGCGCCGGTAAGTGTTTTCTGGACCAGCGGGTGGGATTCCACTTTTCGCCTCTTATTCCTACTGCTCGAACACCGCCTGCCTGTGGCGCCGACGTATGTCGTGGACCCCACGCGCGGCTCGGCCGGCGCGGAGCGCCAGGCGATGGCGCGGATCCGCGAGGCGCTCTTCGAACAGCATCCGCACACACGCGAACTGTTGCTGCCCGTGAATGAAGTGCCGCTCGGGGATATCGCTCCCGATCCCGGATTGACGCGCGCATTTCGGCGGCTCGCCGTGGTCCACCATCTCGGGGACCAATACGACTGGCTCGCGCGCTATTGCAAGCAACGCGGACTCGATGGTGTCGAGCTTTCAGTGGAACGCACCTTTCACGGCCCGCATGGCGTGCTGCACGGCCGCGCGATCCGGGTGACCGATGCGCACGGCCTGGAAACGTTCCGGGTCCCGCCCGAATACGAGGACGCCGATGCGCTTGCACTCTTTGGCGCCTTCTCCATGCCGTTGTTCGACATGACGAAGGAAGACACAGCCGACGTGGCGCGCCGCCATGGCTGGCTCGACATTCTGGGCCTTACCTGGTTCTGCCATCGCCCGACGCGCGATGGGAATCCCTGCGGCATCTGCAACCCGTGCCTGTACGCAATCGAGCAGGGCTTCGGTTGGCGCGTCTCTGAGCGCCGCCGCGCAATGTCCGCAGTTTACCGCCGCACATTGTTGCCGCTTCGCCGGTTTGCGCGGAGCCACTTGCTCAAACGCCGCGCTAGGGCTGAGGCTAAGTTGACTTGACCATATTGGATGTCAGCTTTCGGCCAGAAGCGGACGTCAGCCAAGTCCTTAAATTGGAGCTCTACTCGCTACTGACTCCCACGAAGTGCAAGTCTGCGAACTCGTCTGTATTGCCACGCACATGACGGTTGCGGCTTGGCTGCATCCACCACCAGCGTGGTGAACTCCGTGTCGCTTATCCCTGTAGGCGCGTAGGTTGCGATTGGAGTCGTGCCTTCCCTAACCGTCTCCACCATGCGTCGGCAGTATTCGATTCGCTGGCCAGGATAGGGCTCGACCGTCATCTTGAAGGGAGGGCTGTCAAGGCGGGCATGCTTTCCATGGAGTGGGCCGCCCACGAAATGCACATCGACCAAACCTGTATCAAGCTCGTTCACGACACAATGTTCGTACCCACTCGATGAGCGGGCGATGATCAAATCTACGAGCGCATGAATGAGTCAGGTTTCGCTGTCACACCGCGCATAGCGCGCAACCGCGCCGAAACATCGCCGATCGACGCCGATGATCACGCCGCGGGACCTCCCGGTGCCGGACACTCCACCGTGGCTACCACTCTGGCCCAAGTTATTGCGGAGCAGACATGAGCGACGAAACCGAGATTGTTGATCCCCCGTGGTTTGATCCAAACCATGGTGCGGATTTCTCCAGCAAGGACTGGGATTACGCCACGGCAATGGGAAAAAGTGCTGCTGCTTTATCGACAATGCCGTGGGGACAACTGGAGTCGATTCTGCAAAGCTTGTGGCGGGAAATGAAGGGATATCCGCCGTGGGAGCAGTCGCGCGTTCCCATGTACCAGGCGTGGAAGCTTGAGCGCATGAAGCATCCGGGCATAACGCGCGTGTGACATTCGGTTCAGCGGGGATGGAATGTCCGCTTTGGGTCGGAAGCGGTCACTGGAAGCATGCCAGCACGATGGGCATCACCGCTTAGTCCGGCGCTTCCGAACGGGCATCGTCGAATCGAATGCCTCCCCTCGAGCGTCGAGAACCAAGCGTTCGACCAAGAAATCCACGAAAGCACGGACTTTGGGGGACTGCACGCGCCCGCGGGGGAACACGGCATTGAGCTCGAACTCGGGCCCGCTCCACGCAGGAAGGACGCGACGCAACGTCCCCGCATCGGCATAGCGTCGGACCATGATGTCGCCGGCCATCATGATCCCCTGGTCGGCGAGCAATGCCACGCGCAGCCCGGCCGGGTCGTTCGCGACAAACGCAGGATCGATGGAGACATCGCGGTGATCTTTGTCGGCATGAAGCGGCCAGGCATATCCGACGCCCTTGCGAAAATGTTTCGCCATCGCGAGCGTGCGGTGGTGCCGCAGGTCTTCGGGATGCTCGGGCTCGCCATGGCGTTCCAGGTAGTGGTGCGTCGCATACAAGTGCGTGTGCAACACGGCGAGCCTGCGCGCAGCGAGCGTCGAGTCGGGTAACTTGCCCGCGCGCACCGCGACGTCGATCTCCTTGTCGATCAGGTCGAGCGGATCGCTGTTGAACGCTTCGAGGACGAGCTCCATGCGCATGTCGGGATGGCGCGTCTGCAGGTCGTCCAGCAACGGCGCGATCCACTCGATCCCCACTTCGTACGAAGCGGTGACGCGCAACCATCCGCGCGGTCCACCTTGCAACTGGCCGACGGCGCTTTCGGCTTCATCGAGATCCTGGGCGATGCGCTGGCAGAGCTCGAAGTACACCTTGCCGGCTTCGGTCAGCCCCAGTTTGCGCGTCGTGCGATGCAGGAGTTGGGCACCGAGGCGTTCCTCGAGATCCTGCACCTTGCGACTGACGTTGGTCTTAGGCAGTTGGAGCGCACGCGCCGCGGCGATGAAGCTCCCGTGCTCGACGACGCGGACGAACATCAGCGTGTCATTCAGATCGCGAGCCATGTCCGGACTCCCGTTGCCCGGCAGGGGATTAGGTCCGGGGCGGGGACAATTATTCCCCCGTGGCGTGGCTAATCAAGGGCGGGGCGGGACGATAGCGTGTCGACTCCCCCAACACCGAGGCGCCACCCATGGCCCACCCACGTCTTCAACTCGATTCCTATCGCCTGCTCGGCCGTTCCGGCCTGCGCATCTCCCCACTCGCCCTCGGCACGATGACGTTCGGCGGCGATTGGGGATGGGGCGCCGCGGACGACGAGGCCCGCCGCATCTTCGACGCATACGTCGACCGCGGCGGGAATTTCATAGACACCGCGAACGCCTACACCAACGGTTCGTCCGAACGCCTGCTCGGGCAGTTCGCGGAGGGCAAGCGCGATCGCCTCGTGATCTCCACCAAATTCACGATGTCCATGGATCCGGCGGATCCGAATGCGGGCGGCAACCACCGCAAGAGCATGCTGCGATCGGTCGAACAAAGCCTGCAGCGCCTGCGCACCGACTACATCGACCTGCTGTACCTACACATGTGGGACGACACCACGCCGGTCGAAGAGGTCCTGCGCGGCATGGATGATCTCGTGCGCCAAGGCAAGGTGCTATACCTCGGCGTCTCCGACATTCCGGCATGGCAGGCCGCGCGCATGCAGGCCATCGCCGACCTGCGCGGAAGCGCGCCCTTCATCGCGTTGCAGAGCGAATACAACCTGGCCGAACGGACGCCCGAACGCGAGCTGTTCCCGATGGCGCGCGAGATGGGCCTCGGTGTCGTGCCGTGGTCGCCGCTCGCGAACGGCGTGCTGGCCGGCAAGTACAGGCGCGAGGACCTGGAGGCCCCCGTCGATGCGGCGAGCGTGGTCGGCACGCGGAGGTCGATCGCGGCCGGTTACGGGTCGCTCAACGCGCGCACGCTCGACATTGCGGATGTCGTCGTCGCCATCGCAGCGGAATGCGGCTACTCCGCCGCGCAAGTGGCGCTGGCGTGGACGCTGCGCAACCCGGGCGTGGCCAGCACCCTGGTGGGCGCGCGGCGCATCGAACAATTCGAGGACAACCTCGCAGCACTGTCCGTCGAACTGACGGCCGCGCAATGGGCGCGCCTGGAAGACGCCAGTTCGATCTCGCTCGGCTTCCCGCACGACATGCTGCGCTCGCCCATGATCCAGCAGTCGATCGCGGGCGGCACGCGGTTGCCGGTGCGTACATGGTGACCGCGGCGGTGTTCCTGGCCCTCATTCGGCACCTATCGCGGCGTCTCGACGACGACAGGCGTTGAATGCGCCGTCGATGACACCGCGTCGAAGAGGAGCACGACATGAAAGCGCAAACGAAGCGCGTGGATGAGCACCGTCGCCGCCTGCTCGCTGGCGTGGCGATGAGCATGGCATTGCCGGTGTTCGGAACCGCCGTGGCCGCTCCCCGCGCGCAGGCGAAGGCGCCGGCGGCGGCAACCTCATCCGGGTCGTTGGCCCCGCTCAAGCAGGTGAAGGCGGGCGTGCTCGAGGTCGCGTACGCCGAGGCAGGACCTGCCGACGGCCCTGTGGTCGTGCTGCTGCATGGATGGCCTTACGACATCCATAGCTATGTCGATGTGGCGCCGCCGCTGGCCACTCGAGGGTACCGGGTGCTGGTTCCGTACCTGCGCGGGTACGGCGCCACGCGCTTCCTCTCGCCGGCCACGCCGCGCAACGGGCAACCTGCCGCGTTGGCGGAGGATGCAGTGGCCTTCATGGACGCGCTCGGCATCCGGCAGGCGATCTTCGGCGGCTTCGATTGGGGCGCGCGTACGGCCGGCATTGTGGCGGCGCTGCATCCGGAGCGCGTGAAGGGGCTTGTGTCCGTCAGCGGCTATCTGATCGGCAGCCAGCAGGCGGCGCAAACGCCTCTTCCGCCCGAAGCGGAGCTGCAGTGGTGGTACCAGTTCTACTTCGCGACCGACCGGGGCCGCGCCGGCTACGCCAAGTACACCCACGATTTCGCGAAGCTGATCTGGAAGCTGGCCTCGCCGAAGTGGGCGTTCGACGACGCGACGTTCGATCGCAGCGCGGCGGCCTTCGAGAACCCGGATCACGTCGCCGTCGTGGTGCACAACTATCGCTGGCGGCTCGGCCTGGCCGAAGGCGAGGCGAAGTACGACGCCGCGGAAAAGACGTTGGCCGAGGGACCGGCTATCACCGTTCCCACGATCACGCTCGAAGGCGACGCGAATGGCGCGCCGCATCCGAAGCCCGAGAGCTACGCCAAACGATTCACCGGCAAGTACGAACACCGCCTGATCACGGGCGGCATCGGGCACAACTTGCCGCAAGAAGCGCCGCAGGATTTTGTCGATGCGATTGTCGATGTAGACAGTTGGACTATGGGTCGGCCTTAGCAGCCCACCGGCTGTTCCAAGGCAGAACACACGCCTGCTTCCGGTCGAATGTCCGCTTTGGGTCGAAAGCGGTCACTCGGGGGGCGTGTCGCTAACCTACGTTCGGCCACTGGCTCGAATAGAGGCCTCAATGGACTCCAAGCTCTGCGCCAGGGCGGTCAAAAGCTGCAGCGATTGGTTGTAACTTGAAGCGTTGGGGTCGATTCCTGCCAGAGCGAATGCCGCTTCGATTTCGGAACCCGGCAAGTGCGCCGCACCCACACGAAGATCGTAGATGCCGGCCAGCGGCCCCATCATGGATCGGGCGCGTGCCGCACCTTCGTGAACGGCGAGCGCGCGTTCCAGCGACTTGAGCGAGCCAGTCCCCTTGAGTTGGGCGGTGGGAGGCGCGAATCGTTGCAGTGATTCAGCGTCGATGCGATCGGCCGTAAGGCGCGCAACGTCCTTGGCCAGTTCGAGCAGCGAGCTCCGGTCTACCCCACGGAAACGATGGAGCGAGGCGAGCAGCTGATTTTCGATCCCGTGCTGCCGAAAAATCGGGAACCCCCACGACTCGCGAGCGGCGGCGTCAATGCCGGTCAGCAAATCCGCGATGCGTTGCTCGGGAGCAGTGGTGTCGGCGACTCGCGCCTCGATATGCGACATCGCCAGCTCCGCGCTGAGGCGGCCGTCGGGGTAAAGATTTCGACCTGCCCAAAACCTGCGATGCCACTCGGACAGACGCGCGACGTCGCGCGCGTACACGTTGATGAGGCCAGCCTCGTTGATGCCGAAATGGATCGTGTAACCGGGCTCGCCTTCGAGGCCGCCCGTGTCATGCGTGTACCACTCCAGTCGACCCGCGCGTAGAGCGAGCAGGTCTCGCACGATGGCAGCGTCGAACCAGAGCCATAGGCCGATGTCTTCGTCATTGAGTTCGTCGGCGCCTCGACGGTCTCCGGCCGCGTTCACAATAAACGAGGTCGACGAAGGCACGTGATCGCCGCGCACGCACGGGCTCCGGGCCGCCGGCTCGATCCACTCACAACGCCACACCTCACCCGAAATCCGGTGTAGAACGGGGCCTGCTCGCGTAAAACGCCGGTGCGTGTGATCCGTGCCGTCATCTGTCTCCGGTCCCATAATTGGGACATCGGCCTCAACGTCGACGTCGGTGCGCCATGAATGGAAGACAGCCACAGTGGCGCCCTCTCGGTCGCCTCCAGGATGAATGCGGTCCACGCGGCCTGTGAATCGCCCATCTGCGAGCGCGTCGTTTTGTTGCCCCCCCGGCCATGTAATGTGGCCGGCGCTGGCCTCGATCGACACACGATCGCGATACGTCAATAGACGCAATGCGAGACCACGAGCGCACAGGTAATCGCACAAGAAGTCAGTTCGAATGAGTATCGCGGCGACACTTGCGTCGGCGCGTCGAACCCGCTTGGCGACCACCGCAAAGTTCTCGTCCGGCTGCACCCAAGCGTCGCCATCTTCGATCAGCCCGAGCGCCAGCACGAGGTCTTGGTTCAGATGCCAGACGTCGTCGCCAATCGGGTTGCGCTGGGCGAGCACAAGGTGGACGCCTGCATCGACGCCGTCGTCGAATTGAAAGGTGTCCACGGTCTTGTAGCTGCCGTCGGGGGAAGCGTACGCGCCGTGCGAATTGGCGAGGCCCGAATCGCCCCATTCCAACTCTTCTGCGGCGGCTCGAAAGTTCGAGGGCACGGCGATCGACAGTGCCCCGCTGAAGTCTTCGAGGTATCCAAGCTGGCCCACGTCGCCCTGCGCGCGGCTGAGCAACGCACGTAACGGAATCCACGTTTGGCCGGAGTGGGGGCGCCGACGCTCCGCCCGCATTTCGAACCAGTCTTGATCCATGTCGTTCCCCCGATGTCCGCCGACAATCTAATACGGACATCGGGGGCGTGTGCATCCCACCGCCCGTAGCCGGCGCGGCGGTTCGTGCCAACACCGCCGACTACAGCCGGGCAGGGTAGTAACGGGAGCTTGCCGACTTTGTCCCGTTCACCCCATTCGCTGCACCGACGGATAGCCCGCGCCAACGGCGCACGCCGCCAGTGCCCTTCGATTGCTTGAATCCCCGCTCGCCCAGACGCACGCCGAATTCGCGGTTCGAGCGCGCGTACTCTCCGACGTCCGAGCACCACTCGCTGTAGGCGCGATAGAGGTCGTGCGACGTGGCGGTCAGCCAGTCGGCAGTTTCGCAGCATTCGTCGATGAAAGCGCCGATTTGGTCGGACGAACTGCGGTACTCGTTCGTTGCGGCGGTTACGACTTCCGGGGTTTCGAAGCCGCCGTCGCGATACTTTCGCCACCCCTCGACCGCCCACGCGAGGATGCCGGGCAGTTCCGCCTTTAGCTTTTCCGGCAGAGCGGCATCGCGGCGTTCCGGCGGGATCTGCGCGTCGAACGGAATCAGCCGGAGGCGGCGCCAGATGCCGTTGTCCGTGCCTGCGACGTGGGGCTTGTAGTTGGTCTGCATCACGAACAGGTGCGTCGGGTCGAAGTGATAGAAGTCCTGGCGCATTCGGCGGGCTGCGATGCGGTCGCCGCCGGTCAATGCTTTGACCTGCTCTTCGTTCAGGCGACCGCCTTCGCCCGTTTCGCTCACCACGATCAAGCGTCGGCCTTGCAGGTCGGCCAGGCCGGTCGGATGTTCGTTGCCGTTCTTCGCGATCAACAGGCCGGGCGCGGCGGTGCTCGCGTATTCGCCCATCATCAGTTGCAGTGCCCCGAGGAGGGTGCTCTTTCCGTTTGCACCGTTGCCGTGCAGGATCGGCAGCAGGTGCTCGCCTTGGCGACCCGACAGCGCGTAGCCGAAGAGTCGTTGCAGGTAGTCCGCAAGCGCGTCGTTGCCGCACATGGTCTCGGCGATGAACTGACGCCAGGTCGGCGCGAGGGCCCCGGGATCGTAATCGGTGCCCGTTACGCGCGTGAGCCGGTCGGCTTGGCGATGTTCGCGATGCACCATCGTGTCGAGTTCCAGCACTCCGGACGGCAAGCCGAGCAGCATCGCATTGGCGTCCAGTTCCTCCGCTTTGCACGCAAGTTTCGCCTGCGCCATCTTCATGGCGTTCTCGATGCCCTGCGCGGATTCAGTTCGGGATGCCCAGCGGAAGAGGTTGTCCATCTGTCGCTGGCGAGCGCCGCGCGTGACATCGTCCGACGCGCTTGCCACCCAATGCGCCATGTCCGCGGCTTCGCTCGCGATGACTGCGCCGAGCCCATGGGCGATGTTGCGTGCCCCGAGATCATCGTGCCGCCAGGGTCCGCGCCCCTCCTTCCACACGTGCCAACCAATACCCTCGACGTACAAGAGGCGATCGCCGTAGAGGTTGGTCAGACGATACGCATTCGCGAGGTCCGTGCACGGGTCGTTTGCTCCGGCCCACGAGACCGGCGCATAACGGGCGGCGTTCGACGCGATCCGCTCGATCTCGCCGTCATCCATCTCCCCCTCGACGGGCACCGACTTGAGATGCATCTCAATTTCGTGGACGCCAGCGCCGACGCGGCGAAGGCGCGAACCCTCGCGAAAGAGTGCGTCGTTGCGGCTGCCCAAGGGCAGGATGCCCTCGCTCGGGGTGCGGGCTTGATCACGTTTCGACTTCGGACGGCGCGCGATTTCGATCAGCCACTCGGGGGCCGTCGCAAGCGTATGGTAATTCGACCAGGCGTAGTCGCGACCGATGACGGCGGGCGAGGGGGCGATCACGTAGCCGTTGTCGCCGCGAACGTCCAAGCCGACGCCGACGCTGCTCGCACTGTTGGGCAAGCCCATTCCGCCGACGAAGTACAGGTGGCGGCCACCGGAAGGCGTGCAGACCGTCAGCGTGTTAGGCAGGTGGTCGTGCTGCGCGACCAGGTCGAAGAGGGCAGCTTCTCCGTCCTTCCCGTTCTTCATGTCGACGTCGAGGACGACGAGACCGTGCACGCAACCAGTGGCAATGCCGATACCTGCGCCCGGCGTTTCGGTCCACCACGAAGCCACCTGTTGCACATCAGTCGTTGCATGCTTCTGCCACTCCGGCAGTCGGGGCGCGCGCATGTTCTTTTCGTCGCCGGTGACACGCAGCGGGTGTACGCGGAATCCGAGGCTCGCGTAGTAGAGCGCCACATCCATCGGCGTCCCAAGAAGCGCCATCTTCGCTGCGGCCGGGGCATCCGGCAGGGGGTTCGAACTCTCGGCCGACATTAGCGGTGCGCCTCAGCGTCGTTGGAGGCGAGGCGTTCGACAAGGTCTCGGATCTCCGCGACGTTCCAGAGCGTCGACTTCCCCTGTTTGATCGGCTTCGGGAAGCGACCGCTCTTCACGCCGCGCCACCACGCTGTCGCCGAGAGCGGGATGATGGGCGCGATGCCGCTGCATGCGCGTTGGCGGCCCTTGCCGGAAGCGCGATTTGCATCGGCCTTCTCCTGCGTGACCTCGCAGCGGCCGATGATCTGGGAGAGGCGGACGAAGCCGTATTCGGGAAGCGATTGCATGACGTACCTGTGTGTGTTTCGACGTGCGAAACAGAACACACGCATCTCGAATCGGGAACCCGACAGAATGTCGGCGAACAGAATCAAGGAGTTACGCGAAACACGTCCTCGCGACACCCGACACGCTGTAGGGAGCGCCAAAAAAAATGCGCAAGAATGTCGGGTGTAACGTCAGCTCGCTCGTCGAAGCGGGATAACGTTCGGCTCGATGGTGCGAACCCGGTCGAGCCAGTCGGCGTATGCCTGCATCATGCGGCGTCGATCGGGAAGCCATTGCGCCTTGTTGTAGGCCCCGCGCACGCCTTCGTTCCAATGCGCGAGCTGAAGCTCGATCCAGTCCCGGTTCCAACCCTGCGAATTGAGCGTCGTACTCGCCAAATGACGAACGCCGTGAGCGGTCGTCGGGATGCGCATGTAGTCCCGCAGCGCGCGGATGAACGTATTCCGCGCCATCGGCTTGTCAGAGTCACGGGCGTTCGGGAACAAGTGGCGGGCATGGCCCGTCAATTCCTTCAAGTTGCGAAGCAACAGAACGGCCTGCGTACTCAACGGCACGACATGGGGTCGGCCGCGCTTCATTCGTTCGCCGGGGATGCTCCAGGACGGCGCGGCCTGTCCATCGGCGTCGATTGCATCCAGGTCGAATTCCGGCCATGTGGCTTCGCGCAACTCGCTCGGCCGTACGAAGGTCAGCACGAGCAGCATCAACGCGATCTTCGTTTCCAGGTTTCCGTTGTAGCCCTCGATGCGCTCGATGAGCATGCGAACGTCGGCCGTTGCTTCAAGATGTCGGTACGACTTCTTCGCCCCGCGCTCGCGCTTCGGCGCTTGGACCTCTCTGGCTACGTTGTAGGGGGCCAGCTTCTTTGCGACGGCGTGCTTGAGAACCCCGCGGACCAACAGCAGCACGTGGCCTGCGACGACCTTGCCCCGTTCAGCGACGCTATCGACGAGGCATTGCACGTCGTCGATTGCGACGTCAGCCACCGGCAGGCGACCGAGAGCGGGGAGGATGTCTCGCTCGAAGAGGCGGTCGTATTGCGCCCGCACTGCGGACGTCCACGTTTGGCGCTTGCGCCAGTCGTCGGCGAGTGCAGTGAAGCGCGCCGCGTCGTGCGCTGCCGCAGCGGCCATCCGGCGACGCTTGTCCTGCACCGGGTCGACACCGTCTGCGATTTGCCCACGGATCGCGGTGGCGCGTTCACGGGCCCTCTTAAGCGTCACCGTCGGGTATCGGCCCAGGGAGAACGAGCGTTCGGCGCCGTGGATTCGGTAGCGAAGGACGAACGACTTCGTACCCGACGGGAACACATAGACGAACAAGCCGTCTCGATCGTGGTACTTCGTGAAACGCGCCCCCGCGCGGCACTTCAACGCTTGAATCGCAGTGTCGGAAAGCGGCATGGTGTGTCCCCTGTTTCACCCCGATTGTCACCCCTATTTGCGGGTTGATGCAATGGAGCGGTGGGACACGTGTAGCGTCGAAAAACGCTGTAAAAATAGGGTTGCGCGAAGGCTCAGGACACCTGCAGACGCACGTGGAAACAGAAATGGGCGTGGGTGTCGATCTTGAGCATCCGTACAGATTACCGGACGCCGGTCGATTCGGCCTGCCCAGCGGCCGCCCTCAGGCTCTGCTGGCGAGAAGCGCCCCCGCAAACAGCACGATCGCGCCGACCTGGATCGCCGTCGCGATCACCGACACACCCAACGCGCGCCAGAACGTCGTGCCCAGGATGGCCGACAACAACAGCCCGCCGACGCCGGCGCCCACCACGAAGGCGAGCACGTCACTGAATCCGAACAGCTTCACCGCGCCCGACAGACAGGCCAGCATGATCACGCCGAACAGCGCCGACCCGAAGCCGGTGTTGTTCGCACCGACCATGCGCGCACCGATCATGACGGGCACGACCGCGACCAGCGCGAAGACCAACAGCACCGCGAGCAATCCCAGCATTCCCGTCTCTCCCCCTGGCCGCGTCACGCGGCCCCCGGGGCGCAGGTTACCCGAGCGCGGTGTTCCGATAAAAAGCTGGCCCGCCTCCCTTCAGGTAGAGGCGGGCCAGGCGTCGTCACCGGTCGACGATCCACCATCGACCACGTGCCTCCCCGCACGTGGGCGATGCCTTGGGGCTTGTTGTTGTTATCAGGGCGACATCGACACGGCGTCCCACGCCGCGGTGACAGCGTTCTGTTCCGCCGAACCCGCACCGAACAGATCGCCGGCCGCGTTCACGGTGGCCACGCGCGCGGCGGCGTAGTTGGTGCTCGAGGTGAAGTACGTCGTCAGCGCGCGGTACCAGATCTGCATGGCCTTGTCGCGGCCGATGCCGACCAGGCCGACGTTGCCGTTGCACACCAGGTTGCTCGGGCCCAGGTTGGCCGGCGTGCCGGCTTCGTAACCGGCCGGCACCACGGCGCCTTCGGCGAGCAGGTAGAAGAAGTGGTTCGCCACGCCCGAGTTGTAGTGCGGATCCATCATCGTGAAGTTCTGGTACGTGATCCCGTTCGACGGCGTGGTCGCGCTCGGGAGGCAGTCCGGCGAGGTCTTGTCGGGGCCGAGGCGCGGCTTGAACATCGCGCGGATGTAGTTGTTCCAGGCCGGGGTGATGAAGATCTCGTCGCCGATCAGGTAGTTCGGCGGCTGGTTCGGGTTGTTGGCGAAGAACTCGACCATCGTGCCCATGATGTCGGACGTGGCTTCGTTCAGGCCGCCGGATTCGCCGCTGTAGACGAGGTTGGCGGTGGCTGCGGTCACGCCGTGGCTGACTTCGTGGCCGATGATGTCGATCGACACGAGCGGGCGCACCGTGGTGCCGTTGCCGTCGCCGAAGGACATGCAGAAGCAGCCATTGTTCCAGAACGCATTGACGTAGTTGACCGAGTAGTGGACGGCGCCGTACGCGCCCACGCCGTCGTTGCGGATGCCGTTGCGGCCGAAGGCGGTCTTGTAGAAGTCCCAGGTCTTCGCGAAGCCGTAGGCGGCATCGACGGCCGCGCTCACGCGGTCGTTGGTCGCGCCGTTGCCCCACTTGTTGTCGGCGTCGACGATCAGCGTGCCCGCGCCGCGGTAGCCGTTGCCGATATCGTTGATGTGCGTGTTGCCGCGCGTGGTATCCGTCAGCTCGTAGATGTGGCGCGTGGCATTGAACTGCGTGTTCAGCGTGACGTTGCCCGCGAACAGCGAGTTGCCCGGGCCGATGGCCGGCGTGGTGACCGGCGTGGTCGGCGGCGTGCCCGTCTGCGCACCGGTGCCCGGCAGCGTGCCGGTTTCGATGTCGTCGAACTTCTCGAGGATCGCGCCGTTGGCGGCGTCGACGTAGTAGTGCATGCGCGTGGGCGTGCCGTCGGCCTTCGTGCCGGTGTACAGCACTTCATAGGCGAGCTTCGGCTTGGCGGTGCGCGCGTAGACGACCAGGCCGGACTTCGGCACCGTGTCGAACTTGGTGCCGAACTGCACGCCGGCGGCGGTGATGGCGGACTGCGCCGTGATGGTCGGCGTAACCGACAGGTTGAGCGGCGCGGCCTGCGTCACGCTGGTGCGCTTGAGCACACCGGCCTTCGAATGCACCACCAGGTCGCCGCCGACGACCGGCAGGCCCTGGTAGGTGCGGTCCATGCGCACGTGCTCGGTGCCGTCGCGATCGACGATGACGCCGCGCACCTGGAAATTGTCATAAGCCGACAGGCGCGTGGCCGCCGGATTCGAACGGATCACGCCAAGGGCGCGGGTGGCGGGAGTAGCGGTGTCGGCCGCGGCGGCGTGGCCGGCGGCAGACATGAAAATGGCCACGGACAGGGCCTTGGCAAGCGGCGACATGGTTTCCCCTAGGTAAAGATTTCGGACGACGCGAAGGACGCGACCGGGCAAGACTCGGGCTAGTCGACCGGCGGCCGGTACCCCCCACGTCGGGGGGTGCGTGGGGCAGGGTGGGGTGGTGAACTGCGGACTACCCCCGGTAGTCCGTCATGCAACAGCAACCCGATCTCCAGGCCGTGTGGCAGCAGGCCGTCGAACACTTCCGCGAGCAGCGCTACCCCGAGGCCGAGGCCTTGTGCGTGCAGCTGATCCAGGCCGCCCCGCACGCGCCGCTGGCCTACGCGATGTTGTCCAGGACCTGCCATCTGGCGGGACTGACCCGCGAGGCCACGCTCAATGCGTTCTCGGCCAGCCAGCGCGCCGACAACGCGTCGGCGGGGGACATCCTCGAGATCGTCCAGGGCCTGCTGGAAGTGGGTGAGCACCATCTCGCGCACGCCACGCTCGGTCTCATCGACCACGAACACCCGGCGAACGCCGGTGTGCTGCTCGAACTCGCGCGCCTGTACAGCAATCTGGAGGACCAGCCGAGCGCCCTGCGCTGCGTCGAACTGGCGCGCGCCAACGGTGCCGACGATGCGTTCACCGCACACGTCCTGGGCATCGTGCGGAGCTTCACCGGCCCGATCGATGCGGCGGTGGCGGCTTGCGAGGAAAGCGTCGCCAAGGCCCCGAACTTCGGCCACGCCCATTGGTCCTGTGCGCAGTTCGGCAGGAAAGAAGGCGGGCGGGAGCGCGTCGCGCGCATGCGTGCAGCGCTCGCGCACCCCGAGCTTGGCCACGACGACACGACGTTCCTGCACTTCGCGTTGTTCAAGGAACTCGACACGCTCGGCGACACCGAAGCGGCGTGGGAAGCGCTGATGGACGGTGCCCGTGCGCGGCGCAGCGTCACGCACCACGATGTCGCGCAGGAAACGGCCGCCTATGACGCGCTGATCGCGTCGACGCCGGCGGGCTTCCTCGATGGCTGCGGGGAAGTGCTGGGGGGCGCGACGCCGATCTTCGTCGTCGGCATGCCGCGCACCGGCACCACGCTGCTGGAGCGCATCCTCGGCAACCATCCGCAGATCAGGACCTGCGGCGAGCTCAACGATTTCCGCCAGCAGATGCAGTGGGTGAACAACCATCGGCTGTCGCTGACGCTGGAGCCGTGGATCGGCGAATACGTGGCGCGCCTGGATCCGGCGCTGCTCGGTCGTCGCTACCTGGCGAAGTCCGCGTGGCGCGCCGAGGGTGCGGCGTTCTTCGTCGACAAGCATCCGATGAATTTCCAGTGGTGCGGTGCGATCCTCAAGGCGCTGCCGCACGCGAAGATCATCCACCTGCGCCGGCATCCGATGGACAGTTGCTTCTCGAACCTGAAGGAGCTGTTCGCGCACAAGTACTATCCGTACAGCTATGCGCTGGATGAGTTGGCGGTGCATTACCGTAATTACGCGCGCTTGATGCGGCATTGGCATGCGATCGCGCCGGGGCGCATCCTCGATGTGCGTTACGAGGACCTGGTGTCGCAGGCGGATGTGGAGGCGCGTCGCGTGCAGGCCTATCTGGGGTTGCCTGAGGTCGAGGGTGTCACGGACATCCTGGCGAACAAGTCGGTGACGACGACGGCCAGCACGCTGCAGCTGCGGCAGCCGATCCATACGCGCAACGTGGGTGGGTGGAAGCGCTATGCGGCCGGGATGGCGCCGGTGGAGGCGTTGCTGGCGGATCTGGTCGCCGAGTACGAAGGTGTCTTGCTCGCCGAAGCTTCGGCGGCCTGACCGCCAAGAGCCTCGGCTCCGGAGGGGCGGACCGCCACGCCCTCGGTTATCGCGCCCGTCGGAGCGCCTACAAGCCGCATCCATGCAAACGGAGCTCCGCCCGGGTGGCCATCCATGGCCGCCCTGCAGTCGCGACAACCGAGGGCGTGTCGGTCCTTCACCGCGATCGGGGCGTGCGCTGCGTTAGTCGGTGTGGCTCCGGAGTTCTGCGTTGCGTTCGCGCATCCCTACTGGACGGGAGCGCACGACGTCAGGCGGATACGTCCTGAAGCGGACTGGCAATGTCCGCAGCTCCGGCGAGTGCGCCAAAAACGGGTCGCGAGCGCGTTCGAGTGCGTTTCGGACGCACTCGGAGACGTCGGCGACGCGTTCGATTGGGTTCCGGACGCACTCAAGTGCGTTGGCGAAGCGTTCGATTGGGTTCCGGACGCACTCAAGTGGGTTGGCGAAGCGTTCGATTGGGTTCCGGACGCACTCGATTGCGTCGGCGACCCGTTCGATTGGGTTCCGGACGCACTCGGAGACGTCGGCGACGCGTTCGATTGGGTTCCGGACCCACTCGGAGACGTCCGCGACGCGTTCGAGTGCGTCGCGAGCCATTTGCAGGCCCGGGAGACCCGATTGATGAGCTTGGGCCCCAGATTGGGTGACCGCTTTCGACCCAAAGCAGACATTCGCTCAACTTGTTTGAAATCCCGCTGGACGGAAGCCAAGCCTTGGGACTTGCTGAGTTGAAACGGCAGCCGCGAGCAGTAGAAGTACCTACTCCGGGACCGAATTTCCACGCTTGAGCGGCGGGTGGCGCAGATCCGATTCTGAGGGTTCAGCAACACTCAGGATGAGGTGACACCGTGGCAACCAAGACAAAGAAGCCGAACATCCTGGTGATGTGGGGCGACGACATCGGCCAGGCGAACTTGAGTTGCTTCACCCGGGGCATGATGGGGTATCGCACACCCAACATCGACCGCATCGCGAAGGAAGGGATGCTCTTCACCGACGCATACGCGGAGCAGAGCTGCACCGCCGGGCGCGCATCCTTCCTTACGGGCCAGTGCGGCCTGCGTACGGGCATGACCAAGGTGGGTCTCCCCGGCGCGGGACTCGGGCTGCAACCTGAAGACATCACCGTCGCCGAGGCGCTCAAGGGGCTGGGCTACCGGACCGGTCAATTCGGCAAAAATCATTTGGGCGACCGCGACGAACACTTGCCGACCATGCACGGGTTCGACGAGTTCTTCGGCAACCTCTATCACCTCAACGCCGAAGAAGAGCCGGAGCACGAGGACTACCCGAACGAAAAGGACTTCCCGGACTTCAAGAAGAAGTACGGCCCCCGTGGCGTGCTGCATTGCTGGGCCGACGGCAAGGGCGGGCAGAAGATCGAAAACACCGGCCCGCTGACCAAGAAGCGGATGGAAACCTGCGATACGGAGTTCATGGAAGCGGCCATGAAGTTCATCAAGGCCGCGCACGAGGCCGGCGAGCCGTTCTTCGTATGGTTCAACACGACGCACATGCATGCATTCACGCATGTGCATCCGGATTGGAAAGGCAAGGCGGGTCGCTGGCAGTCGGAGTACCACGACACGATGCTTTACCACGACGACTGCATCGGCAAGATGCTCGACTTGTTGGACGAGCTCGGGATCGCGGACGACACGTTCGTGCAGTACAGCACCGACAACGGGCCACACATGAACACCTGGCCGGATGGCGGCTACACGCCGTTCCGCAATGAGAAGAACTCGAGCTGGGAGGGCGCGTACCGCATTCCGTGCCTGGTCCGCTATCCCGGCAAGATTCCGGCCGGATCGGAGTCGAACGAAATCGTCAGCCATCTCGACTGGTTCCCGACGATCTGCGCGATTGCCGGCGAACCGGACATCAAGGAAAAGCTGGTGAAGGGCCACAAGGTGGGAAACAAGACCTTCAAGGTCCACCTCGACGGCTTCAACCTGCTGCCCTATCTGACAGGCAAGGAAAAGACGAGCCCGCGCAAGGGGTTCATTTATTTCACCGACGAAGGCGACGTTGCGGCGATCCGTTACGACAACTGGAAGATGCTGTTCCTGGAGCAGACGACTCCGGGCACCCTCAGGGTCTGGCAGACGCCATTCGTCCCGTTGCGCTTGCCCTACACATTCAACTTGCGGACGGACCCCTACGAACGCGCGGAGATCACCTCGAACACGTACTGGGATTGGTTCTTCCGTCGCGCCTACATGCTCGTGCCTGCGCAGGCGATGGTGGGAGAGTTCATCGCGACGTTCAAGGACTTCCCCCCACGGCAGAAGGCGGCCAGCTTCAACCTCGACCAGGTACTTGCGAAGATGGAAGAGGCTGCGTCGGGCAGCGCGTAAGACGCCGCGCGCAACCGACCGCTAACACGCAAAAGCCCGCATCGCGGGCTTTTTGCTGCTTCATGACTGTTAGGTTGCTTGGTCGCAAAAGGCCGCTATTGCCCGAGAAAGCAGACACTCGACCGACTTCGGCGGGTTCCGCGCGCGCTTGAGTGACCGCTTTCGACCCAAAACGGACACTTGGTTCGACCTGGTGGGTGCCCTAAGTTTCTCGTGCCGCTGCGCGAAGCGCAGCCAGCGCGATCCCGCGATCCTCAAGCACTTTGGTGGCTTCGGCGTCCGACGCTACGCGCATATGGATCGAGCGGCACCTGTCGACACCGGCGCGGGTGAGCGCAAGAACGCCGTCCTCCGAACGGTCCACCATCCCTGCATCGACGAGACGCTCAAGCAGGGATTCCGCCCGCATGTCCAAAGTCGCCCCCTGATCGATGCGCACGAGGCATTCCAGCAGGTCGAGTTCCTGCGGGTCGATGGGCTGGATGTCGATGGAGAAGCGTTTGCGCGACACGACGGAATCCGACCGCATAAGGCAGAAGCCAATTGCAGCACTAACCTGCGGGGGGTTCAACCTTCTCCCCTTTCGCGGTGACGGCAGGCCTGAATCCTTTAGGAAACCATCGGCTCAGCAATTTGTATGGGGTGCCTGTCCGATTCTGGCCAAAAGCGGACACTCGCCTTTCGAGATACTCGCAAGTCTTCTTAAGTGGCCGATCTCAGGATTTCGGCATTAGCGCCTCCACCGCCTGATCGATGGTGAAGCTCGCCGACTTCGCGCGGGGCGGGAATTCCTTGAAGCTGGATAGCCACTCCATCAGGACCGGTGGCGCCGAGTACAGCAGCCAGTTGTTCTCGACGAACCATTGGTCGTAGCTGAAGCTCTCCTCACCGCGCTCGAAAGGATCGGCGCGCAGATCGAAGAACTTGGGAACGCGCATCTGCGAGAGCGGTTCGCGCCACACGTCTAGGCCTGTGGAGCGTTGTTCCGAGAACACCACTTTGAAGCGCCCGAGCCGTATCGCCATGCAGTCGCCGTCGTCGCTCCAGTAAATGAAGCCCTTGCGGGGGCTCTCCTTCTCCTTCCCGGACAGGAACGGGATGAGGTTGTAGCCGTCGAGGTGCACCTTGTAGGTCTTGTCGCCGATTTTGTAGCCCTTCTTCACTTTTTCGACGAGATCCGCTTCGCCGTTGGCCGCGGCGAACGTTGGAATGAAATCCTGCAGCGAGCAGATCTCGTTGATCAGGCGACCGGGCTGGATCACGCCGGGCCATCGCATGACGCATGGAATGCGCCAGCCACCTTCCCAGTTCGTGTCCTTTTCGCCACGGAACGGCGTGCAGCCGCCGTCGGGCCAGGTCATGACTTCCGCGCCGTTATCGGTGGTGAACACGACGATGGTGTTATCGGCGACGCCGAGATCGTCGAGTTTCTTCAGCAACTGGCCCACGTAGCCGTCGAGCTCGACCATGCCGTCGGGATACAGGCCCAAGCCCGTCTTGCCCTTCGACGCCGGCTTGAGGTGCGTGAAGATGTGCATGCGCGTGGAGTTGAAGTAGCAGAACCACGGCACGCCTTCCTTGTGTTTCCGATCGATGAAATCGAGCGCGCCGGCGAGGAACTCTTCGTCCACCGTTTCCATACGCTCCTTCGGCAAGGGGCCGGTGTTTTCGATTGTCTGCTTGCCGACCTTGCCAAAGTGCTTGTCTTCGGTCGCGTCGTCCTTGTCGCTCGCCTTGCACTTGAGCACACCGCGCGGACCGAACTTCTCACGGAACGCCGGATCCTTCGGGTAGTTCTCGTAGTAGGGCTCCTCCTCCGCGTTAAGGTGGTAGAGGTTGCCGAAGAACTCGTCGAACCCGTGCACCGTGGGCAAGTGCTCGTTGCGGTCGCCGAGGTGGTTCTTGCCGAACTGGCCGGTCGCGTAACCGAAGCCCTTCAGGAACTGGCCGATGGTCGGATCCTCGAAGCTCAGGCCGAGCGTCGCGCCAGGCATGCCGACTTTGGTCAGGCCTGTGCGGATGGGTGATTGCCCGGTAATAAAAGCTGCGCGGCCGGCGGTGCAGCTTTGTTGTCCATAGAAGTCGGTAAACCGCGCGCCTTCCTTCGCGATGCGGTCGATGTTGGGCGTTTCGTACGCCATGACGCCGCCGTGGTAGCAGCTCGGGTTAAACCAGCCGATGTCATCGGCCATGATGAACAGGATGTTCGGAGGGGACTTCTTGGCAGCCATGGAGGGGCTCCGCGCGAGGGTGAGCCACGTTAGCTCGCGCCGGGCATGGCCGAATCCGAAAAATCGCTGCCCCACCGGCCAGTAATTTTTCGATTTGGCACACACCGTCGTACCGCGCGGTTGCTTTCCTCAAGCTGGGCAGTTGCAGCGCAGTTACCATTGGGTCGAAAGCGGTCACTCAATTCCGCAAGCCCAATCAGGACCGCTTTCTGTGCGGCACGTCATTGAAGACAATCGCGGAATGGGCCATAAGGCACGCGGGGACAGACGCGTTTTTTGAGGGGGCGGAGTGCTTTACGTAGGCTGCCGCGTACGAATCCTGTTCGTACGCAATCAAGTGTTCCAGGACCTCGTAGGAAGCACGGGGACGATCGTGGGCCGGGCCATGCCGGCCGATCCATTCGGACCCGAGGACCAGGGGGATTGGCTGGTGTCCTGCGACTTGTACGGCGGCACCCAGTGCCCTCTGTACACCTACGCATGGGATGCCGGGAACTGGCGGGTGCTGAAGGTGTATCCGCACTTCTGCCCGAAGAGCGAGCAGTTGCAGGCCATCATCGACTTCGACCCGTCCTCCGAGGCGTTGCCGGAACCGGAGGGGCTGACGCACGCGTGACGTGCGGTGCCGGCCGCCGCGTGTCCGCTATCGGCCAAAAGTGGACGCAACAGTGGCCCAGTGCTCGAACGTGTCGCGTTTAATCAAGCAGCGGCAAATTTCGGTGGGGATGGACTGACCTCGCAATCGGGGTTTTTCAATACGTCTCAGGGCTTCCCTTGAACGGGTCTTGGCCGTAGTGCTCCTGCATGTAGCGCCGTGCACTCTCCTCGCAGTCATATCCACCGAATATCTCGCGCCATCGCTTTAGTTCGCCAAACTTGTTGGTGTGGACGGGGCCTTCAGCGTCAACCCGGAAGCGTGCCCATTTGCCGTTGACCAAGCGCAGATGGCCCTCCAAAGACCAACCGGGTTTGGCGTCAGGCAACGCAATGCCGCTTGTGGTCCATGTCGACTCCGCCTTAGATGGAGAGTCACTGTCGCACACCGAACGTCCGCTTTGGGTCGAAAGCGGTCACCCCGTTCGCCCGGTTTGGCTGCACCATCAGGCGAACGCAGCACCCCGGCAAATCGCGGTGAAGGACCGGCACGCCCTCGGTTGTCGCGACTGAAGCCCCGCCACGGATGGCGAGGCGGGCGGGTGTCCGGTGGCAGGGATGCGGCTTGTAGGCCACCCGACAGGCGCGATAACCGAGGGCGTGGCGGTCCGACCCTCCGGAGCCGAGGCTCTTCGCTCTTCAATCACCACAGAAACAGAAACGCCGTGCCGGAACCCCGACACGGCGTCGCTGCGCGGCACTGTCCCCCCGGATAGGGCCGCAATGCTGTTACTTACAGATCGATACCGAAGCCGATACCCGCCGACGAATCGTCGCTGCTGAACGCACCGCCGATGCTGAAGGAAGCCGACTCACCGATCTGCTTCGAATAACCGACCGACAACGCACCCTCACCGTTCTGGAAACCAGCGCCGACACCCAGGCGACCACGATCGCTGCGCGCATTCGCCGCATTGATCGCCATGTTCATCATGGCCGCGTTCATCGCGCCTTCCTGATCGATGCGCTGATCCTGGTGGTGCAAACGCTGGCCAACGTCATCGGCCAACTGCGTGAATGCATCGTTGGACGCCTTCAAACGGCTGTCGGTGTAAGCGTTGGCCGTGTTCAACGTCTGCGCCGACGACGCATCGGTGTACGCATTTGCCGTCGCCACGCCCGCATTGACCTGGCCCACGTTCGCCGCATCCGTCGGCGCCGTACCGGCGGCGACGTTGGTGACGCGACGCTGGTTGCCGGCGCTGCCGACCGAGACCGTGTTCGCCTGGTTGGCGACCGAGCCCTGGCCGATCGCAACCGCACCATTCGCCGTGACGCTCGCACCCTGGCCGATCGCAGTACCGGAGGCCGAGGTCACGCTGGCATTCGCACCGACCGCGACCGAATCCGTCGCCACCGCCGCGATGCTCGCGCCGCTGCCGATCGCCGTGCCGCTGTCGGCGCCGACGTTCGCATTCGCGCCGAACGCGGTGTCGGTGGTGTCGGTGGCATTGCTGCCCGAACCGAGCGCCAGGCCGCTGCCCGTGCCGACCGGCAGGCCGAGGCCCGGGGTCGATTCCAGCGAGGTCACGCGCGTGGTGAGGTCGCTGATGTAGCCGTCCATCGCGGTGAACGCATCGCCCACGTTGTAGTAGCTGCTGCCCTGCACGCCGAAGGTCGGCATCGCGAGCAGGCCGTTGTAGTCGATCGACGCGCCGCCGCCGAGCGCGGCCGCGACGGTGTCGAGCTGCGCGGCGCTGCTGGCGCCCGCGGCGACCAGCGCGTTGTTGAGCTGGCCGACGTTGACCGCGTCGGTGTCCTGCGTACCGGCGGCGACGTTGACGATCTGGCGTTCATTGCCGACGGAGCCGACGGAGATCGTGTTGTCCTGGTCGGCCACCGAGTACGAACCCAGCGCGACGCTGTTGTTGCCCATCGCGGTGCTGTACGCACCGAGCGCGGCGCTGTAGTCGCCGACGGACGCCGACGTGTCGCCGAGCGCGACGCTCGACACACCACCGGCAACGGCGAGCGGACCCACGGCCGTGCTGAAATCGGCGACTGCCATGCTGTACGCACCGTTGGCAACGCTCGCTTCGCCGCGCGCCTGCGCATACGCACCGTCGGCCGTGCTCATCTTGCCCAGGCCCGTGGCGTAGGCGCCGGTGGCGCTGGCGAAATCGCCGGCCGCCCAAGCGTACGCGCCCGTGGCGTTGCTGAACTGGCCGAACGCGTTGGAGTACGTACCGATCGCAGTGCTGGCGAAGCTGTAGGCGTTCGCGAACGCGCCGACGCCCGTGGCGTAATCGTCGGCTGCGGTGGACAGCAGACCGATGGCAACGCCGTTCTTGCCCGCGCCCCACGAGTAGGAGCCGATCGCAACGGACTCGTCGCCGATGCCGGCGGCGCTGTAGCCGATGGCCGTCGCGTCCCAACCGTTGGCGAACGCTTCGTTGCCGATCGCCATCGAGTACGCGCCCGTGGTGTAGGCGCCCGTGCCGATGGAGATGGCGTACTTCGCCAGCGATCGGGCATACGAACCGATGGCGAGGGAGTTCTGCTGCAGGGCATGCGAGTCGTTGCCGTACGCGATCGAGTACTTGCCGGCGGCTTCCGCACCCCAGGCGCCGACGGCGGTCGAGAGGATGCCGGTCGCCTTCGTGTTGGCACCGACGGCGAGACCGTACGCGCCGCTTGCATTGGCTTGCTTGCCGATCGCCGTGCTCCAGATGCCGGCCGCGGAGGAGCGGGCGCCGACGGCGGTGGCGTAGGCGCCGGCCGCATTGGCGCGATCGCCGACGGCCACGGTGTTCTGGCCGGAGGCGGTCGACGAACGGCCGAGGGCCGTGGACGCCGAGCCGCTCGCGGTGGCGCGATTGCCGAACGCCGAGCTGCTGCTGCCGGTGGCGTTGGTGTACGCACCGATCGCATTGCTGTAGGAACCCTGCGCGTTGGCGAGGTAACCGAAGGCGTTGGTGTAGATGCCGACGCCCTTTGCGCCGTTGCCGATCGCGTTGCTGTTGTTGCCCGTGGCCGCGGCGTTGTTGCCGATGGCCACCGCGTTCAGGCCGCTGGCGGTGGCATTGTTGCCGACGCCCACGGTGTTGGCATTGGTGGCCTTCGCGTTGACGCCGAAGGCGGAGCTGTTCGCGCCGCTGGCGGTGGCGAGGTTGCCGACGGCGGTGGCGAACGCACCGGTCGCGGTCGCGCCGACGCACTGGGTCTGGCCCGGCGTGGCGGTGGCGCAGTCCTGCGCCATCGCGATCGTGGGTGCCAGGCCCATGGCCATCAGCAAGGAGGCGGTGAGGTGCGCGCGGTTGAGGGTCTTGTTGCGCGCATGACGACGAGCGGTTTTCACGAAAAAATTTCCCCTGGAATGGTCGGTTCGGCGGCGGCCGATGAGCGTTGGGCCTGACGCGCCAACCGGCCGACTTTGCGCAGAACCCGGAGTGCCGACTCCCCCCCGCGTTGGGGGGTGCGCCGCGGACGGCAAAAGTCCCCAATGGCGCCATCCCCCGTAATCCGGATTCCACGTGCGTTCCCTGCTGCTTTCCCTTTCCCTCGCCGTCGCCACGGTGACCGCGGGTAGCGCCTTTGCGCAGCCGCCTGCCGCTTCTCCCGCCGCCAGTACCGCAAGCGTTTCGCCTGCCGCGGCCGAGGCCGCGAAAGTCGTCGACGGCTTCATGTCCGCGCTCGTGAATGGGCAGTTCGATACGGCGCGCCAATTGATGACGCCCGAAGCGGTGGTGATGTCGAACGGGCAGGTGCTCGGCCTGCGCGATGTCTATATCGACGGTGCGGCCAGGGGCGATTCCACCGCGCTGCGCAGCGTCCAGCGCGAACTCGTGCGCCGCGACGTCCGCGGCAGCAACGATGTGGCCTGGATCCTGAGCGAAAAACGCCTCCGCCCCATGGCCGCTACCGCAAACGGGCCTTCCGAAACCGTGATCGAAACCATGGTCCTGGCCCGTACGGCCAGCGGCTGGAAGATCACGCACATCCATTGGTCGGGCCGGCACGGCTGACTTCGCCGGGCGCCGCGTGCGCCCCCATGACCGATTCCGATGGGCGTCCGCGTCGATTCGGACGAGATGAACGTGTCCGAATTCGTCCTCAAAGCCACGCCGCCCCGCATGCCGCGCGCCGTCCTCGAGCGCGCGCACCTGCGTG